>JAISUC010000006.1 GCA_031272275.1 Actinomycetes bacterium | reverse complement strand
AAGTCTGCCAAAGCGACCGGGCTTAAGATCACCTTCAAGAGCAGCAAGAAGAAAGTGGCCACCGTTGACAAGGCAGGCAAGATCGTCGCCAAAAAGCGCGGTACCACGAAAATCACCATTCGCGTCGGCAAGAAAAAGATCGTAAAGAAGCTGAAAGTTAAGTAAGAGCTGCAGGGGACGGACCGGATGCGATAAAAAGCTTTGCAGCTTTTTTCGCACCGGTCCTCACCACAGCCGTCATTGTCCCGGGCGCGGACGGATTGAGCCTGGAAAAAAGCTTTACAACTTTTTTCGGCTCAATCCTCACCACCGCCGTCATTGCGAGCGCGCGGAGCGCGCGTGGCAATCCACCGGGGCGGGTGGCAACCCGCCCCGGATACTACGCGCCCGTGCGCAGCACGGGAGCAGTGACGCCGCGCGGTACCATTGTTCCCGTCACGCTGGGCGTGACGGGACCTATTCAGTGGCGACTGTCGTCGCCACGGCGCCACAGGAGTGACGCGCTACAGGGCGTCCGGCAATTGCGGGTGATGTGTCAAAGCCTCCGTCAGTTGTGATAGGTCAATCAGTGAATCTCGAATTGCGGGAATCCCCGTAGCGCGGCACTCCGTGCCGCCCGTGAGCGCAACCGGGTTTGTTGCGCGAACACATTACGTCGAGGATGCGCCTACGCGCATCCGAATCATTGATCCGAGCGGGCATAGGCCCGCTCGATGGATTGCCGCGGTCGCACAACCCGCTCTCTCGCAATGACGTTTTGTATCTGTCACATTGTCTGCAATTGCGGGAATCCCCGTAGCGCGGCACTCCGTGCCGCCCGTGAGCGCAACCGGGTTTGTTGCGCGAACACATTACGTCGAGGATGCGCGTACGCGCATCCGAATCATTTAGACGGGGGTATCGGGGATGCCGGCCAGGCGGTTGGCGCTGCGCGCCAGGGCATACAGCAGGTCGCTCAGGCGGTTCAGCACAGGTATCGCCGCGGTAACACCGGCGGTGACCGCCGCGCGTTCGGCGGCACGGACGGCGACTCGCGCCAGTTCGATGCGCGCCGACAGCTCGCTGCCGCCGGGCAGCACGAATCCGTCCTGCGCCCGGGCGGGCGTCCACGCATCACACAGTTGCTCGAGACGGGACAGCAGTGCGGCACGGGCGTCCGCATCCCGTTCGGACACGGCAAACAGGCAGCGTTCACACTCCCCCAAAACGGCCTGTAGGTCGTCAAACCCGTCCGCGCCGGCACGGACCGCCGCAAATCCCAAGGCGCATTGTGCTCCGTCCACCAGGCCTTCATAGATGATGTAGGGGTCGTCTTTGGGCACCGGGCGCCCGTCGGCTGTCCGCGTCGTGCCCGTGTCCCCGTGTCCCGTGTAGTAGCGCATACATGCCAGTGTAGCGCATCTGTGCCATCTGTTAGACTGAAAGGTCTGGCGAGAACGGAATCCGGAGCACAGCGGAAACGGAGAAGTGACGGGATGGCTAACGACAAGACGCCGGTGCTTTCCATCAAGGGCGCACGGGAACATAACCTGAAAAACATCGACTTGGAGCTGCCGCGTGACCGTCTGGTGGTCATCACGGGTCTGTCCGGCAGCGGGAAGAGTTCGTTGGCGTTCGACACGATTTATGCCGAGGGCCAGCGGCGCTATGTGGAGAGTCTGTCGGCGTATGCGCGGCAGTTTTTGGGGCAGATGAACAAGCCGGATATCGACCACATCGACGGGCTGTCGCCTGCCGTGTCCATCGATCAGAAAACCACCAGCAGAAACCCGCGCAGTACCGTGGGAACGGTGACGGAAATCTATGATTACCTGCGTCTGCTGTATGCGCGTGTCGGAATCCCGCATTGTCCCGTGTGCGGCTGCGAAATCACACGTCAGACGTCCGATCAGATCGTCGACGCCATCGAGGACATGGGAGCAGGTGAGCGCCTGCAGATTGTCGCGCCGATTATTCGCGGGCGCAAGGGCGAGTTTCAGAAACTGTTCGACGAGCTGCGCGCCGAGGGCTTTTCGCGCGTGCGGGTCGACGGCGAGGCGCGCACACTGGATGAACAGATCGTGTTGGATAAAAAATTCAAGCATGACATCGATGTGGTGGTCGATCGCGTCAAGCTGAAGGACGGCGTGCGGACACGTCTGACCGACAGCGTGGAAACGGCGCTGCGCATTGCCGAGGGGCGCGTGCTGGTCGTGCGCGACGACGGGTCCGAGCAGGTCTTTTCGCAGGCGCTGGCCTGTGTCGAACACGGCATCAGTTTGGACGAGCTGCAGCCGCGTGACTTCAGCTTTAACGCGCCCTATGGGGCCTGTCCCGATTGCGCCGGTCTGGGCTCGCGATTGGAGGTCGATCCCACCCTGGTCGTTCCCGATCGCTCGCGCAGCATCGCCCAGGGAGCCGTGACCGCGTTCGGCACTGCGGGCAACTATTACCCGCAGATGCTTGCCGCCGTCGCGTGCCATCTGCAGGTCAGTGTCGATACACCCTGGAAAGATCTGCCGCGTGCGGCACAGGACGCATTCCTGTACGGACTGGGCGGCGAAAAAATCCGCGTCGATTACCTGACGCGCAGCGGGCGTGAAACCCACTGGTTCAGCCGCTGGGAGGGCGCCGTCAACGAAATCATGCGCAAGTACAATGAATCGGATAGCGATATCGTGCGCAACAAACTGGAGCAATACATGGCCGTCATTCCCTGTAAGACCTGCGGGGGAGCGCGCCTGAAACCCGAGATTCTGGCCGTCACGGTAGGTGCTCTGAACATTCACGAGTTAACCGGCAAATCGGCCCTGCAGGCACTGGAGTTCTTTGAGAACCTGGTATTGACCGAACACGAGATGCTGATAGCCCGTCAAATCATCAAGGAAATACTGCAGCGCCTGAAATTCCTGGTGGACGTCGGCCTGGATTATCTGACCTTGGAGCGCGCGACGGCGACGCTGAGCGGGGGAGAGGCGCAGCGCATCCGACTGGCGACGCAAATCGGTGCCGGTCTGATGGGGGTGCTGTACATTCTGGATGAGCCCAGCATCGGCTTGCATCAACGCGACAATGCGCGGCTGATTGCCACGCTGGAGCGGCTGCGCGATTTGGGCAACACGGTCATTGTGGTCGAACACGACGAGGAAACGATACGCGCCGCCGATTACGTGGTCGACATGGGACCGGGTGCCGGCGTTGCCGGGGGTGAGGTCGTGGCGGCAGGGACCCCGGCGCAGCTGCTGCGGTCACGTCGTTCGATGACGGCGGATTACCTGTCGGGTAGGCGTCGGATCGAGCTTCCGGAAAAGCGCCGGCGTCCGGGGCGTGGGTCGCTGGTTTTGCGCGGAGCTGCGGAAAACAACTTGCAGAACCTGACGATTGACATCCCCATCGGGACCTTCACGGTGGTCACCGGGGTATCGGGATCGGGCAAGTCATCGCTGGTGACCGATACGCTGGCGCCGCTGCTGGCCAATCGCCTGCAACATGCCCGGCGCCGTGTCGGTGCCTATGACGAAATCACCGGTCTGGGCGCGCTGGACAAGGTGATTGACATCGACCAGAGTCCGATCGGACGCACGCCCCGCAGCAACCCCGCAACCTATACCGGGGTTTGGGATGACATACGGGCGCTGTATGCCTCGACGGCCGACGCGAAAATGCGGGGGTACGGCCCCGGCCGCTTCAGCTTTAACGTGAACGGGGGGCGCTGTGAGGCCTGCAAGGGCGACGGGCAGATAAAAATCGAGATGCACTTTCTGCCCGACATCTATGTGCCCTGCGAGGCCTGCGGTGGGGCGCGCTATAACCGCGAGACGCTGCAGGTGACTTGGCACGGAAAGACGGTCGCCGATCTGTTGGGTATGACGGTCAGCGATGCGCTGGAGTTGTTTGGCAACATCCCGCAAATCAAGCGCAAGCTGCAGACGCTGTATGATGTCGGACTGGGCTATATCCGTTTGGGGCAGCCTGCGACCACGCTGTCCGGTGGCGAGGCTCAGCGGGTGAAACTGGCCAGCGAACTGCAGCGGCGCAGCACGGGGAAGACCTTCTATATTCTGGACGAGCCCACGACGGGACTGCATTTCGATGACGTCCGGCAGCTGCTGGAGGTCCTGCAGCGTCTGGTTGATTCCGGGAACACGGTGCTGGTGGTCGAGCACAATCTGGACGTGATCAAGTCGGCCGACTGTGTGATCGACCTGGGTCCCGAGGGCGGTATTCGGGGTGGGGAGTTGGTCGCCTATGGAACGCCTGAAGAGGTCGCCGCCGTGCCTGAATCATGGACCGGGCGTTACTTGAATAAAGTACTTGCATAAACTGCGGGAATAGGAGTATCATTGCATAAACACCAAGTTTGGACCCTGTGGCGACGACGGAGCGACCTCGCCGCCACAGGGTCCGCCTTATGTATAGGCTGGTGTATAGGCTGATGTATAGGCCGGTGTGTAGGCTGCCGTAAAGGCTGATGTACAGAACCGCGCACCACTGATGAAACAGGTTGTACCTAGGACGTAGGAAAGGGGGACGTGTGCTGCAGCGTTGCGAATCAGGCGGTATCAGGTATGTGACCGACCCGGCCGCCGCCGACGCGGGTATCATCACCGCGTTCAGCGAGCGCACGGGTGGTGTCAGCCCTGCTCCGTACGCAACACTGAACCTGGGGCTGCAAACCGACGACGATCCCGCGCACGTCGCGGAAAACCGCAGGCGTCTGTCGGCGGCCTTGGGCGTAAACCCCCGCGCGCATGAACGACTGGTGGGTGCCCTGCAGACGCACGGCACGCGCATATTCGACGTCACGGCCGACGCTCTGTCCACGGCGCTGGCTTACCCCGCACATGGCGTGCCCGACACGGACGCCCTGATGACGCAACTGCCCCAAACCCCGCTGTTGCTGTGTTTCGCCGACTGTGTGCCGGTGATTTTGTATGCAACCCGACCCAGCGCAACCGTCGCTGTTGTACACAGCGGGTGGCGCGGGACACTCTCCCAAATTGCTGCCGTGGCAGTCCGCGCGATGCAGGAACGCTATGCGGTCGCACCCGCCGACATCACGGCAGTGATCGGTCCTGCCATCGGTCCGGAGAGCTTTGAGGTCGATGCGGATCTCGCCTTGAAATTTCAGGCGGTCTTTCCTACAATTGACTATTCGAAAACGCGGGCCGAAACATCGGACCGACCGGATTTTGGCAACGCGCCCGCCCGGGTTGAAAAGGTACGTTTCGACCTGACGCAGGCAGTACGCGCGACCCTGGTGCAGGCGGGGTTACGTGAGGAAGGGATAACTGCTTTGGGGATATCGACGGTCGCTGAGTCAACGCGATTTTTTTCCTATCGAGCCGACGACGGTCTGACCGGTCGTTTCGGAGCATACGTATGCATCGCATAGGCACCCGTTCGGGGACCCGTCCGCCGTTCCGTCCGGGCACCCGTCTGCGGGCGTTGTGTCATGCGCGTCATGCGCGGCTCAGCCCGTGTGTGGCGGCAGGGCTGTTGGTGCTGATCCTGGGTGCGTCCTGCGTGCTGGTGGCCGGCTGTTCCGGCGACAAACGGCACGTCGATTCGATCACGGTCAGCGGCTCGACCACGATTCTGCCGATCGCCGAACAGGCTGCCGAGGACTTTCAGAAACAGCACGCAGACACATCGATCCTGGTCAGCGGCATGGGGTCGTCTGCAGGTATCGAGGCCGTGGGTGTCACCCACACTGCAGACATCGGCACCACGTCGCGCGAACTGAAAGACGACGAAACGCAGCTGGACCTGGATATGATTCCGATCGCCAACGACGGGATTGCCGTGATTGTGCACCCCGATAACCCGATCAACGGGCTGTCCACCAACGAAATCCGCCAGATTTTCGCCGGCCGCATCACTAATTGGAGCCAGGTCGGCGGGGCCGACATCCCCATCACGCTGATCAACCGCGACGAGGCCAGCGGTACCCGCGACGCCTTTGCCACAACCATCATGCAAAACGCGCCCTTCGAGATCGACGCGGTGGTGCTGCCCGGAACCGGTCAGGTGCGCGAGGTCGTGACCCGCACGCCCGGCGCCATCGGCTACATTTCGGTCGGATTTGTGGCGCCGCGATTCGTCGACACGCCGGTCAAAGCGCTGATCGTCGACGGCATCGAGCCCACCGAAGAAAACATCGCGACCGGGCGCTATCCGCTGTCGCGCAAACTGTATTTCCTGATGCCGAAACACCCCAGCATCCTGGCCGAACAGTACCTGCAATACGTGCTGTCGTCCGAGGTCCAGGAAGGCGCGGTGCGCGACGCCGGCTTCCTGCCGGTCATTTCGGGAAACTTGAATCTACCGACGGGGAGTACGTCCCAAAGCTCGGGGGATAAATGAGCGATTCCGGCAACAAAACCGGCAAGCTGGTGATGGTCAGCCGCGCCACGCAGGTCAAAGAGGCCGCGCTGGCGACACTGTTTTTCATCTGCGCCTTTGTGGCGGTGCTTGCCGTGTTTTTGATTTTCGCGTTCGTCGCCTGGAAGGCCTCGCCCCTGTTCTCGCAAATCGGGCTCTGGGATTTTCTGACCGGCACCCAATGGTCGGTCGAGGACAACATCTACGGCATCGTGCCCTTCCTGCTGGGCAGCCTGATTGTGACGGCGGGGGCACTGATCATAGGGGCACCGTTGGCAGTACTCACCAGCGTGTTTTTGTCTGAAATAGCCAAACCGCGCGTGCGCAACATCATACGACCCGCCGTCGAGCTGTTGGCGGGCATTCCGTCGGTCGTCTATGGTTTCTTCGGCGTGGTTGTGGTCGCCCCCTTGGTCGCGCGTGCAGGGGGCGGGGCCGGGTTCGGACCGTTGACGGGCTGGATCATCCTGTCGATCATGATTGTCCCCACCATCGCCACCTTAAGCGAGGACGCGCTGAAATCGATTCCGATGGGAATCCGCGAGGCCAGCTTTGCCATGGGTGCCACCCAATGGCAGACGATCTACAAGGTGGTGTTGCCGGCCGCGAAAATCGGCATCATCGACGCGGTGATACTGGGCATGGGACGCGCCATCGGCGAAACCATGGCGGTGCTGATGGTGGTCGGAAACGCGCCGCAGCTGTTTGCCGGCATCAATGCGCCGATCTCCACATTGACCAGCCAAATCGTGCTGGGCATGAGCTATTCGTCCGGTCTGCATCGCACCGCACTGTTCGGTATGGCGGCGATTCTGTTCCTGATTTCGATGGCACTGGTGTTGACGGTGCGTCTGATGGCACGCGACCAAAAGAGAAAAACCAAGAAGAAAGACAAGCGCCTATGAGTCCGGTTACGCCAAAGACCGGCATGGACGTCTTGCGCGAAAAAAAGCTCGCCCGCAAGGGGGGCTTGGGGCGCGAGCACGCCGCGAACAAAATCGCGCTCGCGATACTCTGGTTGGCAGCCGGCATCACCGTGGCGGCACTCGCCGTCATCCTGATCTATGTCATCGTGCGCGGCATCGGGGTGATCTCGCCGTCCTTTATTTTCACTTGGCCGCACGGCGTGAACAGCGAGGGCGGCATCTGGCCCACCATCGTCAGCACGCTTTACTGCACGCTGCTGTCGATGCTCTTCACCACACCCATCGCGATTCTCGCGGCCGTCTATCTGGCGGAATACGCCAAACAGGGCCGCGTTGTCCGCATCATCCGCTTTGCCGCAGACTCGCTTGCCAGCGTGCCCTCCATCGTCATGGGTCTGTTCGGCCTGACCTTCTTTGTCGAGGCCATGCACATCCCGATGTCGATGCTCTCGGCTGCCATGGCGCTGACGCTTCTGATGCTGCCCATCGTCATGCGCACCACCGAGGAAGCCATCCGCGCCGTGCCGCGCTACATCCGCTGGGGCAGCTACGGTCTGGGCGCCACCAAATGGCAGACGGTCAGCCGCGTGGTCCTGCCCACCGCCATGCCGCGCATCATCACCGGCCTGGTGCTCGCGCTGGGCCGCGCCATCGGGGAAACCGCCGTGGTCTTTTACACGATGGGACTGGCCATCAACCTGCCGCTGCTGCCCACCGAATCGGGCCGCTCGATGGCCGTCCACCTGTACCTCATGGCCGTCGAAGGCATCAACCTGCCTGCGGCTTACGGCACGGCATTTCTGCTGATGGTGATTATTCTGGCCCTGAACATGGGGGCCCGCTGGATTGCAAAGCGCTATCACCGGCGCATGGAAACAAAGAAATAGGGGGAGTATGATGGCTACAACAACCGCGCCGGGCACAAAATACGCGTTGGAACTGGTCAACCGCCCGACCGACGCCACCTACTATGTCCGCAACATGAACTTTTGGTACGGCGACTTCAACGCCCTGACCGATATCTCGCTGGATGTCATGCCGCATTCGGTCACCGCTTTCATCGGACCGTCCGGTTGCGGTAAATCGACCTTTTTGCGTTGCATGAACCGCATGAACGACCTGATTGACGGGACCAAGGTCGAGGGCACCATGCTGCTGAACGGCGCCGACATCTATGGCAGCGGCGTCGACCCGGTCGACCTGCGCCGGCGCGTCGGGATGATTTTCCAGCAACCGAACCCCTTTCCGCAATCTATCTATGACAACGTGGCATACGGTCCGCGCCTGCAGGGCGTCAAGCGCAAAAGCGACTTGGACGACATCGTCGAGGACTCGCTGAAACGTGCGAACCTGTGGAAGGAAGTCAAAGACATTCTGGATAAGAACGGGCTGGCCATATCGGGCGGACAACAGCAACGACTCTGTATCGCGCGCGTCCTGGCCGTCCAACCTGAGGTATTGTTAATGGACGAGCCCTGCAGTGCGATTGATCCGACCAGTGTGCAAAAAATCGAGGACCTGATGACCGAGATCAAAGACGAGGTGACCATCATCATCGTGACGCACAATATGCAACAGGCGGCACGCGTCAGCGATTACACCTCGTTTTTCCTGCAGGAAGTGGCGGGTCAGCCGGCGGTGCTGGTGGAAACGGGCAAGACGGGCGATATATTTACGACGCCGATTGATAAGAGGACAGAGGACTATATAACCGGACGATTCGGATAGGGAAGACACCACAGGGCACGCCACTGAGGCGTCTTGGGGAATAGCTGAACAGAGAAGGGTAGCATTGTGAGAGAACAATTTAAACGAGATATGGCTGCGGTCAACGATGAAGTCTTGGTCATCATGTCGGACTTGGTCGCCACGACGCGCCAAGCGGTGGATGCCTTGCTGGAGGGCGATGCCGCCTCGGCACAGGCCGTCATCGACGGTGACGCGGAATTCGATGCCCTGACGCTGGGTGTCGAGGAACGGGTGCTCGAGATCATCGCGACCCAGTATCCGGTTGCACGCGACCTGCGTCTGCTGCATTCCTTGGCATTCATCGCCATGTACGAAGAGCGCATGGCAGATCTTGCCTGTAACATTGCAAAGGCAGCGCGTCGCACCGCCAAGCGCGAGGGACCTTCCGCCCTGATAGATCTGATCAAGGCTCAGTCCAACCTGGTTTTGCGCGTGCTGGATGCCACGCGCGAGGCGCTGGAGAAACGCGATCTGGAGCTGGCCTTAAAGCTGCCCGAGCTGGACGAGCCGGTGGATGCGCTGAACAAACAGTTCTATAACGAGCTGGGACGTTTGACCGACGAAGAGGACATCGAATGGGCCAGCAAGATGGTACTGTGCGCGCGCTATCTGGAACGACTGGCGGATAACGCGATTGATATCGGCGAGCGTCTGGCCTACCTGATAACCGGCGAGCGGGACTTGTTGGAGGAAGTGGACCCGCACGGCGCCGACCGCATGTGACGACGGCGTACGAAGGGGTAGGTTCGGTGTCCATAGCCGATAACATCGCCGCTGTCCAAGCACGCATTCGCGATGCCTGTGCGCGTGCAGGACGTGACGCGGCAGACGTGACACTGATCGCGGTGTCGAAAACCAAGCCCCTGCAGATGGTACGTGAAGCCGCCGCAGCCGGTCAGCATCAGTTCGGCGAAAACCGCGCAGACGCGCTGGTCGAGCGCACGGAGGCCCTGCCTGACGAGCACTTTCATTTCATCGGAAACCTGCAGACGAACAAGGTGCGCTTGGTTGTGGGACGTACTCCCCTGATTCATTCGGTCGATTCATGGCATCTGCTGCAGAAAATAAATGCCCGCGCGGGGTTTCTGGGTCTGGTGCAGCCGGTGTTGCTGGAGGTCAACATCAGCGGCGAGGAATCAAAGTCCGGTTTTGCGTCCGACGACGTGGCGGGAATTGTCTCCGACGCCGCCGCGCAATGCGCGAACGTGCAGGTAAACGGTCTTATGACGATGGCGCCCTTTGTCGGCACCGATGACGCCGAACAGCTACGCTGGATATTTGCGGGTTTGCGTGAATTGGCCGAACGGCTGCGCGCTCGTACCGGTTGCGCTTTGCCTCAGCTATCAATGGGCATGAGCGGCGACTATGAGGTGGCCGTCGAAGAGGGCGCGACCTTGGTGCGCGTCGGAACCGCGATTTTCGGCACCCGTAACTGAAATACTATTCCCGATAGGAGGGGACGTGGCAAACGGTTTGTGGGATAACGTCAAGTCGAAGTTCGGCTTTGGCGAGTCCTGGCAGGACGAATACTTGAACGAGGCGATTGACGCCGATTACGACGTGCCCGATACGTCGCATGCCGTCGAACGCCTGCGCCCCGAGCGCGCACCGCGCTCGAGCGGCTACGATTCGGCACATCACGTCTATCCGTATGAATCGCCGTATGCCAGCGGTGCTGCGGCAGGTTCGGTGACCAAGCGGGTGCGCCGCCCCGATCTGGAGCGTGCCGGGGCGGCCATCGGGACCCGGTTGCGCGAGGTGCGCCCCCGGGGGGGATTTTCTGTGCCGGGCGGGGCGGTACACGAGCCGGCACCGTCGCGTTTGCGTCCCCAGGATTTCGAGGAAGCTCAATCCGTTGCGGACCGTTATGCGACCGGGCAAGAGTTCGTGCTGGACTTGACCTTGGTGCGGCCCGGCTTGCGTCAACGGTTTCTGGATTTTGTCGCCGGCGTGATTTATGCCAGCGGCGGAACCATTGCCCGCAACGGGGATAACTGTTATCTGTTGACGCCACCGCTTGCCCCGCGGGGGAGGAAAGGACTGAAACTATGAGCGCACTGTTGCACAAGCTGCTGATTGTCGGCGGAGGAAACATGGGAGAAGCCCTGTTGTCCGGCTTTCTGGCTTCCGAACTGGTACAACCCGCCCAGGTGACGGTGATCGAAACAAACACCGAGCGCCGCGCCTATCTGTCCGAAACATACCGGGTGGATGTCGCCGCCGATTTCACCGGCATCACGCTGCGTACAGGCGACGTCTGCCTAATGGCGGTCAAACCCCAGGTGGTGCCCGCCGTTTTACCCAAGATTCGCCTGCACGCGGCAGATGCCCTGTTGATTTCGATCGCGGCCGGTATTCCCCTGATGGCGCTGGAAGACGAACTGTCCGAGCGCGCGGCGGTCATTCGCGTCATGCCGAATACCCCGGCGATGGTGCGCTGCGGGATGTCGCTGATTTCGGGTGGCTGCAATGCGACGCCCGAACACCTGCGTCTGGCGGTCAAGCTGTTCGAAAGCGTGGGACGCGCGGCGGTCATCCCCGAAGAACTCCAAAATGCCGGAGCCGCCGTTTCGGGCTGTGGGCCTGCGTACTTCGGCTTGGTGGTCAGCGCCCTGATTCGCGCAGGTCTGACCCGGGGCCTGCCCCGTGCCTTGGCCGGCGAGCTGGCCGTGCAGACGGCATACGGGACCGCAATGCTGCTGCGCGAAAGCGGCCAGCATCCCGAGTCCCTGATTGATGCCGTCACCAGTCCCGGCGGCACCACGATCGCCGCGCTGAACCAACTGGAAGACGCAGGACTGCGAGCGGCTTTCACCGCCGCCATCGAGGCTGCGGTCGAGCGCGCAGAAGAGCTCGAGGACGATTTTTACCCCGATGACGAGGATGACGACGACGATTTCGAAATCGAGTTGGACGACGACGACGAGGACGACACGGATGAGTGACCCGGCAGCCACGGACGTGCGGGATTTTTCCGGGGACACGTCCGACGCACAGAACCCGTCCGGTCCGGATACGCCGGACGGTACAGACATCATGCTCCCCGATAACCCCGTTTCCAACCACAGAGGAGCCACGATGAACCGCATCACGCGCATAATCGTCACTGTTTTGGTGTGCATGGCCGTCGGCATGGTCTGTTTTGTCGGCGGTTTTCTGTTGTCGCAGCACATTGTCAGGCTGAGCAACCAGCGCATCGAGGACTCGTCTGACCTGACCAACGGGGTGCGCGACGCCTATTACATGATGCAGAAATACGCGCTGGAACCGGCCGACGAGACCACCGCCACCATCGGTGCCATCAACGGGCTGCTGACCAGCAACGGCGACGCCTATGCGCGCTATCTGCCGGCGAGTGCTTTTGAATCCTACTCAGAGGACATGAGTGGCGAGTTCGGCGGCATCGGTGTGCTGTTGGGTGAAAAGGACGGCACGGTGTATGTCGTGCAGGTCTATCCCGATACGCCGGCTGCAGCCGCAGGTATTCAGACGGATGATTATTTCTATGGTGTCGACGGCGAGACCAAAGACGACTGGACCAGCGAAGAGATTTCCAGCCGCGTGCGCGGCGAGGTCGGCACATCTGTCGAGCTGACGCTGCTGCGCCCCCGCGCCGACGACGAAATGCCCAGTGACGCGAAATACATCCTGGGCGACCCCTATTCCGTGACCGTCAAACGCGACAAAATCGAGTCCCCCAACACGGTGACCAAGATGCTGGACGGCGACATCGGCTACGTGCGCCTGTACGAGTTCAACCAAAAGGCCACCGATGAACTGTCGCGTGAATACGAGGACCTGATCAAACAGGGCGCGCGCGGCCTGATCCTGGACCTGCGTGAAAACCCGGGCGGTGACCTGCAGGAAGCCATCGGCGTGAGCTCGCTGTTTATCGATTCCGGCGCCATCGTCCAGATCGAATCGCGCGATTCGTCCCAGCCCGAAATACTGAAAGCCACCGGTGACACCCTGTCCAAACAGCTGCCCCTGATTTGCCTGGTCGACGCGAACAGCGCCAGTGCCTCTGAAATCGTGAGCGGCGCGTTGCAGGACTACGACCGCGCCAAACTGGTCGGCACGGTGACTTACGGCAAAGGCAGCGTCCAAACCCAGTTGTCGTTCGGCAGCGGCGCGATTTTCATGACGACGGCACATTACCTGACCGCAAAGGGGCGGGTCATCAACGGTATCGGAAACACCCCGGACGTCGCGGTCGAAATGGACATCGCCAAACAGGCCGACGAAAGCACCGACACCCAGCTGCAGCGTGCGCTTAGCATCCTGCAGGCACAGCTGGAAAACGGGGGGTAAGCCCCCGGTCTGCCACGCCGGTGTGGGGTAGTTGTGGGGGAGTGCGTCCCGGCGCCCGCGTGTGTTTCGGCTTGTGTCAGAATAGCTAGTATATGACTAGTGTCCGGACGGCCGGTAGTGGCGGCCGCCCGGCGGAGTGAAAGGAACAGGAATCATGCTTGATCAGGAATACGCGTTTTTGAAAGAACTTGTCGAGGCACCGTCTCCTTCCGGATTCGAAGAGCCGGCGGCGGCCGTCTATCGCAGCTATCTGGAGCCTTTGGCCGATTGCGTCGAAACCAACGTACTGGGCTCGGTACATGCCAAACTGGCGGGCACGGTTCCCGGAGCCCCCAGCGTCGTGCTGGCCGGACATATCGATGAAATCGGTATGATGGTGAACTACATCACCGACGAGGGATACATCACCTTTGTGAGCATCGGCGGCGTGGATGCGGCCGTGTTGCCGGCGCTGCGCGTGGACGTGCACACGGCGGACGGTCCCCTGTTGGGTGTGCTGGGTCGCAAGCCGTACCATATTCTGGAGCGCGAGGATCGCGAAAAGGTCACCAAGATGGATAAGCTGTTCATTGACCTGGGACTGCCCGCAGACGAGGTCAAACGGCGCGTCAAAGTGGGCGACCCCATCACGATTCACGTCGGTATGGAAAAGTTCGGTGACGACCTGATCGTCAGCCGTGCCCTGGATGACAAGATGGGTGCCTGGATTGCCGCGCGCGTCCTGGAAGAGGTCAAGCGCGCCGGAGGCCCTGCCGGGGACTTGATTGTCGCGGGTACCATCCAAGAAGAAATCGGGCTGCGCGGGGGACAGACCAGCGCATACGCCATCGACCCGGACATTTTCATTGCGGTCGAGGTCGGACATGCCACCGATTACCCCGATATCGACAACCGCAAGTTCGGTCAGATGAAGGTCGGATTCGGTCCCTGTTTCGGTCGCGGCGCCAACATCAACAAGGAAGTCCTGCGTCGGCTCGAGGCAGCTGCCGCCGCAGAGGGGCTGGACTATCAGATCAACGCCGAGCCGTCCGGCACCGGCACCGATGCCAACACCGCACAGATTTCGCGCGGCGGTATCGCCACCGCACTGGTCAGCATCCCGAACCGCTACATGCATACCCCGACCGAGGTGGTCAGTCTGCGCGATTTGGACGCCTGTGTTCGTATTCTGACCCGTTTCGTGTTGGATCTGACGGCGGACGTGAACCTGATTCCCTAGCGTCTGATTACGCAGCATGAAAGTCATTGCAGGCAATAAAAAGGCCTACCACGACTATTTCATCGACGAGACCCTCGAGGCCGGCATCGTGCTTGCCGGTCCCGAGGTGAAGTCGATTCGAGTCAACGGGCTTTCGCTGCGCGAGAGTTTCGCGCATGTGCGCGGGGGCGAGTGTTGGCTGAACGGCGTGCACATCAAGCCCTATACGCAAGGGTCATACAACAATCTGGATCCGGATCGCCCCCGAAAGCTGCTGCTGCACCGCCGCCAGATTCGCTATCTGGATGAAAAGACGCGGCAAAAGGGCTTGAGCCTGGTTCCCACGAAGGTGTATTTTTCAGACGACAACCGCGTCAAAGTTGAAATCGGTATTGCGCGCGGCAAAAAGAACTACGACAAGCGCGCCACGATAGCCGCCCGCGACGCACAGCGCGACATCCAACGCGCCTTCAAATCCCGCAACCTGTAGCGTACCTATCGTCTGCACTGCCGCGGGGGGGATGCTGCCAATAAAAAGCTTTGCAGCTTTTTTTGGCCCACCCCCCCGCTTGCATTTCCGGTTCGGTCACGTCCCTCTGTCGTCATTGCGAGCAGCCCGTAGGGCTGCGTGGCAATCCATTGGGTTTGACAGAGACGGATTGAGCCTGGAAAAAAGCTTTACAACTTTTTTCGGCTCAATCCTCACCTCCGCTCGCTGT
>JAISUC010000009.1 GCA_031272275.1 Actinomycetes bacterium | reverse complement strand
AGAGCATATCCACTTGCCCCTTTGACCTGTGCCCACCAAAGCTTAAGGGATGTTGCAGATGTGCGCTTCACCCGCAGGGCATCGGGAGCTGCCGGGCGCGTGACGGCAAAGGTGGAAGCCGGGATGGTAAGGCCCACAATCAGAAGGAGTGCAATCGTGAGTATTCGTGTGATTCGTTTCATGGTTAACAGCCCTTTCCTTTTCCTGTGCCTTCCTTGTCTTCGGTATTCTTGATGGCATCCGAGTGTATGGGACCTTGTAAACCCTTGCCTGCCCTGTAGTAACAGCGATAAGACTGCTGCTCGAATTCACCCTTCATATCGACCTCATAGGCTTTCAGCATCATTTCTACGTCATTTACCCGATCATCGTAATAGTGCCAGACCACTTTGGTCTTGTACTTCGCTCCCCCGGGAACGCGAGCTGTGCGGCTCAACTACCAGGTCGCTGACTTTGGCGGTGCGTACGGTAAGGGTGGCACTTTGGGCGATCTTTGTCCCGGCACCGTCGACACCACGGCGATAATCAGACGTGGACCAGACAAGACTCTTGTCGGTCGCATAGGTGGGCCTTACCGTCGCTTTCAGCGTAAGTGTTTTCTTGGGGGCGAGAACTTCCCATCATTGCTTTCCCACCGATGTTCCCACAAAGTTCCCACCGGTTCCTACGTTGACCGCATCAGCTTATCACACCTTTATGCATACTGTACAGCAATTCTTTCAGAAAACTTTCTGAGCGTGCGATGCGTCCATAGCGTGCAAGCAGGCGACGCCCCGGTTCAGCTGAAGTGTAGATTCCGGGTTGCACCTACGGTGCGCTCGCAATGACGTTTGAAGGTTCCGGGTTGATCGTCAGAGTTCGATGGTGCCGGCGTAGACCGTGGTGGCCGGTCCGGACATGGTGATGCGGAAATCGGGCGCGATGGCAACATCCAGGTCACCACCCAGCAACCTGACCCGCACGTTCGGGTCACAGTAACCCTGTAGATATGCCGCTACCGCCGTCGCACAGGCACCGGTGGCACATGCCAGGGTCTCGCCCACGCCGCGTTCCCATACGCGCATTTCCAGCAATTCCATACTGACGGGGTGCACGAACTCGACATTCGTCTTGTTCGGAAAAACCGCATCGGTTTCAATCAGAGGACCGACACCGCCGACCGGGGGCGCACCATAGCGCATTTCCAGCCGGTCGACAAAGGTCACCGCGTGCGGATTTCCCATCGATACGCAACGGAAATCGCGCCCCTGCAGGCTGATGACTTCATCCTCGTAGGTGGCGTGTCCCATGTCAACCGATGCCCGCTGAAAGACACCTGCCGCATCAGTCTGAATCCGTATCGTCTTGACCCCCGCCAGCGTTTCCAGCCGCACGGTTTCGGCACCCGCAGGCAGCAGACCCTGTTCCAAAACATAGCGCGCAAAACAGCGCGTGCCGTTGCCGCACATCTCGGGAAAAGAGCCGTCGGCGTTCGCAAACCACCAGGAAAAGTCAGCCGTGTTCGCATCCGCAGGGGTGCGCACCAACATCAGTCCGTCCGCACCGATGCCGAAGTGTCGGTCGCATATCAACGCGATCTGTTCGGTCGTCAAACGCAGGGTGCCGTCCAGGTCGGTCGCGACGATAAAGTCATTGCCCAAACCGTGCATCTTGGTGAAATTCAGTTTCACAACAGTCCTCCTATTACGTCGGCAATCTGTGCCGCCGTTTTGCCCGCAACATCTATCCATTGTACGCGGCTATCGGCGCGAAACCAGGTCAGTTGCCGTTTTGCATATCGCCGGGTGGCCTGTTTGATGGCGTCGATGGCGTCAGCCGGCGACGCTCCGTCACGAATGACCGGCACCAGTTCTTTGTACCCGATGGCGGCAGCCGCCGTCAGCGCCTTTGCATAGCCGCCGTCCAGCAGTCGCTCGACCTCGGCCGGCAAACCCGCCGCCACCATGCCGTCCACCCGCGCATCGATGGCCGCATACAGCTGCTCGCGCGGCATCGTCAGCCCGAACCAGGTCGCGTCATAATACGGCTGTGGCTGTTTGAAGCCCGCCGCTTGATCGGCATAACTGACCCCCTGTTCGTGCATTTCCAGCGCACGAATCACGCGGCGCGTGTTATTCGGGTGCAGCAGGGCTGCCGCCCGCACGTCCGCTGCCCGCAGCCGGTCAAACAAGGCGTCGGGACCATACTCCTCCAAAAATTGTTCCCAGCGCGCGCGTATGGGATTGTCTGTCTGTTCGCCGGCGGGAAAATCCATCACATCCAAGGCCGCGCGCAGGTAAAGACCCGTCCCGCCGCAGACGATCGCCCCGGTGCCCGCCGCCAGCGCGCGGTCTATGACACCGCGGGCGTAGTCCTGATACCGCGCGGCCGACCACGCCTGACCCGGATCGACCAAGTCGATGCCGAAATGTTCGACGCGGCGGGATGCTGCCGGTACCTTGGCCGTGCCGATGTCCATGCCCCGATAAACCTGCATGCTGTCGGCGTTCAGTACGATGCTGCGTCGGCGCACGGCGAGCTCTTCGGCGACGGCGGATTTACCGACACCGGTGGGACCGACAATCGCGATGACCGGGCAGGACGCGGTCACGCGCTACTCCCCCGTCGCAGGGTCGTGGGTGGCAGCGCCTGCGCCCGGTGCCGACGGTTCGACGTCCAGGTACCAGGTGTGCGCCGCCGCCACCCGTACCGCGACCGTCCGCCCCTGCCAGTCGGCGGCCGTGTTACCTGCCGGCAGCGGGAAATGGCAGACCTTGTAGTGGCGGTCACGTCCCACCAGCACCTGCGCGTCGCGTTTCGATGCGCCCTCGACCAGGACGTCCTGTCGCGTGCCCACCAGGCGTTCATTTCCGGCGCGCGCGCCTGCCTGCACAGCGTCCACCAGGCGCTCGAAGCGTTCCTGTGCGACATCGGCCGGTACCTGATCCGGCATCGTCGCCGCCGGGGTTTTCGCGCGGGGCGAAAACAGAAAGGTGAATGCCTGGTCGAACTCGACCTCGCGCACCAGCTGCAGCGTATCGGCAAAATCGCGCTCGGTTTCGCCGGGAAACCCGACAATCAGGTCGGTCGACAGGGCGATATCGGGCACCGCCGCGCGCAGCTTGCACACCAGCCGGCGGTAATCCGCGCCCGTATAATGCCGGTTCATGGCCTGCAACACGCGGTCGCTGCCGCTTTGCACGGGCAGATGCAGATAACGCAAAATTTGGGGAGTGCGTCCCATAACGGCGATGGTTTCATCCAACAGGTCCTTGGGGTGACTGGTCGCAAATCCCAAGCGCTCGACGCCGGTTGCGGCAACGGCTGCCAATGCCTCGGCGAACCGGGGGGTGCCATAGCGGTCGCGGCCGTAGCTGTTCACGTTTTGTCCCAACAGCGTGATTTCACGCACACCGTCGGCAACGAGTGTTTCGGCCTGTTCGACGATGCGCTCCAGTGGGCGGCTTTTCTCGCGGCCGCGCACATAGGGGACGATACAGTAACTGCAGAAATTATTGCAGCCCTGGGTAATGGGCAGCCAGGCGTGCCAGGGGTGTTTGCGCACCGTCGGCAGATCGGCGGCGAACGCGTCCGAGGCCTCGACGGTTTCGACGGTGGCGCTGTCGGTGTAGCGTTCGCCGGATGTACGCGCGCTGCGCCTGGCGTGTGCGTCGTGCAGCAAGGCGGGCAGGCGCTGGATGTTCTGGGTGCCGAACACCACGTCGGTGTGCGGCAGCAATTTCAGCAGTTCGGCGCCGTCGCGCTGACCTATGCAGCCGCCGACCGCCACCAGCGGGGCGTCGTCAGCCGGCAACCAGGATCCGTCATCGGCGGTTTTCAGTTGTTTCAGGGATGCCACCTGTCCGCGCAGGCGCTCCTCGGCGCCCTCGCGCACACAGCAGGTCAGAAACACGATGACGGCAGCGTCTGCGGTGTCGTCGGTCGCGGTCATGCCCAACCCGTTCAATAGCCCGGCGATGACCTCGGCATCGTGTTTGTTCATCTGACAGCCGAAACAGCGGACACAATAGAGCGCACCGGCAAAGGGATTATTGGTGATGGACACCGGTTCAGACATAATACTCCCCCGCCCTTATTCGTCTTTGTCGAAATCGATGGTAATGCGCAGTTTGTTGCGGGCGAGCTTGACCTGGGGGGCGTCGGCAGCCGACAGGTAGTATTTGTCCGCCAGCGTGTCGAATGCGGCCTCGACGCTGCGGCGGAAATCGTCCAGGTCGTCGGCGGCGATGGACAGGCCGCGCCGGTCGCGATAGATGTCGACGGTGCCGCCAGCCGACACGCGGGTCGCCGCCAGCACGCGCGCGCGCACGGGTTTGGCGGGTGTGACTTCGCCGCGCAATATCCGGTAAGCGCCGCGTTCGGACAGCGCCAATCCGCGTTCGTTCGCAGCATCGGCCAGATCCGCCGCGTCGGCGGGAACGTCGGCGGCGGCACCGGCGTCCCGGAAATAGGCGGCTGCGACCTCTGTGGGGCTGCCGACGTAGATTTCCAGGTCGGGGTGGGCGCACCAGAACTCGGTGCAGCAGCGCACGATGTTGTGCGGACCCGATTCGACGACGTAGTCGCCGGGTCGGATGGCGTTACGGGAATCCGGCGCGCCGGCCGTGCTGCCGGCGGCAGCTGCTCCGTTCGCGGCGCCAACCCGTTTGACGGCAGGCCAGGTGCTCTGGTCGGCGCGTTCGTTCAGGCGGTCGGCGTGAAAGGTCACGGTAATCGCGGTGCCGGTGGCAGCTGCAGTGGGACTTCCATACGACGACGGCAGCGTAGCGCCACCGGTGTCACCGGCGACTTCCGTCGCCACGCGACTCCACGCAACCCGGGCACTGTCCGCATTCGCCGCAATCGAAAACAGCGCCATGCCGCGCCCGTGCACCCCCCAGTCATCCATGCGCATGGTGGTCAGTTTGCTGGTGACACGCGCGTCAAAGATGCGCTGTAGCATCGCATCGGGCACACCGACACCGTCATCCAACACGGTCAGTGTTCGCACGTCGCCTTCGCGGATGGTCGCCAGCCAGATGTGTCGCGCGCCTGCATCGCGCGCGTTGCGCAACAGTTCCAGCACCGCGTCCTCGGTGCTGCGAATGTCATGTTTGGCCTGACGGCGCTCGGCTTCCGCCACCTGCAGGCGGACGAAGCCGGCGCCGAAATCCTCTTCAACTTTCAGGAATTCATCGCCTGCGACCCGTGCGACAAAATCCAGCAGTTCATCACTTGGCATAGTCGACGGCGCGGCTTTCGCGCAGGACCATGACCTTGATTTGTCCCGGATACTCCAGTTCGGCCTCTATTTCCTTGGCGATGTCGCGTGCCAACACGACCGCGTCGGCGTCGCTCACCGTGGTGGGCTCGACCATGACGCGGATCTCGCGACCCGCCTGCATGGCAAAGGTCTTTTCGACACCCTTGTGGGCGTTGGCGACCGCCTCGAGTTTCTCCAGACGCTTGATGTAGCTCTCCAGTGTTTCGCGACGGGCACCGGGACGTGCGGCGCTGATGGCGTCAGCCGCCATGACCAGCACGGCTTCGACCGTGGTGGGCTCGACATCACCGTGGTGTGCCTCGATCGCGTGTACCACCGACTGGGGCTCGCCCAGACGGCGCGCCAAATCGGCACCGATGACCGCGTGCGGTCCCTCGACGTCGTGGTCGATCGCTTTGCCCAAGTCGTGCAACAGACCGGCACGTTTTGCCAGCGCGACATCCGCGCCCAGCTCTTCTGCCATGACACCGGCCAACCACGAGACCTCCAGCGAGTGCTTCAACACGTTTTGGCCGTAACTGGTGCGATAGCGCAAACGACCCAGCGTTTTCACCAGCTCGGGGTGCAGGTTGTGCACGCCGGCGTCGAAGCTGGCCTGCTCGCCCGCCTGCTGGACCTGTTCGGTGACCAGTTTTTCGGCCTTCCCGAACATCTCCTCGATGCGCGCCGGATGAATACGCCCGTCGGTAATCAGGGTCTCCAGCGTGATGCGACCGACCTCGCGACGCACCGGGTCGAAACTGGACAGCACGACCGTTTCGGGCGTGTCGTCGATGATCAGGTTGATGCCGGTGATTTGCTCGAAGGCGCGGATGTTGCGTCCCTCGCGCCCGATCAAACGCCCCTTCATGTCGTCGGACGGGATCTGAACGACACTGACGGTGTTTTCGCTGGTGTGGTCGGCGGCGATGCGCTGAATCGCCAAGCTGATGATGTTACGCGCACGCTTGTCGGCCTCGTCGCGGGCGGTCTGTTCGCTTTCCCGGATGATGGCTGCGGCCTCGCGCTTCACGTCGTCTGCAACCGACGCCAACAGCTCGCGTTTCGCCTCGTCGGTCGACATCTGTGCGATACGCTCCAGACGCACCAGCGCATCACTCAGCGCCGCGTCCAGATCAGTTTCCTTCTTGGTCAGCTGACCCTGCAAGCTGGAAATCTGATGCTCGCGCTTGTCCAGCGTTTCGGCGCGCCGGTCGATGACCTCTTCGCGCTGGGACAGACGGTTTTCCAGCGCCGTAATTTCCTTGCGGCGCTCTTTGGCCTCTGCCTCTTCTTCCTGTTTCATCCGGAAGATCTCGTCTTTCGCCTCTAACAGGGCTTCTTTCTTTAGGGTCTCGGCTTGTTTCTGGGCGCCCTTGACGACTGATTCGGCCTCTGCCGCCGCACGTGCGGCCTTGGCATTGACCACGAATCGGTCTATCACGAACCCGATCACAAACCCGAGGACCGCTGCCACCACCGCGGCAATAATCACTGGTCCCATAATCGTTCCTTTCTGTCGCCGGCGGGTCCGGGGATCCTGCTCCCCCGATTGTTCTTCATCCGCCTGCATCAGTTCTGTCGTGTCGCGCAACGCCGTGAGTCGACCGCACAATGCGCCGATCGGTCCCTGCACGCGTCACGCAACTGCCCTAACGGCCTGATAGTTCCACATTTCCGCACGGTCCGCCGTGTCTGTGCAGCCTGATAGATGGGCGCCCAAACACACAAAATCGACCCTGCGGTCGGCAAAAGATGCTGTATCCACCTGTGATGAAACCGCCCGATTCTGTGTCTGCACAAGCCCTCGGGTCGACACCCACCTGCGGCGATACCGCGCCGCGCCGGGTCCAAGCGATTCCACAGTGCCACTAACTCACAACACGAACTCGTCATATCACATGCGGGGATTGTCCCTGAACTGAAACGCCCCTCCGCTCAAACAGCTTTTGCCGAATATGATGGTAGCACGTCCACCACATCCGCGTCCAGCCGCGACGCGGGACCCGGCAAAGCGGTAACCTGCACGTGATATTCAGGTTGATTGACCGGGTGAGTGCGTCCCGACGCGCTGCGTCATCCCGCACCACCGGGACAGTGCACCCGTGGTCGTCGCAGATGTAATGCCCCCGTCACGCGCTGCGTGACGGGACAATAATCCGGCGACTGACGTCGCCGGTGGATTGCCACGACGACTACGTCGCTCCGCAATGACGTGAGTAGGATGCGCCCACCCGGTGAATTGGCGCGGGCGGCAAAGAATCGCCGCCCGCGCAATGACGTCTAGAATGCTACCGCAGGGCGCAACGACAGTTTATGCTCCTTGCTTGCGGCGGGGGTGCAGTGCCAGGAAGGTGCAGGCCGCAGCGGCGATAACGACCGCTGCCGGGACCCAGGTCCAGGCGGCTTCTCCGGTGTTACCCAGATCGGTATCCCCGTTGCCGTCTTTGCCCGTGCCGTTATTGTCCTGTTTGTTCTTTACCGTCAACTTGACGTTCACCGAATGCGTGGTGCCGTCGGGCGTCACAAAGGTCAGCACGTAAATGCCGCGCTTCTTGGCTTTCTGTGCCGCCTTCAACGCCGCAAGGGATGTCGCCTCGACCTTAATCTTGGTAAGGTCGATGGCGTTTCCGTTTTTATCGACTGCGATCACCTGTGCCAGGGACTTGGCAATGCTCGCCGTGATTTTCTTGCCCTCGGCGGCATAGGTAAAGCCCTTCGCGCTGATCCGGTCATTGCCCTGTGGCTGAATCGGCGTCGGCTCCGGTTTTGCCGGAACGACAATCCGGACCGCAACGGTGACCGTCGTCCCGTCCGGGGTCCGGAAGGTCAGGTCGTAGTCGCCGGTCTGTCCGTCCCGACGGGCGTCGTTGATAACCGCCAAGTCGGTCGCGTCCACGCTGATCAGGCTGTCGTCAATCGGGCGTCCATCCTTATCGACCGCGTCGATGTTCGCCAGAATCTTTGCGTCATCTGCCGTCAGCGTCGGCTCGTCCGAACCATAGCTGAAGTCATTACCCGTGACATGGTCGCCGTCACCGACAACACCGGCACCCCGATCCTGCAGGGTCACGGTCACGGTCAGCTGCGTGTCGTCCGGCGTGCTGAAGGTCAAGGCATAGTCACCCGTTGCACCGGCGCCAATCGCGCTGTTGATGGCTGCCAGCTGATTGGCGTCCACCGAAATGTCCTCAAGCGCAATCGGGTTGCCGTCAGCGTCGAGGGCATCCACATGCGCCAGTACTTTCGCAATCTCGTCGGTCAATGTGGTCTCGTCCACCCCATAGGTGAAATCGTTGCCTGCGATGTGGTCGCCCGTACCGTCAACGGAACCCGCGCCGTGTTGGGTCACGGTCACGGTCACCGTCAGCTGCGTGTCGTCGGGCGTAATAAACGTCAATGGAAGCTCTCCGGTTTGCCCGGCATCCAGTGCGTCCACCAGGGCTGCCAGCTGATCGGCGTCCACCCGGATGTCCTCGCGCGCAATCGGGTTGCCGTCCGCGTCGAGGGCATCCACATTTGCCAGCACTTTTGCGATATCAGCCGTCAGTGTGGTCTCGTCTGCGCCATAGCTGAAATCGTTTGCCGTAATGTGGTCGCCCACACCGACGCCACTCATATTGACGCCCGATTCGGTCAGCGTCACGGTCACCGTTACCGCAGCCGTGGCATCAGGCGTGGCAAAGGTCAAGGGATAGGCGCCCGTCAGGCCGGCGTCCTGGGCATCCTGTATGGACGTCAGCTGGTCGACATCCACAACCACGTCGCCGGCGGGAATCCGGTTGCCCCAGATGTCGTGCGCCACGGTACCCGCATAGGTCACCGCCGTCACTGCATCCAACGGCGGCTCGTTCACGCCATAGCTGAAGTTGTTTGCGGCAAGCGAAGACACGTCCCCGCTGTTGGGGGCATCGTTGGCGTCGCCTGCCTGTTTCAGGGTCACCTGCACGGTGACCGCAGCCGAGTAATCGGGCGCGGTGAAGGTCAAAGGCCAGGTGTTGTGCGACACATCGCCCGCAGCAACAGCCGCGTTGATGGCTGCCAGTTCGTCTGCATCGACCGACGCACCGTCGGCACACAGCGCCGCATTGTCGGTGTCATACAGGCTGACCGCCGCCAGCGCACGCGCCCCGTCCGCATCCAGCTGCCCCCGGTTCACGCCATACAGGAAATCGTTGGCATAGATACGCATGCCGTTGTCATCGGCATCCCCGATCACGGCGGTGTCCACATCGCCGTGTCCGGTCAAAGTCACGGTCACCGTGACGGAATTGCGTGTGTCATCAGCCACGTTCGGGTTGACGGCAGGCGTGCTGAAGGTCAGCGAGTGCGGGCCGTACTCCCCCGCCTTGATGGCATCGTTGATGGCCTGCAGCTGTGCGGCGTCCACCACCAGGTCGCCGAAGTCCACCGCGCCGCCGTTGTAATAGACGGCACTGACCACCGCGAGCTCTTTGGCATCGGCGTCAGTCAGTGCGCCCCGGTCGACCGGGTGGCGGAAATCCTGCGCCGTGATCGCGTCCAGCGCCGCGCGGTTGATGTGCGTGTAGGCTTTCGTGCGCTGCGAGGTGTTGCCCGCATGGTCGGTCGCCTGTGCCCAGACGTCGTAATAGCCGTCGTCAGCCGGGACCTGCGCGTCGTCGGTCGCGACAAAGTCGCCGTCCTGTGCCGTCGCGCCCGTGGGCACCACCGCAACCCGGGTCAGCGCCTCATCGACACCGCTGTTTGCCGTGCCCAGCAGGTCGGTGCTGGTGTCGCTGAAGGTCGCGTGGTCTCCTTGCAGTTTCACGGCCGCCGTCGGTGCGGTTTTGTCGATTTTCACGATATAGGTGGCCGTCGGCGCCGACACCACGGTGCGGTCCTCCAGCAGATAGATGCCATAGTATTGGGAGTACGTCCCGTCGGTTTCATCAGAGTAGACCTGGGACAGATCGTTCGTCGCCGGTCCCTGTTTGATGTAGTCGTCGCTGCCTGCCCGGAACAGGCCCAGGTCCAAAAGGCCGGGGACATTCGGGTTGTCGCTGACCGTCACCGTGACATCCGTATTCGACCAGGTGTCCGATGCCAACGTGCCGGCGGCGTTGCTGCCGGAAATAAACGGCGCCGCGGTCGTTTTCAGCAGCACGCCGGTTGTCGCGGCCGGCAAGGCGCGGGCGGTGTTGCCGGCGTTGTCGGTGGCCTGGACCCAGATGTCATAGAAGCCGGGGACCGTGATTTCGAAGTCATCGGCGCTGACATAGTCGCCGGGATCCGGTTCGCCGGAATCGGCGGCGACAGCGGCGAACTTGGTCGCCTGTGTGTTCAGCCCGGACAGGTCGTCGCCGGACCGGTCGCTCACGATACCCTCGTTGTATTCGGCGTCCGGCACCGGGTCAGTCAGATCGATCCTGACGACCAGAGGGCCTGCCGTTTCGGACAGCGCGGTGTTTTCTTTGCCGCCGGTCAGCATGCGGCCCCAAAAGGTGACACCGTCAGCCCCCGTTTCGTTTGACAGCGTGTAGCAGGCGTCGTCTGCCGTGCCGCCGGTCGAAGATGCACCGCTGACCGTGGGTGCGGCGTCGCCCGCCGGCTGCGTGTCGCCACGATACAGGGCATTGCGATAGTAGCCGTCGATGGCGGCGTTGGCTTTGACGGTGACCGGGCGGTTTGTCCAGGTGCCGGACTCATAGGGAGTGGCCGCCTGGGGGGCATTATCAAACCAGCCGGTCAGGTTGGGGGCAGACCGCGTCTTGAACAGAATCGTTCGGTTGGCGGTCTGTTGGTCGTTTGCCGTGGCTTTCGAGCCGGAATTGTCCTGGGCCTGCAGGCTTTGCGTACATGAGCCCACCCCGGTTACCGTGCCGCCCATATTGGGGAGCGCGTTGTCAATCGTCACCTGATCGGTAAGCGAGGTAATCGTGCCGTATGTGGTGCCATAGCTGTCGCCGAATACGTGATCGGTTTTTGCGGGGTTGGTCCACTGTGCGGTCACGCCCTGGGTCCAATTGTAGCTCGGAATGGGGTCGCCGATGTATTTCACCAGGTCGTTTGCGGTGACCGCCGGTTTGTAGACCGTGGTGGTCGTGTTGGTATAGTCCACCGTGACCGAGCCGTAAATGGTATAGGGGACAGTATAGTTTCCGTGGGACGTGTAACCACCCAGGAAATCTCCATACTTGTCTTCTCCGATATACCAGTGAGCCGTGCCGGAATACGTCGCGACAAAAAACGATTTATACACTTCAACATACTTATCCTTGGTCATCGAACCCGATTCGCCAAAGGCAGACCACGTGCCGGTACCCGGCGCCTGAAAAGTATATATCAGGCAACTTACGGTACGCTGCATTGTTTCGGCAGGCTGCTCCGTGTAAATGAGATTCCAATAGTCATCGTATCCTTCATTCCACGACGTAGGATCGGAAGATGTAGAGCTCGAATGAGCTTGTCCATCGTTAAAATTGCTGATTTCACCGTTCACCGATCCCGAAAAGATCGTGTCGGATTCGCTGGTAACCGTCGTCACCGTTTCGGCTGCGGCCGTCTGCGGGCGCAGCACCGGACATGCGCTGAATAACAGCGCGCAACACAGCACCAGAGCGGTAATGCGTCTGGTGTCCACCCGTAAGATCCCTTTCATACGTTCATGCCCTCCTTATGTTTCGGCGGGTGCACCATCCACGCCCGCCACCGGGTATTGCCACGCCGCGCCGAGCGGCGTTCTTCCCTATCGGTACCTGCGCTGACGCGCCGGAGTGCGGGGCCACGACGAAGTGGCGACATCGTACTCCCCATGCTCACAGCATGCAGCTGCAGCACAAGGCGAAATGCCACCATCGGTGATGTCTATTCGATTCGATCCGGATTTGTTAACGCACGCTGATGCAGCAGTCCCGCCTGAGTGACGCCACCCGCAACTACGCCCGACAAACCCACACGCAACCCGATTCATTCATCCCCGTTCAGTCTTACGTTCGTCCCACGTTCCCACGTATGATCCCACGCTTTGCCCGCCCGTGAAATCCCCACGTTCATCGCAATGCAATTACTTTACAGGTTGCAATACTAAACTGTCAAGTCACATATCCGATACTTTTACAGATTTTTCGGGGGAGTGCGTCCCCGCGACGCGTGTGCCCTGAGCCATTGCGCGCGGGTGGGACTGGGCCCGTGCTGCGCACGGGGATATTTTCCGACGACTGACGCCGCCGTCGGATAACCGGTCCCGTCACATGCGTTTTGTGACGGAGGCTTCGGCATTACGCGTGCGGCAGGTTTCGGATTTTGTTCAGGATGCCGTCGTCGCCGTCCAACCAATTCACGCTGTCCAACTGATCAGGTGCCAACCAGCGAATCTCGCTGTGGTCGGGGTGTTCGGTGATTTCCTCGTCGGTCGTGCACAGAAAAAACTGTATGATGGCGCGAAACTTGGGGTAATCGAACTGAAAATCATAGAAGTGCTCCAGCGAGGTCAGCCGGATTCCGCCCAGCTCTTCTGCGACCTCGCGCCGACAGGCGTCCTCCCACGATTCGTCGGGCTCCAGCTTGCCCCCCGGGAATTCCCACCAACCGGCGTATTCGCCATACGCACGGCATCCGCCCAGTACCGCCCCGTCGGGGCGGCGGATGATGGCTGCGGCAATGCGGATGTGCGGATAGTCGTCCATACGCAACAGCATAGCACGAGTGGCAACGGGTTCCCAAGGGGATTTTTGTCGGCAATGTGAGCAGATGTGTTGCGTGCGGGGCGTTGCGTGTGCTATTCTATTGCGGCTGTAATCGGCCCCCGTCGACTAGCGGCCAAGGTCTCCGCCCTTTCAAGGCGGCAACACGGATTCGAATTCCGTCGGGGGCACCACCCTTTTCCCTATAGCTATTTTCTACCCCCGTTGTCATTGCGAGGGCGGCGGGTTTTGCCGTCCGTGGCAATACATGCGGCGGCGACAGCCGTCGGATAACCGGTCCCGTGGCGTGTTCTACGCCGCGGGGAAAACAGCACCGTCAGCTCACCAGCGTCAGATAGAACGCGGCCGCGACAACCGAGGCGTTATACAGCACATGCAGTGCTATGGCAGGCCAGAGCGTTCGGGCACGCGCCGCCAGGTATCCGCATGCCAGCCCCAACAGCAGGTTCGGCAGTGCCGCCCAAAGTGACAGGTGGTACAGCGAAAACACCAGCGCCTGGACGATGGCCGCCGCCCACATCGGCAGACGCTTGTTGAAGGTCCGCAGCAATACGACGCGAAAAATCAGCTCTTCGGTGAACGGTGCCAACACCACCACGCTGAGTGCCGCCCCGATCATCCCGAATACACTGGTCCCGAACAACGTCGGCAGGGACTCGGATGACGGGGCACTCCAGCCGATGTGCGCCATCCCCCAGGTCCAGCCGGCAACCAGTATGCGCAGCAACAGAAATATTCCGATGGTCAGTAGGATGGAAGCCCACGGGGGCAAAAGGTGAGCATCGCGTGCTGACGCCGCAGTCCCCTCGTTGCCCGTCCGTTGTGGATCCTTCGACTGCGCGGCTACGCCGCTTCGCTCAGGATGACGGGTTGACTGCCCATCCCCATACATCCGCTGCAGATGAAAGCAGGCGGCAAAGGACAGCTCGCGGCGGTGCGCCAACCAGGCGAGCACCACCAGTTCCAGCAGATAGAACACCACCAGCAGTGCAATGCGCACGCCCACGCGCCCGACCTCGGGCAGCATCGCAGTCAAACGGTTTGACAACACCAACCAGGTACAGGCGCTCGCCAACACCAGCGTCGCCAACACCCACACCACATCCACCGCACGCCAGGGGCGCGGCTCGCCCTTGCGGGCACGGGGGGTCACGGTCGGTTTTTTGGCGGCGGAGTGTGCCGCCGAATGCGTCGCCCTACCTGTCATCGTCAGGGCCATCAGCGGGACTATCGCCGGCATCGGAACCACCTGCACCGTCGCGGCCACCGTCGGGACCATCCCCGGCATCGGGCACCTGCCCGGTCCGCAGCACGCGTTCCAGCGCCTCTTGGTCCAGCACCGGCACACCCAGCGCCAGCGCCTTGTCATACTTGCTGCCGGCGGCATCCCCCGCCACCACATAGCTCGTCTTTTTCGAGACCGACCCCGAAACCTTGGCGCCTAAAGCTTTCAACGCCTCCCCCGCCTCGTCACGCGTCATACCGGACAGCGCCCCGGTCAACACAAAGGTCAGACCCTCCAGAGGACGGGGCCGGTCGGCCGCGGCGGCACGCGTGGCGTCATCGTACGCAAACGCGACGCCTGCAGCCTGCAGACGCGCAATGACGCTCCGGTTTTCAGCGACCCCGGCAAAATCGCGGATGGCAGCTGCGATTTGCGGTCCAATCCCGTCGATGCTTGCGAGATCCTCCTCCCCCGCATTGAACAACAGCTCGATTGACGGGAACGCATCGCACAGCAGCTCGGCGATGGTCGAGCCCACGTGGCGGATACCCAGCCCGAATAACAGACGCGGATAGGGACGCGCCTTTGACGCCTCGATTTGCGCCAGGACTTTGGTCGCCATCAGCTGACCGAATACCTGCTCGCTGCCGTCTTTCAGCGTGCGGCCCAGCGGCAACGTCGCCAGCTGCCGGGAATCCAGGTCATAGAAATCCGCGATGTCACGCACCAAGCCCGCCGCCACCAGCGCCGTCACCGTTTCGGTCCCCAGCCCCTCGATGTCGGCGGCACCGCGACTGACCCAGTGGCGCAGCCGTTCGGTTCGTTGCGCCGGGCAGGTGACGTTTTCGCAGCGCAGCGCGACCTCGCCGGGGTGTGCGTGCACCGCCGTCCCGCACGACGGACAGTGCGTCGGCATCACATAGGGCACGGCGCCTTCAGGGCGCAGATCGGGCACGTAGCCCACGACCTCGGGGATGACGTCGCCTGCCTTGCGCACGATGATGGTGTCGCCCACGCGGACGTCTTTGCGCGCGATTTCGTCGGCGTTGTGCAAGGTCGCGCGCGCAATGGTCGAGCCCGCGACCGTGACCGGATCGAACTCCGCCACCGGGGTCAAGGCGCCCGTGCGTCCCACCTGGATGCGGATTTCGTTCAGAATGGTGGTTTTTTCCTCGGGCGGGAACTTAAAGGCAATCGCCCAACGCGGGGCACGCGCGGTGTATCCCAGTTCGCGCTGCAGGCCGACGTCGTTGACTTTCACGACCACGCCGTCGATTTCATAGGGCAGGTCGTGGCGGCGGCTCAGTGCGCGCCGGCAGAAATCCAGAATGTCTGCGTGCGTGGTGGCAACCGCGACATCCGGATTCACGTGAAAACCGGCAGCCGCCAGTTGTGCCAACAATTCGGATTGGGAGTGTATCCCCGCACCCGCCGGTGCAATGGACGATACCGGGATGTCGGCAGTCGCATAGATAAAGGTTGCAAGTGCGCGCCCGGCGGTAACGCGCGCGTCCTTTTGGCGCAGCGACCCTGCAGCGGCGTTGCGCGGGTTGGCGAATGTTTTCTCGCCGCGATCAAGCGCCTGTTCGTTTAACTGTTCAAAGGCGGCATGCGGCAGGTAGACCTCGCCGCGGACCTCCAGTTCGGGGATGGTGGACAGGATGCCGGCTTCCAGCGTGTGCGGCAGGTCGCGGACGGTGCGCATGTTGGCGGTGACGTCTTCGCCGGTGCGGCCGTCGCCCCGCGTGGCGGCACGCGTCATCCGCCCGTGTTCATAGGTGACAGCAATGGACGACCCGTCGATTTTCAGCTCGAGCGCGAACTCCAGCGTGGCCGGATGTCCGGGGTTCCCCAGCAGTGGTGCGACAGCATCCGCCGTTCGGGTCAGCCATGCGATAAGCTCCCCCTCGTCCATGGCATTATCCAGCGAATACATGCGCGTCGCGTGTGTGACCGGCGCAAAGGTCGCCTGGGGGGTGGAACCCACCTGTTGGGTGGGGGAATCCGGCGTGACCAGATGCGGATGCGCGGCTTCCAGCGCGCGCAGTTCGCGCATCAGCGAATCGTACGTGGCATCACTGAGCGTCGGCGCATCCAGCGCGTAATAGTCGATATTCGCCTGTGCCAGCACCGCGCGCAGCTCCGCCACACGCCGCCGCAGGTCTTGTTCGCCTGTATCCGTCGTCATAATTTTCGGTACCGTCCTACAGCTTTGTCAGGAGGGTTTCGGCGGCGGTTTTTATGACCTCCGCCAGGGTCGGGTGGGCAAATACCGTGTGTGCCAAGGCGGATACCGGCAGCTGTTGTGCGACTGCAAGCGTCGGTACCGCAATCAGCTCGACGGCCGCCTGGCCGACCAGCTGGGCCCCGATCAGGCACCCGGTGTCCGCATCCGCCACCAGCTGCACAAAGCCGTCGGCGGCTCCTTCCGCCAAAGCGCGTCCGTTGCCGCTGTATTTGGCAATCGCCGACACCGCGCGCAGTCCCGCCTCTTTGGCAGCCGCAGCCGACAATCCCACGGTCGCCACCTCGGGCGTGGTGTAAACACAGCCCGGGATGGTGCGCGCATCCACCGTCGCAGCAGGTTCCGCACCCGTCAGTGCCGCCACGGCATTTTGCGCGGCAGCACGCCCCTCGGCCTCTGCCGCGTGCGCCAACATGACGCCTGCGATGGCGTCGCCTATCGCATAAATGCCGGGCACATTGGTCCGGAAATACCGGTCGACCACCAACGCGCGCCGATCGAATTCCAGGCCTGCCTGCTCGAATCCCATGTCGGCGGTATGGGGAGCACGTCCCACAGCACAGAGCACCGCTGCCGCCCGGATACTGTCACCGGATGACAACTGCGCGATGAAACCGCCGTCGTCTGCGCGTTCAACCCCGCAGACGCTGTCGCCCAACACCAGACGCACGCCGGAAGCCGTCAGTGCCGCCGCCAAGCTGCGCTGCACGCGGGCATCGAAGCCCGGCAACAGGGCCGGTGTCAACTCGACCACGGTGACATCCACGCCCAGCGCCGCATAAAAGCTCGCAAACTCGACGCCGATGACACCGCCGCCGACAATCACGATGCTCTCAGGAATCGTATCCAGCGTCAGGGCATCGTCACTGGTCCAAACACCCGGCACCGCAAGCGGCGGAATCACCACCGGGACCGAGCCGGTCGCGATAATCAGCGCGTCAAAGGGCACAGAGCTTTCCGTGCCGTCGGCTGCGGTCACCGTGATTTCATTCGACCCGGTCAGTACCCCGGTTCCGCAGACGGTCTCGACTTTCAGACGTCGTGCGGTATCGGCAATCTGCGAGACCAACTCCCCCACCACGCGGTCCTTGCGTGCGCGGAGTGCATCCACATCCAAGCGCGCACCGCCGGCGACATTCACAGCGTATTCGGTCGCATCGCGCACGGCGTCCAGCACGTGTGCCGAGCGCAGGATCGTTTTTGTCGGAATGCAGCCGACATTCAAACACGTTCCGCCCAGCGCGCGGCGCTCAATCAAGGTCACCTGTACGTTTTTGTCGCGTGCGGCCTCGAACGCCGCCGCGTAACCGCCGGGACCTGCGCCCAGCACCACCAATCGTTTCAAAACACTCACCCCTTGTCCAGTCGTGTATTGGTCATTCATAGAGAATACAGTGTAGCAGGACGGGGGGACGTTTTCGCGCCCCGGTTGACCCAGGTGGGCCCTAGTGGCCCCCAATGGAGCCTAACGGGCTGCTGCGGCGTGGGCTTTGTCGGTGTGGTCGGTGATGGCGTCCGATATCCGCGTGTCGGCCCCCGCCTGTTTGACACTGCGATAGGACTGCATAAAGGCGCCACCGTCAGCGGCGTCGCTTTCCGATTCCAGCATCATCTCGACGTCATTGACCAACAGCTGCGTGTCCCGGGCAAAGGGCGTCGCCATCAGATTCAACCACTGACCGGCGACTTTGCAACAGGTCTCAGAGTTTTCCGCCATGCGATCGACCGTGTGCCCGTTCACCACGCAGGCATACGCATCATCCAGGCCCAACAGATGCCCGGTTTCATGCGCCGCCATCGCCTGGTATTTCGCCCCGGTGACCGGCGCGCGCCCGTACCCGATTTGTTTGGCATCGGGGATGACCAGTGTGCCGCCATACAAAGGACCCGCCGAATGGGCGTGATACCAGCGATACGACCCACAACCGGACCCGTCGACCGGACAGCCGGATCCAAACGCAACCTCATAGAACACCTGCGCATCCGCCATGGCATCACGCGTCCGATAGGCGTACGAATGCCACACCACTTTCAGCTTGAACGTCTTTGTGCCGTCGCTGACGGTGCGTCCGCTGAAAAACCGCTCGACCCCGCGCCGGTAGGCCTTTGCGCGGTTGCCGGTCGGGGATAAATCTTTGACCGAACCGGTGCCGGTATAGGATAAATAGCGGATATACAGGTGAATCTCCAGCAGATCAGGGCTCTTTTTCTTTTCGATGTAGCGGTATTTGACCGCGGGATAAGCGCGCACGCCCCACTGTGCGTCGATTGCATAGTCATCCATGTCCTGCTTGCTTTCACCGCGATGCACGATGGCCACCACAGCCCGGCTCTCAAAGAACTTCCGCGTGGCGCGCTTGATGGCTTTCGAGCTGCTCTTCGGACGTTTTACCCGCGCATACGCAACCGTATCGGCTGCAGGAATCGGCATCATCAACATACCGGTCAGACCTGCCGCCAGTGCCAGAATCATGCCGACGAGTCTGCGCAAACGCATGCGGTGGGTGTGTGTTGCAATGGTGGTTCGGATCTGCGACCGGCCCGGTTTCAGGCACCGATTGCAGCCGCGCTCAGTGACTTTCTTCATCGTAACTCGCCTCCTTGCTTTCGTGCCCACCAACACGATAAAACGCAAAGAGGCGAATCGCAAATATTATCCTATACGGGTGCCTTGCCGTTCGCGAATTTTCACGCGCGGACTATTCGCTGCGGTTGCGCCGCCGCGGAATACGCTGGCCGAACGGGGGAGTGGGCGCGGACGACGACGCCTGACCCTGCGCCTGCCCGCCTCCCTGACCGCGCCTGTGCCTGCCGTTGCTGCCGCCTGTGCCGCCTGTGGCACCGCCGGTGTTTCCGCGGCTCTGCGCTGCGTTGCGTTGCCGCTGGCGCGGCTTGCGATTCTGTCCCCTACCGGAACTATTGGAGCTACCGGAACGTCCCCCGCCCGTCTGACCGGACGGCGCCGTCCGGGCGCCGGATCCGGCAGCGTTGTCGCCGCCGGCAGGTCCCGCCTGCGCCGCCTGCCGCTCACCGGACGACTTCCCGCGGCCGCGGCCGCGCCTGCGCTTGCGCTGTTCGCCGGACGCCTCGCCCCCACCGCTTCCGCCGCGACCGCCGCGACCACTGCGTGCACCGGACTGCCCGGGACGCTGCCCCGAACTCTCGCCGTTGTCAATCGCCGCAGCCGTTCCCTGGGTCGACGTCAGCGACCCGAAGCCCAAACCCAGCGCCGACAGCGTGGAGTTTCGCGCCACCAGCAGTTCCTGTTCGATGTCGTCCAGGTCGTCTGCATTGAGCGAACATTTCTTGCATCCCTGCTCACAATGCAGGCGGCACAAATCAACCTTCAGCTTGTCGGATGCCGGCAGCCCCATCGGTGAATCCGCGTGTACGTCACCGGCAAACTGCAGCGTGACCTGCTCGCGCAGGGCATCCAGTTCGATCACCTTGCCCTCGCCCCGCGGCGTATCCACCGCCAAGCCCTTGCGCGGCGCACGCCGATTGAAGTCTTTGTACGCCTCGACCTCGTAGCGCAAACAGCACATCAGCCGCCCACACAGCCCCGAAATCTTGGTCGGATTCAGCGGCAAGCCCTGGTCTTTGGCCATACGAATCGAAACCGGGTTGAACTCGCCGCCCATCCGCGCACAACAGAGCATCTCGCCGCAATGCCCGATGCCGCCCACCATCCGCGCCTCGTCACGCACCCCCACCTGACGCATATCGATACGCGAATGGAAAATACCCGCCAACTCGCGCACCAAGGCGCGGAAATCGACCCGTTCCTCGGCGGCGAAATAAAACACCATCTTTTCCTCGCCGAACAAAATCTCGACATCCACCGGCTTCATGTCCAGCGCAAACGCCTCGATTTGCGCCCGAAACGTCGGCATAGCCTCGCGTTCGCGTGCCGCCAGACGCTCCAAGCGCTCCCTGTCCCGTTCGTTCGCGATGCGTTTGACCGGCTTTAACGGGGCCGCCAAATCGCTTTCCGGGACCTCCCAGACCTCCAACACGCATTCGCCGGCCTCGGTCCCGCGGTCGGTCGACACAATCACCGTGTCGCCCAGCTTGGGCTCGTACCCGTCCGGGTCGAACCACAGGGTCTTTGAATAGCGGAATCGCACGCCCACGACCTCGACCATCGGGGTTGCAGTCACGTTTTCGGGCGAGTCGGAGCTCTGCACCTGTTCCGCGGTTGTGTCCGGCTGTATTTCGGGGGTCATACCAATACCTCTCGTAGCTTCAGCAGCAGGGCTTCCAGCACCAGCTGCGTATTGACATTGGACGCCAGCTGCGCACGCGCATCGTGGACGCTTTCTTGGCCGGCACGGATTGCCTCCGCACCGGCAATGGCGGCGATATCGGCTATCAGGTCTGTGGCATCGATGTTGTCAATCAGATGCCCCGCCCCCTGCGAATGACACAAGGCGTCACGCAGCAAGCCGGCTATGATATTCAAGACCACGGTGATACCCTGTAACTCCGCCTCTGAAACGCGCCTTTTATTATACGCTTCCAGTTTTTTTATCGCCGTGGTATCCATGGTTTCTGCCGCCTGCAGCGCACGTGCCGCCAGGTCCGCCTTGATTTCTTCGACCGGTGCGGAAATGGATTTCCGGATGGCAGCCGCCAGTTCCAGCACGTCCAGGGCGTCTGCTTGGGGCAAATCGCGCAAGACGCGCAGGACCTCGGCGCGTGCCTGTTGCTGCTTGGGGTTGTTCAGGTAATCGCGTGCCACCGGCACGATCATGCCGGCAGCCGCCAGCGCAACGCGCGCGCGTGCCTCGTCGACATCCACCTTTGCCTGCAATGCCGCGAGTGAACGTGCCGGCGACAGCGGCGTGAATCGCAGTATCTGGCAACGCGAGCGTATGGTCGCAAGCACCCGATCCAAAGTCGTCGCCAGCAAAATGAACAGGGTGTTTTCCGGCGGATCCTCCAGTGTTTTCAGCAAAGCATTGGCAGGGGCAGCCGGCATTTGGTCAACCGCACGCAGGACATATACTTTCAGCGGCGCATCAACCGCAGCCAGCGTCGCCTCGTAGTTCAGCTCGCGAATCTGATCCATCAACCACGCGGCCTTACCCTCGGGTTCCAGGATGCGGAAATCGGCATGCGCATCGCGCGCCAGACGCTGACATGCCGGGCAGCGTGCTCCTCCGCCCGTTCCGGTACAGAACAACTCGCCTGCAACGGCACGCGCCGCGTTAATTTTACCCAGACCCTGTTGTCCGACAAACAGGTAGGCGTGACTTAGAGTACCTGTGGCAAGTGCCCCTTTCAGGGTCGCCACCGTACGCTCCTGGCCGACAACGCGATCCCAGAATTGTGCCGCACACTTCGTCGTCATACAAACAGGTCGCTTACTTCCGCCCAGATGCGTTCTGCGACCTCGGCCGGCTGACGCGTGGCATCCACGACGCGTACGCGTTCGGGGTCGAGCGCCGCCAACTCCAAAAATCCATCGCGTACCGCCTGGTGAAAGTCCAGGCCTTCCTGTTCCATGCGGTCCAAGACGCCGCTGCTGAGGTTTTCCAACACCGATTCGGCTCGACAGAGCCCCTCTGACACCGGAATATCCAACAGTATCGTCCGGTCCGGAACGATACCCGCCGACGCAAACCGGTTCAGGCGTGCAACCGGCTCGGGTCCCAGATTACGCCCCGCCCCTTGGTATGCCGTCGAGCTATCGGCAAAACGATCGCACAGAACCACACGCCCGGCGTCCAAGGCCGGTTTCACCACGACAGCGACCATCTGGGCGCGCGCGGCCTCATACAGCATCAGTTCGGCCATCGGGGTCAAATCGGTGTTTCCGGGATCCAGTAAGACATCACGTATCGCCTCGCCGATGGGGCTGGACCCCGGTTCGCGCAAGCACAACACATCCAAACCCCGTTCACGCAGCCGCTGGCCCAGCAGGCGCATCTGGGTTGATTTTCCGGCGCCCTCGCCGCCCTCCAGGGTAATGAACAAGCCCTTCTTCAGCCGCGTGCCGACGTCGCCGGCATCCGCGGTCGACGCGTTCGCCACAGTCGGGCCGGTCGCCCCGGTCGACTCGATCCCCGTGCCCATGCTCCCCTCGTTTCCCCCATCTCTCGTCATTGCTGCGTGCCTTGCCGCTGAACTCTCCATTGTTGCGGTGCCGTTCGGTATATGTCATTACCGCTTGCATCTATCGCAACAAATGCGGGGAAATCCACCAAATTCAAACGCGCCACGGCCTCGGTCCCCAAATCCGGCCAGGCGACAATCCGGCTGGCGTTCACCGCACGCGCCAACAGAGCAGCCGCCCCGCCGACCGCCGCCAGATAGACGGCACCGTGTGCGCGGGCAGCATCCACATACTGTTGTCCCCGCGAGCCCTTGCCCAAAGTATACAGCACCCCGTCGTCCATCAGCTGCACCTGCAACGCATCCATGCGCGATGCCGTGGTGGGCCCGATGGCACCGGCGGGACGATCCGCACGGGGGGGAGTGGGTCCCGCAAAAAACACCAGCTGCCCGCGCAGCTGCTGCAGCACGTCCGCGGGGCGCTGTTCGACCAGACGCGCGAACGCGGCATCGCGTGCCGTATAGGCGGGACCGGACAATAACAGCTCGTCGCCGGCACGCAGGTCACGTACCACATCCGCGGTGAACGGCAGGGAGATGCGCCGGGGTTCAGACATCCGACTCCCCCATATGTGCTGTATGTGCGTTCTGTTCCCAGCTGGAATCGGCTAGGTACACTTTCCGAAATGCGTACCACGCCGCCACACCCACCACGCAGGCCGACAGCAGCAGCGTCAGGCGCGCGCCGGTCAGATCCCACCAGAGGAACTTGGTGATGCCGAAGTCCGCCAGAAAGACGCGCAGCACCGTTGCGATGAAGTCGCTGACCGGGGAGGTGATAATCATCGAAATCAAGAGCGATATCCGGATGACGCTTTCGAGCGTCGTAAAGACGCGGCCGCGGATTTCGTCGCTGACGTGCTGGACGACGTAGTTGTTGCCGGTGACGGTGAGCATCGAGATGCAAAAACCGCCGCCCGCCGCCAGCAGGCATGCCAAGAAATACCAGGGGTTCAGGGCAAATATGACCATACCGATGGCAAAGGTCGCGATGGATGCCGGGAACAGCAACTTCACCGGCAGGCGTTTTTCAACACGGGGGACTAGGATTGCGCCCGATGCCATGCCGACGCCCATCCAGGTGAGGATGAATATCTGTTGCGAGCCTGCAAATGCCGCCAGTGCCGGGAACTGATCGGCAAAGGGGATGGTGCCGGTCAGTGTCGCGATGTAGTTCAGACCGACCGGGACGATGGCGCCGCCGCCCACGATACCGATGAAGACGCTGATGAGGATCCCGCGCAGTTCGGCATGTTCGCGCAGGAAACGGAAGGAATCGATGGCATCGCGGCCGATTTCGCGTGCGTCCAGCGGCTTGTCGGTGTGCGGGGTGAAGCGTTCGGTGCCCTTGTGAATCAGCAGTATCATCAGGCCCGACAGGATAAAGGTCAGGCTGTCGACGAAATAACCGGCGCGGCTGCCCAAAAGTATCGGGGAAAGGCGGTTCATCAGGTCGATCAGCGGAGTGAACTGCAGCTGGGTGACCACGGTCGTGGTGGCACGGACCAGCGATTCGAAACCGCGCATGATCGCACCCGAGGTCGCCAATCCCAACACCATGCCGACCTGTTGGGTCGTGTACATAAAGCTGTTGGCCTTTTTGACGTCGGCGTCTGCGACGATATTGGGAATCAGGGCGTTTCTGGCCGGCCAGAAAAACAGACTGAAGGTCTCCATGAGAAACACCACCAGATAGATGGACCACAGCGTGTTGACGACCAGCAGCAGCAGAACCAACAGCAGACGCACGCCGTCTGCCACCAGCATGATTTCGCGGCGGGGGAAGCGGTCGATGATGGCGCCCACCAGCGAGCTGAGGAGCAGCGCCGGCAGGATTTTTGCGACCAAGAGCCCGGCCACCGCCATCGAGCTGCCGCCCGAAAGCTCGGTTACCGTCGGCACCAGGATACCGATAATCAACCAGTCGCCCATCGATGAGACGAACTGTGCGACCCAGAGTTTGCGAAATGCGCTGTTGCGCCAGAGGTTTATGTAGCTGCCGGCAGTGGTTTCCATTGTTTTCTATTCTATCCCAGCAGGTTGGCGAAAGCGAAACCGACGGAGACGGGTTGTTATATAATTTGCTTATTGCGTGCACGGATATGTATAAGATGGAATTATTGAACTGACGAGAGGGTAGCAATGAACAACACACAACTGCGGAGTTTCGTCACCGTGGTCGAGCTGGGCTCGTTTTCGCGGGCCGCGCACAAACTGTCGCTGTCGCAGCCTGCGATTACGATGCAGGTACGCGCGCTGGAAGACGAGCTGGGAGCGGCTTTATTGGAGCGCAAATACCGTAAGGTCGATTTGACCGATGCCGGAGCCTTGTTGCTCCCCCGCGCGAAAGAGATGCTGGCGATTGAGGAAAAGGCCATCGACGAGCTGACCGAGCTGTCGGGCGGCGTGCGCGGCAGCCTGCGCGTTGCGGCGTCGACCACGCCGGGCGATTACATCATCCCGCCGCTGCTGGGGCGCTTCGTCGAGCAATACCCCGATGTCGGCGTGGCCATCGAGGTCGCCAGCACCCAAGAGACGGTGGCTGCGCTGGATGCGGGGGAAGCCGACGTGGGCGTATGCGGGGCGCGCATCACCGGGCGCAAGGTCGACTATGAGGAATGCGGGCACGACGAGCTGGTGCCGATTGCGCCTGCGGGGCATCCCCTGACCGAATGTAAGAAGCTGACGGTAAAGGCCTTGGTGGGCGAGCGCTGGGTGATGCGTAATGCCGAGAGCGGCACACAGCGCAGCGTCAAGCGGATTCTGGACGCGGCCGGCGTGGACATGAACACGCTGCAGGCCATGGTCGAGCTGGACACCGGCGAGGGCGTGGTCGCCGCCGTCGAGGGGGGCCTAGGCATCGCGGTGGTCAGCCGCTATGTCGCGGACAAGGCGCTGCAGCTGGGTACGGTGGCCGAATTGCAGCTGACCGGGCGACCTTGGAAACGGCCGTTTTGGTTGGCGTTTCCGCACAAGTCGCTATCGCGTGCGGCTGCGAGTTTTGCGGACTTTTGCCGCGACAACATGCGCTGAATAAGCTGAAGAACACACAAACGGGGCGGGCACAATGCCCGCCCCGCATGTATTGCCGCGGTATGGTGAGGACCGGTGCGAAAAAAGCTGTAAAGCTTTTTATCGCATCCGGTCCGTCCCCGTTAACCCAATGGATTGCGAGCCCGCCTGCGGCGGGCTCGCAATGACGTGCGGGTTGCCGCGCAGGCGCGACTGCAACCAGCCTAGTGACTATCGAGGGCGTCGGGGTCCTCAATCCAGGCAAAGATCATCTTTGACGGGGCAAAGTTGTAGATGTTTGCCAGATAGGCGTGTACCGCCGTGAAGATGAGGATGACCCACATGATCCAATAGTGTAGGACACGCATCGGCATGAGAGCTCCTCCTCCCCCGAAATTGAACCAGGATGCCCAGAGGTTGGTGCCGACGCGGAAAAAGGCCCATTGTGAGGTGGGACCCCACAGGCAAAATCCCGTGTAGGCCGCAAGCAGCGTCAGCGGGATGGTTGCCAGGTAGGCGATTTTCTGCAAGGACGCATATTTGGCCGATATCGGGTAGTCCTTTTTAAAGAACAGGTAGTACTTGATGGTCGGCCACATCTGGTGGCGGTTGGCGGCCTGGGGCAGCCAGTTTTTGATGTCGCGGTCCTGTTCGCGGGTGCCGGGCATGTTGGTCGTTTTCACAAAGAACGACGCGATGATGCGGAATGCCAGGCAAATCAGCAGGATGAACATCCAGAAGAAGTGCGTGCCGCGTGCCCAGCCCATCCAGCCGCCCACGACCGGATAGTGGATGTAGAATCCCGACAGGGTCAAAAACAGCATCGCCAACAGGTTAATCCAGTGGGTGATGACAAAGACGATGGGGTGTCCTTCGCGGACCGGTTTGTGTGCCATTTACTTCACCCCCCACGTACGGGAATAGACGGTGCCGGTCTTTCCGGTTTCGCGTTCAATCACGTGAACGCCACAGCCTACTCAAGGATCGAAGCTACGCACAATACGCGCAGCATTTATCGGACGTTCGACCTCGGCAATCGGGGTTCCGATCAGCGCGGCCTCCATCGGTCCGGGCTGTCCGTCGCCGTCTTTCGGCGAAAGATCCCAGGTACCCGGCGTGACGACCTGGTAGTTCTCGATGCGTCCGCCCTTGATGTTGATGAAGTGGCCCAGGGCCCCGCGCGGAGCCTCCCAGAGGCCTGCGCCCTGTCCGCTGTCGGCCTTGTAGGATGCCCAGAAATCCGCGCCGCCGTCTTTGACGTAGGCTGCCAGTTCCGTGACCCATCCCAGGCACTCGTCGGCGATGAATTTCGCCTCGAGGTTGCGGGCGGCGATGCGGCCCAACAGGCTCACCAGTTTGGTGGGATCGGTGATGCCGAGCTTTGCCAGCGCCCCGTCGACCAGCGACTTGACGGCGGCGTTGCTCTCGTTGTCGGCCGACAGATAGGCGACCAGCATACGCGACAGGGGGCCTGCCTCCATGGCTTTCCCGTCATAGCGCGGTGCCTTGGCCCAGCTGTACTGACCCTCACGGTCAAAGGTCGAGTCAGTCCACTCGGTGATGATCTCGGTCTGACCTTCCAGCGGCGGCAATCCCGTCTCGGAGATATACCAGCTGCGGTCGACGTACTCTTTGACCTTGTTGTAATCGGCCTGCTCGACCTTCAAGCCCTCAGCTGCATACAGCACGCCTGCCGGCAGATAACGGCTCTCGCGGACCTGGTCCTCGCGATTGAATACGCCCCAGGAAAGGAAGTTCCCGCAACCGCCACCGAACTCGAGCGCCGCCACATAGAAGGGGGCGATCGCCAAAGTATCGGGAATCATCGCCGCGTTGATCCATTCGGCGACGCGCTTTAAGCGGTACAGGATGTCGTCGAGCTTGTCCGGTGTCGGTACCCACGCGGTACCGCCGGCAACGCTGGTCATCGAATGCGGGAACTTGCCCGAAATCAATGCCATGACACGGGCCGCCTCGGCCTGCATCTCGAGCGCCTCCAGATAGTGCGCCACACCGATCAGGTGCAGCTCTGCCGGCATCTCGGGGTTGTACAGGGCGTCAGCGGCTTCCGGGTCGGTCAAGGGGTTGATACCCCACCAACCGTTGCTGAAAATCGAGAGGTCTCCCCCGTCGACCAGTTTCTTCAACCGGGCCTGCACGGCTCCGAAATCACTGGTGCTGGTGCCTGCCGCCTGTGCCAGCGCATAGGTGTCGGCGATGTTTGCCGCCAGCGCCTTTGCCGGGTTCACATAGTCCAGTGCCGCCAGCGTGTAGAACCACAGAATGTGGCTGTGCAGAAACTCCGCCGCCTCCAGCAGGTTTCGCACCAGACGCGCACCGTTCGGGATGACCGTACCGGTGGCGTCCTCGACGCTCATTGCGGAACCGTGACTGTGGGAAGTCGGGCACACGCCGCACATACGCTGCGCGATGTAGGCCGCGTCTTCGGGACGACGTCCCTTGACGACGTTTTCAATCCCGCGGAACAGCGTTGACACGCACCAGGCGTCGGTGATGACGCCACCCTCGACGACCGCCTCGATACGCAGGTGGCCCTCGATACGGGTAATGGGATCTATGACAACATTCGGTTCAGCCATGTCACTTCGCCTCCTTCTTGAGGCGCTTGCGGTCGTATTCCTTCATGGTCTCGGTCTTCATGGTCGGGTTCTTGCCGATGCGGCCGGCCGCCTTCATGCCGAAGCCGTGCGCGACCAGGGCAACCGCAACCACGCCACCGACCACCGATGCGGCGGTAACGGGGCTGACTCCACCGGGTCCACCGATGACGCCCTTGCCGACCTGACGGACGCGCCCGCGGAACGGGGCGTTGTTGTCGACCCAGTTCCAGTTTGCGCAACCGATACAGGGACCACCCGAATCGACGCACCACGACACGCTGTTGTTCCAGCGAATCATCGGGCAGCGACGATAGGTCTGCGGACCCTTGCAGCCCAGCGGATACAGGCACCACGCCTTACCCTCTTCGGGCGAACCGAAGGTGTAGACGAACTCGCCGTTCTCGAAATGACCGCGGCGCGGGCAATTGTCGTGAATGGTCGAGCCGTACAGGTACTTCGGACGACCGAACTCGTCCAGGCTGGCCACGACCTGCGTCAGGTCGCCGCAAATCAGCGCCTGCACGACCACGGCGACGATCTCTTCGGGGTTGACCGGGCATCCGGGCAGATTCACGCAGGGGGTGCCGATACCCTCTTGCGCCATCCATTCGCCGATACCCATACCGCCCGCCGGATTCGGATAGGCGCGCGTCCACCCGCCGTCGACCGCACAGCTGCCGACCGCAACCACGGCAGCGGCACCGGCACAGATCTTTTTCAGGTGTTCGGTCAAGGGTTGCCCGGCGACGCGCAAAGTATTGCCGTCCAGGCCGGTCATGACTGCGCCTTCGAAAATCATGATGTAGGCGCCCTTGTTGGCTTCGTAGCAGGCCTCCTGCGCCTGCTCGACGTATTCGCCCGTCGCCATCTGAACGGTCTCCTGCGCCTGCAGAGAGAGGATATCGAGCACGATATCCGCGACATTCGGGTAGGTAGCTTGCGCGATGGATTCCGAACAGCCGGTGCATGCACCGCCGTGAATCCAGAGAGCGGGGGTCAAACCGCTTTCAGCCGCACCGGCGATTTTCGTCGCTATGGTCGGAACCATGGCAGACGACATCCCCAACACGGCCGCGGTCGAGCCGCAGAACTTCAAAAAGTCGCGACGCGAAACCCCTCGGTGGCTGAGCCTTTCATAAAAGCTCGCCTCCTTCACTGCCTCTTGCGTCATGCCTCCACCTCCTCACTGGTGTCAGAACAGACAGAACCGTACGACCGCGCCGGCTTTCCGACCTGCGCAGTTATCGCACGTATAAACCGTGGTGAAACTAGAATCCTCCTCCCTGTTGTCTCCTTTGAACAGCCATTCCGACCGGAATTGCCGTCCACCCTGTGCCAATCACAAACAGGTTTCTCCCGCAAAGATTATCGCGCACTTCAATGCAAAACTCAAATACTTTTTCGTGGATGGTATCAAAATTTATTATAGGTCATCTGCGCACGTCCGAAACCGACCGGTGGTTGTATAATCGGGGGAGCACGTCCCCCCGTCGGCACGCACCCGGCGGCGCATTTCGGTGTCGGCCGGCGGAACCGCGCAAAACCACGTAGGACAACTACGCCGGGTTTTGCGGAACCCTTGGCCTCCTGGAACTACGCACGCCGGCTGCGCGCCGGTTTGTCCGCAGGATTACTGAAACAGAAAGGGATTTGCAGTGGAGAAAAGCAGCCTGTACCGTGCATTACCGTCTGTCGATGAAGTGCTGTCGGATGCGTTGTTGGTCGCTGCCGTCGACGACGGTGTTGCGCGCTCGGTGCTGCTCGATGCGGTGCGCGCGACCTTGGAAACGGCGCGTGCCGGAATCGCGGACGGTACGGTGACCGACTGTTATGACGTCGGCGCAGCGGTGCGGGACGTACTCCCCCGCCTGGAACAATTGCTGAAACCCTCGCCGGTGCCGGTGGTAAATGCAACCGGGATTATCATCCACACGAACTTGGGGCGGAGCGTACTGCCGGCGGTGGCGCAGCGTGCGGTCAGCGAGATTAATGAGGGCTATTCGAATTTGGAATACAACGTGGAGGCGGGTGTGCGCGGCAGTCGCCACGACCACGTCGAGGCGCTGTTGTGCGAGCTGGTCGGCTGCGAGGCGGCGATGGTGGTCAACAACAACGCGGCGGCCGTGATGCTGACGCTGGCGGCGCTGGGCGGCGGGGCGGCGACGGTGGTGTCGCGCGGACAGCTGGTCGAAATCGGTGGCTCGTTTCGGATTCCGGACATCATGGCTGCCGGCGGCACGCGGATGATCGAGGTCGGGACGACCAACAAGACGCACCTGCGCGATTACGTGCGCGCGATTGACGAGGCGGCCGAGGCGGTGGGTGCTGCGGTGCGGCTGCTGTACCGGGCGCATACCTCGAACTATCGCGTCAGCGGTTTCGTCGAAGAAGTGTCGGCGGCAGAGCTGGTGGCGTTGGCGCGCGAACGGAATCTGTGGGTGGCAGAAGACCTGGGCAGCGGGGTGTTGGTGGACCTGGCGGCGTTCGGGCTGCCGCACGAACCCACGGTGGCAGAAGTCGTCGCCGCAGGTGTGGACGTCGTGAGCTTTTCGGGCGACAAGCTGTTGGGGGGACCCCAGGCGGGCATTGTGTGTGGACGCCGGGATGCGATAGCGCGCCTGAAGGCTCACCCCATCGCGCGTGCCGTGCGCTGTGACAAGATGACGCTGGCCGCGCTGCAGGCGACGTTGTCGCTGTACCGCGACCCGGCGCGTGCCGTGCGCGAGGTTCCGACCTTGGCCGCTCTGGTGGCAGACGCCGAGACCTGTCGGGTGCGCGCCGAGGCGCTGGCGCTGCAACTGGAGCGCGTGCTGCGGGAAGCGGCAGCGGACGGCGGTGCGGACGCGTGTGCGGCAGAGCGTGCGGCGGATGCCGGCGTGAGCGCGACGATTGCGGTGGTACCGGATGCCGGGTACGCCGGTGGCGGCTCGTTGCCGGAAACGGAACTGGCGGGTTACGCGGTCGCGATCACGGTGGAGGGCACAGGCGCGAACCGGCTGGAGCAGCTGATGCGCTGTGCGGGCGCGGTGCCGGTGGTCGGACACATTGCCGAGGACCGGCTGCTGTTGAATGTACGGACGCTGAGTGACGCGGACTGTGCGGTCGTGTGCGCCGTGTTCGCCGATGTGGTCGGGCGGTTGCAGGCGGACGCGATGGATGCCGGGGCGGATGGCTGTGGCGCCGATGCGGGGAACAGCGGGACGGATGCCTGAGCGCGCGCTGATACTGGGAACGGCAGGTCACATCGACCACGGCAAATCGACGCTGATCAAGCAGCTGACGGGGACCGACCCGGACCGGCTGGCGGAAGAAAAGCGACGCGGTATTACGATCGAGTTGGGCTTTGCGCGCCTTGCGTTGCCGAGTGGGCGACACCTGGGTGTCGTCGACGTACCCGGTCACGAAAAGTTCGTCAAACATATGGTGGCAGGTGCCGTCGGAGTCGACGTGGCGCTGTTGGTGGTCGCAGCTGACGACGGCGTGATGCCACAGACCATCGAACACCTGGCGATTTTGCGCCTGTTGCAAGTGCCGCACCTGGTCGTCGCCCTGACAAAATGTGACATGGTGGATACGGACGCGCTGGAGTTGGCGCGTATGGAAATCGAAGAGCTGCTGGATACGACCGAATATGCGGGATCTGCCGTGGTTGCCGTGTCCGGCGTCACCGGTCAGGGCTGCGATGAGCTGCTGGCGGCACTGCAGACCGTGGTGGATATGATTGACGCCGCAGACGGCGACGGCGCCGGTGCGGATACGGCTGCGGACATGCGCCTGCCGATAGACCGGGTGTTCACGATCGCCGGTGCCGGTACCGTGGTCACCGGCACCCTGTGGTCGGGGCGTATCGGTGTCGGTGACACGCCCGAGCTGCAGCCTGCGGGCAGAAAGCTCCGCGTGCGTGCGGTGCAGGTCCACGGTCAGGGGGTGGATACCGCATACGCCGGACAGCGTGTGGCGGTAAACGTCGTGGGCGCGTCGGTGGGTGACATCGCGCGCGGAGACGTGCTGTGCCGTACCGGTTTGTGCAAGCCGGCAACGCTGCTGCGTATCAAGCTGGAACTGTTACCCGACGAGATCGGGGTCGTGAAAAGCGGTGGCCTGTTACATGTGCACCACGCCGGCCGCGAAGTCACGGGCAGGCTGTATTACACCGCGTCCGCAGCACGCCTACGCCTGTTTGAACCGCTTATCCCCGTGGTGGGGGATCGCTTTATTCTGCGTGCACCCTCGCCGGCACGCACAGTCGGGGGCGGCAGCATCTTGGAAGTCTGGGAAGCCCCGAAACGACAGGCGGCGGCTCAACCCGTCGTTGCTGCCCGGGACGATGCCGCCCAACAGGAGGCACGACGGGCGGCGGATGCGGCGCGGGACGCACTCCTGAGTAAAATAGTCGCGGAGCTGGAGCGGGCCGCACCCGAGCCGCGCACGGCCGCCGATTTCGCGTGTGAGGACGCGAAGCTGTTGGCTGCCGCGCTGGGAGCCGGGGTCACCCGTGGTAGCATAGTGAGACTGGCGGGCAGCCTGTATTTCGCGCCGGCGGCACTGGTGGCGGCCGAAGCCACGGTGCGCGAGGCGTTGGCGGCGGCCCCGGACGGCTTGGGGGCGGCGGCACTGCGCGATGCGCTGGGGCTGTCGCGGAAAGTCACCATTGCGGTGTTGGAACATTTCGACGCGCGCGGCATCACGCGGCGCGTCGGCGAGGTGCGCGTGCTGAAGTAAGCTGCGTCGGCGGACGCGCAGGCAGTTGGAGGTGGATCCGTCCCGGTGGGCGGCGCGGTCTTCAAAACCGTTGTGAGGGGTGAAGAGCTTCTCGGGTAGGTTCGACTCCTACGCACCTCCGCCATCTGCTTGTCTGTTTTCCGTCTAACGGCGTCGCCGCGATGCTCGCGTAGCACTTCTACGCGTCGCATCACGCCATCCTTGTTACACGAAAAACATTCGGCGCAGATCCATTCCCTCGCACATCCTTGAACTGTGCTCATCAGAATCGCCCTGTCGGAGAGCCTCCGTCTAACGGCGTCGCCGCGATGCTCGCGTAGCACTTCTACGCGTCGCATCACGCCATCCTTGTTACACGAACAGGATGTGGCCGGCGGGGCCTGGGGTGAAACCACCGATGATGCGCGCACCGTCGACCAGCCCGCAATACCGGCGCGCAAGCTTGGGCGGCAGCGCCAACAACAACCCGCCTGATGTCTGCGGGTCGCACACGATTCCCTGAAACACATCGCGGTCGGCGGCGGTGATGCGCCCATCCCATTCGCTGAAACCGGCGACCCAGCGAATCAGGTCGGCCGTCCTGCCGGGGCGGACGTCGTCTGCCGACAGTTCGCGCACACCGCTCAGCAGCGGCAGCGCATGCACATCGAGCGTCGCCGAAACCCCGGAAGCCGCCGCCATCTCGTGCAGGTGTCCGGCTACCCCGAACCCGGTGACGTCCGTGCCGGCGTGTGCCGCCTCGCCCGCGTGGTCGTGCAGGGCCTGCAGCGCTTCGGCCGCCGCACGATTCAGCGTCGCCATCTGCTCGATGGCGGTCCGTGCGTGCGGGTCCGTATCCGCCCATACCCCCCGTTTCAGCGCGGTCCCCACCAGTCCGGTGCCCAGCGGTTTCGTCAGGACAATCGCGTCGCCGGGACGGGCTCCCCGGTTGTACAGCACGCGGTCGGGGGCGACCAGACCGAACACGGATAAGCCGTATTTCGGTTCGGCGTCGTCAATCGTGTGTCCGCCCACAATCAGCGTGTCGGCCGCCGCACAGACGGCAGCTCCACCGCGCAAGACCTGCCCCACCACATCGGGACCCAGCGAACAGGGAAAGGCCAGCAAGTTCAGCGCGGTCAGGGGACGCCCGCCCATCGCATAGATGTCGCTTAAGGCGTTCGCTGCCGTGATGCGGCCGAAATCATAGGGGTCGTCCACGATGGGGGTAAAGAAATCGACCGTCAGCAGCGCGGCCGCATTGTCACCCAGCCGATACACCGCCGCGTCGTCTGCGGTTTCGAATCCCAGCATCAGGCGCTCGCCGGTCAGTGCGGACGCGGCATCGCTGTCCGCAAGCATCGCATCCAGCGCGGTTTGGAGGTCACCCGGACCCCATTTGGCTGCTCAACCGGCCTTGCTCGACAGCTGCGTCAGACGGATGCGCTCGCGTTTGTCGGTCTGTGCCGCCACAGGCTATACCGTCTGATCCGCCGGAGCCGGAGCCGCGTCCGCAGCCACAGCCACAGCCGGCGCCTGTTTGCGCGGTCCGTGCAACAGAAAATGCTCGCAGTACACGCAGCTTTGCCGCAGCGCCTGGCTGCGATCGACATCGGGTTCGAACAACAGCGCAGGGTCGGTTGTCAGCACATGCCGGTCACGATAACAGGTCGCCCATTGACACCTGGTGGGACACATATCATAATCAGTCACGGCATGCAGACAGTTCTCGCTCATGTCCGGCTCGCATTCACGCAGTCTCCAACAGGGTTCAGCCACGGTTGCCTCCTTTGTGCCACCCGCAAATCAGTGTCTTTATTGTACCTGTCTTGGTCCTTACCGGGGGAGCACGTCCCGCGCCCTGCACGAAAAAGGCGACCCGGAGGTCGCCTTTTCGAAAACGCTCTGAAGCCCGATGGCTTCAGCCAATTACTACAGCCTAATTACTTCAGCCCAATTACTTGAGGCTGACAGCTGCGCCGGCTTCCTCCAGCTGACCCTTGATCTCTTCGGCCTTGTCCTTGGCAACGCCCTCCTGAATCGGCTTGGGCGCACCCTCGACCAGCTCCTTGGCCTCTTTCAGGCCCAGGCCGGTGATGGCACGGACGACCTTGATGACGGCGATCTTGTTATCGCCGAAGCCCTCCAGGACGACATCAAAGCTGTCCTTCTCCTCCTCGGCGGCACCGGCATCTCCACCGGCGGCAGGGGCGGCGGCAACCGCAATCGGGGCGGCAGCAGACACGCCAAAGACCTCTTCGAGCTCCTTGACCAGCTCGGACAGCTCCAACGCGGGCATTTCCTTTAACGCTTCAATGATCTCTTCTTTTGACACGGCCATGGTGATGGCTCCTTTCCTTGTTGGGCGAACAGCACGCATGCTGTCCGGTTTCGGCGCCGGGCGACATACAGCCGACCCCGCGCATGCAACTTCACGTCAACGTTCAACAGTAACTCAGGCAGCCGCTTTCTGCTGCTGCAAACCATCCAGCGCGGTAACCAAACCACGCGCCGGACCGGACAGTACGGTGACCAAACCGCGCAGCGGGTTCGAAATCGTCCCCAGCAGCTTGGCCAGCAGCTCTTCGCGCGACGGCAGCGAAGCCAACGCTTTCAACCCATCGGCGTCGATCACCTGGTTTTGCACCAGGCCGCCCTTCATTTCCAGTGCCGGATTCTCTTTCGCGAAATCCGCCAGCGCTTTGGCCGGTGCGACCGGGTCGGCGCCCGTGAACACAAACGCCGTCGGTCCTTCCAACAGCGCGTGCATGCTGGGCAGCGCGAGCTCGCGCATCGCGATTTCGGTCAGCGTGTTCTTATAGACCACCATCGATGCGTCCACGTCCTTGATCTTGCGACGCAGATCCGAAACCGCTTTGACGCTCAGGCCGCGATAGTCGACCAACAGCACCGAGCCGGCATCCGTAAACCGGTCTTTGATTTCAGCGACCACTTCCAGTTTTGACTGTGCAGGCATATACCCTCCTTTCACACGTATCGGGTGTTTGCCCACACAAACGAAAAAACCCTCGCGTGACAGTTGCGAGGGCCGTTAAGTTGGGGGAGCAAACGTCGGGACGTACTCCCCCGCCCTAGGGTTTTTCAGGAATCCTGACCGACCCGTCGGGCGTATCACGACTACCTCGGTGGGCGAAACCGGCGGCGGTTTCATTATTCCCGCACCGCTGCGGGAACCGACTGTCTGTGGCAGCAAACACGTTTCAGTTTTCAAGCCTGCCTATCCTAACACGTTTCACGGCGGACGGCAAGTGGCGCAACGCACAAAAACGAGACGATCCTGATGCGAAACTGCGCAAGGTTGCGCGTAGTGACGAAAAGGGGGCGACCTGTCGGCCGCCCCCTGTGCGCAGTGACATCACGTCACATCGCAGATTACAGCTTGGGCAGGTAGTTCTCGAGCTCCCACGGGGTGACCTGCGTGCGGAAGTCATCCCATTCCTTGCGCTTGTTCGCCAGCAGATAGGTCGTGACCTGCTCGCCCATGGCGGCCTTGATGGTCTCGTCGGCGTCAAAGGCCTCGATGGCCTGGTTCAGGTCTCCCGGCAGGATGCCGATACCGCGCGCCTTGACCTCTTCGACCGACAGCGCGAACGCGTCGAAGTCGATGTCGTCGGGCGGCTCGATCTTGTTCTCGATGCCGTCCAGACCGGCGGCGATCATCGCGGCGAACGCCAGGTAGGGGTTACACGCCGGGTCGGGCATGCGCAGCTCGACGCGGGTCGCCTTTTCCTTGCCGGGCTTGTACAGCGGCACGCGAACCAGCGCGCTGCGGTTCAGGTGCGCCCAGCTGATGTAGACCGGGGCCTCGAAACCGGCGACTAGGCGCTTGTAGCTGTTGACCCACTGGTTCGTCAGCAGCGCAATACCGCTCGCGTGCTTCAGCAGACCACCGATATAGTAACGTGCGGTCTGGGACAGCTGGAACTTGCCGTTCGGATCATAGAAAGCGTTGCTGTCGCCCTTGAACAGCGACTGGTGCACGTGCATACCGCTGCCGTTCACGCCGTTCAGCGGCTTGGGCATAAAGGTCGCGTGGTAGCCGTTGATCGCGGCGGTCTCGGCAACCAGCATCTTGTAGATGACGACCTGGTCTGCCATCTTCAGCGCCTCTTTGTAGCGCAGGTCGATTTCGTGCTGGCTGGGGGCGACCTCGTGGTGGCTGTACTCGACCTCGATGCCGAACTTGCGAAGCTTGCTCACAATTTCGCTGCGCAGGTCGAATGCCAGGTCGCGCACGCTCTGATCGAAATACCCGGCCTGGTCGATGACCTCGGGGTCGATGTCGTCGGACAGGATAAAGAACTCGCACTCGGGTCCCAGATAGACGGTGTAGCCCATCTCGGCCGCGCGCTTCAGTTGCGCCTTCAAGACGTTACGCGGGTCGCCCTCGAAAGGCTCGCCCTCAGGCGTCTCGATGTTGCAGAACATAATCGCGATGTTCTCGTCCGTTTGGCGCCACTTTTGAATATGCAGCGTATTCGGGTCGGGCAGGGCAATCATGTCGGACTCGAAAATGCGCGCGAAACCCTGAATGGACGAGCCGTCAAAGCCCATGCCCTCGGTCATCGCGTTGTCCAGCTCGTCAATCGACAGCACCAAGGTCTTCAAAAAACCCAGCACGTCGGTAAACCACAGGTGGATAAACTCCACATTGGCCTCGCGAATTTTCGCAATCGCTTCAGCCTTGACATCTTCCGGTACTTTTGTCATCTCATCGCTCCTTTTCTTCTGTTCTTCTGTTCTTCCACTGTTCCATGAGTTTCGACGCTAGCTTGCATGCACAGTGACACACATGCATCGCAATCATTGTACGGGGGAGTGCGTCCCTCCGCGTCAAAATACCGCCCTTTCGGGCGGTATCGTAACACCGGATTAACATTCGACCGCGCACGTGCCGATACCCCGACACAAGATCCCGTGGCGCAGGTTTCTGTGCGGGGGTGGTCAGAACTTGAAATAGACGAAGTCTGCGGCGGAATACTCCCCGCCATAGTGGCCGAAAATCACGATGGTGAATATCAGCCCGTAGTAAACCGCCCAGCGAAACAGCAGGTGCTGGCGACACAGCCACACATAGGCGTCAAATGCGCGTTCATGTTTGAACCACTCGAACACGAACACCACCACGATGGCCAGCAACACCACCATCAGGTGGATGTAGTCCAGGCCCTGGGCGGTCATCGTGCCGTCGGTGAAGATCCAGATGGTCGGCATGAACATACGCGGCACAATGTATGCCGCATCCGTCAGCGAATTCGCGCGGAACAGCACCCAAGCGAGCGTAATCAGACCGAAAGTGAACAGCGTCTGAAACAGTTTGTGCGCAAAGGTCTCGCGATCAATCCGCAACAGGCGGACAATGCGATCCCCCACCGGTTTCAAGACCTCGCCTGCCACCTGGTATCCGCCGTTCAAGACGCCCCACAGCACATAGGTCAAGCCGGCACCGTGCCAGATCCCCGACACCAGAAAGGTCACCATGACCGACAGGTACTTGCGCGTCCGCAGCTTCAGCCGTTTCACGGGACGACTGTAGAGCACCGTCAGCCACACGTAGTCGTGCAGCCAATCCATCAGCGTGATGTGCCAGCGACGCCAAAACTCCCCCACGCTGCGGCTGAAGTACGGCGCGCGGAAGTTCAGGGGCAGATCGATGTCGAATAAGCGCGCAGATCCCCGCACAATATCCGTGTAGCCCGAGAAATCACAGTACAGCTGGATGGCAAAAAACACCGCGGCAACCGCGAACACCAGCCCGTTTTGCATCCCCGAATAGTTCCGTGGGTTGTCAAATACCGTGTTCACGAACACCGCCAGCGCGTCTGCCACCATCAGTTTCTTGAAAAAGCCCCAGCCCAGCAGCAGCAGACCCGATTGCATCCGTTCATAGTGAAAACGATGCTTGACCGACAACTGTGCCACCAGATCCTGCACCCGCGTGATGGGACCCATCGTCAAAATCGGGAAGAACAGCACGCTGAGGCTGTACCAGAACAGGTTTTTCACCGCTTGCGTTTTGCCCCAATAGACATCGGTCAGATACGCGATCGACTGAAAGGTCCAAAACGAAATCCCGACCGGCGCCAACAGCTTCAAAGTCGGGCTGTTTTTCGCGCCCGCGCCGAACAGGTGCGCCACGCGCGTGACCAGATCAATGCCGAAGTTCGCGTACTTCAGAACCAACAGGGACGCCAACACCGCCAGAATGGCGACGATGAACACAGCACGACGTCGGGACGTACTCCCCCGTTCTCGTTGTGTGTCCGTATCTGCCGCGCCCATTCGATCCAGCAGCAGCCCGAAACCCCATCCCAGCAGCGTCACCAGCACGATGACCCACAGTGCCGCCGGTGTGAACAGCATGAAAACCAAGAGCCCCAGCAGCAACAGCCAGGTGCCGCGCGTGCGCGGACCCGGCAGGCAATAGTACACGATGGCGGCAAGCGCCAACAGGACCAGGTAGGTCAGGTTGCTGAATGACAGCAGGCCGACCAGATTCTGGAAAAAGTCGACGACCGGCATCAGTCGGCCGCCTGCATCAGTTCGTCGACGATGCGCGGTGCCGTCCTACCGTCCCAGAGTTCGGGGGTAAAGGGTTCGCGCGGCGCGTTCAGTGCCGTATGCAGCGCCTTGGGCAGGCCGTCGATGTCGGTCAAGCGGTTCGTGCCGCCGTTATCGGTCAGCGTGATGGGGCGTTCGGTGTTATCGCGGAGCGTCACGCAGGGGGTGCCCAGGACGCAGCATTCTTCCTGTAGGCCGCCGCTGTCGGTCAGTATCAGGCGGCAGTGCGCGTTCAGGTTCAGCATGCCGTGATAGTCCAGTGGTCGCGTCAACAGGATGCGCGGCTCGTCCAGCAGACGGCGCAGCCAGCCGGCGCGGCTGATGTTTTTCAGCGTGCGGGGGTGGATGGGCCAGACCAGCGGCAGGTGTTGCTGGGACCAGAAATGCAGCAGCTCGACGATGTGTTTCAGTTTGGTTTGGTCGTCGACGTTCGACGGCCGGTGCAGCGTGATGACCGCGAATGCGTCGTCGCGCAGGTCGTGACTTTTGTCGGTTTGGTCGGCCATCAGGTTTTCTGCGACCATGCGCTGGGTGTTAAGCCCCGTCGCACGCGCGCGTTCGCGTTCCAGGGTGTCGATCATGATGTTTCCGACGAAGCGGATTTGGTCGTCTGTGTGCCCCTCGTGGCGCAGGTTTTCGTCCGCCAGATGATCGGGAGTCAACAGGATGTCGCTCACGCTGTCGGTGACGATGCGGTTGATTTCCTCGGGCATGCCCATGTCATGACTGCGCAGGCCGGCCTCGATGTGGGCGACCGGGATGCCCTGTTTGCGCGCGGTGACGCTGCAGGCCAAGGTCGCGTTGACGTCGCCTACGACTATCACCAGGTCGGGGTTGATGCGGGCGAGCACCGGTTCGAATTCGATCATGGTGCGCCCGACCTGTTCGCCGTGACTGCCGCTGCCGATGTTCAGGTTCAGGTCGGCGCGCGGGATGTCGAGTGCCGTGAAAAATGCGTGCGACATACGGTCGTCATAGTGCTGACCGGTGTGCACCAGCACGTGTTCGATCCGCCGCGCACGGTCACGCGGGCTCAGCGCGGCGTTATGTGCCTCGATCGCGCGGCAAAACGGGGCGATTTTGATGAAGTTCGGGCGTGCGCCCACAACGGAAAGCCATTTCATGTGTTCAGTTTCCCCTCCACGACGCCTGCAATTTCATCCAGTGTCTTCATGCCGTGCACCACAATGTCGCGCTGGGTGATTTCGACGCCGTGCGTGGTTTCGATGTGATCGATGATTTCGACCGCGCCAAAGCTGTCAACGAATCCCAAGTCAAAAATATCCGCGTCGTCGGTATAATCGGGGTCATCCCCGATGTTGAAGTGCCCGCGTATCCATTCCCTCAGTTCATCCTTGACGCTCATGCAACTCCCCCTCTTCTTTGTTTTCCCTACTTTGCGCTTGCCACGTGCTTGATTATAAGTGATGGTATGCCATCACACACAGGTGGTGCCGGTCACCGCGAAACGACGCGGACTTGCCCCGTCAGCTGCACGCTGAGGGGACCTGTTGGGTGATACAGTGGATATTGCCGCCCCCCAACAGGATCTCGCGCGCAGAAATGGGCACGATTGCGCGATCGGGATACAGGCGCGCCAGTAAATCGACCGCCCCAGCATCATGCGGATCGTCAAAGGTCGGCATCACGACGGCGCCATTTGCCGTGTAATAGTTCACATAGCTGGCTGCCATACGATCCCCCGGCCGGCGCGGCAGAGTCCCTGCAACCGCGTCCACGCCGCGGCTTTCCTCTTCCGTAATCAGCACCGGTGCCGGGACGTGCAGCTTGTGCACCGTCAGCTGCCGTCCGCGCGCATCACGCGCCGACTGCAAAATCTGCAGGCATTCCGCGCTGATTTCGTACTGCGGGTCATCGGTGTCGTCGGTCCATGCCAACACGACCTCGCCCGGGCGCACATAGTTCACGATGTTGTCGACATGCCCGTTGGTCTCGTCCAGATAAATCCCGCGCCGCAGCCAGATGATAGTCTCGACCGCCAGATAATCGCGCAGGTGCTGCTCGATGTCAGCGCGCGACAGCTGCGGATTGCGCCCCGGTGACAACAGACACTCCTCGGTCGTAATCAGCGTGCCTTGACCATCGACGTGAATGCTGCCGCCCTCCAGGACGAAGCCGTCCGTGCGATAGCGGTCGGCACCCTCCAGTTCGCAGACTTTGCACGCAACCGCGTCATCGGCGTCCCAGGGAAAATACGCCCCGTCGACCAAGCCGCCCCAGGCATTAAACTCCCAATCCACGCCGCGCCTGTTGCCGCCCGCGTCCACCACAAAGGTCGGTCCGCAATCGCGCACCCAGCTGTCGTTGGTCGTGCATTCGACGACCCGGACAATCGGGGGGAGTACGTCCCGGGCATGGGCGTATTGTGCGGCACTGACCAGCATCGTGACCGGCTCGAAGCGTGCGATGGCGGCGGCGACCTGTGCAAAAACGCGCTGGGCGGGTTTGGCGCCGTTGCGCCAATTGTCCGAGCGTTCGGGCCATATCAGATAGCAGCCGTCGTGGGGCTCGAACTCGCCGGGCATGCGAAATCCGTCCGCGCGTGGGGAGGTATGCAGTCGTTCAGTCAGGGTCGGATCCTTTCAGTCGGGGCGTGTCGGGGCGGGTGGTACCGCACTGCGCGTGCTACTGCGCGCGAGTGCTAAACCGTGCTATACCGTGCAAATATACTCGTAGCCTTCGCGCGCCGGTGCCGCCGGTCCAAACAGCACGCGAAAGCGGAAAGGCAAATCCAGCGCGCGGCTGGCCAACCACAAATGACACATCGCGATGCCGCAATCGATATAGTTCAGGCGCGCCCACAGCCGTTCCATGACCGCACCCATCTGTCGGCGAAACACGTGTATGGCGTCTCCCGACGGTGCGGCCTCGAAAAACCAGTTCTGCATGTTGCGGGCAGACGGCGCCAGACGCGCGTACTCGATTCGGGGGTCGCTGCCGGCAGATATCGCAGCAAGCGGCTTTCTGCGGATTGCTTCGGGAGCCCGCTGCAGTTTACCGCGCGGCCAGCCGAAGCCCAGGGCAATCACAAAATCGTGCCCGTCGCGCTCGGCCCCGGTGGGCTTTGCTCCCGCCAACCAACACGCACCCAGCCCGCGTGACGCCAGATACAGGTCCAGCTGTTGTCCGATGAAACCGGCGTTCACCAGACGGCAGGAGCCCTCATCCGAAAACAGACTGAGCGCATAAGGGGCACGTCCCCCACCCATCGTCCGCATGCGCCCCGCATCGGCGATTTCGACCGTGATGCCCAGTTCGGGGCGCAGCCGTTCGGTCTGTGCCGCAAATTCCAGAATGTGTTTACGCAACAAATCGTCGACGTCTTTGTCGTCGTATTTGCGAATCGATTGCCGCGTTGTTATGTGCCCCAATAAATCCATAGCGTTCATTGTAGCAATCACGTTAGACTTGCGCCGCACAGACGGACAGCACCATAGATTTTAATCGCGCCTGGTTTTCGTCTGTGTGGATGGATGGCGAGCGCCGCGTATTGAAATACGCAAGTCGAGTCATGCGCCGCACAGACGGACAGCAGGCGCGATTAAAAAAGGAGGGCCGCTTTTCGCGGCCCTCCTTCCTGGTGGTGTTTCCGGCAACACTACGTCGACTAGTCAGCCTTCGTAACGTTGCTGGCCTGGTCCTTGCCGTTGCGACCGGTGGTCACATCAAAGTTGACCTCCTGGCCTTCCTCGAGCGTCTTAAACCCATCCATTTGGATTTCGGAAAAGTGCACGAAGAGATCCTCGCCACCCTCCTGCTCGATAAAGCCGTAGCCCTTGTCCGGATTGAACCATTTCACTTTCCCAGTAGCCATGCCTCTCCTGCTTTCTGTTCCCCGCGGGAACTTCACACACGCGAGGCGAACTTACGCCCCGCAAACCCATGCTAACGCTTATGCGATAGCCGCGTCAGTATACCACAAAATCCGCGACGAAAAGTCAAATATACGTTTCCGCAGGTCACAGCCCCGTTATGCTGACCCTTGACGCAGCAGGAATAGTTAAGGGGGTCTCGCGCGCAATTACGGAATGTCTAGGGGCAACTGCGCATCAGATGCAAGCTGCGCCGGTACGGGGATGTTCAAGTGCTGATAGGCGCGTGCTGTCGCAACCCGTCCCTTGGGCGTGCGTGCAAGTAAGCCCAGCTGCAACAAATAGGGCTCGTACACATCCTCCAGCGTGTCTGCTTCCTCGCCGGTCGCATTTGCGAGCGTCGTCAAACCCACCGGTCTCCCCGCAAAGGTCTGCGTCAGGGTCGAGAGAATCTTCACATCCATCCAATCCAGACCCAAGCTGTCGACCTCAAAGAAACTCAGCGCCTCTGCCGCCACATCCTCGTTGATAACCCCGCCGTGGCGAACCTGTGCATAATCGCGCACCCGTTTCAACAGACGGTTTGCCAGACGCGGGGTACCACGGCTGCGCCGGGCGATTTCGGCGGCTGCCTGATCATCGATCACGACTTCCAGGATGGCGGCACTGCGCTGAACGATTTCCTGTAGTTCCTCGGGGCAATAGTAATCCAGCCTGAAATGTATCCCGAAGCGATCACGCAGCGGACCGGACAACAGCGCCGTACGCGTGGTGGCACCAATCAGCGTGAAGGGCTTCAGATCCAGTGTGATGGAACGCGCAGCCGGGCCCTTGCCGATGATGATATCCAACGTGAAATCCTCCATCGCCGAATACAGCACCTCTTCGACCGCGCGCGACAGACGGTGTATCTCGTCGATGAACAACACATCGCCCGCCTCGAGGTTCGAAAGCACCGCAGCCAGGTCTCCGGAACGCTCGATGGCGGGACCGGCAGTTTGCCGGATGGTCACACCCAGTTCGTTTGCAACGACCGTTGCCAGCGTTGTTTTACCTAATCCCGGGGGACCGGACAACAGCATGTGATCCAGCGGCTCCTCGCGTTGCAGCGCCGCCTGAATCAGAACCTCCAGATTTTCCTTGACGCGCGTCTGCCCTTTATAATCGCGCAACAGTTGCGGGCGGAGCGTTACCTCCAGTTCCGCCTCGGGACCGGTTTCGGTCGCGGCGGCGTCCACAATGCGCTCGTCTGCCTCCCAGGTCGGTGTCATCAGACACCACCCAATCGCGCCAAGGCATGCCGCAGCAATGCCTGCGTGTCGGCGGCACTGTCTGCCCCCGACAAAGCTTCGGCGATTTCAGCGGCGGAAAAGCCCATGCTGAACAGTGCCGCCTGCGCCTCTGCCACCGGATTTGCCGCAGTCGGCGCAGCGGCGGTACCGCCGGTCGGTTTCGGGGCGGCACCGTCCGGGCTCAACAACGGCGTCAGTTTGCCCGCGAGTTCCAACGCCAGTCGTTGTGCGGTCTTTTTACCCACCCCGGGAACGGATGACAACAGGGCGATATCCTCGGTTGCCACCGCATTGGTCAGCAGCTCGGGGGTTAAAGTGGACAATATGGCCAAGGCGACCTTGGGACCCACTCCCGATACTTCTATTAATGTCAAAAAGGCGCGTTTTTCCGCCTCGTCGGCGAAACCGTACAGCGCGACCTCGTTTTCGCGGACCTGCATAAAGGTATACAGCAGCAGCTCTTCGCCGGCTGCCGGCAGGGTCGACAGGGTGCGCGTGCCGGCGTGCAGCTGATAGCCGATGCCGTTGACCTCGAGCACCAGCCCGTCGCCCGATTTCGCCGCCAGTCGTCCCGCCAGAAAGGCTATCATGCCACCACCCGCGTCATCGTCAGGTGTGTGATGGCGGCCGCCAGCGCGTCGCTGGCATGGTCGGGATGCGGTTCGTGGTCCAAGCCCAACAGCATGCGCACCATATAGGCGACCTGTTCCTTTTCTGCGCGCCCCTGTCCCACGACGACGTTCTTGATGGTCGCAGGCGGGTATTCGCCCAGCGTGAGCCCGCGCCGCGCAGTCGCCAGAATGGCCGCGGCACGCGCCTGACCCAAGCTGAGTGCGGTTTTCGCATTCAGTCCGAAATAGACGCTTTCCAGCGCGGCGGCGTCCGGTCGATAGCGTTCAATCACCGACACGATACCGGAATAAATCGCATCCAAACGCGTGCTCAAGGGGTCCGAACTGCGGGTATCGATAACCCCATAAGCGACGGCGCGGGACGTACTCGCCCCGGAGCTGTCAATCACACCCCAGCCGGTGTGCACCAATCCGGGATCTATTCCCAGCACGCGCATGGGCTATTCGTCCAGTTCCGCCAGCTGGTCGTCGGACAGATCCATAGTGTGATAGACGTTTTGGACGTCCTCGAATTCCTCCAGGCGATCAATCAGGCGCATGACCTTTTTGGCGTCTGCGGTGTCAATGGGCTGGGCGTTGACCGGCTCCATCACCAGGTCGGCGCCGCGTACGTTGACCCCTGCGTCCTCCAGGCCTTTTTTGACGGCCATCACGTCGGTGGGAGCCGTATAGACGACGACCTCCTCGTCGCCCACCTCGTAATCGTCGCCGCCTGCGTCCGCCACCGCCAGCATGAACTCGTCCTCGTCGAAATCGGCGGCGCGTTCGACCACAATTTCACCCTTGCGCTCGAATTGGAATGCAACCGAGCCGGTGGTGCCCAAATTTCCGCCGTGTTTGGAAAACGCGCTGCGCACATCGGCGGCGGTGCGGTTGCGGTTGTCGGTCAGGGTCTCGACATAGACCGCCACGCCGGCGGGACCGTAGCCCTCATAGACGACTTCGTCCCAGACGGCGCCGTCCGATCCGGCACCCGAGGCCTTTGCGATGGCGGCCTCAATTTTGTCCTTGGGGAGCGAGTAGCTTTTCGCCTTGGCGATGGCGGCTGCCAAGGCCGCGTTGTTATCGGGATTCGGGTCGCCCTCTTTGGCGGCGACGAAGATGACTTTGGTGAGCTTCCCGAACAGCGCGCTGCGTTTCTTGTCCTGTGCGGCTTTGCGATGTTTCGTGGTCGCCCATTTACTGTGACCGGACATAATGTGTTCCTCTCAGGTGTCTGCTGGCGTTACGTCCCTAACAGTATACAATTGCCCGCCGACACAGAACCTGTCGACGTCACCGAACCTGCAACTGGAGATTGCGCGTCTTCTTCATGCCCCCGTCGCACTATACACGCCGGGAATCATTGTGTGGCGGCTCCCGCCGCCACAGCGCCACAGGAGTGGCGCGCTACGAGGCGTCCTGCAATTGCATTCGATATACCAATACCTACAGCCCGGTCGAAAGTCAGGCAATGAAGTTTCGATTGAGGAAACCCCTGTAGCGCGGCACTCCGTGCCGCCCGTGAGCGGGACGACGGGTTTGGTCGTTTCGCGAGCTAATAAACTCGAGGCGGCGCGGGTTTACGTTTTGTGCGCATCCCGCGCTACAAAACGGCGCCGTCGAGTCATTGGTCCGGGCGGGCATAAGCCTGCCCGCATGTATTGCCACGGGCGGCAAAGAACGCCGCCCCCGCAATGACGTGAGTAGGGTGCACCCGCCCGGTGGGTTGCCGCGCGGGATCAGCCTGCGGTCAGCTCGCGGAAATCCACCACTCGGTCACAGGTGCGACGCGCCAGCCCCTCGGAATGCGTCACGACCAGCAGCCCCAGTCCGCGCGCGGTGACCTGTTCCAACACGCACTCCCAGATTTGCGCCTGCGTCACCATGTCGAGCATCGTCGTCATCTCGTCGGCTATCAAAAACCGCGTCTGTGGCGCCAGCGCCCGCGCAATACAGAACCGCTGGATCTCGCCTCCGGACAACTCGACCGGATAGCGCTCCAACCATTCGGGCGCAATCCCCATCGTATCCAGAAACTGCGCATCGGGATGCCACGATTCGTGCAGCGTCCGCCGCAAGCGCCAGCGCGGATTTATCGCGCGTTCAGGGTGCTGGTAGATCAGCTGCACGGGGCTGTAGCCTGCATGCGGCAGCGCATCCCCGCCCAACGTCACCTGTCCGGACTGGGGACGCAAATAGCCCGCCAACAGCTGCGACAGCGTGCTTTTCCCGCAACCGGACGGCCCGGTCAGGGCGACTCGCTCGCCTGCCCGAATGCAGAAATCCAGCCCGTTCAACACCCGGCGTTCCCGCCGGTATCCAAAGCTCACGTTCTGCGCACTAAGATGCATAACAGCAACTCACCTCTCCTCCACGGATAGTTACGGTCGGGGGAGCATGATGCCCGCAGTCATGCCCTTTACGCGGACATCGCGGGGCGTACAGGCACCCTTGGGGCAGGCGACCGGCATAGGGCTGGTGTCCCGGGGTCGGCTGAAACCCGTTGGCGGGGATGGCCTGCCACAACGCCTGTGACCAGGGATGGCGCAATCGCTCGCGCGCATCAAAGTCGTCTGCGGGCGCGGTTTCAACCGTGGTGCCGGCATAAAAGACCGCCACCCGGTCGGCATACCCCAACGCCAGGTCGATATCGTGCGTAATCAGCAGGACCGCGACCCCGGCATCCGCCAGATCGCGGAAATGCTTCATGGCTTTATCAGCCAGTTCCTTGCTCATGCCGGGGGTGGGCTCGTCGGCGACTATCAGCTGCGGGTCACCCACGACGGCACTGGCCACCAGCACGCGGCGCGCCATACCGCCCGACAGTTGATGCGGGTACAGCTCGGCCACGGACGGATCCAGCCGGTAGCGCTCGAACGCGGCCAATACGGCCTGGCGGTCGGGCGAGATCTGCCGACCCACCCGCATCAGCGGATCCAGGTACTCGACCGATTGCGGAACGAACGCGATACGCGTGCCGCGCAGTTTTTTCAGCCGCGCGGGTGTCAACGCCTTGCCCATAAAGTTGATGCGGCCGGAAGTGTGCGCATTGCGGGGCAGGATTCCCAGCACCGCATGCGCCAGCAAGCTTTTCCCCGAGCCGCTGGAACCGGCGACGGCGACGATTTCACCGGATCGCACGGTCAGGTTCAGGTTGCTGATGACCTTCAGTCGGTCCCGCGACCAGCCCTTTCCGTAGCGGCTGAACGCCACTTCCAGACCCTCGACCCGCAAAACCTCGATCGGGGTGCCGGGACCCTCGGACGACACTTCCGCCCCAACTGCAGGCCCTATGTTCACATCAGACATGTTGTATCACTCCTGTGCACTGTGCGGATTGAAGAGGAGCTTCACACACTCCCCCAGCTTGTCTATCAACAACACCAGAATCACCAGCGCCAAACCCGGAAAAAACGCAAGCCACCACATCCCACTGGATAGCGAGCGCATGGCTTCCGACAATATGATCCCGATTGCGGGCTGTTCGGGCGGCATCCCGAACCCCAGAAAGGTCAGGCCCGATTCGTGCATGATGGCGTGCGGGAACAGCAAGATCAATCCCACCAGAAACTGCGGCACCAGATGCGGCAGGATATGACGCGTCATGACCCACCAGCGCGACCTGCCCAGCTTACCGGCCACCGCAATGTAATGCTGCGAGCGCAGCTGCAAAACCTCGGCACGGATGATACGCGCCAGTCCCGTCCAGTGGGTGACGATGACCCCAATTAACAGTCCCCGCCAACCGCGGCCGGCGGCAATCGATATCAGTATCAGCAGTATCGTATGCGGGATACCCATGGTCAGATCTATCAGCCAGTTCACCGCATGATCCAGCCAGCCGCGCCCCAGGGCGGCACAGACCCCGACAATCACTGCCAGCACCGCCGATACCGCCGATGCCGACACACCGACAAACAGGCTGAGCGCCAGTCCCTTGATGGTGCGCGTCGCCACGTCACGTCCCAACAGGTCGGTCCCAAAGGGGTGTTCCCGGCTGGGTGCCAGCGCCTTCTGCGAAAAATCCGCCGTCAAACCCTTGTCGCCCAACAGGACGCCTGCCACCGACACCGTCAGAATGATGGCCAGAATAATCACCGTCAGAATCGCTGCCAGTTTGCGCCGATTGATATTCCCCAGCAGCGCAAAGCGCCTGCCGGCACCGATAACGGCATCCGGACCCACGCCGGGACCCAACGCCAGCTCGCCGGCCCCGACACCGGCACCGGCCCCGGCGGCATGTTCGACCGCATGCGCGTGTGCGTGCGAGCCTCCTTCGATATGCATGGCTTACGCCACCCCCTCTCGCACGCGGGGATCGATCACCACGTACAGACCGTTGGCTATCGCATTTCCCGCAAACACGAACAATGCAGAAAACAACGTGATGCCCAGTAACAGCGGAATATCGCTCTGCAGTCCCGCCGCGCTGGCTGCGGCCCCCAGGCCGGGATAGCCGAATATGTTCTCTGCCAACACGGACCCACCGAACAGTTCGCTGAACGAGGAAAACTGCATGGTCACCGCCGGCATCAGGATGTTTCGAAACCCGTGCTGACGCAGTATCTGAAACCGCGACTTGCCCCGGGCACGGGCAAACAACACGTATTCGCTGCTCATGACCTCGGTCAGTTTCTCGCGGGTGTGCAGCGCCACGTTGGCAAAGGACAGAAAGCTGAGGGTTGCCGCCGGCAGCACCAAATGATGCAGCCGCTGCCAGATGGTCACATCACCGGCTGCCACGCCGGCAGGAACCGCCATCCCGAACGGAAACCAACCCAGCCACACGGAAAACAGCATCAGAAACACCAGCCCGATCCAAAAGGTCGGAATCGAGCACATAATCAGGCACAGCCGTTTCAGCACCCGGTCGATGAAACTTCCCTGAGTCAAGCCCATCGCACAGCCAATCGAGAAGCCCAACACCCCCGACATCGTCCACGCCGTCAGCATCAGCGCGAGCGTTGCCGCAAATCGGGTGCCGATTATTTCCAGTACGGGACGCCGGTAGAGCTTAGACGTTCCAAAGTCTCCGCGTAGGAGCGCACTCCCCCATTTCACGAATCGGGTCGGCATCGGGTCGTTCAGGCCCCAGAATTCCTCCATTTTCGCGATGTTTTCCGCAGACGCGCCCGGGTTTGCCTGGACATAGGCGCGCATGGGGTCAATCGGCGATAGCGACATCAGCACAAAGCTCAGGATACTGATGGCAATCAGGAGCGTGACCCCGCGAACGAGGTACGCCCCTGACTGTTTGATGACTTTCAGTTTGCTGCCCATGACCATTCAGCCAAGTTGTTCACCAGCGGCCAGGCATCGCCGTGTGCGTGAATCTGCTGGCGTCCGATGTCCAGCCCGTCGCGCACCCAGTACAGGTGCGTTTTGTTGATCAGGAACACGTAGGGGCAGTCCCCGCGCATCGATGTACCGGTCTGCCCGTCCCATTGCGCCTGCCGGAACAGTTCGGACGCGTCGTCCAGCGTGCGGGCGGCCACGGCACGTTCCAGATAGCCGTCCACGGTGTCGCTGGTGTAGTTTTCCGGGTTGTACCAGTCATCCAGCCCGGCGTGCGAACTGTGATACAGATAGTAACTGGTGATGGGGTTCGCGCTGCCCCACGCCAGGATGATGGGCTCGGCATACATGCGCGCAGTGAAGTCGTCGGCGGCGATACCGGCGGGCGTGATTTCAATCCCTAGGTTATCGCGCGCCTGCTGTGCCAGCGCCATACAGACGGCCTGGCGTACGGAATCACCGGCGAAATACAACAGGGGGAGTGCGGCCCGGATTCCGTCTTTGTCACGGATGCCGTCGCCGTCACTGTCCGTCCAGCCGGCTTTGTCCAGCAGCTCGCGGGCATAGTTCAGGTCATAGTCGATTGCACTGTCGGCGTTCGACCAAGGCATACCGTCGTTTTCGGAATAGGCGGGCGTGGCAAAACCGTTCAGGGCTGCCGTGCAAATCGCGTCACGGTCGATGCCGTATGCCAGCGCCTTGCGGAAATTCACGTCGCAGGTGATGTCGTTTCCGACCGGGGCGCCGTATTGGTTTTTCTGTGCCTGTGCGGGGACGGTCGGCATGACGACACCCATGTTGTCGACGGTTTTTTCCTGCTGCAGATGATAGCCGTCGACGGTATTCACGTTCGCCAGCGTGGCCGATGTCAAGGTGATGTCGACCTCGCCTGCTTTGACCGCCGCAAGCTGCGTGTCCTCGTCGGTCATTTTGACGAAGACCGCACGTTTGATGGTGGGCACGGTGCCGTAATAGTCCTCGTTGGCCTCCAGAATCCACTGTTGGTCGGGATCCAGCTGTGCCAGCTTATAGGGACCGGAACCCACAGGGTTCAAGCCGAAGTCCGCGTTATAAGCATGTTCGGGGACGATGCCTGCGGCAGCCACGGTCAAAAGGAAGGTGCTGCGGGGTTCTGTCAGCGTAATGACGACGCGATTGTCCGCGGCGGTGATGCCTGCCATCATCGACAGATCCACCGATGTCGCGGCATCTTGAAAGCTTTGGAACGTAAACACCACGTCGTCAGCCGTCACCGGGGTGCCGTCGGTGAATCGCGCATCGTCGCGCAAGGTGAAGGTATAGGTCAGCGCGTCATCGCTGATGGTGTAATCGGTCGCCAAATCGGGGACGATGTGCATGTCCGCATCCGTCGCAACCAAGGTTGAGAAAATCAGCTGGCCGCCGTCATGGCCGGATGTACCGTAGCCCTGCAGCGGATCAAAATGTTCGGGAATGTTCGGGAAACCGATGGTGACTTGATCGTTGTGTGCGGATGTGCCTGTTGCGGAGTCGGTGGTGCCCTTCGTTTGTGCCGCACATCCAAACAGTACGGATGCCAGCAGTACGGATACCACCAATAATGCGCCGAGCCTTTTCGTAACACGTTTCACGGATATTACCTCCTGTACGTTGTCGAAAACCGAGCAGTTCGTCTGCGGCCGCAGATGTGGAATAGCACGAACATCCAAAAGGTAACACGCGTCCACGTGTCGTGTCAACTATTTTTTTATAAAATTATTTATATTTATTGGCCGATGGAGCCGCGCCCTGCCGACAGTCGTTTTTGCAACGCTCGCGCGACCACGGATATGGCGAAGTTAATCACAAAATACATCGCGGCAATAACCGCATAGATGGTCAAAATCTGCCCGACTGCGGGAAACAGACCTTTCAGAATGTTCGATCGCGCCGTCAGCTCGACGACACCCAACAACAGCGCGAACGAACTGTCCTTGATCGCGGTCACGAACTGACTGACGATCGGCGGTATCATTTTGGTCACCGCCTGCGGTAACACAATATGCCGCAATATCTGCAGATAGGACATCCCCTGGCTGCGTGCGGCCTCCCACTGGCCTTTGGGAATCGAATTCAGCCCCCCACGTACGACCTCGGCAATCACGGCCGTGGTGAAAATCGAGAGCGCAAAAATGGCGGCCGTTACATCTTTCAGCTGAAACACCAGAAAACAGAACAGCATCAACAACACCAACGGGATATTGCGTATGAATTCGATGTAAGCGGTCGCAATCCAGCTGATCACCGGCACACGCGAATAGCGCATGACACCGACCACGATCCCGAACACGAACGCAATCAGGATACTGACCCCGCTGATATACAGCGTCAGCTTCAGACCCTCTAACAACGAGGTCCAAAACCAGCCCCGTGACAGCATAAAGCCGATGGTGGCGTTCGCGGCGTTTGTCATGCCTGTCCGCTCCCGGCGGATGCCTCTGCCCGCTCTTCCAGCTTGCGCGCCAGAAACGCCAGCGGGAAACACAGGCAGAAATAGAGCCCCATCGCAACCAGGTACACGGGCCCCGGGTTGTAATAGGTCGCCTGAATCGATTTGGACACATACATCAACTCGGCAGCGCCGATATACAGCAACACCGACGTGTTCTTAATCAGGTTTACCGCCTGGTTGGTCAGCGGCGGCAACACCACCGTCAACGCCTGCGGAATCACCACATAGCGCATCGCCTGTACATAGCTCATGCCCTGCGACAGCGACGCCTCCAGCTGGCCCTTGCTGATCGACTGGATGCCGGCGCGCACGGCCTCGGAAATATAGGCGCCGTGATAAATCCCGACCCCGATGATACCCACCATCAACACCGGTACCACGTTGAACTGTGGCCAGATGATCGGCAGGCCGAATCCCAAAAACACGACCTGTAACATCAAGGGCGTGTTCTGGAAAAACTCGACATAGATGCGCGCAACCGCCTGTGCCACGCGATTGCGCGAGGCGGACAGCACGCCGAATACGATACCCAAAACCAACGCCAACACCAATCCGGCCAGCGCGGCGACTATCGTATAACCCAATCCCTTCCAGACCAGGTCGAAATGCTGAAACAGCGACGACCATTTGGCCTCGGAAAACATCAGGCCCAGGTTTTCAACCCATTGTGTGAATGATGATCCCATGTGAATCCGTCAGTATCGCGGGGGCGACACGGTTCGCGCTGCACCACGCCGGTGTTTCGGGGGAGTGTAATGTCGCAACATCACACTCCCCCCTACGCATCCGGTCTTCCCCCGGAAGAGTACCTAACTGAAACCCGCGATTACTTCAGGTTATAGTTCGCCAGCAACGTGTCCAGCTCTCCGTTGCCTTTGATCTCGTTCACGAACTGGTTGACATAATCGGCCAGGCCCGTGTTCGATTTCTTGGTGGCGATGCCGTAGTCCTGCGGGCTGAAGCTATCGGGCAGAATCTCGCGCTCGGCATCGACGTAACCCGCCAGAATCGAGCGGTCGACGCTGAAGGCATCCACTTTGCCGGCCTTGAGCGCAGTCGAGATCTCGGGATAGGTCTGGAACTCGGTGAACTTAACCTTGATACCCAGGTTGTCGGCCTCGGTCTGAACCGCGTCCTTGGACGTTGCGCCCTGGGCGACGCCGATGGTCTTGCCATCCAGGTCGGCCAAGCCGGTGTAGCCGTTCTTGGTCTCGACCAACAGGCCCACGCTGTCCTGATAATAGGGATCGCTGAAGTTCCACTGCTCCAGGCGCTCGGGCTTGATGGTGAAGGTCGCGATGACCATGTCGATCTGACCGTTGTCCAGCAACGTGCCGCGGGTTTCCGCGGTCACGGGCGTGAACTCGACCTTGCTGGCGTCCCCGATGATCTTTTCAGCCAACTGGTGCGCCATATCGATTTCCAGGCCTTCGAACTCGCCGGTCTCGGGGTTCAGCAAACCGAATCCGGGAACGTCCTGCTTGACACCGACCTTCAACACGCCGGCGTCTTTGATGGCCTGAACGGCCGGGTCCAGCGCCTCGTTCGAGCTCGCAGCATCAGTCGCCGGCGGCTCTTCTGCCTTGCTGCCACAGCCGACCAGCGCAAACGCACTGATAACCAGCACCAAGGCCAGGCCCAATACCAACAATTTCTTCATAGCACTCGTCCTTTCTTTCCCGGGCATCCCTGCCCGACACGCACACGTGATACACCTTACACTACTTAACGCAAGATCTTGCTCAGGAACAGCTTCGTACGCTCGTGCTGTGCATCCTCAAAGAAGTGCTGCGGGGTGCCATCCTCCAAAATCAGCCCCTCGTCGATGAAGATCACGCGGTCTGCGGCCTCGCGGGCAAAGCCCATCTCGTGGGTCACCACCACCATGGTGATGCCCTCTGCCGCCAAGCCTATAATTACGTCCAGCACCTCTTGAATCATCTCGGGATCCAAAGCGCTGGTGGGCTCGTCGAACAGCAGGACCTTCGGGTGCATGTTCAGCGCACGCGCAATGGCGACGCGCTGTTGCTGCCCGCCGGACAGCTGCGCGGGATAGGCGTCGGCCTTGTCACTTAAGCCGACCCGCTCCAAAAACGCGCGGCCCGATTCCTCCGCCGCCTCTTTCGCGACGCCTTGGACCACCACCGGCGCCAAGGTCAGATTCTCCAGTACGGTTTTGTGCGGGTACAGGTTGAACTGCTGAAACACCATCGCGACCGATTGGCGCACCTGCGCCACCGGTGCCTTGTGCGCAGTCAGCTCGACACCGTCGATGATCACGCGCCCACTGGACGGTTTTTCCAGCATGTTCATACAGCGAATCAGCGTTGATTTGCCCGAACCGGACGGCCCTATGATAACCAGCTTTTGTCCCGTCGGGACCTGCAGGTCGATGTCTTTCAGCACGTGGTTCGAGCCGAAATGCTTATTGACTTTGATAAGCTCAATCAAACTGTAGTCCTCCGATACCTATGCATCGCCGCCGACGCCACCACACGCGCAACAACGCTCATACAGCGCGATGTATATTGCACATTACAAACCTGAAACTACGATTTTACCCTATTAATACCAACATATGCCCGCACAATTCTTTTTTCCGAAAAATTGGGGGAGTACGTCCCGAACCCCACCCCACCCCGCACACTGCAGTTCACGACAGCAACTAATACTTGTGGTTACCCGCCGGCTTTTATATTGACAATATTTGTCGCAATGATATATTTGTTACAGCGACTTATTGTTATAGTTTTTACACCATTTCCGGGAGAGGCGATAACGTCGTGAAATGGGGGAACGTCGAAACCACTATGACAATTGCCGCGTGTATTGTTCATCTGTTGTCGGGTCGCGGGCACCGATTGTGCCGCGCACCCCTGTCAAAGAAAGGAGGCAGCGCATGGGATTTTTCACCGATGTGGTCGCGCTCTCGCGTTTTCAGTTCGCGATGACGGTCATCTTCCACTTTCTGTTCGTCCCGCTGTCTATCGGACTGGGTCTGATCGTCGCACTGGCTGAAACGCGCTATTACAAAACGCGCGACGCGCACGACCTGGCCGCCGCAAACCTGTGGGTCAAGATCTTCACGGCGACCTTTGTGGTCGGCGTGGCGACCGGTATCACCATGGAGTTCGCCTTTGGTACGAACTGGGCGGATTACTCGCGTTTCGTCGGAGACATCTTCGGCGCACCGCTGGCGGCCGAAGCCCTGTTCGCGTTCTTCCTGGAATCGAGTTTCCTGGGTGTGTTGCTGTTCGGCCGCAAAAAGGTCAGCCCAAAGTTCTATATGGTCAGCTCGTGGCTGGTCTGGGGCGGATCCGCTCTGTCCGCGCTTTGGATCATCATCGCCAACAGCTGGATGCAGACGCCCGCAGGCGCGGTGGTAAAGGACGGTCGCGCCGTCATCACGGACTTTTTCGCCGCCGCCATCAACCATTCGACCGGTCCGCGTTACGTGCACACGGTCGTCGCTTTGCTGATTTTGGGTGCGTTCATCGCCATGGCGATTGCCGCCTGGTACCTGATTAAGGGTCGCAACGAACGTTTCGCCGTCAACACCATCAAGACGGCTGCCGTCGTCGCCCTGGTCACGACAATTTTAATGATCCCGGCTGCACACTGGCAGGCCGCTGAAATGGCCAACACCCAGCCGTCGAAAACGGCGGCAGTCGAGGGTCAGTGGGAGGACGGACCGACGCATCTGGCGTTCTTTGGCTGGGTCGACGAAGACTCCGGCAAGACCTTTGCGCCGTTTGCCATCCCCGGTATGACCAGCTTTTTGGCCAGCGGTGACTTTAACAAAACCTACCCCGGTTTGAACTCGTTTGACGCCGCCGACCGCCCGACCGGGCTGGTCAACACGGTTTTCCAAACCTACCACCTGATGGTCGCGTTGTTCGTGGTCATCGCCGTGGTCGCCGTTTGGGCATTCGTCGCCGCACGCAAAAACCGCCTGACGCAATCAAAGGGCCTGCAACGCGTGCTGTTGTTTGCCTGGATTGCACCGTTCCTCGCCATTCAGTTCGGCTGGATGGTCGCCGAGCTGGGCCGCCAACCCTGGATCGTCTATCCGATGGCGGACAACCCGGATGTATCGCTGCGCACGGCCGACGCGATTTCGAAAGCCGTCCCCGCGCCGCAACTGTTGATTACCATCGCACTGTTTCTGGTGGTCTACATCGTGCTGTTCATCGGCTGGTTGCGCGTGGTGCTGGGCTTCATCAAAAAGGGACCGATCGTCGACGGTGCGACCGATAATGCGGGGAGTACGTCCCCGACCGAGTTGCCTAGTGCAAACGTAGCAGACGTAGCAGACGTACCGGCACCGGACGTCGCCACAGCGGAGGTGATGTGAGATGTCAGCCACCCCATTGCAGATTCTGTGGTTCATCCTGTTGGGCGTGTTGGTCACCGGCTACTTTGTGCTGGACGGATTCGATTTGGGTATCGGCGTGTTGTACCCTTTCATCGGTAAGACCGAGGTCGAAAAAGCCACGCTGCGTACCGCCATCGGTCCTGTGTGGGACGGAAACGAGGTCTGGCTGTTGACGGGCGGGGGCGCGCTGTTTGCCGCGTTTGCGCCGGCCTATGCCACGAGTTTCTCGGGATTCTATCTGGCGATTATGTTGGTCCTGTTCGGACTGATCGCACGCGCCGCCGCCATCGAGTTTCGCGCCCTGGACCCGAAATGGGCGAAGTTCTGGGACGTGTGTTTCTTTGTCGGTAGCCTGTTGCCGGCATTGCTGTTCGGCGTTGCCGTCGGAAACGTCGTGCGGGGCCTGCCGCTGGATGCAAACGGCGACTATGCGGGGACCTTTTTCGGCCTGCTGAATCCGTTCTCGCTGTTGGTCGGCATTCTGGGTCTGGCGCAGTTCATCCTGCAGGGCTCCTGCTTTGCCGCGCTCAAGGCACCCAAGGACAGCGCGCTGTATGCGCGCGTCGCCGCGGTACGTGCCGCCATCAAGTGGGTCGTGTTCGCGCTGGTGCTGGCCGTCACCGCCTATGCGCACGTGCTGATTGAGCCCGTGTTGGCGGGTGGCTTGGTCGGTATCCTGCGCATCGTGTTCGCCGTTGTTGTGTTCGGTGCCCTGATTATCGGGCACGGATTCGTCAACAACAAACGCGACCTGGCGTCATTCATCTGCAGTTCGTTGGTGTCGGTCGGTTTGGTCGGTCTGTTTGCGACGACCATCTATCCGAACCTGATTCCGGCGGCTGCCGGTTCAACCGGTCCTGCCATCACCATTGCAAGTGCCGGTGGCAGCAATCTGGCGCTGACCTGGATGACGATTATCGCCTGCATCGGTGTTCCGCTGGTGTTGTTCTACCACTATTTGATCTATAAGTCCTTTAACGGGAGGATTCAACCGGAGGAACTGGATTACTAAGTTTTTCCTGCGGGTGCAGGAAAGGTGACATATCGGCAACTCTCCTTGCCGAATTCGAGAAACGGGGCGCTTGTACGGGCGCCCCGTTCTCGTTATGATGGAACCGTTAACGTTTCAGGGCGGGGTGGAAATCCCCACCGGCGGTGAGTGCTCGCGTTTTTGTGCAGCGAACACAAGCCCGCGACTCGCAGTATGCGCTGCGACTGATCCGGTGCAATTCCGGAGCCGACGGTTACAGTCCGGATGGAAGAAACGGAGGGTTTCTGATGAACGGCCGTATTCGTATGGTGGTGACCTGTGGTCTGTTGATTGCGCTGGCGGTCGTCAGTTCGTGGTTCATCAAGGTGCCGATGGTTCCGTCCGCACCGTATCTGACTTGGCATCCCGCAAATGTATTCGTGCTGTTCGGGACCTTTGCGTTCGGACCGATCGCCGGGGTGATTATTTCGATCGCGGCGGCAATCCTGAACGGTTCCAGCGAGGGATTCATCGGTGTCGTGATGAATGGACTGGCGATGACGGTGCTGGGTTTTACCTGCGGGCTGATCTATCGCCTGAACAAGACCCGGCGCGGGGCTGTGCTTGCGCTGGTCGTGGGATCCCTGGTCAGCACCGTGGTGGCGTGTGCCGTGAACTATTTCTGGTCGTATCCGGCGTACGGGCTGCCGCCCAGTGCGGTCTGGGTGACCGCACTGCCTTTCAACCTGATGAAAAGCCTGCTGGACGGCGTCATCGTGTTCGCGCTGTACAAGTACCTGTCGCCGTTACTGCACGGTCGCGAGGGCTTCAAGGCTCCGACGGAATCCGACCCCAGATTTCTTTGAAGTCCTGCGTGTGCGAACCTGCCTTGATGAACGACTGAACGACAGAACGACGCAGAGCTATGGCGTTCAGCGCGAGCTGGGAGGGAAGACTTTAACCCGAGGTACGTACCACCACGGTATATCGCGCCTATTGTCGTTCTTATACGGGTCGTTGGCGAACTCGGTATAGAACTTGTCGCCGGCGCTGGCGATTGACGCCGGGTCATCGGCATCCAGACCCTTCAGGTCGCGCCAGGTCGGCAGGAACATTTTGGTGAAAATCATGACAATCGCAAACAACAGCAACAGCGCGATGATTCCCATCACGATGCGGATGGGACCGTATGCCAGCGACACCATCAGCGTTCCCAGTATCAGACAGATGATGCACATGCCCAAGGTATAGAAAATGCGACCTCGGACGTTTTTGCGAATGCAGGCCTTGCACAGATGGCCCTCTCTCACCTCATAGATGTACCACCCATCCGCCTGCAGCGGCGGCACGATACCACCGTCGTATTGCTTGACATACTCGGCGGCCCTGGTGATTTCCGCTTCTGTCTTGGGTTTAATGGGCAGGGCTCCCAGTGACACCACTTTGATATTCACGGGCGTATCGCATTTCTCACACGGGGCCTCGCCGTCCATATAGACGTCGGTCATGGACGCTTTGATGCTCTCGACAGTGTATTCTGACACGGTACTACCTTTCCGGTTGGACGCGGTTTGGACTCAGGTTGCGCGCGTAACTCACGTTTGACACAGCGCCCATTGTAGCATTGCGCATATCTCTCGCACATCGGGGGGAGTCCATCCCCAAGACGACCCTGCGCTACGAAGCGCATCGCAGGGACGCACTCCCCCACATAATCCGGTGGTGAATCGGTCAGCCGATCACGAATGAATCATCCGCGTCAAACAGATTCTGCACGTACAGCGGCATCGTGCCCTGGATTCCGATTTCAACCGAGTCCAGCAGGTCGTAAAACTTCAGGCAGGTGATGCAGCTGGAGATGTTGCAGCCGCGATCCGCCAGTGCGCGCAGTTCATCCAGTACGGGCGAGCCGGTGCACGCCAGCTTGACCCCGCTGTTCAGAAACGCGATGCCGGTCGGTGTTTCGCCTGATTCGACGATGTTTGCCAGGAACATCTTCATCAGTGTGCGTCCCAGTTCCCAGTCGCCCGAGCCCAGGCTTTCCGAGTTGATCATCAGGTACTTTTTCATGCTGCAGTGCTCCTTTCAGTCGTGGGGGAATCCGTGATGGTGCCGGCTCACGCGGCGTCGCCCGCGCGGTTGCCATGGCATCACTCGTGCCCTATCCTGTGCTGTCCCGTGCCTTCCGCCCCGTCGTCAATCGGCGCGTCCGTTATCCGCACGGGCGTCACACCCAGCCGCGCCAGTTCGTCCAACACGGCTTGTGCCGCCGTCGACACGGCTGCCGCCACCGACGGACTCAGCTCCATGACGAACTGTTCCAGCCGCTGGGCCTGCACGGCTATGACCACCGTGGAAGCGATCTCGTTTCCGGTCAGCGCGGCCGCCTGTAACACCGCGGGCAGTCCCACGTCATGTGCGGTCCCGACCTGGTTCGGCGCGATTTCGTCAGGCGAAAACAGCAGCACGGTGCCCGGCGGATGCTCGGTCCCGGTTACCGCGTCGACGACGATCAAGTGGTCGATGGCCTCCAGCCACGGCAGCATCCCCATGCCCTTGACCTCCAGGGATTCCAGCGCCACGTTTTCGGGGAATTCGCAATGCCGCTGCAGAAAATCGATGACGGCGGGACCCACCGCATCGTCGGCCGTGATGACCGAACCCACACCCAGTATCAGAATTCGGGGGAGCATACGGGCGCTACTTCAGTCGCTGTCGGCAGCCGCTGCACCGGCCGCGACGGTCGGCTGCTGCCCGCGGCCGGCGCTGTCGCATCCGCCAGTGAGCTCGATTTCGGTGCCCGCCGGCAGGTCCAGTTTGCCCGGGGCATCCCACTCCCCCACAATTGTCGCGTCATACAGTTCGCGCGCATCGGGAACCATGTGGTACAGGATGTTGTGTACGGCACCTGCGTCGCGCGCGCAACGGGCGGCTTCGCACGGGTCCATGTTGTAGTAACCGTCTGCGCAAAACAGCGCGTAATCAATGCGGCCGCCTGCCACGTCACGCAGGCTCGCCATCGTATCCAGCCACGAGGTGTCGCCCGAAACATACACGGTCACGCCGTCCAGCTGCACCAGCCAGCCCACGCATTCGGCCGTGCTGTGATAGCTGTTGCCGCCGGCGGGCACCGCACGCACGACCAGCCCCGCCAGCCGCCCCCCGCGAAAGGTGAAGGTGGCGTACTGCCCGTCCGACAACGCATCGCCCGCGCGAATCACCGGGTAGTCACCCGGCGTCAGACGCGACAGGTCGGTGTGGTCGCCGTGTTCGTGGGTAATCAGCACCAAGTCGGGCGCGGGTGCATACCCCGCGTCGTCGCCCGCAAACGGGTCGATATAGACAATCCCGCCGCTGTCTGCCGTCAGCCGCAGCGACCCATGTCCCAAATACAGCAGTTTCGGCATGCAGTCGTCCCCTTCCCCGTCGTCTTCTGGCGTCAACCGGCGTCATGCGTCGTCAGTGTGCGTGCCCGGGCAGCCTTTTCAGTCCCACGGGGCATAGCATATGCCTCGCAGGACAGGTCGTCACCGGTCGTCACCGCGGCATACCCGGGCACCTGCTACCATCATACCCTTTGGCGGCGGTCAGGTTGCACACAAATCAGGGGGGGAGTACGTCCCGGCGGCTGCCGGTATCCCCAGACGTGCATCCAATTTGATAAATAACGGATTTCCCTCTTGACTGTCTAGTACTTTATAGCCCATTGTAGAAACCCGCGCCTATTGCTAGGCGGGTTTGCTGCCTCCACTCCGCTGTCCGGGATGTGTTTGTTCCGGGACAACAGCAGAAAGGAGGGCGCCCATAATGGAACTGCTGTTTTTGATCGCATGTTTGTCGCAGGAGATAGTGTTTCTGTTTGGATACATCAGACTGGTTCTGCCGATTCTGAAAAGTAAGCTCCGCCGGTAATCGGCGGAGCTTTCATCGTTAAAACGAGGTAGCCCCGCCAATGCCAAGCGATAGGCGCACCTCAACTAAAATATACCATCCCCCGTCCGCTGTTTCAAGCAAACGGGCATTCAATTGGTAACAATGGATCAATCCGAGAATCGATTGTGGTTATAGGACCGTGTAGCCCGTTTCGGTGATGGTGGACCGGATTTGGTCGAGCGCGACGGCGGTCGGGTCGTATTTGACGACGACTTCGTTTTTGCGGGCGCTGGCCTTTGCTTTTTTTATGCCGGGCAGACGGCGGATTGCGGATGCCACCGCGCTTTCACAGTGCGCACAGCTCATGTCGCCGACGCCGATTTTGATTGTTTCCGTTGCCATTGTTGGTGCTCCTTTCGTGCAGTTCAAGTTCAAGATCAAGTTCAAACCCGTTATGGATTGCCGCGGCGACTCCGTCGCCTCGCAATGACGGGCGGGTGCTGTCAAGGTCAACCGAGCTGAAAGTGGGCCAAAAAAAGCTGCGAAGCTTTTTATTGGCAACATCTTTCAGCGCCGGGCAATACCTGTCGTTCTATGCGCGGAAGCGTTTCAGGCGCAGGGCGTTTGACAGCACCGACACGCTGCTGAGGCTCATGGCCGCAGCCGCAATCATAGGGTTGAGCAGCGGTCCGCCGAACAGCAAGCGCAGGACACCTGCCGCAACCGGAATTCCCAGCACATTGTAGCCGAAAGCCCAAAACAGGTTCTGCTTGATAATCCGAATCGTGCGCCGTGACAGCGCAATCGCCGTCGGCACCTCGCGCAGGTCGCTCCGCATCAAGACCACGTCGGCACTTTCCATCGCAACATCGGTCCCCGAACCGATCGCGATTCCGACATCGGCCTGTGCCAGCGCCGGAGCATCGTTGATGCCGTCGCCCACCATAGCAACCTTGCGTCCTTCCGCCTGCAGCTTTTTCACCTCTTCGGACTTATCAGGGGGGAGTACGTCCGCCAGCACGCGGTCAATCCCGACTTGGCCGGCAATGGCGGCCGCCGTCCGTTCGTTGTCGCCGGTTATCATCACGACCGTGATACCCATATCGTGCAAGCGCGCAATCGCGGCCGGGCTGCTGTCCTTAATGACATCGGCCACCGCGATGATACCGGCGACGGCGGCATCCACCACCACATACATCGGTGTCTTGCCTTCCGTTGCCAACCGGTCGGCAACGTCCGCCAAACCCGCAGGCGCCAGTCCGCGCTCGGTCAGCAAGCCGGCATTTCCGACCAGCACCTCGCGACCCTGAACCACAGCACGGATGCCGCGTCCGGTCAGCGATTCGAACGCTGTCGCCACCGGGACATCCAGCCCTGCCGTCGTGGCGCCCGCCACAATGGCCTGTCCCAAGGGGTGTTCCGAATCGCGTTCCGCCGCGGCGACCAGCCGCAGCAAATCATCGTCGTCGGCGCCGTCGTCAACAGGCACCACATCGGTCACGGTGGGCGTTCCCTGCGTGATGGTGCCCGTCTTATCAAACACGATGGTGTCGATCAGGTGCGCAGTTTCCAATGCCTCGCCACTTTTGATCAGTATCCCGTTTTCAGCACCCTTGCCCGTTCCCACCATGATGGCGGTGGGTGTCGCCAAACCCAGCGCACAGGGACAGGCGATCACCAGCACGGAAATGAATATGGTCAAAGCAAAGGTCACATCGCGCGTACCCAGGTACCACGCCAGACCTGCAAGCACCGCAATCGCTATGACCACCGGCACAAAAACGCCCGAGACTTTGTCCGCCAAAGCGGCTATGGGTGCCTTGCTGCCCTGGGCTTCTTCCACCAGGCGGATGATACCCGCCAGTGCCGTGTCCGCGCCGACGGCGCGCGCCTCGACCCGCAGTGACCCGGCGGTATTCAGGCTGGCGGCATAGACCGTGTCGCCTGCCTGTTTGCCGACGGGCATACTTTCACCGGTCAACATCGATTCGTCGACGGCACTTTTGCCGGTGCGGACCACGCCGTCGACCGGCACCTTTTCACCGGGGCGGACCAGGACCAAGTCACCCGGCAGGACGTCTGCGATGGAGACCTCATGCTCCTCCCCTTGCGTATCAATCAGGGTGGCGGTTTGCGGGGCGAGCCCCATGAGTTTTTTGATGGCCTCGCCGGTGCGGCCTTTGCTGCGGGCTTCCAGAGCTTTGCCCAGCAGAATCAGCGTGATAATCACGCCGGCGGATTCGAAGTACAGCGGGTGTTCGGCCATGGCGGCCGAAGCCATCTGGGCCGTGGCGTTTGCCGCCGAGTTTGCCATCGACCCCATGTCGGCCATCGCGCCGGCTGCAGTTGACGCCACGGCGGTCGCAGCGGTTACGGCAGCTGCCGCCGCCATCTGTGCGCCGTCGCGCCAGATGTGCCAGGTGCTGTATAGGCTGTAGCCCACCGCCGCGGTGGTGCCGACCGCGATCAGGCTGTCCATGTTGGGGTGGCCGGTGAACAGCGCCTTGTAGCCGACCGTATAGAACCGGTAGCCCACCGCGCAAATCGGGATGACCAACGCCAGCTGAACCAGCGCGTTGGTCATCGGGTGCGTCATCGGGTCCAGTGCGGACGGGTAGGGCAGACGCAGCCCCGGAATCATGGGCGCCATCGCCAGATACAACAGCGGCAGGGCGAATACGGCAGCGACGGCGAACTTGATCCACAGGGTGCGGATTTCGGCGGCCTTGCGCGCGCGGTCGGCTGCGGCCGCCTCGCCTGCGCTGAGTGTTTCCAGCGCCTGATAGCCGGCGTGTTCGATGACGACGCGCAGCAGCGCCTCGTCGGTTGCGGCCGGGTCAAAGGTCACAGTGGCTTTTTCGGTCGCCAGGTTGACGGACGCGGAGAGCACCCCGTCAGCCGCGGCCAGCGCACGTTCAACCCGCGCCGAACAGGCGGCACAGGTCATCCCGCCGACCGGTATCGTTATCGTGCGTCCGTCCATGCGCGGTCCTCCTTTCGGTGCTTGCTGCGTGGTGGCGGTGCGTGGGGCTGACTGCCGGTTACTGCTTACTGCTTACTGATTACCACTTACTGTCGGTTATTGCTTCCAGTTCGCGAAGAGTTCCTGTGCGGATTGCAGGTAGCTTAACGGGATGGTGATGTTCGTCCCGTCATCAGATACATCTGCATCGAAAATCGGCACGGGGTTGCAACCCCCGCTGACGACCTCGACCTGGTCGGGGGCGAATTGGTTACCGCAGTTCTGACACACCAGCGCCGTGCCCGACCACTGATAGTAGCCCCGCCCGCTGTCATAGCAGACTTGGCAGGTGTTAAACGCCGTGCGGACGCTGCCGTCGGCGGCGCGCAGCGCCAGGACTTCCATGGATTCGCCGTCGACCGTGACCGGATAAAACGTCGGGTCATCCGTGACGTCTGCGACCGGTATCACCAGGTCGGCGTCGGTGAGCGCCGCTGACGCGGTGCCGTTGCCGGACGATGTGCCGGTCTGTGACGTATCGGTCTGCGAGCTACAAGCTACCAGCACCGCCACAGCAAGGACAGCCACCAGCGCTATCAGTACTCGCAGTGCCGGCAGAGTCCGCCATACCGCAACGTGCGCCGCCTGTTTGCGGGACGTTTTCGGTCGCGGTGTTTGTCGATTCATCGTCATTCGGGTCTCCTTCCGAAAGCGCGGTCGTCTGTGAGGCCGTCTGTGCGGCTGCCTGCACGCGGCCGGTCACGTCTATGGTGTCGGTCACGTCGATCGCATCGGTTTGTGCGGCGCTGCCCCCGGTCACGTCGGTCACGGTAATCGTCGAGCGTATCATCCCCATCCAACAGCTGTAGCCAAAGGTCCCGGTGCGCGTCGGCGTGAATTCAATGATGTTGTCGCCGGGTTGGAATTCGTGCTCGATGCCGTATTCGGGAATCTGCATCGTGCCGTTGCAGCCATTGATAGTCCGGTCGGTCGCCTGGATCGTCCATTTCACGGGCACGCCGACGACCACGCTGATGGGCTGATAGTCGCCCGATTCCAGCGTGGTGGTGACCTGTTGGATGTCGCCGGTGCGCGTCGCCACGACGTTGCCGGTCGTCGTCGGTCCTGCCAGCATGCGGGGGAGTCGTATGCCCGAAAGCGTCATTCCCGTCGTCAGCATCACCAGCCCCAAAACCAACACGGCAACCGCGCCGATTTGCATCGCCACGCGGGTGAAGCGGGCTTTCAGTATGCCCGCCAGCGCGCCCAGTCCCAGCATCAACGGGGTGGTTCCCAACGCGAACGCGAACATCGCGGCTGCCCCGCGCACGGGGCTTGCCGTCGACAGGGCATACAGCTGCATCGCCTGCAGGGGTCCGCAGGGCATCAGCCCGTTTGCCAGCCCGACGATCAGCGGAGTCAGCTTGCTGCGACGACGGCGCTGCGTGGTGGCGTCGCCGGCGGTGCCGCCACCGGCTCCGCGCAGCCTGCCGGTCCACGATGCGGGCAGGCGCAGGTTCAGCCTGCGCAAGACGCGCGGCGCGATACCCATCAGGTTCAGTCCCATAATCAACATAAAGACGCCGGCTATGATCTGGACGATGCCCTTTGCGATGCCGTTGAAGCTGATCACCCCACCCAGGGCACCCACGGCAGCTCCCACCAACGTGTAGGAAACCACGCGACCGGCGTTGTACAGCAACGCAGGCAGAAAGCGCTGCGGTGCGGGACGCACTCCCCCGCCATTCATGTGCGCGAGTGACGAGTCCGGCTCGGAGACGGAAGAAGACGCCCCTGATCCGCTGTGGGCTTTGGATTGTTTCGTGTCCGTGCCTGACGAGGAGCGTGGCGTATTGATATACGCGAGCGACGAGTCCGGTGCGGAGACGGAAGAAGACAAGCCCACAGCAAGCTCGATGCCGCCGCACATGGCTATACAATGGAGCGACGTCACCACGCCCATCAGGAACAGTGCGACCAGCCCCATCCCTGCTGCAGCGGTGGGAACCGCGGTGAAATAGCGGGTCAGACCGAAATGCTGTATCAGCAAAAACGCCGCCAGCACCACAAACAGCAGCCCCAGAATGTCTGCCGTGGCGGTTCGCGTGTCATCCGTGCGTCCGGCTTGTGCGTCCCGGATGCCGTAACCTGCCGTCACAATCACCTGTGCCAGCCGCGCCGCGTCAGTCGCCGTGCCGTCATAGCTCACGGTTGCCGTGCCGTTCGCGTAGCTGACACGCGCCGTCACGACTCCGTCGGCTGCTGCCAGTGCGGATTGCAGTTTGTTTTGGCAGTTTACGCAGGTCATCCCGGTAATCTGCCACGTTTCGGTCCGTATCGCAGATTGCGCGTGTTCTGTGCTCATACTGCTATCATAGCGCATCCGAACGCCCCACAAAGCAGTATTCCTATTTTTTCCCTATGAAAGCTATATTTTGTGGATTGCCGCTAGGGTTGCAGCGGGTTTTCGGTGACGGCGTCGGTGGCAAGCCACGGATCCAGTGTCACAGCGCGATCCTGCGGTGCCAGCACCTGCGCTTGCAAGGTATCGGTTGCCTGGACGCTGTCGCCCAACCCGGCACGCGTGTCCCCACTGACCTGGTCGATGATTTCCGTCACCGTGTCGCTGCCGGTACCCGTAACGGGCAGGGATTCGACCGGGGCTGCGACATCACCCTCCCCCGCCGTGCGTGCGCCCAGCGTGGAAAACGCCGTCTGCAGACCGGGGTTGGTTTGCGCGCAGTCGGCCGTACCTCCCAGGTAAGTGGCCGATCCGTCGTGGCAGGTCGTGCAGGTCACGGGATGGGTGGCATCCTGAATGGTCAGCCCGACTGTGTTCAGGCGTGCGGTGTTTGCGGCATCGGCGCTGTGGCATACCGCGCAGCCGTTACCGATACGAATCGGGGCGGCGGTGTCCGATATGCGCGCGCCCGTGATGGCGACTGCATAGTCACGGTGTGCGGCGGCAAAGTCCAAGGCTCCGAAAAAGAACGGCGAGTCGCCGCTGCCCGCGGCATGGCAACCGCTGCCCGTCGTATCCGTACAGGACGCCGGATCGTTGTTGTCGGCCGAGTAACCGTGGGTGTTCGACAGTTGTGCTGCGTCAACACCATGCCATTCCTGTGCAGATGACGCGCTGTGACAGGCCGCATCGGTCGTGCCGCAGGTGGAGTTCCCGGCGGTTTGGGGCAGCGCGGCGGTGCCGGCGCCGTCCGACCAGTTCACGATTTCGGTGGGGTCGCCGGTGTTGAAGGTTTTGGTGTGACAGGTCAGACAGCCGCCTTTGTCGGTGCCGGCGTGTTCGTGGGCGACGTTTCCGGAATGGCAGGTCGCGCACACGCTGTCGTCATAGGTGATGGTGTGACCCACCTGATAACGATACGCGGCTGTCAGGGTCGCCATTTCCGAGCCCTCGACCAGCAGCTCGACATCAACGGTTCCCGCTGCATGAGCGGGCGTATAGCATTTGAGCGTGTGTTCATCCAAAAAGGTCAGCGTGCCGGGTGTGGGCACTCCGTCAAATGCAATCGAATAGACGACCGGAACCGCCGGAAACGTCCCGGTGATGGACACCAACTCGCCACCGGCGTCGAGCCCCCAGTCGCGCGTGATTGTATCCAGCGCGAACTCCATGCCCCAGATACCGGCGTGGATGCGGACGTACTTGTTAGTAGCGGAATACGTATACGGAGTACCGTTCGGCACCAACGTGCCCGGACCTGCGGGATCGCTGGCAACCGTACTGGTCCAATAGTAGTAGAACAGTGAAATCGATTCATCAACAGTGGGCGAGCTGGCGCTACCCAAAGCAGATGTTTGAGCGATCGCCTCGACCCGTCCACCGATCAGATCATAGCCACCGGAAACACGGACGCCGAAACTGCCGCTTCCGGGGTTGGAAAGTGCGGGCGCTCTGTCGATTATCGCATCGCCGCGGGCCCGTAAACTCCCCCCGGTTTGCGTGATATGTGCAGTTCCGGACTGCACAAACAACCCGGCGCTGATGGGCGAAGCATCACTCGTTACGGCTGCGCTTGCCTCAACGCTGCCGTCGCGTATCTCGACCGATCCGGTCAACGCATAAATACCTGCGGAACGCGCCAACAGATGCGACACGTCACTGTCCCCGACGACCGACCCGGCGACACAGCTGACGTCGCCTGCTGCAAACACCAGCTGGTCACCCGTGAAGTACAGCCCGTAGCTGTTGACCCCACTGGGAACATCGCCGCCTTGTATCAACAGCACGCCGTCGCCGTCAAAGGTCAAATCAAAGGGGCAGGTCATGCCGTAGTTCTCGGAGGTCTTGACAGCCTGCGTCGCCCGCACAATCGAGTTCTGACTGTCGGGAGCCGTCACAATGGTGATACCGTCGGTCACAGTCCCCGCGATTTCCAGTGCAGCCCCGTTGCCGGTATAACCGGCAGTCAACACAAAACCGTCCAGCGTCAGCGTCTGCGTCGCGTAATCCCAGGTATACCCGTGGTCGAAATGCGGGTCGATGGGTTCGCCGGCGGCATAGGTTTTCCCGGTGGTAAACGGATTCGAACCGGTGACCTCGGTATTCAGGTACACGGGGCCGGCAACACTGTACGGTGCCCCGGGGGCCGCCGCAACCGTCGCCTGGAAACCGGGGAGCAGGATGCCCACGGCGCACAGTATCCCCACTATACAGGCAATGATCGACGCCCGGCACATCAGCCGCCGTACGCCGCTATCAGAAAACTGTGTCCGCCCACATACGCGGCGGTATGGTATGACTGTGCCGTTCACCCTCGCCATCGCTTGTTCTCGTCTCCTTGCATCCGTGCCTCAATCGTATGCCGGCGTGCGATAACTGGTATTTCTTTGTAATGTGCACGGCGACCCTCTGCTTTGTCGCCGGTAGAGCATGCGTACCTGTGCCTGTACCTGTGCCTGTACTGCTGTACTCACGTGCTGCGATTGCTGGAAACACGTTCTGCAATCACATATGTCAATGCTCCCGAAACTGTCGGTGCATGACACCTCGCGCTCACGCGTTTATTATAGCGACTTTTCCGGCAAATAGATAGGGGGGATCAGCGACTGGGGATGTGCGTTGCGCTCACCGATCTCACACCCAAACATTTTCGCGAAACGGAAATGCTCGTTGCGCTCACGGGGCGGCACGGAGTGCCGCGCTACGGGGATTGTTCCGATTGCGAATTAACTGATTGAGCTGGCGGTTATAACGTCGGTTTGGACATATCGCCTGCAATTGCAGGACGCCCTGTAGGGGGGCACTCCGTGCCCCCGCGTGGCGACTGAGTCGCCACAGAGTATTCCGAGATGGCGCGCGGCGCCGTCAACGGCGCCGTCGAGTACACGGTGCCGATGCGATGGTCCCATCCCTATCCCCGGCGGCGCGATTGCCCTGCAGGCGACGCAGGAAAGGTGCACGCAGACAGGTAATCAACACCAGAATGACCGCCGTCGCGACGAACACATAAAACAGCACTCGAATCGAGGTCGCGGCTCCTCCGATGGATGCCAGATACGAATACAAGAGGGTAGCCGGCAGCTGCCCCAGTCCAGTCGCCAACCAGAACTTGCCAAACCCGATGTCAGTCAGACCGGCCGCATAGCTGATCAGGTCGAATGACACAAAGGGCAACAAGCGCGCAATCAGCACGCTGCGACTGCCGTAGCGCTGAAAGAACAGGTCGGCGAATCCGAGTGCGCGGCTGCCGCCCGCCAGTTTTTCAACCACGGGGCGTCCCGCCAGACGCGCGATCCAAAAACAGAGCGCCGCGCCGACCATCGCCGACGACCAGGATAGCGCAGCCCCTGCCGCAAAGCCCCAAATCATCCCGTTGGCAAAGGTAATCACGAACGCCGGAATCGGCGCCAGCACCGACTGCAACACCATCAGTGCCGCCGACACAACCGGGCCGGCCACCCCGAAGCCGCGCAAGTATGCGGCTGCGGCCGAGGGGTTTGACCGCAGCACGCGCAGAGCGATGTCAATGCGCATATGCAGCGCCGGAATCAGCAGATAACACAACACGGCGGCCACCACCAAACCCAGCACCACCAAAGCACCGGCCACGTTGTTGCCGCCGCCGCCGCCCGGTCGCGCAGCCCCGTCCGGGCCAAACGTCGCTGCAGCTCCGTCCGCACCGCCCGCGTCGTCCGCGTCGTCCGCGTTGCCGGTATCGTCCGCGTCGTCCGCGCCTTCCGTCTGGGCCGTGGCCCCACCCGTTGCCCCAACTGTGGCTCCGGTGCAGCTGGAACCGGCACCCGCCGTGCAGGCATAACAGTAATCGGCACAGGCTATGGGCCGCGACGCCAGAATCGCTGCGGCCGTATCGTGCAGCACGTGCAAGCCCCGACCGTCAACGCCACGCGCCGGCAAACCCGCCGCACTGTTGAAGTCGCAGTCATACACCGTCCCGTCGACCGCAACGCATATCTGCTGTCGGCACATGATGTGCTCAGCGGCCTGCGGGTTGAAATTGTCCGCCAGCAGGCGCATATACCGCCGATAGTCGTCGCTATCCGGACCGCCCAGGGCATCCGCAAAGCGCCCCAGCGGCACATTGGTCAGGGTATACAGGTGATTGAATCGCACGCCCAGCTGTGCCAGTTCGCGCCGATAGTCCGCCTGCAATGCCGCCTGATCACCCGGCAGAAAAGCACCGCCCGGGTTATAGACCAGATCCAATTCGAGTGGGATGTCGCCAGCCGCGTCCTGTCCCGGCACGTCGCCGTAGCCCAAGGCATTCAGCCGGCGCAGCACCGCAAGCGCGCGGTCATAGGTCCCGGTACCGCGCTGTGCCTGGAAGTTGTCGCGCGTGTAACACGGCACGGATGCCACCACGACGATGCCCAGCCGCGCCCACAGGACGGGTAACGTTTCACCGTCAGTGCCCCCCGGGATTTCAACAGGGTGCGGGACGCACTCCCCCGCATTGTGGTTTTTAGATGAGTCGGTGTCAGCGACCGCGACCAAGTTCGTGCGGGTCATCACCCGGGGGAAGCGCGCCGCGGCGGCGGTCAGCAGCCAAGGATAATCGGGGTGCAGTTCGGGGGCTCCGCCGGTGATGTCGATGGTCGTGATGTCGGCTGCACGTGCCAGGTCCAGGGCGGCCTGCATGACGGCACGCGACATAACACGGTCGCCGGTTGCTGTGGCAGCCCGGTGACAGTGAGTGCAGGCCAAGTTGCAGCAGTCGGTGATGTTCAGCTGCATCGTGGTCGGACGGGTTGTGCGCGCCGCCTGCGGGGAAATGCGGGTGGCAAAAGCGGGGATCGATGGCATATACTGACCTTTCGTATCGTTGTTTCCTCATTGCATATTATATGCTTATGAGAGGCATTTGAAACGGCAAATCGGAGAGGAGCCGCGGGGATGGAGAACGAAAGGGCTGCGGAGGAAGCGGGGACGGTCGATGTGCGCGCACGGGCACATATGCTGGCGGGCGAAAACTGTGCGCTGAGCCTGTTGAACGCGTTTGTGGACGACCCGCGGGTGGGACCGGGCGTGGAGCCTGCGGTCGGGCTGGGACTGGGCGGGGGCTTCGGCGGCAGCGGGGCTCTGTGCGGTGCGGTGAATGCGGCGGGGCTGTTGTTGGGCGCAGCGGTCGGTGCGCGTGGAGCGGTGACCTGTGGGAACGAAAGCAAAGTGGGGCAGCGCGCGGTAAACGAGGCGGTGTCACGGCTGAGGCGGGATTTCTGTATGCGGTATGGATCCTGTGACTGTACGCCGATTCTGAAAGGCAAACCGAAGCTGAGCCCGCGCAAGCCCTGGTGTGCGGAGCTGGTGGCGTGGACGGCCGCCTGGCTGGATCGCGAACTGGGACCCGGTGCGGCGGGTACAACGGGTACGGCGGGCGCGGATGCGGCGGCGGAGTGAGCGAGATGCAGAGAACGAGGCTCAGGTGAGCGGTCAAGGGCACGCGGCTCGGTTGCTGATAATGTCGCGCCTGGGGCGGGCGGGTCAGGCGAAAACGCGCCTGGCGGATACCATGGGTGCCGAGGGTGCAGCACAGCTGCAAACCCGGATGACGCAACACGTCGTGCGGATGGCGCGGCATGCCGCGGCGGTCGCCGACGGCAGGCGGCGCATTTCGGTTGAAGGCTGGGTCTCGGGCGGGACTGCGGTCGAGGGCAGGCGCGAGCTGGGTATCAGCTGTCGCGTGCAGCACGGGCGCGACTTGGGACAGCGCATCGGAACGGCGCTGGGAGCTGCGTTTGCACGCGGCGCCGGGGTCGCGGCGGTACTGGGAGGCGATTGCCCCCTGTTGGACGGGGCGGCGATCGCGGCGGCGATTGATGCCGCAGACAACAGCGGCGCGGCAATCGTGCCGGCAGATGACGGCGGGTATTGCCTGTTGGCGCTGCGCCGCAATGTGGTCGCCGGCAGTGACCGGCTGGCGGCGGTGCTGGACGGTATCGATTGGGGTGGTGCGGAGGTCTGTACCCAGCAGGTCGCACGACTGCATGACGCGGGGATTCAGGTCGCGCGTATGCCGCGTTCCGCCGACATCGACCGTGCGGCGGATCTGGAGCTGTGGTCACAGCTGTGCGACGAGTGGTACGGCGCGATTGATGGAATCTCGGTCGTGGTACCGACCCTGAATGAGGCCGCACACATTCGTACCTGCATCGAATACGTGTGCCGGATGGCGTCGGGCCCGGGGGACGTGGCGGCGGCTGTGGCGACGGACCCGGGGGATGCGGCCGCTGTGTTGCCGGCCGGCACAACACCGAGCTCCGGGCTACCTGGGCTGCCGATCGAAATTATCGTGGTCGACGGCGGCAGCACCGACGGTACCGACGAGATCGTCCGAAACCTGATTGCGCACACCGCCGGATCGGATTGGTATACCCGCCGTCCCGTGCAGCTGCGCCTGATACGGGTTGCGGGGGCGGATCGATCCGCGCAACTGAATGCGGGGGCTGCGGCGGCACGGCACCGCGCGCTGGTGTTCCTGCATGCCGATACGCTGGTGCCGGACAGCTGGAATCAGGTGGTGGCAGAGGCACTGACGGCTCCGGATGCGGGGCTCTGTGCTTTTCGTTTCGGATTCGATGACACCGCTGCCACGATGCGCCTGTTCGCGGCGGGCACCCGTTTGCGCGGGCGTATCGCACACACTCCCTATGGGGACCAGGCGTTTTGTTGCAGGCGTGCGTTTTTCCGGTCGCTGGGTGGATTTCCCGCAGGGACCTGCGAGGATTTGGGCTTTGTGCTGCGCGCACGTGCGGCAGACCCCGTGCGGATACTGCCCGCGACCGTCAGCACGTCGGCGCGCCGCTACCGGGAACACGGCGCCTGGCGCACCATGCTGGGACATCGCTTGGCGGCAGCCCGCTATCGCCCGCCGAAAGAGTGACGCCGGCGCGGAACGACTAGATTTCGCGGCGGGCTTCCAGGGCGCGACCCAGCGTGACCTCGTCGGCAAACTCCAAGTCACCGCCCACCGGCAGCCCGGACGCGATGCGCGTTACTTTTATTCCCAGAGGCTTGATCATCCGCGCCAAAAAGACCGCCGTGGTCTCGCCCTCGACGGTGGGATTGCAAGCCAGCACGACCTCGGTCACATCCGCGTCTGCCAGCCGCTCCATCAGTTCACGCACCCGCAACTGTTCGGGACCGATACCATCCATCGGCGAAATCGCCCCGTGCAGGACGTGGTAGCGTCCGTGATACTCCCCCGTCCGTTCGATGGCGCCCACATCGCGCGGTTCGGACACCACGCAAATGGTATGCGCATCACGGCGCGGATCGGCACAGACCGCACAGGTCTCTTCCGCCGCGAAGTCCCAGCACACGGGGCAGAAATGGATGCTTTCCTTCAGCTGCGTAATGGCGTCTGCCAGCCGCGTCGCATCGTCTGTGTCGGCGGCCAGCAACCAATAGACGATGCGCTGGGCGCTTTTCGGGCCGATGCCCGGCAGGCGCCCCAGTTCGTCCAGCGCGTTTTGTATGGCGATTGCCTGTGCCATCGGGTCAGCAAACCATCCCGTGCCTAGAACGGCAGGTTCAGTCCACCGGTGATGGACTCCATGCGACTGTTTGCGAGCTCCGCCGCACTGCGGGCGGCCTCGTTCACCGCCGCCAGGACCATGTCCTCCAACAGCTCGACGTCGGCCGGGTCGACGGCAGCCGGGTCGATTTTGACCGATTTCAGCTGCTGGTCACCCGACATCGTGACCTTGACCATGCCGCCGCCGGCCGAAGCCTCGACGGTCTGATTCGCGATTTCAGCCTGTGCCGCCATCATCTGAGCCTGCGCCTGTTGCGCCTGCTTCATCAGCTTTTGGATGTTCATTTGTGCCACAGTTCGTGTCCTTTCAGTTTCGTGTTCGTGTGCATTTCGCGGGTTTCGCGGTCGGCCAGTGCTCGTTCAGCTCCAGGTCAGTTCCGGGTCAGTTCTCGACGGGCTCCGTGTCGTCGCCGTCGTTTCGCACGTCAATCACGACCGCGCCCAGCTCTGCCAGTCTATCAGCAAACGGCAACGGCACGGTAGGTGCCGCGTCGGAAACATCGTTGATGGTCACCGGATCCGGCGCAATCAGCGGCTCGGTATCATCGGGGAGTGCGTCCCCGCGCGCCGTTTCATCCCCGGCCGGAACGTCGGGTTCGGGGGCCGGCGGTGCAGGAACGGGTTCGGGAACCGGTTCAGATACAGGGGTCGGTGCGGGTGCCGGAATCGCCGCCGGTTCAGGTACGGGAACCGGCTCGCGTGCAGGCGCGGACTCGGTGCCTTCAATTAGCTCGAACGGCAGCTCGCGCCCAAAGATGCTCTTGACCGCCTTGTTCAGCAGATCGTTGTTTTCGGCCTGTTGAGCACGGCGTATGCGCGGTATGGAATCAGCGGGAAACACCACCTGCAGCATGCCCGACGCGGTGAACTGTGCCTGAGTGTCCGCAAAAATCGGGGCACGCGACGGCTTCAGGCGACCCAGTTCGGCCAAAACGGCACGCCACGTGCGTTTGATCTCGGCGGGATCGCTGGGAATGGGACAATCTGCCGCTGCCGGCGCGGTTTCTGCGACGGGGATCGCAGCCGGAACCGACGCGGTCCGGGACGCACTCCCCCCCGCCTCCAATGCCTCGATGCGTTCGGCCAATGCGGCCAGCGTCATGTCGCCGGTCGGGCGCGATGCGCGCACCAGCGCCAGTTCCAGTTCCAGGCGCGGCTCGGTCGTCCAGCGCAGTTTGTCGCTCAGTTCCGCCAGGATGTCCAGCAGGCGCGCGATGCCGTCCGGCCCGGTGAAGTCGCCTGCCAGCGAGCGCATCTGCAGCGCCTCGTCGGCGCTGCGGCGGACTAGGGCCTCGGTCGAGCCCACGGTCGCTATCACGTACAGGTCGCGTATGTAGCTGAGCAGCCCGCGCGTGACCTCGACCAGGTCGGCGCCGGCGTCCACCTGGTCGGCGACCCAGGTGAAACAGGCGCGGGTGTCGCGGTGCGACAGGGCACGGGCGATGCGCGCCAGTTCGTCGGACGAGATCCCACCCAGCAGGCTTTCGACGTCAGCCACCGTGATGCTGCCGCCGGTGAAAGCCGCCATGCGCTCGAGCGTCGTGATGGCGTCACGCATGCCGCCGTCGGCGTGGCGCGCAATCAGCGCCAGTGCGGCGTTGTCGGCGGCAAAGCCCTCGCTGTCGGCGATGAACTGCAGGCGCGCGGTCAGGTCGGCCACGCTGATGGGGTGAAAATCGAATTCCTGGCACCGCGAGCGGATCGTTGACAAGACGCGCTGGGGGTCGGTCGTGCACAGCACAAACACCACATGGTCGGGCGGGTCTTCCAGCGTGCGCAACAGGGCGCTGACGGCCTCTTTGGTCAACTGGTGGACCTCGTCGATGATGTAGACCTTGCGGCTGCCCCAGGCGGGCGCGAACTGTACGCGGTTGATGACTTCCTCGGTGATGTTTTCCAATTTGCGCCGGCTGGCTGCGTCCATTTCTATGACGTCGGGGTGCGTCCCGTCGATGACCGCGCGACAGTGCTCGCAGGTTCCGTCGGGTTCGCCGTCGGTGACGTGTTCACACAGCAGCGCCTCTGCCAGCAGGCGGGCCGAGGTAGTTTTACCGGTCCCACGCGGACCGGCAAACAGGTAGGCGTGCGTGACCGAGTCGGTTGCAATGGCGTTTTTCAGGGTGCGTTCGATGGCGCTTTGCCCGACGACCTGTGCAAAGGTATGGGGGCGGTATTTCAGATACAGAGAGCGATGTTGTGCCACGGGTCTGTGCGTCCTTTGTGTCGGTCCGGATGTCAGATGCTACGGCTTGAATGCCGCATATTCGCAGGTGGCAGGTGTGCCCCTTGGACTTGGACGCTCGACAGTGACCACGTATGGCTGCTGCCTTCCGGCCCTGACCAGGTTGGCGGTATACCGCCGTCCAAGCCCAAGCGACATACCCACCGCCGCGTTAACTAGATTCTAGCATAGGGGCGTCATCGGAATTCGGGGATCGCGTTGGGGTGTGCCGTTGGGGGAACACCATCGGGGATTGCCGACCCGGGCCTGTGCCGTGTCTGTGCCGAAAGCGTCCGGCGAGCATTTCGGTTTCCGGTGTGAACAGAGAGGGCGCCGGCGACGGGAAAGAAAGGGGGAAGACCGCCGCCGGCTTCAGGGAAGTAAATGAACGACAATTATAATACTGGGATTGTCTCAATATGTCAAATTTCGGGTAGCAAATATGTAGCAATTATGGTCAGTGTCATAGCCGCCCCATGAGTCATAATTTCTATGCATAAAGTGACGCACTTTATGCACGACCCTGTGATGAAAATATGGAGACGCCCGGCCTTGCTACTGCGTCTGCTCCAGAACCTTGCTCGCGGTCCCGGTCAAATCACTCGGAACCACCACTATCGTCTTTTGCGACGGCTCGGCGCTGATTTTTTCCAGAGTCTGCAGCGTGCGTATATTGATGCCGCCCGGAATACTGCTCAGCATCTTTGCGGCCTCTGCCACGGCGGCAGCCGCAGCCTTTTCCCCTTCGGCCGTGATGATGGCGGCGCGCCGTTCGCGTTCCGCCTCGGCCTGTTTTGCCATCGCACGCTTCATGTCGTTGGGCAGCTCGATGTTTTGCAGCTTCACGCTCTCGACATCGATCCCCCACTTATCCGTCTGACTGTCAACGATCTCTTTAATTTGCAGGCTGATTTCATCGCGTTTGCTCAACAGGTCATCGAGCTCGAAATTTCCCGTCACATCGCGCAGAGCCGCCTGTGCAAACTGCGTCGTACCGTACACATAATCGCTGATCTCCAGCACGGCCTTGCTCGCATCCAGCACACGAAAAAACACGATCGCGTCCACGCCGACGGTGATGTTATCGCGCGTGATAACCTCTTGTTTCGGCACGTCAATCGGCGTGGTACGTACATCAACCTTGATCAAACGCTGGATTCCCGGGAAAACCCACCTGAGCCCCGGCTCTTTGTCCCGGAAAACTTCCCCAGCGTCAGCACGATACCCCGTTGATACTGATCGACCACACGCAAACCCACGATTGCCATGAGCACGCAAACAGAAATAACCGGGATCAAACACGCAAACGCCAAACCGCCTATGTCTTCCATGTGTATCCCCTCCTCTGGCCTCGAGCCGCTATTGTACCACCACGGCACCGGCAGGTGACAGCACCACCCGGACTAAATCGGGGGAGTGCGTCCCGCAGCGGTGCCCATCCGGCAACATATGCTCTGGCAGGCGCAGACGCCGGGACGTACTCCCCCGCCTGACCGGCTGCAATGCATGACGGCGCTACGGCATCACCGTCGACGTTTCAGTTGTTGCAGGTGCCGCCGTTGCGTACTAGACCCCCAACAGGTTGACGGACACGTTTGCCATGTGCACGCATAAAAACACCACGCCCAGAATCGCCAACGGTACATTTCTGCGCCAGAGTCCGATTGCCGAATAATAGATCGGCGGCATAGCCACCAGTATCCCCAGCAGCACGGGCAGGGTCTGTGTTCCGGTGAAATACAGAACCCAGCCCGCGTAATAGACCACCAGCGCGGCAACGGCGGCCGCAAACCAGAGCTTTTCGCGCGGCATTTTCAGCGAAAACCACGTGGTGTCGTCGCGGAGCAAAAACAGCATCAGCAGCACACAGCTAACGCCTAAGACTTTTTCCGCCAGGTTCAATACTGCGATTTTGTCCACCATTTCCACCAGTGGATTAGCCGCCATCGGGATTGCCGGCATGACCAGATACGGCAACTGTTGCAGGAAAAACAGCAGCAGACCGACCGCAAACAGACCGATGCAGTACGTTTTTGTGATCCTGAACCACCTAGGCATGCTGTGCCCCCTCCCCCGTGCCGGATGCCGGTTTCTGCGCCTGAAGCCCGGCTGACATCAACCTGACTGCCATTATAAACGATACGTCAGGCCGCACCATCCCACCAAGCGAAACGAATCGGGGGAGTGCGTCCCGCAGCGGTGCCCATCCTGCAGCAGCGCCGCAGCCCAATGCGCGCGACGGGACAGCGCGACCGTCGGGACGTACTCCCCCACATATCCCGCATGCTGGTGTTCCGCTATCCGCATCTACCGGCAGGAGGAATCCCCATGAACACGTTCGGCTACATT
>JAISUC010000007.1 GCA_031272275.1 Actinomycetes bacterium | reverse complement strand
CCCCCCCACTTTTGTCAAATGCCGCAAAAAAGTGCAAGCAGGAGCCTGATTGAAGTAGCGGTTGAGTTGGGCGGATGCGCGACGCGCATCCAAAGGCATGACGAGGCGCGATACCGCGCCTCGATGGATTGCCGCGCGCGCGTGAACTTAGTATTCGGAAACACACGCACAGAGGCGCATAAGTTAGGTCAGTTGGGCGAATTTGCGCTTGCCGACCTGGATGACCGCGCCGGTCAGATCCGCGGGTGGGAGTTCATAGGTTTTTGCGGGAATGGCGCGGGTGGAGACCTTTACTCCCCCGCCGTCTATGAGGCGTCGGGCCTCGCCGGCGGATTGGGCGAGTCGGAGTTCCACCATCAGTTTGGGGAGGTAGACCGCGCCGGTGTCATTCGTGAAGTCCGCGAGCGTGACCGTGAACTGCGGGATGTCGTCGGGTAGTTCGCCGGATTTGAAGACTTTGTCGAACGCGGCTTCCGCGTCGATGGCCGCTGTTTCGTCGTGATAGAGCGCGACGATGGTGCGCGCCAGCTGCCGTTTGACGGCGTTGGGGTGCAAGTTGCCGGCGGCAAGCCCGGATTCGATTTCAGCGATTGCCGCGGGGTCGAGCGCGGTCGCCAGACGGAAGTATTTGACCATCAGGGCGTCGGGAATCGACATGACCTTGCCGAACATGTCGGATGCGGCATCAGTCAGGCCGATGTAGTTGCCGTAGGATTTCGACATTTTCGCGACGCCGTCGGTGCCCTCCAACAGGGGGAGCGTCAGGCAAACCTGGGGTTCCATGCCGGATTTTTCCATCAGTTCGCGGCCCGCCAACAGGTTGAAGAGCTGGTCGGTTCCGCCCAGTTCGACGTCGGCCTGAATGGCGACCGAGTCGTAGGCCTGTGCGATGGGGTAGAGAAATTCGTGCAGGCTGATGGATTTCTGTTCGTTGTAGCGTTTGTGGAAGTCGTCGCGTTCCAGAATGCGTGCCACCGTGAACTGGGAGGTGACGCGCAGCAGGTCTGCGAAGTTCATCGAGGCAAGCCATTCGGAGTTGCGGCGCAGTTCGGTTTTATCGGGATCGAGAATGCGGAAGGCCTGGTCGACGTAAGTTTGCGCGTTTTCGTTTACCTGGTCGGCCGTGAGGGGCGGGCGTGTGGTATTGCGTCCCGAGGGGTCGCCGATGGTGGCGGTGAAGTCACCGATTATCAGCACGACGGTGTGCCCGCAGTCCTGGAACTGACGGAGTTTTCTGAGGGGGACGGCGTGGCCTAAGTGCAGGTCCGGTGCGGTCGGGTCGACGCCGAGCTTGATGCGCAGAGGGGTGTCGGTTTTGAGCGCACGGTCGAGTTTGCGTTTCAGGTCATCGAGCGGGACGATTTGGTCGACGCCGCTTTCGATGAGGGTGAGTTGTTCTGTGATGGTTTTCATAGTGGCTGATGATACCATATGGGCGTGTAATCGGGCACAGTGTGTGCAATCGACAGAGGGTTTGTGGATGCCGGCAGGCCGAGCGGGTGGGGCGGGCCGGCGGCCGCCCCGGTGGATTGCCGTGGCGGCTTTGCGGGCTCGCAATGGCGGGTGGAAGTGCTGCGCTAGGTTGCGTCGCTCAGACTGTCCAGCAGCATCTGCGGAGAAAGCACGTCAATCCCGTTCGGACGAGTGTCGTATTTCAACAGTGCGGCATCCCTGCTGACGACTGCGTCGAGCCCGTGACGTTGAGCGCATTGCAGCATCAGCGCATCTTCGTAATCGCTGAGGACCTGGGAAAACGCAGCCCGGCAATCGGCCTCGTTGACATCCAAGACCGGCAACACATCCATCAGATCGGTCATCCGCTGTTTCAGCACATCACCCGTTAACTGTTTACGCAGCACATACACAATGTCAGTCACCGCGTTGGCGGTCAGAAAGCCTTGAACATGCCCTGCAGCTGCTGAGAGTATGATCTGTTCAGCGTCCCGGCAGAACGGTTCACGGCTACCCAAAGCATCCAGCACGATGTTCGTATCAAGCAGGATCTTCATACTTCACCCGTCGTTGCGCTTGGATATCGGAGATATCGGTCGCCGGAGAGATAATCCCGAACAACCCCCGCGCTTGCTCGATGCGTTCCTCGCGTGGACTGGACAGCCGGGCGACGTATCGTCCGTTCTTGTAGACACGCACATCTTCATCTTCCACGAGCTTCAAGTAATAACCCAGATTGTTTTTGAGTTCGGTAGCAGTTGCGTCCATACGAAACTCCTTTCTGAATCAGCTAATATTCTAATCTGGATTAGCTAATTTAGCAAGCAGTTATGAGCTATACTCTGCCCCGTCGCACTAAATAGGGGGAGTGCGTCCCGAGCACTGATTCCATCATCCAACGATAATTGCTAGCTAGCCAGCCTGTACGTAATGGTGTTCATATCCTCTCACCCTCTCGGTCCACCGTGAGTGTTGATCCATCCAAAACCCCTAACGCCCACCGGTACTTTTCCAGCCGCTTTTCCGCCACGTCGCCCCTCTCTCCAACCCCAATACTTCACACCCCCGCATGAGCGGAGAACAGGTCCCGTTTGAAATCAACCTTTGGCATTGTCTCGCTTTTGTTTCCCGAACATTTTCTCGTGCAGCTCATGCATGCGTTCGGCGTTGCGCCTCGCCTCATCGTCCAACGGAATGGGCTCGCCAGCAATTATACCTTCGCTGCTCCATCGTATGTCAGTGAATGGGCCCTTAGGTTTATGTTCGGTCTGCTTATCCATTCGGCGGTATTATCCTCCCGTCTATAATCAGCTGTCCATTCTCTACAAATGACTCGTCAACAAGCATAGCGCAATCGCGCACTAATAGTACTTGCTGCGGTTTGACCCATCTGTCGTTACCCTCCTGTGCAGGCGCACGGGGGACGCCACCCGGCGACCGATGTCGCCGGGAATTATGTTGAGGATGCGCAGTCGCGCATCCGAGTCATTTATCCGGGGCGGGCCTATGCCCGCCCCGGTGGATTGCCACGGGCGGCAAAGTACGCCGCCCTCGCAATGACGTTTGAAGAGTGCCACCCGCTCGCATGTATTGCCACGCCCGCCTGCGGCGGGCTCGCAATGGCGGGTGAAGAGTGCCACCCGCCCGCATGTATTGCCACGGGCGGCAAAGTACGCCGCCCTCGCAATGACGTTTGAAGAGTGCCACCCGCCCGCATGTATTGCCACGCCCGCCTGCGGCGGGCTCGCAATGACGTTTGAAGAGTGCCACCCGCCCGCATGTATTGCCGCGAGTGGGTACGCTAACTCGCGGGCTCGCAATGACGTTTGAAGGGTGCCACCCGCCCCGGGGGGATTACTTGGGGCGTTTGCGCGTGGTGACCACCGCGATGCCTCCTGCCAGCACAATCAGGCCGATGATGCCGAAACGCGCAGCCTCGCCCGCGTCGACTTTCAGGTCGGCAGGCGGCGGTGTGACCTTGGGGGTGTCAACGGTGCGGGGCGGCACATACGGCGGGTCATCCGTCGTATTGTCGGTCCCGTCGTCAATAGTCGTCGGCGGGTTCACCGGTGGCTGCACGTTGGCCTGCCATACAGCATAGAGCGTCGTGTCGGCCGTGACGGTGAAGGACGCCGGAGTTGACGTCGCGAAATCGGCTGTCGCCGCCAGCGAACTGTATGCCCAGCCGACAAAGCTGTAACCCGCGCGCGTCGGCATCGGAGTGTAGGTGACCTCACAACTGTCGCCTGCCAGGTACGCCCCCACATCAACCGGTACCGAGCCGGTTCCGCCGTTGGCGTCATAGACCACGTGATAGCGTGGACGCGGGTTACTGTTCCACACGGCATAAAGTGTCGTGTCCTGACTGATGGCAAACGTCGTCGTCCCGGATGCGATGAAGTCCGCCGCAGTTGCCGTTGCGCTGTAGCTCCAACCGGCGAATGCGTAGTCCACCAGCGTCGGCTGGGGCGTGAACTGCACGGTCACGATATCATCCAACAGGTAGTTTTGGGTATCGCCGGGCACCGAGCCCGTCCCGCCGTTGGCGTCATAGACCACGTGCAGGTCGATCGGCTGCCACTGGGCGACAAAGGTCGCATCCGCGGACAATGCCAGGGTGTCCCCGCCGATGTGGAGCGTTCCTGCTCCCCCGCCCGGCAGTTGCTGTTTCCAGCCCGCGAACACGTAACCGGCGCGTGTCGGGGCGCCACCCGCCGTCGCATCCCCGCGCAGCACATAGGCCGGGTTGGCGGTCGGCGAGGTCTCGGCGTACCATTCCCACCAGTCGGCCGCGCTGTCTCCGTCGTAGTCGCTGTAGTTATCAGGCACATCGGCCGAGGCGGTCCAGGTTGCGGGATGTGTGCTGTCGTCGCCCATCAGGTAGTGGATGCGCCAACCGTACAGAGCGGCCAAGCGCACGTTGCCCGACCAACCGACCGCGCCGAAATAGGCCGGGAACGTGACCGGGCGGTCGTTGGTGACGTCCGTGTCGGCGTTCGCCCAGTACCAGTCCCGGATGGTGCCGGTGTCGTCTGCAATCAGCTGCCAGCCCAGGAAGTGGCGGCCGGGGTCGGCTGCACGCGGACCGGCAGGAAAGAGCGTCGCCGGCAGCGGGGCGGCGGTCGTCGCCCACGAGGGGAATGCGTTGCCGGTCGCATAGGTGTAAGTCGCCGACAGCGTTTCGACTAGGCTGCGTGATTCGTAGAATTTCAGGTAATAGGTCGCGGCAGACGTCGGCGGCGCGTAGTTGATGTCGCCGTTGTTATAGAGCGTCGTATAGGTGTTTTTCCAAGTATTGCCCAGAGGACCCACGAGGAAGTCGTAGGCGGCTTTGTCCGTATAGACGGCCTCGGGGTCGGTGTCCCAAGAGGGATCGAGTGCACCTGCGTAATACGTCGGCGCCGCGTTGTCGGCAAACACCGATTGCTGCACCTGCAGGCCCAGGTAATAGCGCGTCCAAATGGCACCACCCGAGGTGTATTGGGGCCCTATGGCGGCCCCGCAGTCCCCGGTCGCGACGTTGTCGGTGAAGCTGCTGCGATACACCACCACACCCGCAGCGGTGCCGGACATAGCGTACAGGGCACCGCCGGCAACCGCCGTATTGCCGGTAAAGGTCGAACTGTAGATCCTGTTGCCGGCAGCCGACATCACGATGGCGCCTCCGCCGGCAGCCCGGTTATTTGTGAAGGTGCTGCCGTTAGCCGAAGCATCGCCGGTCACCACACCGGCGGCGGCATAAATCGCGCCCCCGTAGCCGTTGGAGCTGTTGGTGCCGGTCGCGACGTTGTCCGTGAACGTCGCCGCTTTCGCCGTCACCTGGGCACCACCATAAATCGCACCACCCCTGAAGGTCGCGGTGTTGCCGTCAAACAGAACCGGACCGGTCACCGTCAGGGCCCGGAATGCGGCAATCGCCCCGCCGACACTGTCGGTGGTTGACGCCTCCGCCACGTTTGCGGTAAAGGTCGTGTTATCCGAGACAGTAATGGTCGCCGCGGCATTGCCCGTCACCGTCGGCATGTACAGCCCGCCGCCGCGCAGGGCACGGTTGCCGTCAAACAGCGTGCGCGTCACGCCGGTCGCCTGTTCCACATAGACCGCGCCGCCATAGATTTCGGCAGTGTTTTCCGTAAAGCTGCTGTCGGCGATGCTGACCGACGTGCCGTTGTATTGACGGATCGCCCCTCCATAGCTTGTCGTGGTGTTGCGCGCAAACGTCGCGTTCGACACCGACAGATTGCCGCTGACAATCAGTGCACCGCCGCCATAGGTCCCGGCGCTGTTGTCGGTAAACGTCCCGCCGTCAATTACCGTGTTACCTACAACGTATGCCGCGCCACCCCGGTTGCCCGCACTGTTCGACGCAAAGGACGGATAGGCGGGGGAGCCGGATGTCGGCGCCGGGCCGATTAAGGTCCAGTCCGCCGCATTAAACGCCCCGGTCACCGAATAGGGCGATGTGTTCGGTGCCGTTTCCAAGCAATAGATGTCGCCGTTGTAGACCACCAGGTTGTTGCGGTAATAAGCGGTGGTTGCCGAGAACTGCCCGATACCCAAACGCATGCCGCCCTCGGAATAAATGGCGCCGCCGTACATCGCCGTGTTGTCGACGAAACGCACGTCGCCTGCAATCGTGATGCCCCGCGAGGTTTCGCTGTAGGCGTCCTGGCCGACGAAAATGGCGCCGCCATAGCCATAGGTTCCCGGTGTACGGTTGCCATCGAATACGATGTGACCGCCGTCCTCGGCGTACAGGTAGTTGCTGTAGCGGTTGTTGGCCTCGGCAAACAGGGCACCACCCAAAGCAGTGCTGTTGGTCGCGTTGGCCGGCCGCCCGTTGTCGCGGAAGGTCAGAGTTGCACCCGAACGCACGGTGATACCGAAGGCATCGACTGAGATCACACCGCCATTCGCGGTGTCGTTTGCGGTGTTGCTGCCGTTGGTCACCACGTTGCCGTCAAACAGCGAGTCGCCGGTGATATCTGCAACAAACCATTTGTATGCCGCCGGGTGCCCGCTGAAAAACGCACCGGTCACCGCACGCCCGGTCGCCGTCACCGCGTTACCCACCGCCTGCATCGAGCCATAGACGAAACACATCGTGCCGTGAATGGCGCCGGTCTGGTATGCCGAGGTGTTGTTCGAGACGACGTTGTCGCCCCGGAAAATCACCGGTGCCGATTCGCCGCCGCCTACCGGATCCTGCGAGAAATAGACCGATCCCCAGTTGTTCGAGTAGTTGCCGGTCAACGTGCAGTCGGTGATGTAGACACCGTATGCCGAACTGTCCGAATTCCAGTCAGTGCAGTTGTTGGCATACAGGGCACCACCGCGGCAAGCGTTGTTGCCCGTAAGGCTGCAGCCGGAAAGCGTCATCCCGTTTTGCGCGTAAATGGCACCACCCATACCGTACATGCCGCCGGCGGCGACGATCGAGTTGTTCTCGAAGGCGCTGCTCTGTGCCTGCACGCGTCCCGCAGCCGTCACGGCAGCACCCGCCGAGCCGTAAGACCCGGTGGTAAAGGTACCCGACGGTAGGCGATTGCCGGAAAATGCGCAATCCACCAGCGAAACCGAACCGGTGGTGCCCACTGCACCGGTGCGCACACGGTTGGCGCCGCCCGCGAAGTTGTTGTCATACCAAGCGTAGATGTAGTCGGCGGGCGCAGCGGCGGTGGTCACGTTCATGCACCGGATGATGCTCGCGCCGGTGAGCGTCAACGTAAAGCTGCTGTCCGGCACATACTGGTTCGATGCCGGGGCATTGACGGCTTTGGCGGGCTCCAGATACAGGATGCCGCCGCCGTTGTAGCCGCCGTCCAGCATGACGTCTTGAAATGAGATCTGGATATCGGCAAATCCGGTCGGTGCCCCGTCAACGCGGATATGGCGCAGCGCCGGCGCGGAATAGATCACGCGCGTGGTTGTGGTGTCGCTGGACAGCGTGACACCCGTGCGGTCCAGCGTGAGCTCGGATGTCAGTGTGATGTCTGCCGTCAGCGTGATCTGCGTGCAGTCGGGTGCGGCAAATGCCGCCGCAAGTGACGCCTCGTCGTTGGCGGTCATCGAGGGTGCGGCATATGCCGTGGCACCAAACGCACACAGCAGGATTACTGCCAATCCGACCACCATGATTTGCATGACTTTCCTCATCGTATTCGTCTCCTTATCCGGGACGGCCATCTGTCAGCCGCCACCTGTGTCTGCCAGTCAGTCTGTCCCCTGCGGGGCGACCCTCCTGCAGGTCGCCGCCGCCTTATGGGGTGTGTTGTCAGTTACCGTCGTGCACCCGCCGTTTACGGGTCGCGAGCCACACCGCGGTCAGTCCCGCCAAAATCAGCGCGCCATAGATCATCCAGCTGCTCTCGCCGGACTCCGGCAATTTCTGCGGCGGGGTGACCGGCGGCAGGTCATCGGGCGGTGTCGGTGTCGGCGTGGTGACCGTTGACCCGTCGTCAATCGGGGTCGGTGGGTTCACCGGCGGCTGGGTATTCTTTGCCCATACGGCATAGAGCGTGGTGTCCGCACTGATGGTGAATGTGGTCGCACCCGTCGCCGAAAAATCAGGAGCCGCAGCCAGCGAACTGTACGCCCAGCCGAGGAAGCTGTAGCCGGGGCGCGTCGGCAGCGGCGCAAACAGCACCGTAACCGCGTCGCCCGCCAGGTAGCTGCCGGCATCAAGCGGCACTGATCCGGTGCCACCGTTCGCGTCATAGGTCACCCGCAGCTGCGGTATCGGACGCCACACGGCATAGAGCGTCGTGTCTGCGCTGACAATGAAACTATCGGGGAGTACGTCCCGAACAAAGTCCGCCGCGGTCGCGGACGGGTCGAAACTCCACCCCACAAAGCTGTAGTTCACGCGCGTCGGTTCCGGGGTATAGGTGACAACGCAACTGTCGCCCGTGTTGTAGAAGGCCAGAGCGGGTACGGGACCCACTCCCCCGTTTTCGTTGTACCAGACACGGTAGATTGCGCGCACCAGCGGGTAGTTGATGTCGGCGTTGTTGTACAGTGCCTGGTATGCGGAGGTGTCGTAGCTGTTAGCGCGGTTTGCCACCGTGGCGTCGTAGGTCGTGGCGTCCGCGGTTCCGTCGCCGTCCCGGTCGCCGGTGGGGAGCCCCCGATAGACCGCCGGCGCGGCGTTATTCGCAAACGCGGTGTCGGTGATATCCAGGCTGGCGAAGCGACGGGTATAGATGGCGCCGCCCGAGCTGTACGGAACGGCGGAGCTGGGACCTGCGGTGTCAGTCGCCGTATTCGAGTTGAAGTCGCTGCCTGCAATGGTGGTCGTCGTGGTAGTTGATACGACATAGACCGCTCCGCCCATCGGGGCGGCGTTGCCGGCAAAGCTGCAGTCCGTCAGCGTGTTCGGACCGCTGTAGAGGTACAAGGCGCCGGCATAGAAAACCTGCGCGGTGTTGTCGGTGAAGGTGGTGCCGGTCAGGTCTGCCCGGTCCCAAGCATACACGGCGCCGCCGAGATTGACGGCGGTGTTTGCCGTGAAGATGCTGTCGGTGACATCCAGGGTACCGTAGGAATAAAGCGCGCCGCCCGAACCCGAGGCAGAGTTGTGTTCAAAGGTCGCGCCGGTGACGGTTGCCGGTCCATAGGTGAAGAGTGCCCCGGCAGTCCCTGATGACGCGACCACACGATTGTCGTCAAAGCTGCAGTCGGTGACAGTCGCCGATCCGGAGGAACCATACTGGCTGACCGCGCCGCCCCAGCTGTCGGCGGTGTTGCGCGAGAAGCTGCTGCCGGTCAGGTTGACCCAGGACGTCGAGTTCTGCGTGTAGATCGCGCCACCGTTGCCGGCGTTGGTTGCATCATGCGCCAAGTTGTCGGTGAAGGTGGATGCCACGGCGGTCACCGAGTTTTCCGCATAGATGGCACCGCCGTCGCCGTTGGCGGTGTTTCCGGCGTATGCCGTGTTCGATGTGGTGACCGAGCCGTACGATCCGCTGTAGATCGCCCCGCCGTTTGCGGCGGAGTTGTTGCTGAGCGTAGAGTCGTTTGCCACCACGGGCCGTGCGGTGTAGACGCCGCCACCGAGGTAGGCAGCCGTGTTGCTGCGGATGGTCGAGCCGTCCAGGGTCACCGGACCTGAGCTGTAGATGCCGCCGCCGTAGCCGGTGGCGGAGTTGTTTGCCATGGTCACGTTGATGAGCGTGATGACCGGGATGTTGCCGCTGTAGGTCTGCGCGCCGATGGCCCCGCCGTATGCGGCCTCGTTGTTGTTGATTTCGATGGAGGCACCGGGCAAGGCTTTCATGACCGTGTTGGTGCTGGATGCGTTATACGCCCAGAGGTAAATGGCGCCACCGATGTAGGTGATGGGGTAGCCACCTGTGGTGTCTGCGTGGTTGCCGTTGATTCGCAAGGTCCCGTTCGTGACGATGGCATCGATGCAGCGGCAATGGATGGCAGAGCCGGTGTTGTTGCCGTATGCGGTGGTGTGGTGTCCGCGCACGACGTTGTTGCTGATGCTGGAGTCACCGGTCAGACGCAGGACCAGGAAGTTTCCGTCAAAGAAGGCGCCCTCGCCCCAATCGAAGCTGGTGCTGGGTGCGTTCTCACCGGTTGCGCGGTTGTTGTCTGCGGTGATCGTTCCGTAAATCCAGAGGTAGTGCGCAGAAAGCGCACCGATCTGGTAGCGCGAGTAGTTGTTGCAGATGTTGTTGTGCCCTTTCAGGACCACCGTCTGATACGAGGTCCAGGATGCGGTCAGAGGGTCCTGGCAGAACACGACCGAGGCCCAGTCGCAGGAGCGGTTTTCGTTCAGGGTGCTGTCGGTGATTTCGACGTAGCCGTAGGGGTTGGTGGTGAGTTGTGACGCCAGTTTCGCGTCCGCGTCGTCGATGACGCCGTCGCTGTTGCGATCGGTCATCGCGCCGTACCAGCCCTTGTTTGTGTAGATTACACCACCGCGCTGTCCCACGTTTCCGGTGGCCTCGACACTGTCGAAATAACAGTTGTAGGCGGCATAGACCGCACCGCCCAGACTGGCTTTGTTGTGATAGAAGCGCGAATTCGTGACATACACGTCGCGTTTGGAGGCGATGGCCCCACCACCGGAATAGAGCAGCGACTGGTGTGTGGTTTCGGAGTAATCGGTGCCGGCACGGTTGTCGCGAAAGACCGAGTTGTTGACAATGATGTCACCTGTCGATACCACCGCACCGGTCGTCATCTGAAAGGTTGCCGGTGTACCGTAATGGGTCAGCAGTTTCGAGAGCGTTTCGGTGGTCGCCGTCACGCAGTTACGGATGTCGGCCCCATTGATTGTCAGGCTGTAGGCGCCGGAAAAGCTCGTCTTGTTGCCGGAACCGCTGACGAACTGTTTCGCGGCATCGACATAGACGATGCCGCCGCCGGTGCCGGCGCCGTCGATGCGCACGTCGGTGAAGCTGAAGGTGACGTCAACACTACCGGTGACGATGATATGACGCAAACCTGCGGCAGACGTGATGGTACGCGTCGTACCCGTCGTGTCGGATCGGAAGGTGATGGCGGGTCGGCCGGTCGTCATCGGCGCCGACAATGCCGAGGTCAAGGTGATGTCTGCCGTCAGCTCGACCGTGGTGCAATCGGACGCCGAGAGGGCGGCCTGCAGGTCGGTTTCGTTTCCGGCAGTCATGGTCGGCGCGGCACCTGCGATGGCGGTCACGGACAACAGTGCGACTAGGCAGACCATTACGCAGGGCAGCGTTATGATGCGCCTGAGCCTTTGGGCTGTATGTACCCTCTGGGCCTTTTGTGTTGTACGTGCCTTCTGTACCTTCTGCGCCTTCATCCTCGCACCTCTTTCTGCCCCTGTGCGGACATCCTCAAATCCTCGCCATCCATTATACCCCGATCCCCCTAAATTGCAACTTGTGGAAACACATATTTCCGGCGATGACACGAGAACTGAAGCAGCTGCGAAATTCGGGAGAATCTGCTGGGGATCACGTACTATGCAGGTAGTGTGGAGGTGGTATGTAGGTGAAAGATTGGTGCGCCCAGAAGGATTCGAACCCTCGGCCTAGAGATTAGAAGTCTCCCGCTCTATCCGACTGAGCTATGGGCGCACTCCGAAAAACTGTGTTTCTGTCGGGGAGCGAGTCCGATAAAAAGCTTTGCAGCTTTTTTCGGGTCGCTCCCGGGAAATCTCGATGGAGCGGACGACGGGACTCGAACCCGCAACAATCAGCTTGGAAGGCTGAGGCTCTACCAATTGAACTACGTCCGCTCGTCTGTTGTCAGGCAGGATGGTCGGGGTGACTGGATTTGAACCAGCGACCCTCTGCTCCCAAAGCAGATGCGCTACCTAACTGCGCTACACCCCGCCTCAACCGGCGACAAATGAGTATAGCACACCGAAATCACTCTTCCGCATAGACCGGGATGCCCTCGGGAGCCGGTTCCAGCTGCTGCCCCTGTGCCTCGGCGCTGCGCGCCGACAGCAGCTCTGAGATGATCATACCCGCGAGCATCAGACCCGCGCCGATTACCTCGCGCCAGATCACGTGACCCGCCACGGCCCAGCCGAAAATGCCTCCGAACGCAGGCTCCAAGACCAAAATCAGCGCGACCCTCGACGGCGGCAGCTTCAGCTGCGCCCAGGTCTGCACGGTATAAGCGAAGGTCGAGGCGAACAGGCTGGTAATCAGCAGCGCCACCAGCACCTGCGGGTTGGTGGGTGCCGACGCATGCTCGCCGGTCGCCACCGAAATCACGCCACAGATGATGGCCAACATCCCCATCTGGATGATCGAGAGCGCCCGGGCATCGTGGTCCTGACCGGCACGCCCCAAAACCAACATGTGGAGTGAGTATCCCAGCGCCCCACCCAGCACCAAGCTGTCGCCGCGGACCCAATGGGTCACGCCACCGCTGGGGCTGAGCCCGCTGAGTGCACCCAAACCTGCGAGCGCCAACACCACGCCGATGATTATGCCGCGACCGGGCATCTTGCGGCGAAATGCGGTGGAGAGCACCGGTACCATCACCACATACATGCCGGTCAAAAATGCCGAGCGCGCAGGAGTCGTTCCGCCCTGGTCTGCCGGCAACAAACTGGCGGTCTGCAAAATGTAGCCCATCGCGAGAAATGCGGACGCGGCGATTCCCAAGCGCAGGTTCGCCTTATTGAACTTTTTGAATGCGCGGGGCTGCGCAATGGCGAGCGTTACCGCCGCAAGCGCAAAGCGTAAACTGAGGAACGCAAACATCGGATAGCGCGCGACCGCTCCCTGCATGACGACGAACGTGGACCCCCAAACGGCGGCCACGCACATCAGCGCAACCGTGGGCAGCCACGTTTTCTGTTTCAGCTCTTTAATCACAGCTCGCCGCTTCCAGGGCTTCTGCACGGAGCTTCCGGGACTGTGCCCAGAGTTTCTCCAGCCGGTATTCGTCACGATAGTCGGGCTGAAAGATATGGACCACGATGTCGGTGAAGTCCAACAGAATCCACTTGGCGTCACGCTCGCCCTCGCGTCCTTTCAGGTGCACACGCAGCTCTTCGCGCAGCTTGCGTTCGATCTCGTCGGCAACCGCCTGGGCCTGGCGTTCATTTCCCGCGGTCGCAATCACGAAATAGTCGGTGACGTACAGCTGCTCGGCGACATCGAGCACCACCACGTCGGATGCTTTTTTGTCCAGAGCCGCAGAACATGCCACTTTGACCATGTCGAGCGCGGATACTCCCCCGTTTGTTTGTCGGCCGAGTGCACGGTCGCCGGCATCGGGGGATGAGTTTTCAGTCAGTTCTGTTTCGGGCAAGGTCGTTCCTTTCTGTGTGTCTGTGTGCGGTCGTGCCGTTTCAGGCTTTCAGGTTCGGATTTTCGCGTCCCGGCGGGTTCAGGCGCAGCATCAGCGCGTTCCACACCGCCGTCGTTTCGGGATGCATGACTTTTTGTTTTAGGACCAGGTGCATCATGCTGCGCTGATATGCCTGGACGAACAACGCATCCAGGTCAACCGTCCCCACCATTTCGCGCAGGTTGTCAATAGCGGGGTTCGTGCGCGTGGGCTCGATCATGTCGGCGACATAAATGATTTTGTCCAGGTCGCGCATGTCGGCCACGCCCACCGTGTGGCGCCGGATCGCGTCAATCACGTCATCCGGGATTTCGGGAAAGGTGCGCGCGACGTCGTCGGCACCGGTGTGTGCGTGCAAAATCGCGGGCGACGCCAAGACTTCGTCGGTGATGTCCATACCGCGGGCGCGGGCGCGCTCAATTAACACCGGCCAGGACACACAGCGGTCCCAGTCGTGCAGCAGCGCGGCTAAGTAAGCCGCGTCCGGGTCGGTGCCGTAGATTTCGGCCAGCGTGCGCGCCATGGCGGCGGTACCCTGTGTGTGGCGGTAGCCATAGTCGTCCAGCCGTTCGATCAGCGCGGCATCGATGCGTGCGAACAACGCCGAGTCGGTCTGCGGATTGGGGTAGGGTCGGCCGACGTCGTCTGCGCGATCGTTTTCGTGCGCGCCGTGCTGTTCGTGGCGGTGATCGTTGTCAGGCATGATGTCAGGCACAGTGTCAGGCATGATACAGTCCGTGTTCGGTGATATAGGTGGCGACCGCTGCAGGCAGCAGGTCGGTCACATCGCGTCGCTCCGCCAGGCGCGCGCGGATGTCGCAGGACGACACGGCAGGGATATCCAGGGGGAGTGTCATCTCTGACGGTTCGTTTAGCTTGGAAGAAGAGCAGCAAGGGGGGGTCTCGGCCCGAGGTACGACGACAAAGGTGGCAAGCTGCGTCAGCTGATCGGCATCTTTCCACAGGTCCAGCTGGTCTGCCGCATCGCTGCCCAGCAAAAAGAAAAACTGCGCGTCTGCGCCTGCCGCATCGGCACGTTCGCGCAATTCACGCAGCGTGTCGATGCTGTAGCTGACCCCCAGACGGTGGAGTTCGATGTCGCAGGCCTCGAGGCGGTCATCGTTCGCACAGGCCAGCTGCACCATGCGATAGCGGTCGCTGGCCGGAGCCAACACGCGGTCCTGTTTGAAGGGCGGCGTTCCGGCAACCACAAACAGCACGCGATCCAAATGCAAGGCGTCTGCCGCGCGCGCCGCCAAAGTCACGTGTCCCACATGCACCGGGTCAAAGGTACCGCCCAGGATCCCGATGCGCAGGTTGGCGCGGCGTTCAGTCGACTCTGTCACGAGCGTGCTCACCCGCGTACCTGACCCGATCCTTCTAGGATGAATTTCGTCGAGGTCAGCGCGCTGAGCCCCATCGGTCCACGCGCGTGGAGCTTTTGAGTCGAAATCCCGATTTCTGCGCCCAGCCCGAACATGCCGCCGTCGGTGAAACGCGTGCTGGCATTCACGTACACAGCAGAAGCATCGACGTTGGCGGTGAAATACTGTGCAGCGTCCCAATCTGCCGTCACGATGGCCTCGCTGTGTTTGGTGCCGTATCGGTTGATGTGCTCGACGGCCGACCGGACGCCGTCAACCTGGTGGACGCTGATCTTCAGATCCAAGTATTCGCGCCCCCAGTCCTCGTCAGTTGCGCGTTCCAAGTGACGGGTATCGCCCAGCGCGTCGTGCACCAGATCATAGCTGTCCGAATCAACCGCCAAGACCACGTCACGTGCGACCAAAGCGCGCGCCAATCGGGGCAACAGTTCGGGTGCAATCGTGCGGTCGATCAACAGGCTTTCTGCGGCATTGCAGACGCTGGGGCGCTGGCATTTTGCGTTGACCAGGATGTTTTCCGCCATGTCGGCGTCGGCTGCGGCATGGATATAGACGTGGCAGTTACCGGTGCCGGTTTCTATCACAGGTACCTTTGCATTTTCAACGACACTGCGAATCAGCCCCGCTCCGCCACGCGGAATCAGCACATCGATCAGCCCGTGTGCCTCCATCATGGCAGTCGCGCTGTCGCGGTTTGAGGCATCGACTGCCTGGAGGCAATCGGCGGACAGGCCGACATCGGTCAGCGCGGACTGCAGGGCATCGATGATCGCATCGTTGCTTTGGCGTGCCAACGAGCCGCCGCGCAACAGGATGGCGTTACCGGTCTTGATGGCGATTCCTGCGGCATCCACGGTGACGTTCGGGCGGGCCTCGTAAATCATGCCGACGACCCCCATGGGCACGCGAACCTGTTTCATGCGGATGCCTGCGGTAATGGTGCGCCCGCACAGGACCTCGCCCAGAACATCGGGGGCGGCAATCAGTTCGGTCAAAGCCTGGCGGATGCCGTCGAGGCGTTTCTCGTCCAGCGCCAGGCGGTCAATCAGCTGTTCGTTGGTGCCCTTTGCACGCGCGGCTTCGATGTCGGCGCGATTGGCGGCCAGAATCGCGTCCTGATCATCAGTCAGTGCATCGATCATCGCACGCAATGCGGCGTTACGTACTTCCAGCGATGACGCCGCCAGCTGTACGGCGGCAACGCGCGCAGCGCGGGCTTGTTCGGTAACGTTTCGTCCCATTCATGTTCCTTTCGTCATGCCGTCCATCAGGATCAATCCGTCATTATCAGGTGTCGAGCTGAAAGTGGGCCAAAAAAGCTGTAGTACTTTTTGGCAGCATCTTTCAGCGCCATGCACGGTAAACTCAATCTGCGCGGGCGATCACGGTGCCGACCGGGTCAGGACCGACCGCGTCGATGACGACGTTAGCCCTTCTCCCCTCGCAGAGCACCGTCACGATACCGGCATCCAGCATATCGCGCGCGGCTGCCAGCTTGCTGCGCATCCCGCCCGATCCGATACCGCTGTGGCTGTCGCCGATATGCGCCGACTCCAGCATTTCATCGTCAATCGCGTGCAGGCGCGCGATAAAGCGCGCCTGCGGATCGCTGTTCGGATCCGAGTCGAACAAGCCCTCGACATCGGTCAATATCACCAATCGATCGGCACAGATCATTTCGGCCACCATTGCCGCCAGCGTGTCGTTGTCACCGAAACAAATCTCGTCGACCGCCACGGTGTCGTTTTCGTTCACGACCGGCACGACGCCCAGCGCCAGCAGCTCATTAAAGGTGTTACGCGCATGCGCCAAGCTCTCGGGCTTTTCGGTGTCGGACCGGGTTAACAGAATCTGGCCGATCGTGATTTGGCGGCGACCGAACTCTGCCGCATAGGCCTCGGTCAAGGCAACCTGTCCGACACTCGCGGCGGCCTGCATCTGAGACAGCTCGTCGTTCACGCGCGATGCGCCCAAGACCTCGCGCCCGGCGGCAATCGCGCCGCTGGTCACCAACACAATCTGGTGTCCCGCCCGCACCAACACGGCCAGCTGATCCACTAGGGCCGCAATATAGCGACGGTCAGGGGCACCCTGTCGGTCGGTCAAGGTATTCGAACCCACCTTGACCACGATTCTTTGGCCTATTCTCTGACCCGTTGCTTGGCCTGTCGACCGACCCGTGTGTTGTTCCGTTTGTTGCTCCAAATCCTGTTCCATGTCCCCGCCGTCACACCTCAATTCTCTTTACGGTGGTCACCATCATGACGAGTACGTCCCGTCGTCGCCTGTGTCCGCGTGTCCGATGCCGACTTCCAGCTCGAACTCGCGGTCCAGAATACGCACCGTATCTCCGTCGCGGGCACCCGCCCGCACCAGCGCGTCTTCCACGCCGGCGCGTGCCAATCTACCCTGCAACCAGACCAGCGCCTCTTCATTATCCCATTCGGTTTGGAGCACCATGCGCTCGATCGCCGTACCGGTCACCCGGTACACCTTGCCACCCAGATTCGTCACAGTGAAATCGCGCAGGTCGTCGCGTTTCGACCGGTAGCCGTAGCGATGCACCCGAGCAGACGCACCCTGTGCATCCGCATCTGCCGTCACCTGTGCTCGACGCAGATCATAGACCAGCTGTGCCACGTGACGCACAAAGGGCTCAATGCCCTGTCCGGTCGCGGCAGAAAGCGCGAAATACTCCAACTCATGCCGGGCAGCATAGTCCGCCAGTTGCAGGCTGCGCTCGGACGCCCCCGGCACATCCAACTTGTTTCCGACGATGACTTTCGGGCGTTGCGCAAGTTCCGCCGCATGCTGTGCCAGTTCGTTTTCGATGATGCGCAGGTCTGAAACAGCATCGCGGTCTTCCCAGCCACCGGACAAATCAACCACATGCACGATGATGGCGCTGCGCTCTATGTGGCGCAAAAATGCATGGCCCAAACCCTTGCCTGCGTGTGCGCCCTCAATCAGTCCCGGAATGTCCGCCAGCACAAAGCTGTGCTCACCGGCATCAACCACCCCCAGGTTCGGGACCAAGGTCGTAAAGGGATAATCGGCGATTTTCGGACGTGCCGCACTGAGGTGTGCGATCAGCGAGGACTTCCCCACACTGGGCATACCGACCAGCGCGGCATCCGCCAACAGCTTCAACTCGAGCGTCAGCGCACGGTCGCTGCCGGGTTCTCCCAGTTCCGCAAAGGCCGGGGCACGTCTGGTCGAGGTCACAAAGTGCGGATTGCCCCGACCTCCGTGTCCGCCCTCACAGACCACCAACTCGGCGCCGTCGACCACCAGGTCGCCGATTTCTTCGCCGGTCTCGCGATCCCACACCACCGTACCCACCGGCACGGTCAGGCGCAGATCCTCCCCGCGGGCTCCGTCCATTTTCGAGCCCTTGCCGTGGGTGCCACGCTCTGCCTTGAAGTGGTGCTTATAGCGGTAGTCCTGCAGACTGGAGAGCCCTGCATCCGCCACCAGAATCACGCTGCCGCCGTCGCCGCCGTCGCCGCCGTCGGGTCCCCCTTTGGGCACGTGTGCCTCGCGGCGAAAGGACATGCAGCCGGCACCCCCGTCACCCGATTTCACGTATATTTCGACGCGGTCCAAAAACACTTCAGGTATCCTCGCCTATCCCCTTAACTCCCGATAACAAAAAGACCCCCAGTCTGAATGACATGGGGGCCTTGTGTGCCGTATCGGGCGGCGGCTCAGGCCTCGACCGCTTCCGGTCGAATGTGCACGCGGCGCTTTTTGCCGTGCGTGAACTCGACGTAGCCCTCGGCCTTTGCGAACAGCGTGTCATCGCTGCCGCGACCGACCAGCTCGCCGGGATGAAAGTGCGTTCCGTGCTGGCGCACCAGAATCTCGCCGGCGTTCACGTACTGACCGGCAAAGCGCTTGACACCCAGACGTTGCGCACGACTGTCACGACCGTTACGAGTGGATCCTAATCCTTTTTTGTGTGCCATTGCTCTATTTCCCTTCGCTCACAGCGGTGACTTCAAGGCGGGTCAGATTCTGACGGTGACCCTGCGTGCGCTTGTAACCCTTGCGCTTTTTGAACTTGAAGACCACGACTTTCTTCGCTTTGAACTGGTCAACGACCTTGGCCTGCACCTTTGCGTTGCCCAAAGCCTCGGGGTCCGAGACCACCTTATCACCATCGGCCAGCAACAGCACGTCCAGATCGACCTTTTTGCCGGTCTCAACCTCGAGCTTTTCGACGTCGATGACCGAGCCCTTTTCGACTTTGTACTGCTTACCGCCGGTTTTCACAATCGCGTACATGGTTCATGTGCCTTTCGTCTTGTCGGTGGCTGCCGCACACAGGGTAATCCTGCGTCACGGGCTGCCTGCACTTGCCTGCACTTGCCTGCATTAGGTCATGCACCTGTGGTGCACACCGGTTGAAACACGTGCCTGAGCGTCGGGTGGGTTCGCTGTGTGGCGCTCATAGTTTGCGCGCAACCGTGCTTTTCGCGCAAACATAGATGTTAACAGAAATGCATACCCCGAGACAAGGGGTATGCTGCATTTTGCGAATTTTTGCAAAATCTACACGCAGCCCCTAAAATGACCGCGCGGCCTGGGCGATGGCGTGCTTGTCCAAACCGAAGTGCGCCAACAACTCGTCCGGTTTGCCGGAGGTTCCGAAACAATCCGCCACGCCGACGCGACGGGTGGGCACCGGGCAAAGCTCGCTTAACACCTCGCTTACGGCAGACCCCATGCCTCCCAGCACGTTGTGTTCCTCGCAGGTAACCACGCGTCCGGTCTTGCGCGCACTGGCGACCAGGGTATCGACATCCAGCGGCTTGATGCTCATGACATCGACGACCTCTGCATCCACACCCGCATCCGCCAGCAGCGCGGCCGCCTCTATCGCGGCAGAAACCATAACGCCACAGGCGAACAGCGACACGTCCGATCCGGTGCGCAGCACCCGCGCGGCACAGACGTCAAACCGGTCCGAATCCGGGTCGATGCCGGTCACGCCGTCGGGTCCGTACAGGTCGGGCACGCCGGCGCGCCCCAGCCGGATATAGAACGGTCCCGGGGTCACGGCGGCATGGCGAATCGCCGCACGCGCCGTGGCAAAGTCAGCAGGCACCAGTACACGCATGTGGGGCAGCACGCGCATCAGCGCGATGTCTTCCAGCATCTGGTGGCTGCCGCCGTCCGGTCCCACCGTGACACCGGCATGTGTCGGCGCCAGTTTCACGTTCAGGCGGTTGTAACAGACGGTGTTTCGTATCTGGTCGTAGGCGCGCCCGGTGCCGAACACGGCAAATGAACCGGTAAACGCCACGTGCCCCGCCAGCGCCAGACCGGCTGCGACATCGGTCATATTGGCCTCGGCGATACCTGCATTGAACAGGCGCTCGGGGTGCTGCGCGCCGAATTTCGCGGTCGTGGTCGAGCCCGACAGGTCGGCATCCACCGCGACCACCGGGATGCCCTGCGCGTACAGTTCGTTCAAGGTCTGCCCGTAGGCGGCACGTGTGGCGCGGCTCATGCCCCATCACCTCCCATCGAGGTGGTGGCAGGTGTGGCAGCTGCCCCGTCCTCGCCTGCCTGTAGCTCGGATACAGCCTGTTCGCATTGCTCGGCACTGGGCGCGTTTCCGTGCCAGCCCGCCTGGTTTTCCATAAAGCTGACGCCTTTCCCTTTGACGGTCCGCGCCACAATCACGCGCGGTCGCTTTGCCGCGTTCGGCGTGGTCAGCGCAGCGTACAGCGCGTTCACATCGTGGCCGTCGACACTGTCGACGTCCCAGCCGAAATCCGCGAACTTCGCCGCCACGTCGCCCAGTGCCATGACCGATTCGGTCTGTCCGTCGATTTGCAATCCGTTGCGGTCCACGATGGCCACCAAGTTGTCCAGACCGTAATGCGCCGCATACAGTGCGGCCTCCCAGACCTGTCCTTCCTGTAGCTCGCCGTCGCCCAGCAGGACATATACCCGGGGGGGAGTACGTCCCGCCGTTTGTCCGGGATCTGCAGCCGGTGTGGTGGTGCCGGCCAGCTGCAATCCTTGGGCAAGCCCCGCCGCGATGGACAGACCCTGCCCCAACGACCCGGTCGAGACCTCGACCCCGGGGCACTTGGCGGCATCGGGATGTCCCTGCAGACAGCTGCCGAGCTTTCGGAGTGTAGCGAGCTTACCCCGGTCAAAGTAACCGGCCAGTGCCAGCGCCGCGTACTGCACCGGGGCGGCGTGTCCTTTGGAGAGTATGAAGCGGTCCCGGTCCGGCAGGTCGGGGTTTTCAGGATCGTGGCGCATCACTCCCCCAAAATAGAGGGTTGCGACGATGTCTGCGGCGGAAAGCGAGCCGCCGGGGTGCCCGGAGCCTGCCAATGTGAGCATTTTGATGATTTCGAGGCGCATAAGCCGCGCCCGAGCTTTGACCTGATGGGAATCGAACACCGTGTCAGCGAGAGCCATTCAAACCACTTTCCTTACGTGTGGGATACGACGTAATTATCGTAACAGAAAGTCCGGGGAAATTTGCGCGAAAGGCCTTAGCTTTGCGCAGATTTCCAGTGGTGGTACCCGATGACGAAGTCGTCGATGTCACCGTTCAGAACCGCGTCGACGTTTCCCGTTTCGATTTCGCTGCGCAGGTCTTTGACCATCTGATAGGGATACAGCACGTAGTTTCTGATCTGCGAGCCCCAGGTGATGTCGCCTTTGGGTCCGCGCAACTCGGCGAGTTCCGCGTCGCGTTTGGCCTTTTCGACCTCGTAGAGGCGCGCGCGCAGAATCGACAGGGCGGCATCCTTGTTTTTGTGCTGGGACTTTTCGTTCTGGCAGGTCACGACGATACCGGTGGGTTCGTGCGTGATGCGCACGGCGCTATCGGTGGTGTTCACCGACTGTCCGCCCGGACCGCTGCTGCGATAGACATCGATGCGCAAATCCGCCGGATCCAGCTGCACGTCGACGTCTTCGGGGACCACCGGCATCACGGTCACCCCGGCAAAGGTCGTCTGGCGGCGCTTTTTGACATCGGTGGGCGAAATGCGGACCAGCCGGTGGGTGCCCTGCTCGCTGGAGAGCATACCCATCGCGTTGTGCCCGTGCACGGTGAAGGTCGCCCGGTCCAGCCCGATGGCCTCGCCGGGAACGGCATCGTTCACGTCAACCTTCCAGCCTTTGCTTTCGGCGTATTTCAGGTACATGCGAAACAGCATCTCGGTCCAGTCCTGGGCCTCCAAGCCCCCCTGCCCCGGGGTGATGGTGACGATGGCGTCCCCGCTGTCGAACTCGCCGGTAAACCAGCTGGCGACCTCGAGTTCTCCCAGCTGGCCGGTCACCGATTGCAGACCTGCGGCGATTTCTGCCGCCATATCCGCGTCCGTTTCGTCGTCGGCAAACAGTTCGGCCGCCGTTTCCAGGTCGGCAAGCCCTGACGCCACCGCATCATAAGCGGCGATGTCGCCTTTGACGACGCTGACCCGTGCCATCGTTTCCTGTGCCGCCTGTTGATCGTTCCAGAAATCCGGTTGCGCACTGGCTTGTTCCAGCTGCGTCAACTCCGCCGCTTTCTGTTCACGTCCCCAGTGTTCCGCGAGCGCATCAAAGCGGCGGCGCAAGTCGGCTATGTCAGATGCATAATTATCCGGCGCCATGGCACTTTTTGTACTTCTTGCCGCTGCCACAGGGACAGGGGTCGTTGCGCCCGACGTTGGCATAGGGGTCGTTTTTGTCCTTGACCATGGTCGCCACGCGCCCGCCGCCCGCTGCCATCGCCGCGGTTTCAATCTCTTCGGAGCTGGGACCCATACCCGCGGTTGCGGCTCCTGCCACCGCCGCCGCATTCAGCGCGCTGCCGAACCCTTCGCTGTCCGACGGAGCCGAATAGCTCGCGTTCGCCAAAAACGCCGGTTGCTGCGGACGTTCCTCAACCACGATGTTGATGTGCATCAGGGTGCGCAGGAAGTCCTCTTCAATCGAATGCACCAGCGCGGCAAACATATCGTAGGCCTCGTTTTTGTACTCGACGACGGGGTCTTTCTGGCCCATCGCGCGCAGCCCGATGCCCTCTTTCAGGTAATCCATTTCCTGCAGGTGGGTCATCCAGCGGGTGTCGAGCACGCGCAGCATGACCTGCCGCTCCATCTCGCGCACTTCTTCGATGCCCATGAGTTCTTCTTTTTTCGCGTATTCCGCAAGCGCGCGCCGTGACAAGGCCTCGGCGATACAATCGGGTTTGCTCTGCTCTTTGGCGACCTGCAGGGCCTCGCTGCGTGCAATCCCGGTGAAATCCTGATACCAACGCGCCAACCCATCCCAGTCCCAGGTCTCGGGATCGCTTTTCGCATCTCCGCAGTATGTCGTGACCTCGCCTGCGACAATACGCCCCAAAGCGCTCGCCACGCGCGAGTGCATGTCTTTTCCGTCGAGTACGTCCCCGCGCTCTGCGTAAATGACCTCGCGCTGTTTGTTCATGACGTCGTCATAATCCAGTACGTATTTACGCGAGGCGAAGTTCATCATCTCGATTTTCTGCTGCGCGTTTTCAACGGCCTTGCTGACCAGCTTGGCCTGAATGGGCACGTCATCGGGGACACCCTGGCTGGCCATCAGCGAGCTTACACGGTCCAGCCGGTCCCCGCCGAACAGGCGCATCAGGTCGTCTTCCAGCGACAGATAGAACTGCGACAGACCCGGGTCGCCCTGACGACCGGAACGCCCGCGCAGCTGATTGTCGATGCGGCGCGCCTCGTGCCGCTCGGTGCCGATGACGGCCAAACCGCCCGCCGCAACAACCTCCTCATGCTCTTTCGCACACTGTTCGCGCGCCTGCTCCAAAAACTCCTGCTTTTGCTCGGGCGTGGCCTCTTCGGGCTCGATTCCGGCGGCGACCATCAGCTCTTGCGACAACTGGTCGGGGTTTCCACCCAATATGATGTCGGTTCCACGACCTGCCATGTTCGTCGCGATGGTAACCGCACCCAGACGTCCCGCCTGTGCGACGATCAGGGCCTCGCGAGCGTGTTGCTTTGCGTTCAAGACGTCGTGCTTGATGCCGCGCTTCTTCAACAAATGGGACAAATACTCGGAATGTTCAATCGAAATGGTACCGATCAGGCAGGGCTGCCCCGCCGCGTTGCGCTCGGCAACGTCATCGGCAACCGCCAGGTATTTGGCCTCGACCGTACGATAGATCAGGTCTTCGCGGTCATCGCGAATCATCGGCCGGTTGGTCGGCACCACCATGACCGGCAACTCGTAGATCTCGCGGAACTCTTTGTCCTCGGTCAGTGCGGTTCCGGTCATACCCGACAACTTGTCATACATACGGAAATAGTTCTGCAGCGTGATGGTCGCAAGCGTTTGGTTCTCCTCACGAACCGTCACGTGCTCTTTGGCCTCGATGGCCTGGTGCAGACCTTCGCTGTAGCGCCTGCCCACCATAGGGCGTCCGGTGAACTCGTCGACAATCAGGACTTCCCCGTCGTCAACCATATAGTCGACATCCCGCTTGAACAAAAACTCCGCCTTCAACGCCTGTTGCAAGTGGTTCACCAGCTGTCCGGAAGGGTCGTTGTATATGTCGTCGATACCCAGCATACGCTCGATCTTGCTGATACCGGCCTCGGTGGGTGCCACGGTGCGTTTGGCTTCGTCCAGGTCGAAATCGACTTCCTCGACCAGACGCGGGACGGCTTTGGCGAACTCTTTATAAGTGCCCGCACTTTTCGTGCCCGCACCACTGATGATCAAGGGAGTACGCGCCTCGTCAATCAGGATGCTGTCGACCTCGTCGACAATCGCATAGTGATGCCCGCGCTGCACACGGTCATTCGGGTCGGTCACCATATTGTCGCGCAGATAATCGAAACCGAACTCGCTGTTGGTGCCATAGGTGACATCGGCCGCATATGCGGGGTGGCGCTGATCCGGTTTCATTTGCGCCAAAATCGTTCCCACGGTCAGCCCCAAGAACTTATAGACGCGCCCCATCCAGGCGGCGTCGCGGCTGGCCAGGTAATCGTTGACGGTGACCACATGCACACCTTCGCCGGCCAGCGCGTTCAGATAGACGGCGGCGGTCGCGACCAAGGTCTTCCCTTCACCGGTTTTCATTTCGGCGATCTTGCCGTCGTGCAAAATCATGGCACCGATCAACTGCACATCGAAATGACGCATCCCGGTGGCACGCCGCGAAGCCTCGCGCACAGCGGCGAATGCCTCGATCTGCAAGTCGTCCAGCGTCTCGCCCGCCTGATAGCGGTCACGGAGCTGTTGGGTCAGCGTGGGGAAGTCCTCGTCTGCCATCGCGCGCATCCGGTCTTCCAGTTCGTTTACTTTCTGTACACGCTTTTCGTAGTCTTTCAGTTGCTTACCCTCTCCCAGCGACAAGAGAGTCGTCAATATATTCGCCATCGTCTGCTCTACTCCATCCAATCCATACGGGTCATATGATGTGGTTTCGTGTTCTGTGTCGTTTGCTGCAAAGTGCAATCTTTAATGCTAGCACAGCAGGCCGCGGGATACGGCGGACTTCACGATGTCACCATAAGGACGAATGGATTGCCGCGCCCGCCGTTGGCGGGCTCGCAATGACGTTTGGAGGTTGCAACCCGACTGGTGTATTGCCACGGGCGGCAAAGAACGCCGCCCTCGCAATGACGATCTGATAACCCGCGCCGGTGCAACGCCCCGTCGCACAATACGCGCCGGGAATCATTGTGTGGCGGCTCCCGCCGCCACAGCGCCACAGGAGTGGCGCGCTACGAGGCGTCCTGCAATTGCATTCGATATACCAATACCTACAGCCCGGTCGAAAGTCAAGCAATGAAGTTTCGATTGAGGAAACCCCTGTAGCGCGGCACTCCGTGCCGCCCGCGAGCGGGACGACGGGTTTGGTCGTTTCGCGAGCCGGTGAACTCGAGGCGGCGCGGGTTTACGTTTTGTGCGCATCCCGCGCCACAAAACAGCGTCGTCGAGTCATTGGTCCGGGGCGGGCATAAGCCCGCCCCGGTGGCTTGCCGCGCCCGCCGTTGGCGGGCTCGCAATGACGTCGTGGAGTTGGACGCTTGTCGGTATACCCATCGTCACTGCGAGGGGCGCGTATTCTGCGCCCCGTGGCAGTCCACGCGAGCGGGACGACGGGTTTGGTCGTTTCGCGAGCTGGTGAACCCGAGGCGGCGCGGGTTTACGTTTTGTGCGCATCCCGCGCCACAAAACAGCGTCGTCGAGTCATTGGTCCAGGGCGGGCATAAGCCCGCCCGCATGTATTGCCGCGCCCGCCGTTGGCGGGCGCGCAATGACGGCGGTTGATTCCGGGTTGGCCTGCGCGCAAGCGCGTAACGACCCGGTCTGACATCAGCATGGATTCCGGGTTGCGCCTACGGCGCCCCGGAATGATAACACTGCGGTCACGGCGGGTGCGCAATGACGTTGGAAGGATGGAGCGAAGGTTACGTGCGCATGTCGTGGTCGATGGCGGCTGCGGCGCGTTTGCCGGCACCCATCGCCAGAATCACCGTCGCAGCGCCGGTGACAGCATCGCCCCCGGCATAGACGCCGGCAACCGATGTGCGCCCGTCCGCATCGGTGCTGATGTAGCCGCGCTCGTCGCGCTCGACGGGTGCGATCTCGCTGATGTGCGGATTGGGACGCGTACCGATCGCCGTGATGACGGTGTCACAGTCAATTTCATACTCTGCATCCTCGCCCGATACCGGCACGGGACGCCTGCGGCCCGAGGCATCCGGCTCCCCCAATTCCATGCGCTGCACCCGCATGCCGGACACACGCCCATCGGTCACGCAGACCCGGATCGGCGCGACCAGTTCAACCAGCTCGATGCCTTCGTCACGGGCGTGTTCAACCTCTTCGGCGCGCGCAGGCATCTGGGCTCGGGTACGACGGTAGGCGACCGTCACGCGCGTCGCCCCCAAACGCCGCGCCGTCCGTGCCGCATCCATCGCGACGTTTCCGCCGCCGACCACACAGACGTGGTTTCCGGTATAAATGGGCGTGTCCCATTCGGGGAAATCGGCGGCGTGCATCAGGTTCACGCGCGTCAGGTATTCGTTTGCCGAATAGACACCGGCTGCGGCCTCGCCCGGAATGTCCATAAAGCGCGGCAGACCGGCACCCAGCCCCAGGAACACCGCACAGTAATGGCCCGCCAGCATCTCGGCTGCCGTCGTAGTGCGCCCCACCAGTTCGTCAAAGCGAAAGCGCACCCGCGCGTGGCGCAGCGAATCGATTTCATCTGCCAGGATATCTTTGGGGAGTCGAAACTGCGGGATACCGTATGCCAGCACGCCGCCTGCCGTGTGCAGCGCCTCGAACACTTCGACCTTAAATCCACGCAAGGACAGCTCGCCTGCACAGGCAAGACTTGCCGGACCCGAGCCCACCACGGCAACGCAGCACTGTTTTTTCGGCGCGTGCGCGGTGGCATTACGTTGTTCGGGCGGCAGCGCACGGTCCCAGTCGGCCAGATAGCGCTCTAGGCGACCGATGGCGACCGGTTGTCCTTTGCGCGCCAGGATGCAGGTCTTTTCGCACTGGGATTCCTGGGGGCAGACGCGCCCGCAGACCGCCGGCAGAGCGTTGCGTTCCTTCAGCAGCGCCACCGCACGCGGCAGGTCATCTGCGTTCAGTGCCGCAATGAACGCCTTTATGTGCACGCCCACCGGACAGCCGTTTTCACAGGTCGGGCGCGGGCACTGCAGACAGCGCGATGCCTCGCGACGCGCCTCGTCATGGCTATACCCCAGCGCGACCTCGTCAAAGTTGTGTATGCGCTGCTGCGGGTCCTGCTGGGGCATGGGAACGCGGTCCGGCCGTTCGATGAATTTCCGTACCATCACCGCTCACCCCCCGCTGTCCGGGCCACCGCATCAGGAACCGCATCCGTGCCCGCGCCGGGACCCCGCTCCCAGCAGCTGCAGTCATCGTGCATGCGCTGTGCGTCACCTGCCCGGTACCCCTGATACGCCAGCTGTTCTGCCGCCGCATAGGTCCGCTGGCGCTGTGCCAGTTCATCCCAGTCGACCCGCGCGGCATTGAAATCGGGTCCCTCGACACAGGCGAAATGCGTCGCGCCGTCGATACTCACGCGGCATGCCCCGCACATCCCGGTCCCGTCCACCATCAGCGGGTTCAGGCTGGCGGTCACCGGCACGCCTGCGTCCAGTGCGGTCTGTGCCGCAAAGCGCATCATCACCGCAGGTCCCACCACAAAGGCCCGGGCATCGCTCAGCTGCGCGCAGAGCTGCGCCAAAGGCGCCGTCACCAGGCCCCGGTCCCCCGCGCTGCCGTCGTCGGTCGTGACAAAGGGCGCCGCCGCCAGGTCCAAGGCCGCCAGTTCATCCTGCAGAATCAACAGCTCCGCCGTCCGCGCGCCCGAAATCACGTACACCGCGCGCCCGGCAGCCGCAAGCATCCGCGCCACCGGATAGGCGACCGCAACCCCCACACCGCCGCCGACCACGATGACCGGCCCGGTGCCCGCGATGCGGGTGGGACGACCCAGGGGGCCGGCGACGTTACAGACGGCCTGTCCGACCTCTAAATCCGCCAGATATGCGGTCGTTTTGCCCACGACCAGGAAGACGAATTGTATCCAGCCAGCATCCGCCGACCAGTCACTGAAGGTGAACGGGACGCGCTCCCCCCGTGCGTGCGCGCGCAACAAAAAGAACTGTCCGGCGGCGGCTTTCGCAGCCACACGCGGGGCGTACACGCGCATCCGGACGACCGAGGGGCTGAGGCGTGTTTTTTCCAGAATGGTATAGCGATTCGGGTTGTTGTTGTTATTGCTGTTGTTCATATTATTCAAGGTAACGATACCGTGCCTTCCCCGTAACAGCAGCGTAACGCGCCTGTGTAGGGACGTGCGGCCGCCGGATTGGTGCTTATAATTTCCACATATGCAGTATAGACCACCTACAGATGTGTCGGGCGGCGGGCAACCGTCGGCAGCGAAGCCGTTACTTCGCCGGGCGGTTGTGTGCGCGTGCAGTGTGGGGGCCGTCGCCGTCGCGTGGATGGTTTTTTGGGGGAGCGCGTCCCCGCGCGTCGTGTTTGCCGCAAAAAAGACGGCGTCGCAACATCGTCAGGCCGCATCCACCGCGCGCAAAAAGGCCGAGGCGGCAGAGGCGAAAGCCGACAAGCTGGCAGACGAAATCAAGGCGCTGGATGAAAAGGCCGATGCGCTGGCACGCAAGGCCGCCGCGCTGGCACCGCGTGTGGCGGCGGCAAGCAAAAAGAGCAAGCTGGCGACCGCAGAGCTGAAAGCGCTGCAGAAACAGGCGACCGAGCTGCAAACCGAAATCGAGAGCACGCAGGCGGAGCTGGCAGTCCAGCAAGACGCGCTGAACGCGCGCGCGGTCGAGCGCTACCGCTCGGACGATGATGTGTTGCTGACGATGCTGTTCGATTCGGAGAGCCTGAGTGACTTCATCGCGCGGGCGGAGTTCGCCGTGCGGGTCATCGAGGATAACAGCCGCATCGCAGGTGAGCTGACCGTGACCACGCGCAAGCTGGCAAACGAAAAAGATGCGCTGGATAAAGTGGTCGCAGAGGCCGCGGAAAAGCAAAAGGCCGCGAAGGAGGCGGCCGACGAGCTAAAGGCGCTGCAGAAACAACGCAAACAGGCGGCGGCGAATGCCGAGGCGCTGGAGGCGCAAAAGACCGGCTTGATGAAAGACGCGAAGAACGACGCCGCGAAACTGCGCGCCATGGCGGAAGCCGAAGAGGCCGAGGCCGCGAAACTGGAGCGCGAGCTGGCGGGCAGCGGATCGGGTGCGTACAAGGGCAAGATGACCTGGCCGGTGCCGGGGTATTCGACGATCACGAGCCCCTTTGGCTGGCGGATTTGTCCGTTCCACGGACGCGAGCTGCACCCCGGTGTCGACATCAGCGGATCGGGTATCAACGGGGCAAAGATCGTGGCCGCCGGTGCGGGTAAGGTGATTTCAGCCGGATACCGCGGCGGTTATGGCTACACGGTGATAATCGATCACGGAAACGGGGTCACGACACTGTATGCCCACCAACAGGCCGGCGGCATCCGCGTCTCGGTCGGACAGAAGGTCAAGGCGGGCCAGCGCATCGGAACGGTGGGCTCGACCGGCAGCTCGACCGGACCGCACCTACACTGGGAGGTCCGCGTCAACGGCAGTCCCAAGAATCCCCTGAGCTACTGACGCGGCGGCATCCGCCCATTGGTGCAGGTCTGCTATGGCGTCCGCGCGTAGCGGTTGCAGAACGTAGTCTGCCGGATCCATGCGCCCGGGGGGACGTCCGATACCGATACGGATGCGCCGATAGTCGCGGGTCTGCAGTTTTTCGATAATCGAGCGATGTCCGTTGTGTCCGGCATGTCCCCCACCGATTTTCGTGCGTATGTCACCGGGCTCCAGGTCCAGCTCGTCGGCAATCACCACAATGTGGTCGGGGGCGACACCATAGGCATCCGCCAGTTTTGCGACCGCATTGCCTGACAGATTCATAAAGGTTTGGGGTTTTGCCAGCATGACCTGGCTGCCGTCGACCGTAACCCGTGCCGTTACGGCCCCACATTCGGTTTTCCAGTACCGAGCGTTCAGACGCTCCACCAGTACATCGACGGTCATCCAGCCCAAGTTATGACGGGTTTGGGCATATTCATCCCCCGGATTACCCAAACCGACCACCAACCAGTCAACCGCAGGGACGTGCTCCCCCGCCTTTTTCTTTTTACTGAAGAAACTCATCAGTCCGTAGCTTGACTAGCCGGGCGGAACAAGACGACGTCAGAGTTGGAAGTCGGGGTCAAACAGGTCACTGACCGAGGCGTCCGTGTAGACGTTGCTGATGGCTTTGGCAAACATCGGAGCCACCGATAGGACCTTGATTTTGCCCTGTTGCTGCTGTTCGGCCGGGACCGGAATGGTGTCGGTGACGGCGCATTCGATGATGGGCGAGGCATTGATGCGCTCGTAGGCCGGATCGCTGAAAATGCCGTGGGTGGCACCGGCATAGATGGCTTTTGCGCCTTTCTGTTCCAGGGCGACCGCACCGGCGCAGATGCTGCCCGCCGTGTCGATCATGTCGTCGTTGATGATGCAGGTTTTGTCGCGGACTTTGCCGATGACGCTGGTGATTTCGGCCTGGTTGTGTTCGGGGCGCCCTTTATGCATGATGGCGAGCGAACAGCCCAGCATGTCCGAGAGCTTTTTGCAGGCCTTTGCGCGGCCGACGTCGGGGCTGACGATTACGACCTGATCCATGTCCAGGTTCAGGCTGCGGTAATAGTCCGCCAGCACTCCCAGCGCGGTCAGGTGGTTTACCGGCATGTTAAAGAAGCCCTGGATCTGGCCCTGGTGCAGGTCCATGGTGATGATGCGGTTGGCACCGGCGGTGGTCAGCAGGTCTGCGACCAGTTTGGCGGTGATGGGTTCGCGGGCGGCGGATTTTTTGTCCTGGCGCGCGTAGCCGAAATGCGGAATGACCACACAGACGTCGGCGGCACTGGCCCGTTTGGCGGCATCAATCATGATGAGGAGCTCCATCAATGCGTCGTTGATGGGTTGGCAGAGCGACTGAATCAGAAAGACCTCGGCGCCGCGGACGGATTCCAGGTAGCGTACGTAGATTTCGCCGTTGGCGAATTTTTTGCATTTCACGTTGCCCAGTTCGACATCCGGACCCAGTTCGTGGGCGACCGCCTGGGCGAACTGGGGGTGACAGCGACCGGTGAATAGTAGCATTCGTTTACTCATTCTTTATCCCTTCCTGATGTGCCTTGCGCTTTCGTTTCGCCCATCCTTCTTTGTTGACTTGTAGTGCCCGTCCCAGTGCCAACGCGTCTGCCGGCACGTCGTCGGTAATTGTCGAGCCCGCGCCGGTGACCGCGCCGTCGCCTAGGGTGACCGGCGCCACCAGCATGGTGTTCGATCCCAGAAACACGTCGTCGCCGATCACGGTTGCGTGTTTCGCGGCTCCATCATAGTTGCAGGTAATCGACCCGGCACCGACGTTTACCCGTCCGCCCAATTCGGCGTCGCCAATATAGGACAGATGCGGTACTTTGCTGCCCGGACCGATGACGGATTTTTTGATTTCGACCGAAGTGCCGACCTTGGCACCGTCACAGAGCACCGTCCCCGGACGCAGGTAGGCGCGCGGACCCACGGTGCAGTTCTCCCCCACCGTGCTGTCGCGGACGACGCTTTCTTCGATCACGCTGCCGGCACCGACCGTGCTGCCGTAAATGCGCGTCGACGGACCGATGACTGCACCGGACGCAATATGCGACTTTGCCGCAATCGTCGTCATGGGAAGTATTTCGGTGTCCGGCGCGATTTCGCAGTCGGGTGAAATCCACACCAAGTCGGGCGCGACAATCGTCACGCCCTCGTTCATCCAGCGTTCATTCACGCGCCGCTGCAACACGGCGTTTGCCTCTGCCAGCTGGGCGCGGCTGTTGACACCGCCGCCCTCTGCCGGGTCGGTCAGCTGCAGGGTCGTGACTTCTGCGCCCTCGGCACGGCAGACCTTGACCATGTCGGTCAGATAGTATTCCTTTTGCGCGTTGTCGTTTCCGATGCGACCCAAGCGGTCAAACAGCCCGTCCAGCGCAAAGCAATAGATGCCGGTGTTGATTTCGTGAATCGCCAGGACTTCGCTGGCGGCGTCTTTGTCCTCGACGATGTCGATGATCGCGCCATCGTGGTCGCGCAGAATACGCCCGTAGCCGCTGGGGTTTTCAACCGTCGCGGTCAGCACCGCCATGGCTTTACCGTGACACACGTCACAGAGCTGTCGCAGGGTCTCGGGGCGCAGCAGCGGCATGTCTCCGTACATGACCAGCAGGTAGCCGGTTTCATCGGCCAGAGCCTGATGCGCGGTGGCGACCGCTTTGGCCGTGCCGGTGCGGTCGCTCTGGTAGACGCTTTCGACGCCGGCGGGCAGCGCCGCCGTCACTATGTCTGATTTGTGACCGACAATGGCAACAATCCGGTCGGCACCGGCCGACGCAGCGGCACCCGCCGCCAACTGAATCAAAGGAGTCCCCAATACCTCGTGGATCACCTTGGGTTTTTCAGATTTCATGCGGGTTCCCGCACCCGCAGCCAGTATCAGCGCGATTACTCGGTCGTTCACAAATGGGTCCCCCTTTCGGATGACTTTATTCTAACAAACGTCAATGGGGAGTACGACACTTACGATTGTCTGCAGAAAACCGGCAGTTATAGCGTAAAGTCCAAGTCGTCCAGTCGTTCGAACAGGACGTCGATCCGCGTCAGGAATGCCGCCGGGTCGAACAGGGCGGAGAGCTCCCGCCCTCCCAAGGGACATGCGGGATCAGCCGCCAGGCGCTGTTGCAGGCCGTCGCCCGCACGGCAGGCCTGGATGTCATCCCAAACCGCCATCGAGTTGCGCTGGATTATTTCGTAGGCGTCTTCGCGGAGCATGCCGGTGTCGACCAGCGCCAGCAGCGCGCGGCTGGAATAAATCAGCCCGCGCGTGCGGTCCAGGTTCGCGCGCATGTTTTCCGGGTACAGCACCAGCCCGTCCAGCACCCACGCCAGACGGTCCAGCAAGTAATCGGTCGCCAGACAGCTGTCCGGCAGCACCACGCGTTCGGCGCCCGAATGCGAGATGTCGCGTTCGTGCCACAGCGCCACGTTTTCGAATCCCACCTGAGCGTTGGCTTTGACCACGCGCGCCAGCCCGCAGATGCGTTCGGCCGTGATGGGGTTGCGTTTGTGCGGCATCGCGCTGGAGCCTTTCTGGCCGCGGGTGAAGGGCTCTTCGGCTTCCAGCGTGTCGGTTTTCTGCAGAGCGCGGACCTCGGTCGCGATATCGGCTGCGACTGATGCGGTCACGGCCAGCACCGAGAGGAAAAACGCGTGGCGGTCGCGGGCGATGACCTGCGTGGATAACGGATCGGGGGTCAGCCCCAGCCGTTCGCAGACGTAGGTTTCAACGTAGGGGTCGATGTTCGAATAGCTGCCCACCGCGCCGCTGATCGCGCCGGTCGAAATCTGGCGGCGCGCGCATTGCATGCGCCGGAAGCAACGGTGCAGCGCCTGTGCCCAGCGGCCGAACTTCATCCCCATGGTCATGGGTTCAGCGTGGATGCCGTGTGTGCGCCCCACGCAGAGCATCTCGCGGGTTTCCGCCGCGCGGCGCAGGCAGATTGCGCCCAGGCGTTGCAGGTCGGCCAGGATGATGTCTGCGGCTTGTTGCATCTGAACACAGAGCGCCGTGTCGCCCAAGTCACTCGACGTCATGCCGTAATGCACCCATTTCGAGGGCTCGCCGATGTGTTCTGCCATGTCGGTCAGAAACGCAATGACGTCGTGGTTCAGCGTCGCTTCCAGTTCGTCGATGCGCTGCAGGGTGAAACCTGCGCGTGCGCGAATCTGTGCCGCCTCGTCACGTGTGATGCCGATGTGTCCCAGTTCCGCCTGTGCCTCGCAGGCCAGAACCTCGATTTCCTTCCAGATTTCGAACTTGTTCTGCAGGCTCCAGATGGATGCCATATCCGGTCGTGCATAGCGCTCAATCACAGCTGGTACTCCTTATCGCGGTCGGGTTCGGGGCGCCGCGGTCGACGGTCAAACAACACAGGGATTCAGGATACCGCAGCAACGACCCGCTGACGACCGTGCTAGGCCGGCGGGCGGTCAGTCGCGTGTGTCCCCGTGGTCGCGGTGCACGTATTCGCCCAGCTTTTCTTTGGCCTTTTCACCCAAATCACTGGCGCGTTCGCGCAACGCACTCAGCCGGCCCTTGCCGGTGTCGCCCAACACGGGCCGCTCGGTCACATAGACCAGCCCGAATGCAGGTCCGGTGTGCGTGCCGACCACGGGACTGACCACACTGACCCGCACCGGGGCGTTGTTCACCAAGGGATCGACGAAGCGCTTGCGGAAATCCAGGGCGCTGGCTTTGTCCGCCGCATAGTGCACGCAGATCTGCCGCAGGCCGCCGCGCTCCTCGATATCGGCCAGCATGCGATCCTTGATGGCGACCAAGGCACGCGAAAAGGTCCGCACCTTTGCCATCGCGTGCACCATCCCGTGTTCCTTATCCGGTTCCAAAATCGGCACCAGTTTCAAAGCGGAGCCCACCAGGGCACTGGCGCGCCCGATGCGTCCGCCGCTCCGCAGGTATTCCAGCGAATGCGGCGCGAACAAAAACCGCGTACGGTCCACCACGGCCTCCGCCGCAGCCGCACAGGTGTCCAAGTCGGCGCCGTCAGCCGCCAGGTGCGCGGCCTCCAACACCGCGAATGCCTCGGCGCGCGACGCGGCTTTGCTGTCGACGATCGCGATCCGCGCCTCGGGACGCTGCTGTCGGATCTGGTTTGCCACCATATGCGCGGTCTCGAAGGTACCTGAAATGCCGCTGGATAACAACACGGCCAAGACGTCGTCTCCCCCATCCAGCACCTCCAGAAATGCCGACTGAATGGCTTCCGGCGTGGGTTGCGCCGATGTGGGCAGCTGGGACAAATCGGGCAGACGCTCGTAAAACGCGTCCAGATCCAACTCGGTTTCCTTGTGTGCCTGCCCGTCAAAAATCAGTGACAGCGTGATGATGCGTATGTTGTGTTCCGCGATTTCTTCCGCCGTCAAATCCGTCGTGCTATCGGTCACGATGCGTACTGCCATAGTGTGTGCCTTCTCCCCGTATCATCAATCTTTCCCTACCGGTTTCAATGATAGCAGTGCAACCGCCGCGAAACCCGCACGATCCGCACACGTTGCATTATGGGGGGGGAGTGCGTCCCGGCGCACGCTGTGTACTCAACGACCAACAAACAGTTACTGCGTCCTGAAAAATAATGACGGTCTGGACAGTACCCACCCCGGTGGATTGTCGCGCGCGCCGACCCCGCGCACCCCAAAGAAGTTTTGGGGGGCTTCGAGGTAGAACGGTGGCGGGGGAGGGTATCAAGTGGCGGGGGCG
>JAISUC010000025.1 GCA_031272275.1 Actinomycetes bacterium | reverse complement strand
GAATCGTTATGGTGCCGGTGGTGTTGGTGGCGATGGCGACCGATACGCCGTTTCCCACCTGGACTTGGGCCGGGGAAAGAGACGTTATCTTGTAATAGATGCCGCCTGCGGTAAAACCGACAGTATCGGCCTGAGCCGTTTGCACCTGAACGCCGAGAAGCATACTTATCACAGCAACAAGCACAACAAGCAAACCCGATAACACTCTGCGATGATGTTTTGTGGTCAACCCGATGCATTGCATTGCAGGCTTTACTTCAGACATCAGTCTCGCCACCTTCCGATAGATCAATTCTGCGCCGTGCCTCGACCACAAATGTATCACATCCCCCCCCGCCGGATCGGCTGAGATCGGGCTGAGATCATCACGCAGGGATACCGACAGGTGCGGGACGTACTCCCCCGCTGTGCCGGATCCCGCTAGTCCCCCGCTATTCTGTTGTTGTCGCAGGTCGCCGGGTGCGCGCTACCAGTCAAAGACGTCCCCATGGCGGTCCACATGCCACGTCGCCAGCAGGTGCCCGTCCGAGGCGGCGCGGGTCTGCACCGTGTAATAGGCGATGCCGGTGTCCCAAACGCCGCTGAGCCCGTCGGTCGCAGGTCCGTCCACGGTCATGCCGCTGACCGGATAGGTATATCCCGCAAACGCACACACCGCTTTGGCGGCGGCCACAGTCGAGGTCACCGTGACCGGGCGCGTGGCTTTCATCGCGGAAGTGATTTTCAGGTTCACCCGGCGATATCCCGGCGAGTACGTTCCGGTCAGCTCGGAGAAATAATTGTCAAAGGTGTATTTCAGCTCCAGCGTGCCGTTGCCCTTGGTGCGTATGGACGTGGCCTGGACATAGGCGGCCTTGTTATAGCGGTAGGTATGGTAGCCCGTCATATTCCCGGTCGGAATGTAGTACGTCGCCTTCAGTTTGACCAGCTTGCCGCCTTTGTAGCGGAAAATCTGATACTGGCTGCCGGGCTCCACCCCGCCATAGGGATAGCCCTTGACCACCAGTTCCTTATACTTGTCCTTTTTATTGATGTCGATCCAATAAAGCGTCCAACCGGACCCGTAATTGGCGTCCTTGACGAAGGTTTTCAGCGTCTTGCCGTTGACCTTCAGTTTGTAGGTCGTGTTATAGACCTTGTTGCCCGACTCGCTGGTGTACGAGTACTTTTTGCCCTTGACGAACTTGACCTTTTCTTTTTTCTTGCCGCCGTTCAGGTTGATGGTTTTCGTTTTGCCCGTCTTGATTTTGGTCGGCGATTTCCAACTGGCCGCAAACGCCGGAGCCGCCGCCAACAGCCAACACGCAACTGCCACCGCAACGATACCGATTATCCGACGTGACCGCATGATTTTACCCTGCATCACAGCTCACCCGCCCCTCTGGTTGTCGTGCCCGAATTACTGTGCACAGTCATTATAACCGAACAATCAATCGGGGGAGTGCGTCCCGACGTTTGCGTCAATCCCTAACTCAATCTTCGGATGTATAGATAACCTATAAGCCCCATCGCTACGCTGGCTGCCATGATGGTGAGCTTTGCGGCTTCCAGCGCAGGTCCGGCACCCAGTGACAGGTGCGCGATGAACAGCGCCATCGTGAATCCGATTCCGGCAAGCAGCGCCGCCGCAAACAGCTGACGCCCGTCCAGTCCCTGTGGCAGGTGTGCCACGCGCAGCAACAGCGCGATGCGTGAAAACAACCAGACCCCCAGCGGCTTTCCCACCATCAGCCCCAGTGCTATGGCGGGCACCACCGGTGAATGCAGCATGTCTGCGACCGAGCCCCCGCGCACGATGACGCCGGCGTTCACAAAGGCGAACAGCGGCAAGATGATATAGGACGCCACGGGTGCAAAGAACCCACCGGCGCGCCGTAAGGGGGATCCCGACACGACTTTCGCCGGTGCGGTCGCCAGCGTCGGAGAAAAACGCGGCTCGTCGGTGGCGGTATCCGGTTTACCCTTTTCGTGCACAGACAACAGGCGCTCGATGTAACTGCGCCGGCAATGCAGGTCGGCAGGCAACGCAAAGGCGACTATCACACCGGCGATGGTCGGGTGCACGCCCGCCAGATAACAGCCTGCCAGCAATCCCGCGCCCAGTACCAGGTAAGGCGCCAGCCGTTTGACGCGCAGGCGGTTACAGACAATCAGCGCCGCGGTCAGCAACAACGCCACACCCAGCCATATCAGACGAATGTCGTGTCCGCCGATAAACAGGATCACCACCATCGCACCCAGGTCGTCTGCCACGGCAAGCGCCGTCAGAAACACCTTCAACGACTGGGGCACGCGCTGACCCGCCAGATCCAAAATCAGCGTTGCAAACACAATGTCGGTCGCCATCGGGATGCCCCAGCCCTTCAGCGGCACGGAACCTGCCGCCAGCAGGTGGGTCGTCGCCAGATACAGCAGTATCGGCACCACCATGCCGCCCAAAGCGGCAATCAGCGGTAAAGCTGCCAGACGGATGTTGCTGAGGTCACCGTCGATGATTTCTTCTTTGACCTCGATGCCGACCACCAAAAAGAACAGCGCCATCAACAGGTCGTTAATGAAACGCTCGACACTGATATCCGAATGTAACAGTCCCCGCCCGAACTGCACGCTGCGCGTCCAAAAGGATTCCAGCGGAACACCCAGGGCGGTATTCGCGACAATCAGGGCAGCGACCGCCGCCACCAACAGCAACAGGGCATCAAAGACGGGGGTGTGGTGTTTCCAGAAAGGGAGCAGCTTGCCCCCGGTTCTGCGTATCTTGCGTTTAATTGTACGTGCGCGGTTCATGCCCGCCCGTTCGCGTCTGCCGGGCGCGTCTGCACCGTTGCATCTGTCGCAGGCTGTAGCCCCCGCGCTTTGTGCGCCCCGAATCGATCCGTGAATTCGGTGACCTCCAGCCCATCCAGCGCCTGCTGTACCAGGGACTCGACATCCAGCAGCTCCCAGTTCTGTGCCACTGCCGCCGGTTTCGCGTGCGTCTCGGGGCTGCGGGGCATAAACAGCGTACAGCAATCGTCGGCGTCCTGAATCGACAGGTCAAACGTCCCGATACGGCGTGCCTCGGCTGTGATTTCCTGTTTGTCGCTGCCGATTAACGGACGCAGAATCATCATATCGGTGGACGCGTCGGTCGCCAGCAGGTTGTCGAGCGTTTGCGACGCCACTTGCCCCAGCGATTCGCCGGTCACCAGCGCCTTCGCCCCCTGTGCGCGCGCCAATCGCGTGGCAATCACCAGCATCAGGCGCCGATACATGATGACGCGCATCGCCGGGGCGACGGTACTGGCGATGGTGCGCTGGATATCGCCAAAGGGAATCACGTACAGCCGCGCCAAGCCACCGGTTTCTGCCAGCACGCGGCAGATGTCTGCCACCAAGCGCTCGGAGGCATCCCCTGTCTGAGGGCGTCCCGAAAAATGCAGTGCCAGCAACACGGCGCCGCGTTTCAGCATCCGCCAAGTGGCAACCGGTGAATCGATGCCACTGGACAGTAGCGACACCAGCTTGCCCGAACTGCCCGAGGGCAGCCCGCCGATGCCGGGTTGTTTTTCGGTGGAAACATAGGTCGAGCCCTCGACCACCGTGATGCGCACCGTGATATCGGGATCTTTCATACGCACGGAAAGCCCGGTGGCTTCCACCAAATGCGCGCCGACCAAGGACGCAAGCTCCATCGACGGAATCGGGAAATCGGTCGACGAACGCTTAGCGACGACCTTGAAGCTCAGCTTGGTTGCGCGCGGCTCACGCAGCTCATCAGCCACACCGTCCGCACCCGCAGTCCGCTCGATCGCAGCCTGCAGCGCCGTCAGCGCCACCGCCTTGATTTCGGTCACATCGCGCCCGCACTTACGCGCCGGTGACACCGACACCACGCCCGGGACCACAGACAGGCGCCGTACGCACTCCCCCAGGTCTTCTGTGCGCTGTACTGCCACTGTCAGCCGCCCCGCGATGCGCGTTGCCCGCCCCACCGCCGGTTCCGGTCCACCGCCCGCGCGTGCGGCATCACGCCACGAATCCAGCGCGGCGTTCAGGTTGTCTGCCAGACGGCGTTCGAATGTGGAGCGGTTTTTGCCTTTCAGTCCCAGTTCATGAAAGGAAATGAAACTAACCCAGCAGCTCATCGCCCAGGAGCTCTTCGACCGCGGGGAGCGCGTCCGTTTCAGCCTGGTCGGGCAGCGGGTCGAATTCCGCCATCGCGGCGTCCACCGCCGCGTCAAGTGCCGCGTTCGCGTCTTCCTCGCTGGTGGCCTCTGCGGCGGCTGCGGCGGCTGCGGCCTCTTCCTCGGCCTGGGCCACGGCTTCCGGCGAGACCTTTGCCACGTCACCGGCGGCGATTTCGGCCATCGCGGTCGACAGCGGCTTTTCGCCGGTCAGTTTGGCGACCTCTGCCACGGCCATAGCGGACAGCCCCTGATTGACGCGACCGTTGATCATGTCGGTTATCTGGCGCGAGCGTTTCGCCGCGACGGTGCAGAGCGTGTATTTGGACTGGACCTGGTTTAACAGGACGTCTATTTCGGGGTCGACAATCGACATGGCGGGTCTCCTTACAGGTTCTCTCGGGTCTCTCTCGGGTCTCTCTCAAGTCGCAATCGGAACGCGGGGCTCACCGGTCACTCTTGGATCGCGGGGCCCCGTGCGTGCTTCCTTCGGCCCACAGCTGTCCGGCTGTTACGCTCCGTTCAGTATGTCCAGCAGCCGTTCGGTCGTCTGCTGTAGGTCATCGTTCACAAGGCAATGATTATACCGCTTTCGCGCGTTCATTTCACCCTCTGCCTCGCGTACCCGTAATGCCGTCTGCTCGGCGCTTTCGGTCCCGCGTCCACGCAACCTGCGTTCCAGTTCCTCCATCGACGGCGGCTCGATAAACACCAGGATCGCCTCGGGTAGCTTTTCGGCCACCTGAAACGCCCCCTGCGTGTCGATGTCCAGCAACACCGTCCATCCCTCACGCAAATGCGCCTCGACCGGCTCGCGCGGCGTGCCATAGCGGTGCGCATAGACGCGCGCCCACTCCAACAGGCCGTCATGTTCCAGCCAGTCGTCGAACTGTTCGTTACTCACAAAATGGTAACTGGCCCCGTCGACCTCGCCCGGACGCGGCGGGCGCGTGGTCGCCGAAACAGAAAACCAAGCCCGCGGCAGCCGTGCCAGCACCTCGCTGATCAAGGTGCCCTTGCCGGCTCCCGACGGGCCTGATATCACGAACAGTTTCCCTCGCTCGGTAGCTGTGCGAGCCAAAGGTAACGCCCGAAAATGAACGGTTTACTGCAGCTCAGCCAGCAGCTCAGCCAGCTGACGCTCTCCCAAACCGGCGACGCGACGGTTCTCGGCGATGCCGACCTTTTCGCGCAGCGCGGCGGCACGGGCCTTACCGTAACCCGGCAGGGACTCCAGCAACTTCGACACCTTGATCTTGGCGATCACCGGGTCGTTCTTTTTCTTCAGCACATCGGCGATATTCAGGTTGCCCGCTTTCAGTTCCTCGCGTACCTTTGCGCGCTTGGTGCGCATTTCGGCTGCCTTCGCCAGATACTCCGCACGTTGTTCAGGGGTCAATTGTGGTAAAGCCATGAGCCTCTCCTTCTTTTGTCGATCGCCCTACAAGACATTGAACACATTACCACAAATATACGCTAAGTCACCGCGGCTGTAAAGACTAGCTGCAGTTATTTCAGTAAACGGTTTGCCGCGTCCATCTGGCCGGCATCCCGCAGTTCCCTGATACGACTGGCAGATATGACTTGTCCGGTCTCATCTTTCACCAAGTCGCGCACCACCACCGACAGCTCCGTTTCGCGGGGGAGTACGTCCCGAACCTGTTTTGCAGAAACGGCGCCACCGGCACCCAAATGAAAGTTTTCCCCCACCACCAGCACGCGCACGTCCACCCGTGTCGGCAACAAGCGAGTCAGAAAATCGCTTGCACTCATCCGCGCCAGTTCATGCGTGAACGGTATCACGATACTGTTGTCGACACCGCACGACTGAATAAGCTGTAGTTTTTCCTCTAACGTGACCAATGGTTTCGGACAGGACTGTGGATTGAAAAAACAACGCGGCAAGGGGTCGAATGTGACCGCGACGGACTCATATCCCTGTTCGTGTGCCAGCTGTACACTGTGGCTCAATAAATCACGGTGACCGCGATGAACTCCGTCAAATGCGCCCATTGCGACCACACTGGGGCCGATTCGCGGGCCCGGGACGTAATCGGGCACCGGCAACGGGTCCAGGGCTGCCGCCAAGCGCTCGCGCGTCAGGAAACAGTCCGCGATTGCCGACGGGTCAACGGACACAACCCGTTCGATCTGTTTTATCGTATACGCCTCGTCAACCGAAATGGCGCCCGATTGCGTCCGGCGCAGTGCCGCCAGATGCGCGTGTGTCCCCGCCGCCAAACCGATATCTCGGGCGAGCGCGCGGATATAGGTCCCCTTGGACACGGTGAAATCCACCGTCCAAGTCTGTGCCGCGCCGTCACGTTCAACCACATCCGCCTGATAGACCGCAATGCGGCGCGGTTTCAGTTCCAAGGGATTTCCCGCACGTGCCGCACGGTACGCCACCTGACCGCCCTGTTTGATGGCGGCAAAAGCCGGGGGCAGCTGTTCCAGCTCGCCCCGAAAGGTACTCAGGATGGATTCGGCGCAGTCCGGGTCGTCAAACAGACGCGCATCCGGCGTGCTGTGTGCGACACACTGACCCGCTGCATCGTCCGTATTCGTCTGCATCCCGAACGCCAGGGTCGCGCGGTAGCTTTTGGTATCCGCCGACAGCGCCGCGGACAGTTTCGCGGCGCGTCCCACCAACACCAGCAACAGACCGGTCGCATCCGGATCCAGCGTGCCCGCATGTCCGACCCTGCCCTCGCCGGTCAAGCGACGTATGCGCGCAACGACGTCATGGCTGGTCCAGCCGGCGGGTTTGTCGATGGCCAGAACGCCCGACAAATAGGTGCTTGCGCGACGGGGTTTTGCCATGGCAGCCTAGTTGGTGCCGGGGGTGTCGGTAGTGCCGGAAGTCGCGGTCATGCCGGATAGACCGGACAGATCGGATAAATCAGTCAGACTGGGCAAAACAGGCAGCAACTCGGACAGGATCTGTTCGCGCGTGGCGCATTTGTCCTGCCAGGCAATACCGGCCGCCGCCCGGTGCCCGCCCCCGCCGAACGTACGCGCAACGGCAGCCACATCAAACGACCCGTTCGAGCGCAACGACACGCGCGGTCCGCTCGCGGCGTGTGTTATCAGGACGGCGACCTGCGCCGGGGCAACCGTGCGTATCAGGTCGATCAGGTTTTCAGCCCAGGCCGCGGGCACCTGCAGTTCCTGTAGATCGGCATCAGCCAGATACGAATGCACGACCGCGCCCCCGTTCAGCAGCACCGCGCGGCGCATGATGCGCGCCTCGAGCTGCAAGGCCGCCAGCGGCTTTTCGCCATAGGCACGGTTTGCGATGTCTGCCGGGTCGGCGCCGGCAGCCACCATGTCGGCGGCGTCGCGCAAGGCGACCACGTCGGTGTTCGAAAACCGAAACGAGCCGGTGTCGGTCATCAGCGCCGTGTAACAGGCCGTGGCGACGTCAACGCCACGCGTCCAGCCGGCGTCACGCATAATCTGCCACAACAGCTGACCGGTTGCCGCCGCCGAGGTGTCACTGCAGGTCAACGCCGCATAGGACGCCGCAGAGTCGGCTTGCGGGTGGTGGTCGATCAGGATGCTGGTCGCGGCCGCCTGCAACAGTGGACCGGCCGCATTCAGGCGTGCCAAATCGGGAGTATCCAGCGCAATAAACAGGTCAATGGGCGCAATTTCGGGGTCGATACCGTCCGGGCGGCAATAGTCGTCGAAACCTGCGAGCCAGCTATAGACGCACGGGGCGTCGGCGTTGTCAGCCAACAGGGGACGCACGTTATGTAGCCCGCGCGCGCGCAGTGCCGACGTTAAGGCCAGCACCGACCCCACGGCGTCGCCGTCGGGTCGGGTGTGCGCGCAAATCAACACACGCGCATCGGGGGACAGCTCGCTCAGTGCGGCTATGACGGCGTCGCGACAGCTCATCCGATAGTGACACCCGCCTAGTCCAAAACGTCGTCCGGATAGGCGCCGTCATCGCTGGCGTCATCCGGGTATCCGCCCACCGGGTCTTCCTCGTCGTCGGTGTCGGCCTCTTCAGCTGCAGCGGCGGCCAATTCGGCTGCGAGAACCGGGTGAGCCGCCACGTCAGCTGCCAAGGCGGCAGCGATACGCTCCCCCGCATCAATGGCTTCATCGATGAAAAAGCGCAGGTCGGGTGTGTTGCGCCAGGACAGAGCATGACCCAGCAGGGTGCGGATGCGCCCTTTTGCCGACTGCAGACCCGCCAAGACCTCGTCATAGCGTTCCGGTTCGCAGGACACGTAGATGTTGGCGACGCTTTTGTCGGGGCTGACCTGGGCGCCGGTCACGGTAATCAGAAACAGGCGCGGGTCGCTGATGTCGGTCGACAGAATCGTAGCGACGGCGGCGCGGACGGCCTCGTCGTTTTTGTGCTTATAGTTTTTGCGAGCCATGGCATTCACTCCCCCTTGTGTCAGCTGTGTAAGCTGTATATTTGCTTGTACGTCCGGTTGTACATCCGGTTGCGCGTGCGGCCGTGTGTTGGTTCTAAATTAAGCCTCGCGCGCAACCTCTTCGATGCGATAGGATTCGATGATATCGTCAACTTTCAGGTCTTGGAATCCTTCCACACCAACACCACATTCATAGCCGGCACGCACGGTTTTTACGTCATCTTTGAACCGGCGCAGGCTGCCGATGACGCCCTCGTAAACCACGGTGGAGTCACGGACGATGCGGATTTTGTCGTCGCGGCTGATTTCGCCGTCCAGCACGTAACTGCCGGCGATGACGCCCATCTTGGGCACCTTGAACAGTTCACGGACCTCGACCCGCGCAGTGTCGACCTCGCGGAATTCGGGCGCCAACAGACCGACGCGTGCGGCGTTGATTTCCTCGATGGCCTGATAGATGACGCGATAGGTGCGCACGTCGACCTTTTCTTCAGTGGCGAGCGCCTTTGCACCCGGGTTCGGGCGCACGTTGAATCCGATGATAATCGCGTTTGACGCGGCAGCCAGCTGCACGTCGGTTTCGGTGATACCACCGACGGCCGCATGGATGATGTTGATGCGGACCTCGCTCTGGTCCATCTTGTCCAGCGCGTCACGCAGAGCCTCGATCGAGCCCTGCACGTCAGCTTTGACCACCAAGTTCAGGTCTTTCAGCTCGCCTGCCTCGATGGCGGCGAACAGGTCATCCAAAGACACGGTCTTGCGCGTGCTTTCCTGGGCACGCAGACGCTGCTTCATCGCGCGGTCATCTGCCAGCGCGCGCGCCTTGCGCTCGTCGGCAAACACCAGGAAGTCATCTCCTGCGGCAGGCACGTTCGCCAGACCCAGCACCTCGACCGGGTCGGACGGACCGGCGGATTTCACCTGGCGGCCGTCCGGGGCTATCAGCGCACGGACGCGCCCAAAGGTGGCACCCGCCACCAAAGCGTCGCCGGTGCGAAGTGTTCCGCGCCGGACCAAGACGGTCGCAACCGGACCGCGTCCCTTGTCCAGCTTCGCCTCGATGACCGTACCGAATGCAGGCGCGTTCGGGTTGGCTTTCAGTTCCAGGATATCCGCCTGCAACAACACCATTTCCAGCAGGTCGTCGATCCCCTGGCGTTTCTTGGCGCTGACGTTCACGAATATGTTGGCGCCGCCCCATTCCTCGGGCACGACCTCGTATTCGGTCAACATCTGGCGGACCTGGTCGGGGTTGGCGTTTTCCTTGTCGACCTTGTTCACGGCAACCACGATGGGAACGCCTGCCGCCTTGGCATGGCTGATGGCCTCGACCGTTTGCGGCATGACGCCGTCGTCGGCGGCAACCACCAAGATGACCACGTCGGTGATATTGGCGCCACGCGCACGCATGGCGGTGAATGCCTCGTGACCGGGGGTATCGATAAAGGTTATCTTGCGCCCGTTCTTTTCAACGACGCTGGCCCCGATGTGCTGCGTGATACCGCCCGCCTCGGTTGCCACGACACCGGTTTCCCGAATCGCATCGAGCAGAGACGTCTTTCCGTGATCGACGTGTCCCATGACGGTGACGACGGGGCTGCGGGTTTCCATGTCTTCTGCGCGATCCTCAAAGGTCCAGGTCATTTCCTCTTCGGGACCCTGAATGGTGACCTCGCGTTCCAGATCCTCGGCAATCAGATCGATCAGTTCGTTTGAAATCGGCTGGTTGACCGTCAGCGGTGTTCCCAGCATAAACAGCGTTTTGATGATGTCGTTGGCAGGTACTTCCAACAGCTCGGCAAACTCGCCCACGGTCAAGCCCTCGGTCACGACCAAGGCCTCACCTCCGGTCGGCAACACGACGTCTTCGACACGCCGCGCCTCTTCGGCGTCGGCGGCCTCTGCCGCGGCGGCGGCACCCTTGACCTTCTTCTTCTTTTTCTTCGAGCGCTTGGACGTGGCCTCGGTTTGTGCCGCCTCGACCTCGGCGCGCATCTCTGCCAGCACCTTTTCCTTTTGCAGCTTTTCTGCCGCCAGCGCCATCTCGCGATACCGCTGTGCCTCTTCAGCCTCGCGCTTGGCGGCGTTCTCGCGCTCGATTCGTGCCGCCTCGGCGGCAATCGCCGCCTTCAGCGCATCGCGCTTTTCTGCGGCCTTGGGCTTGGCGACCTTCTTTTCCTTCGCCTCTTCGGCATGCTTCATCGGTTGCGGAGCTTCTTGATGCTCGTCTGCGACCAGCTCGCCGCCTGCGGCGGCGGCTGCCTCCGCCTCGGCGCGTGCCTTGGCCTCGGCTTCCAGGCGGATGCGCTCTTCTTCCTTGGCGCGCCGCTCTTCCTCGCGCGCCCTGCGCTCGTCTTCCTCGGCCTTGCGCCGTGCCTCTTCCTCGGCACGCGCCTTGGCCTCGGCCTCTTCGCGCACGCGGCGTTCTTCCGCCTCGGCTGCGGCGCGCTCGGCCTCGACCGCCGCCTGGCGCTCGGCGATTACCGGCGCCAGCTGCTTGCGGATGATGTCAATGTAGGCATCGACCAGCCCGGCAGACGTCGTCTTTGCGGGAATCCCGAGCTTTTGGATCTCTTCCAACAGATCACTGCTCTTCATCCCGATTTCTTTGGCGAGCTCATAAACCTTCATTCCAGCCACCGACACTCACTCTCCTTGCCGCACCGTCGTCGTATCGGACGCGTTCTCGCGCGCCCGCAAATATGCTTCGAATTGCCCTGTCAACACATCGTCATAGCCGGCATCCCAGCTTGTCCGTAACGCCGCCTTCAAACGTCCGCGCTTCAACGCGGCCGCCATACAGGTCGCATCCGCACAGACATACGCGCCGCGACCGGCCGCCTTACCACTCGCGTCCAGCAAGACGTCCCCGCCCGACTTTTCGGGCAGGCGCACAAAGCGCAACAGCTCGCGCTTGTCAGCCTTCGCCTTGCAGGCGACGCAACTGCGCTCAGGACGCGGCACCGGCACTCTCCTGTCCGGCGGCGTCGGCAACCTCAGCCACCTCGGGCGCGCCGTCCACTGCGACATCCGCCGCGACACCTGCCTCGGCGCCACCATCGGCACCGTCACCGGCATCCGCCGCCCCGGCCGTCTCCGCAGCCGCATCCACGTCCGCGTCCTCGGTCCAGTTGGCGTGCACGCCACAGTACCGCGAGCCCGGTCGCGCGTGGTTGCGGCAACGCTGCCCGTCGGCGGTGGTCGCCTGACACATCACGTCGATTTCATCCAGGTCGTCCATGCTGACCGTCTGCTCCAGCAAACCGGCCTCGCGCGCCATATCCGCGCTCTTGATGTCGATCCGCCATCCGGTCAGCTGGGCCGCCAGACGCGCGTTTTGCCCCTCTTTGCCGATGGCCAGCGACAACTGGTCGGCGGGCACGATGATGTTCGCGGTATGCGAGGCCTCGTCGATCAACACACGGTCGACCTTCGCCGGCGCCAGCGCATTACCCACGAATACCTCGGGACGCTCGTCCCAGGCGATGATGTCGATGCGCTCTCCGCGCAGGTCCTGCACGACGTTGCGCACGCGGCTGCCGCCCGGCCCCACACAGGCGCCGACGGGATCCAGACCCGGCTCGCGGCTGGACACGGCGACCTTGGAACGCGCACCGGCCTCGCGCGCGATGCTCTTGATCTCTACGATGCCGTCATAGACCTCGGGCACCTCGACCTCGAACAGGCGCTTGACCAGCCCGGGGTGCTTGCGCGACACGATAATCGAGCTCTCGTTGGCTTTGCTCACGCGCCGCACATCGACGATGTAAACCTTCAAACGCTCGTTGAAATGGTAGTGCTCATTTGCCGGAGTCTCGCGACGCGGCAGCTCGGCCTCCAGATTCTCGTCCAGCTTGATGATGGTGAACTTACCCCGTGCCTGCTGGACCGGGCCGCTGACCAGCTCGCCGATGCGCCCGACGTAGTCGTCGAATATCTTTTCACGGCGCGCATCGCGCACCATGCCGTTGATGACGCTTTTCGCCTGATGTGCGGCGATGCGGCTGACCTCGGGCGGCGTGACGTCGCGCTCTTCATACTCGCGAACCTCGCCCTCTTCGGGCTCGCTGTCCGGGTCGAAGTCCCCGATCGGCACCAGCTCATACACATAAATCGCGCCGGTCTCGCGGTCCAAAATGACCTTCGCGTGGAATTCCAGTTTCAGCACACGTTCGTACACCGGAGCCAAATCGCGCTCCAGCCGGTCCAACAGCTCGTATTCGTCGATGCCGTACTGTTGCGCTATCTGGCGCAACGCCTCCATCAAACCCGATTCCGCCATCTCTCCTAATCCTTCCTGTACTCCCCCCTCTCCCGACCCTTTGGGGGAGTATCACGTCTCAACCCTGCGGCTGACCTGCGTTTTTTCGCAACCCTATCCGCCGGTTATTGCCCTAACGTGAAAAGAAGCGGGCATTACACCCACTTCTCGTCAATACCGTTTCATTTCGCTCGTTTCCGTGCTTCCACGCAGGTGACGACCGCCAACCACGCGCGCCCGGACGGCATTTCACCGCCCTTTTACAGCGCAAACCAGTCTAACACACTCCCCCACCCCCACACAAGAAAACTGGTCGAAACCCGCCGCAACGTAACCAACTGAACCGGCTATGTTCGAGACACTGCGCGCGACGGGACAGCGCGACCGTCGGGACGTACTCCCCCACATATCCCGCATGCTGGTGTTCCGCTATCCGCATCTACCGGCAGGAGGAATCCCCATGAACACGTTCGGCTACATT
>JAISUC010000014.1 GCA_031272275.1 Actinomycetes bacterium | reverse complement strand
GTGAAGTACGGCGGTCCGTCCGTCTGTGCGTAGGTGAAGGTCACGGTCAGGGTCGTCGCGGTGAGCGTCGGCAGATTGTCCGTTTTCCTGTCGGAGCTGAGCGTGCCCGTGCTGACGCTTTGAATCTTGTACCCGGTCAGCTGTGGCACGTCCAGCGCCACCGTCTTGCCCTTGGCGATGATGGCATCGGTCGAGGCCTGTTGGCGGGACAGGTCGGTTTTCAGCGTCTGGTCGGGCTGAATGGTCGCACCCGTGATATCCACAAACTTTGCGGTGATGGTGGCGGGATCGACGATCTCGCCGAATGCGCCGTCTGCGCTGTAACTTTTGACGCGCGTGTTGCCACCGGTAACGGTGACATAGCCGCCGTTGTCGGCGAATACGCGCCCGGGGTCGGCGGGTGCGGTGTGCGTGACGTCGTCGGCGGTTCCCTGCAGGTTGTCGGCACCCGCGCCGTCGCCGTATTTGGTGACGGTTGTGGGCACGGCGACGGTTTTGATGCTGTTCAGTTCAAAGGCCGCAGCCCCGATACCCGTGATGTTAGAGGTAAACGCAGGGACGCTCTCTAACAGATTGTCCATGAATGCGCCCTCGCCGATCTGAAGGCCGGCCGTCGTCGGCCACGCGGTGATGGTGCTGATGTTGTTTCCGCGGAAGGAGAAGGGACCCAGACCGGACGCGACCAGCGTGTTCGGCAGGGTGACGGTGGTCAGCTCGTTGAATGCGAAGGCATAGGCGCCGATCGAGGTCAAGTTGGTCGGGACGGTGACGCCGGATGGGGCTCCGGCGGCGGTCAGCCACAGTTCCGTCAGGGCGTTTTCCTGGAATGCCCCCTGACCGATGGTTTTCAGCCCCGTCGGCAGGGCAACACCCGTCAGCCCTTTGTTGCGGAAAGCCTGTTCGCCGATGTTTTCAACCGTGATGCCGCCGATGGTCGCCGGAATCACCGGAGCGGTGCTGCTGCCCGTGTAGTCGATGATGGATTTGGTGTCCTGGTCAAAGACATAGTCGGTTTCCGCCGTGGCGTCATAGGTGACAGACGGCGCGGCGAGTGCCGTCGGAGCGGGAAGCGTCGACAGTATCAGCGCCGCACAGAGAATGATGCATACGACATCAGAGAGACGTGTATGGCCCCCCGCCCTGCCGCATTGGGCATTTGTCGGCCGAATGGCACGCCGAATTGCCGGGTATTGTGTAAACAGCTTCATCATATGCCCCTCTCGCACGCCGGTCAGATGCGATTGTGCCAGTAGTGTTTCGCATCATACCTGATCCTCATCTGGCGCTTTATGACGCCTAGCGCCTTCTGGCCTTATTTGGCGGCTTCTGATTTTGCGGCCCTGCGGCCTTGCCTCATGAGGCCATGCCTCGCCTCACCCTACTGAGCTGTGGAGCTGTGATTGTACCATTTTCCTGCACGTTTGTCCACTTTCGCGGACCGTTACCGCGCCGTTTTTCTTTCGTTTCCGCAGCGTTTATCTGTGAAACGAGGCGCGGTTTCCCGCGCCTCGTTGTATGCCCCTATCGGTGGTATCGGCGGTGGATGTGCCGCCGGTACCCGTATCAATAGTTGCGGGCGACCGTCTCGAAGTAGGCCTTGGGGTGGTTGCAGGTCGGGCAGACGTCGGGTGCCGCCTCTGCCGCATGCAGATAACCACAGTTTGTGCACCGCCAGACGACGACCTTCGGGCGCTTGAACAGCTGGTCGTTTTCCAGCTGGTCGATCAGCGTGCGGTACCGGTCCTCGTGCGTTTTCTCGATGGCTGCGACCTGCTCCATCAAGGCGGCTATGGCGACAAAGCCCTCTGCTTTGGCGGTCTCGGCAAAGCCTTTGTACATATCGGTCCACTCGTAGTTTTCGCCCTCGGCGCCGTCCGCCAGGTTGGTCAGCGTGTCCGGCACATAGCCGAATACCTCACCGCCGCTTTTCAGGATCTTGAACCAGATCTTTGCGTGTGCGCGCTCGTTATGCGCGGTCTCTTCAAAGATGGCTGCGATGTGGTTCAGTCCCTCTTTCTTTGCCTGACTGGCATAAAACGTGTACTTGTTGCGTGCCTGGCTTTCACCGGCAAACGCCGTCCACAGGTTAGCCTCGGTCTGTGAGCCTTTGAAATCCGCCATGTTCTTTCCCCTTTCCGTATGCGTGCGTACCGTTGTGATGCATGCCATACTGATCCGTACTGTTTTCTCTTGTGAATCCCTCCTACGGAAACCCGATGCGCGTATCTGTCGGTGTAACTGCACGTTCATCGGCAGTAACCACCGAAAACGCATACGAGCTCTGTCTCCGTCGGCGCAAGCTTGATAATACTACATTTTTCGTATCATGTTCCTTTTATCGCGACTATATCCGGAAAACCCGCAGAATTCCATTGAATTGTCATATCTGCTTGTGTTACCATTCTCTTTCGTGACTTGCGGGTGTGGCGGAATTGGCAGACGCGCACGGTTCAGGTCCGTGTGAGGGTAACCTCATGGGAGTTCAAGTCTCCCCACCCGCACCAATATCAATGGTTTGCCAAATCAGTTTCATAGTAATTGTCCCATTGCGAGACCTCCGGGTAACACTCTCTAACGTCATTGCGTGACCTGCGGGGATTTTGCACCCCATTCCGTCATTGCGAGGCGGCGTGCGGGATTACTGATACGGGTATTGGTGGTAGAACCACCAGCCGGCAAACAGCAACACGAAAAAGGCAATCGCAATAAATGGACCGAGCGCAAACCGCGTTCGGTCTGTTTCCGTATCCGATTTCGTGTCCGTTCCTGTCATTGACACAGCGTTTTCATCCGGCTGTGCGTTTCCTGAATCCTGTTGTCCCTGTCCTGCCCGGCGGTTTCGCCGAGCGCTTATCACCATACGCACCACCACGGCCACTACATAGGGCACGGACAATACCGATGCCACGGGCAACAACCAAAACGCGTGGATCCCGAATACGGGTCCCAAGGCCGCCAGCAGCTTGATGTCGCCGGCTCCGATACCCGCCGCATGCCGGCGCAGTCGCGACACGACGTTTACCGCAACGGCGATCACGACCGCCGCCACCCAACCCGTGGGAATCGCCAGCAGCAACTGCCGCTCCCCTGCCTGAACCGCCAACGCGGCGATATACAGTACGGCAGCCCCTGCCACCACCAACACCAGGCGATTGGGCAAGCGACGTTCCCGAATGTCGTAACAAGACAACACCACCAGCACACACGCAATCGCAGCCACCGCCGTCGCGGGCACAAACGACAGCGGCAAAACAGTCAACGGCATTATCGCGGGTATCGTCATCGTCATAAGCATGTCAGAGCAAAACCAAATCATTCCCGGTCATTCAAAACCAAACCGAAGCCGGCGCCGTCACCGGCAGCAACCGGCAGCCTCAAACTGCCTCAATCGGCCACCGCAAACGTCTGGTGCCCCCGGGCCGATTCGAACGGCCGACACCAGCTTTAGGAGAGCTGTGCTCTATCCACTGAGCTACGAGGGCGCCTATGTTCAGCAGGTAAGCAGTGTAGCAGTTATTCGGAGGCGCCGCCGTCGGAATCAACCACGATGGTCACGGTGCTGCCCTTGTTGACCTTTTTCGCCGACGCCGGCGTCTGGCTGACCACCGTACCCGAATTATTCGTCAACTGATACTGGACATCGACCGACAGTCCGTTGTTTTCCAGCAGCGTCTGTGCGGAGTCTTCGCTCAGCCCGATCACGTTGGGCACCTTGACCTGCACGACTTCCTTGCCCTTGCTGACCACCAAGTCTATCGTCGTACCTTTTTCGATAGTCACCCCCGCCTTGGGGTTTTGGCTGATCACGACACCGGCAGCCACGCTGTCGCTGTAGGACTCGGACACTTTGGTCTTGAACCCGGCCTCTTTCAGCGCGGATTTCGCGTCAGAGGACGACTTGCCCTTGACATCGGGCACCTCGACCCGCTCGATACCTTTGCTGACGACGACCGTAATGACGCCGCCTTTCAGCAGCTCTTCGCCCGCCTCGGGCGTTTGGCTGATGATCTGGCCTTCCTTGTATTCGTCACTGTATTCCTCGCCGGATGACTGCACGCTGAACGCGGTATCGGTATCCGCCAGATCCGCCAGCGCCTCTTCGATGGTCTTTCCCGCCAGGTCGGGCACCGGATAGGGCTTGACCCCCTGGCTGACCTCGATGTTCACCGCGGTGTTCGCCCCCAGTTCCTTAACCGGGGTTCCCTCCGGTGGATCCTGACTGATGATGCGTCCCGCCTCGACCGCGTCGCTATAGACCGCGGTGACCTCGCCCACCGTCAGCTCGACGGTCTCCAGTGCGGTTTCCGCCTCTTCTTGGGTCATACCGACGACTTTCGGTACGACCGCGGCTTTCGAGCCCAGCACTCCGGTCGCATACAATGCCCCCACGGCAGCCGCCGCAACCAGCACGATCACCAGAATCCAAATCCAAGCCTTGTTCGATTTTTTCTTAGGCGCAGACGTAATCACGTTCGGCCGCACCGCGCCGCCGGCAGCAACCGCGCCACCCGCGCCGCCGCCCACGCCAACAGCCGCCTCGCCCACGGCGGGAATCACGCGGGTGCGATCCAGCGCGCGCGGGTCGTATCCGCCCCCGCCCGCAGCACCGCCGCCGCCAACGCCACTACCACCGGCAACGGCAGCCCCGGCGACACCCGCAGCGACACCCGGCAGCACCGTCGTCGCATCCGCATCGCCACCTGCGCCTCCGACGCCGGCACCCACACCGCCGCCGCGCAAATCCGCCGTCCCGTGCGCGCCGCGAATCGGCTCGCCGCGCGACACGCGCAGCAAATCGCGGCGCATGGATTCGGCCGTTTCATAGCGCGCCCGCGGGTTTTTCGCCATCGCGTACCCGATGACGGCCTCCAACCCGGGGTCGATATTCGGGTTCAGCAGGCTGGGTCGCACAGGCTGTTCCTGCACCTGTTTCAGCGCGGTTGCCACCGGCGAATCGCCGTCGAACGGCATCCGCCCGGTCGCGGCCTCGTACAACACCACGCCCAGCGAATACAGGTCGCTCGCCGCGGTCAGCTCGCGCCCTTGTGCCTGTTCGGGCGACACGTAATGCGCGCTGCCCAGCACCGACCCGGTCTGCGTCATCGTCGAGTTCCCGGCGCGCGCAATCCCGAAATCCATGACCTTTACGGTGCCGTCGGGCTTTACCATGATGTTGTGCGGTTTGATATCGCGGTGAATCACGTCGTAACCGTGAGCCTCGGACAGGGCCGCGCACACCTGCGCACCGATTTCTGCGACCTGACGCGAAGGCAGCGCCCCATGCCGTTCAATCGTGCTTTTCAGGTCCGTCCCCCGAACGTACTCCATCACTATGTAGTACAGCACCTCACCGCGTTCGTCCGTATCCTGGCCCCAGTCATAAATGTTCACGATATAGGGCGACTGCAGGTTCGCCGCCGCTTTGGCCTCTTGCTGGAATCGCGCGGCAAACGACGGATCGCCCGCCAACCGCGCGTGCATGATTTTCACCGCGACGTTTCGCCCCAGGGTCTCGTCGACCGCTTTGTACACATCCGCCATCCCCCCGCTGCCGATTTCTTCGACCAGGCGGTAGCGCCGTCCTATCAATCGTTCCTGCACTTTTGCTCCTCAAATCCGAGGTTTATCCCCTCTAACCGATTATAGGATAAAACCTGACCTAAATATACTATTTCCGGGGGAGTAAAAACGCTCCACCTGTTTTGTGTATAGGTCATTTCCTGACCTCCAGGGCTTTTTGGATAACACTGCGTGCGACCGGGGCCGCGACGCGTCCGCCCAGGCCTCCGCCCTCGACCAACACGGCGACGGCCACCACCGGGTCGTCCGCCGGCGCAAATCCGATGAACCAGGCGTTGTTGGGCTTGGTCGACCCGACCTCGGCCGTGCCGGTCTTACCCGCGACCTCGACCCCGCTGATGCGCGCCGCAGCCCCGCTGCCGGATGCCACGACCTGCTTCATCGCGTCTTGTACCAAATGAACCGTTTCGGTGTCACAGGCACGCAACCAGCGCTGGGTGCGCGTCTGCGTCAAAGGCGAGACCTCGCCCGATGCACTTTGGATGTGATCAATCACATAGGGGCGCATGATGGTGCCGTCATTGGCGATGCCGGATGCGACCAGTGCCATCTGAAACGCAGTGGCCTGCGGGCCTGCGGGCGATTCATGTTCGCCCACCGGCTGGCCGATACCCGCCCAGGCGGTTTCCCATTCGGTCATCTCCGCCGGGTCGGGCATCAACGAGGTCTTGACCGTCAGATCAAAGGGTACCTTTTGGTTGAAGCCGTAGCTTTCCGCCTGGCTGACCAGTTTCTTTGCACCCAGCTGGACGGCTACCTGGCCAAACACGGTATTGACCGATTTGGCGGTCGCGGTCTGCAGGTCCAGCGACGCATAGCTGCCGCCCTCGAAGTTTGTGACCGGCGCATTGCCGATGTCCATTTTGCCGGGTGCCGGATATTGCGTATCCGGCGTGGCGATGTCATTGGCATAGGCACCGGTCAGGGTGACCACTTTGAAGGTACTGCCCGGTGCCAGCAGCGTCATGCGCGAGCGGTCCAGCAGGGGTGCGTCCTCGTTGGCCTGCAGTTTGTCCCACTGTGCGTCCAGTTTTTGCGGGTTATAGGTCGGATAGGACACACTGGCCAGCAAGGCCCCGGTTTTCGGGTCGAATGCCACGATGGCTCCCTTGCGTTTACCCAGCGCTTTCGATGCAGCCGCCTGGATACGCGAATCCAGGGTCAAGACGACATCATTTCCCGCCACGGGGCGACCCAGCGCGTCATCGATGGCTTCCGTAAAGGTCGCATAGCTGCGATGTCCCGTCAGCGCGTCATTGGCGGCAGCCTCGATACCGGCGCGCCCGTAACGGGTCGAGTAATAGCCCAAAATATGTGCGGCGGTCGTGCCTTTGGGATAGACCCGGCTGTAAGTCACCGTGCGCCCGCTGCCCTTTTCGGGTTCGTTTGCCCGACTGTCCGCCAAAACCACGTTGTCGGACGTGATAATCGCGCCGCGGGGGTTTCGCGCTTCAAGTGCCAGCCCGCGCGTATTCAGGGTATTGTTGTTCAGCGCGTTCGCGCGTACAACCTGTATCCAAGTCAGGTTGCCGATCAGCGCAAACAGCAACAGCGAGAAAAACGCCGCAAGGGCGGTCGTGCGCTTGCCCAGCGCGACGCGTCCCAACACGGACAGGGCGCCGCCGGTCGAGCGCATTTCGGATTCGACCCCGGTAGTTTCGTCCCCTGCGCGAATCAGCAACGCCAACAACAGGAAAGTCGAAAGCATCGAGCTCCCCCCGCGACTGACAAAGGGAACCGTGATGCCCGTCAGAGGAATCAAGCGCGATACTCCCCCGACTATGACAAACAGCTGCAGGCCCAGCGAAGACACCAGACCGGTCGCGGTGAACGCCGCCATGTCCGATTTGGCGCGCGAGGCGATGGAGAGCCCGCGGTAAATCAGCACCAGAAAACAGATGATGATGGCGGCCGCACCCAGCAGGCCCAGTTCCTCGCCGATGGCACTGAAAATGAAGTCGGTCGAGACCTCGGGGATGCGGGTCGGCATGCCGCGCCCGGGCCCCGCGCCGAACAGACCCCCGGCGGCCAGCGCAAACAGGGACTGCACCAGTTGGTAGCCTTTGTCGGCGGCGTCGCTGAAGGGATCCAGCCAAATGGCGACGCGGGTTTGCACGTGCGCAAACATAAAGTACGCCGCCACGGCGCCTGCCGCAAAGACCAGCAGTCCGATGAACACATAGGAAAACCGTCCCGTCGCCGCATAGACCATGACCAGAAAGACACCGAAAAACAACAGACTGGCGCCCAGGTCTTTTTCCGCAACCAAGACCAAAAACGACAGCGCCCACATAAACAGCAGGGGCGCCAGCGTCCGCAGGTCGGGCAGCGGAATCCCCAGCACACGCCGGGTGGAAATCGACAGCATCTCGCGGTTTTCCGCAAGGTATGCCGCCAAGAACAAAATGATGCAGACGCGGGCGATTTCACCGGGTTGCAGGCTGATTCCGGCAAGCGACAACCACAGGCGCGAGCCGTTGTACTCACGCCCGATACCGGGAATCACCGGCGAGATCAACAGCAACAGACCCGCCAGCATCAACAGGTACTTGTAACGGGCAAGGTCTTCCAGCGAGCGCACGACAACCAGCGTAATCACCATTGCCGCGATGGATATGAACAGCCAGACGATCTGGTTCATGCTGGTGTCGGGTGACAGGCGCATCACGAATGCCAGCCCCGTCCCGCACAGCACGAACACCACCGGCAACAGCACGGGGTCGGCCCCGGGGGCCAGCTTGCGCAGCGCCAGATGCGTCACCACGAACAGAGCGAACAGGCTGCCCGGCACCGACAGGTGCTGCCAGGAAAAGTCCCCGCCCGCCTGCATGCCGATCAGCGCGAACAGCACCAACACGGGCAGCGCGGCTGCAATCAGCAACAGAATCTCGGTATTTCGACGCGTGCTCATGGGACGGGTTGTTCGGGGACGGTTTCGTTGTTGTTCAGCATGGGCGACACCGCGACCATTTCATCCAGGGCACCGCGCGCATCGTCGACACTGTCATAGGTGGGCGACAGGCGCAGGTTCGTCAAATCGGTCGAGGTCAGCATTTCTGCGGTCACGCTGGTTTCGATGGTTTCAAAGGTCAGGGTTTTTCCCAGGACTTTGCCGGGGACCCCGCGGCAGATATAAATGTGTCCGGCACTATCGACACGCAGATAGGCCTGCCGTTCGGCGTAGCGTTGTACTCCCACCCATATGCCCGCACAGACCAGAATGGCAGCCACAATCCACAGGGCGGCATACAGCCACAGGCGGTTGCGGTGGTGGTTGTGCAGGCGGGCCTGGGCGCCCTGTTCCTCGGTGACATCAATCACGATGACGCTGATGTTGTCGGCACCGCCTGCCGTGTTCGCGGCATCTATCAGGCGTTCGGCCGCACGGGTGGGATCGACGTTGGCCAGCAGTATTTCAGCGATATGGGCGTCGTCGACCATCGCGGTCAGCCCGTCGCTACACAGCAGCAGGCGATCCCCGCGCAGCACGCTGATTTCAAAGCTGTCGACGGCCAGTTCCGGGTCGGTGCCCAGCGCACGCGTGATGACGGATCGGCGTTCATGGACACGGGCTTCCTCGACGGTGATGTGGCCGGAACGCACCAGCGCGCCCACCACGGAATGGTCCTCGGTGATCTGGGTCAGTTGGCGGTTACGCAGCAGGTAGGCACGACTGTCGCCCACCTGTGCCAGTACGGCGCGGCCCTGTTCGATCATGCAGGCGGTCATGGTGGTGCCCATGCCCTCGCGCCCGATTCCCTGGGCGACGGCATCCAGCACCGCGCGATTGGCGGCCTGGACGGCCTGTGCCAGCCCGGTCGCATCCGGGTCGCGCGGGGCGGCCTCGCGCAGGGCGTCGATCGCCACGGCGCTGGCGATCTCTCCTGCCTGGTGTCCCCCCAAGCCGTCGGCGACCGCATGCAGCGGCGGCAGCGCCAGAATCGAGTCCTCATTCAACGCGCGGACGCGGCCCACGTTGGTTTGCGCCGCAAAGGGATAGGCGCGCCGATGCATCAGGCGTCTGCGCGGGCTCATGGGGCTCATGGGGCTCATCGAGCGTCAACCTCGAGCTCCAGGTTGCCGATCGTGATTTTGTCGCCGGCGACCAAGTTCTGGGGCACCGACACCGGCAGCCCGTTCAACAGCGTCCCGTTGGTGCTGTTCAAATCTTCCAGGACCGCGCCGCCCGAAATCGGGGTCACGCGCGCGTGCTTGCCGCTGATCATGTCGTCGGGCACATAGATGTCCGAGCCCACCGCGCGCCCGATAATGATGCTGGCCGTCACCGGCATAATGGTGCCCAACAGCGCGGGTGGTCCCTGGGTTACGACCAAGGCCAGCGCGCTGCCCTTTTTGCCGCGCACACCGCTGCGGACCAGCCCGATGCCGCTGGTGACGGCAAACAGCAAAAACAGGTACAACAGCGCAACCAGGGCGATGCGCCCGGCGAATAAGACGACGTCGACCATATCAGCGTATCCCCACCGGGGCACCCGACGACGGTGCCGGGGGCGCATTGAACGTCAGGCGCGAGATGCCGACCACGATGCGGTCGCCGTCGCGCAGCTCCAAATGTTTCACCGCACGTTCGTTGACCTGCGTGCCGTTTGTGCTGCCCAGATCGGTGATTTGCCAGGCATCGCCGTCATAGGACAGTTCCGCGTGCACGCGCGAGGCGTTTTTGTCCTCAACGCACAGTTCGACCTCGCGCGAACGCCCGATACGGTACACGCGGGCTCGGTCCAAGGTGACGCGCCGTCCCTCGGGCAGCGTAATGGTGGCCGCCGCAATCGAGGGGGAGCACGTCCCGTCGTCTGCCGCAGCAGGGGCGGACGGAATGACGGGGGACACGCCGGCACCGCGCCGTGACGGCGCCTCGACCGGACCGTCCTCCAAATCATCAGTCACGCCGGGAACCGGGCCCAGCTCCTCCAATATTTCCGCCACCGACATTTGCTCGCCCACCACGTCGAATTTCCCCAGTTTCAGCGCATCGTCGGTCGCAAAGCGCACAACCGGCCGCGTCGTCAGGTGATAGTCATGTTCCCGGGAATACGCCAACAGATAGGTCTCGAGCTCGCCCTCCAGCGTCTGCGTCAAACCGCCCAGCGTGCGCGCATCCGCAGGCGAAATGAAAATGCTATAGACATTCGCGACGTAAATGCGCCCCGGACCCAGCTTTTTCGACTTCGCCATTTCCTTGCCGGCACGCCGCGCCAGCTCTGCCGGCTGCACCGGCGAGCGAAACACCGTCGAAAAGGCCCCCTCGATGGCGCCCCCCAAACGGTCCTCGAAATCTGACAGTATGCTCACGGCTCAAACCTTTCTGGTCGGACGAGTCTGACGGGTCCAAACTGCTTTCATGATACTCAGCGCATTCGGCGACGACGATACAGGGCAGATGCTGCCCCTATACCGCATATTATTATAAAAACTCCCGCAGCGACCGCCGCAATCAGCTGCCCTTTGTCACCGAACAGTTGCGGCGCCAGCACACTGGACAAACAGACCGCCAACGCCAATCCGCCTAGTGTTTTCAGCGCAACCCCGATGATTGTGCCCGCGCATCCGCGCCGGTCGCGCGCGTCGGCTTCTTCATTTGGGGGAGTACGTCCCGCCGTCCGCGTCGGATCTTCATCATCGGTCAGCTCCGCCACCAACACCTTCAGTTCCTTGCGCCCCGCCGTCACCGCATCTTTACCGCCCAGGCCCTCCAACAGAGAATCACGCAGCTGCGCGACAGAATCGCACCGCGCATCCGGGTTGCGTGACAGTGCGCGCTGCAGTGCGGCGTTCAGTTCGGGCGAGCGCACATCCAGCAGCGCCGGTTCAGCGTGTTCCGCCGCCGCCAGCAGGTCGTCGACCCTGCCCGTCCTGCCCGATTCGGTCCAATAGGGGTATTCGTCTGCCAGCAGTTCGTAGATCAGCGCGGCATACGCCCACTGGTCGGTGGCTTCGTCCACCGCGTCAGCCGCCAGCTGTTCCAGCGGCATATAGCCCGGGGTGCCGGCAGTGGCGGTACCGAAAGCGGCGTCGGGACGTACTCCCCCGCGTTTTTTTGTGCCGCTCGCGCCGCCTGTGTGCGCGGACAGCCGTGCCAGGCCGAAATCGGTCAGCTTTATACGGCCCTCGTGGTCGATCAGGACGTTTGCCGGTTTCACGTCCAGGTGCAGGACGCCGTTTTTGTGCGCGTAGGACAAGGCGTCGCCCAGCGCGCGCGCGACCGCGGCAATCATCGCATCGGACAGCAGCTCGGAGGGGATGTCCGCCAGCGTGATGCCGTCGACGTATTCCATGATCAAGTAGGCGGTGTTGCGGGATTCGTCGACCTGAAAGTCATACAGCGACACGATGTTGGGGTGGGCCAGCAGCGCTGCGGTGCGGGCTTCGTCCAGGCCGACGGCATGCCCGGCGACGATGGTCAGCGGCAGCTGTTTGATGGCGACGCGGCGGTGGACCCGTTCGTCGAATGCCAAGATGACGTCGGCGAAGCCTCCGGCGCCGACCTGTTCCAGTTCGCGATATCGGTCCAATATGACGTCCATGCGCCCCATTGTAGCGGGACGGGGCGCGCCGCGGGCATTTTGTGGGGTAAGCGCCACAAACCGGGGGAGTGGGGGGAGTACGTCCCGGCGCACACAGCTGATGGCACATCTCTGCGTCGTGGCAATCCACGAGAAAACCCCGCCGACACCTCACCCCGTCATTGCGAGGGTTGCGCTTTTTGCAACCCGTGGCAATCCACGAGAAAACCCCGCCGGGCAGGCGGGGTTTTCTCAAACGTGGTGGTAGCAGCAGCTCGAGGGCGGAGCTGCGAAGTGCGCTGCCGGTGTGGGAGCGCGGCGTTAAAAGCTGTGAAGCTTTTTATCGCCCGCGCTCCCTTGTGTCAGGCTTAGATCTCACCTCCGTGGTGACGGCGGCGGGTGACCAGGTAGGCTCCGGCGGCTGCCAGTACGACCACGGCCAGAATCCACAACCAGCTGTTCTCGCCGGTGGGCAGGTTCTTGGGTGTGGTGCTCGGCAGGTTCTGTGTTGCTGCCTTCACGGTCAGCGTCACGTTCACGTTGAGCTTGGTGCCGTCAGGGGTGATGAAGGTCAGCGTATAGGTGCCCGCCTTCTTGGCCTTCTGTGCCTTTTGCAGGGCTGCCAGGCTTGCCGGATCGACCGTGATCTTGCTGATGTCAATCGGGCGTCCGTTCTTATCGACCGCATGCACCTTCGCAAGCTCCTTGGCTATGTCTGCCGTGATGGTCTTGCTCTC
>JAISUC010000013.1 GCA_031272275.1 Actinomycetes bacterium | reverse complement strand
ACGCACTCCCCCGACTTATTAGAATGGGGTCGGGTTCGCCCGTTACAGCGAAGGGTGTTAGCACGTTTGACACCTGTTAAGGTCTGCGCGGTGACGTGCAGGCGAACAGAGGTGGTACCACGAGAGCAACATTCCTCGTCCTCTGGCCATATACAGGGCCGGAGGATTTTTTTACACTTCCTGCGGCAAAACGATGCAAAGGAGGTGGTCGATACCGTACACTGGATAGAGGCGAATTCGCCCGTATTGCAATGAACCGTAAGTTCTTTACTGTTACGTGTAAAGGCTTGAGCGAAAGGGGAATGAAGGACATGAAGAATGGCTTGAAGAAAGGCACGATCGCACGTCTGAAGAAAGGCATCGCGTTGGCACTGGCCTTGTTGCTGGTGGTCGGTATGCTGGCCGCCTGTGGGCAGAAGGCCGATACCGCAACGACCGACACCGCAGCCGATAGCGCAACGACCGAGACTCCGAAAGCGGTTTCCATCGGGGCCGTGCAGCTGGTCGAACACCCGGCCTTGGATTCGGCCTATGAGGGCTTCATCGAGGGCATGGCGGAAGCCGGCTATGTCGAGGGTCAGAACCTGACCATCGATTTCCAGAACGCACAGGGCGACGCGAACAACCTGTCGACGATTGCCGACAGCTTTGTGTCACAGAACAAGGATCTGATTTTCTCGATTACGACCGATGCGACCCAGGCGATGGCGTCAAAGACCACCGAGATTCCGATTATCGCGACCGCCGTCACCGACTACGAGGGCGCGAAACTGGTCGACAGCAATGAGGCTCCCGGTGGAAACGTGACCGGAACCAGTGACATGAACCCCGTGAGCGAACAAATCGCGCTGGCGTTGGAGCTGGTGCCGACGGCAGAAACGGTCGGCTTCATCTATAACAGCAGCGAAGACAACAGCGTGATCCAGGTCGACATGGCCAAAGCCGCCGTCGAGGCTGCCGGCAAAAAATGGACCGAGGTCACCGTCACCGGTACAAACGACGTACAGCAGGCAGCGACCTCGCTGGTGAAGAAATGTGACGTCATCTACATCCCGACTGACAACACGCTGGCCAGCAGCATGCCGATTGTCGGCGAGGTCACCAACAAGGCGAAAATCGCCGTGGTCTGCGGTGAGAGCAACATGGTGAACGAGGGTGGCTTGGCGACACTGGGTATCGACTACAAGAGCCTGGGCAAGCAGACGGCCGCCATGGCGGTGAAAGTCATTGAGGGCGCAGACCCCGCGACCCTGCCGATCGAGTTTGCGACCACCGGAAACACCGTTACCATCAACAAAGAAACCGTCGAGGCGATTGGGATTACGATTCCGGAGAAATATGCGGATTCGGTTGTCATGCCCGAGGAAGCAGAATAAGAGTTATGACGTGCCTGTTTTCCGACTGTGCGGCGTATGGCTCGACTCGCGTAGCTTTAGTACGCTTCGCTCGCCATCCATTCACACAGACGAAAAACATTTCACGTCTAAGGTTTTGTACGGACGATTGAAGGGATAAAAAGAAATTGTTAGAAATTTTAGCAGGAGCATGCGGCCTGGGGCTCATGTGGGCCATCGTCACGATGGGCATCTACCTCAGCTACCGCGTTTTGGACGTCGCAGACCTCAGCGTCGAGGGCTCGATCGTCACCGGGGCTGCCGTGGCGGCCGTGTTGTTGGTCGACGGGGCGAACCCCTATCTGGCCTTGGCCGCTGCCACATTGGCAGGTGCCGTCGCCGGCCTGGTGACCGGCATTTTGCATACGAAGCTCAAGATTCCGGCATTGCTCGCCGGTATTCTGACCATGATTGCGCTCTATTCGGTGAATATCCGCATCATGGGCGGCACCTCGAATGTCTCGCTCCTGCGCACTGACACGTTGCTTACCCCGTTGCTGGACGCCGGTATGTCAAAGAACAACGCCGCCATTTTGGCCGGTGGTGTCGCCGTCATCGCGGTCATCGCCGTCATTTGCTGGTTTTTGCAGACCGAATTCGGCTGCGCCCTGCGCGCGACGGGAAACAACCCCTTCATGAGCAAAGCCCAAGGCATCAACATCGACACCGCACGTATCGCGGGCCTTGCCCTCAGCAACGCGCTGGTGGGTCTGGCTGGCGGACTCTTGGTCCAGTACCAGGGTTTCGCCGACGTGCAGATGGGCGTGGGTGCCATCGTCATCGGCCTGGCCTCGCTGATTATCGGCGAAGTCATTTTCGGTCGCAGCTCTCTGTTGCGCTCGATGATTGCAGTGGCGCTAGGTGCCATCGTCTATCGCGTGATTATCGCCATGGTGCTGGAAGCCGGCATGGCGGCAACCGACCTGAAGCTCTTCACCGCCGTGACCGTCGCGGTGGCACTCTACCTGCCGACCGGTCGCAAACAACTGGCACAGTTACGCCGGCGCATTGTCGCGAAACGTGCCAATGCAGCGGGGGAGGGGGATGCCTGATGCTTGCTTTGTCCCGGGTCAACAAGACCTTCAATGCCGGTACGGTGAATGAACAGCATGCCCTGCGCGACCTCAGCCTGTTGCTGGAAGACGGCGACTTCGTCGTTGTTGTCGGCGGTAACGGTTCGGGAAAGTCCACGCTGCTGAACACTATTGCCGGGGTATACACGCCCGATTCGGGCCAAGTGGTGCTGGACGGACGTGACGTCACCTGGATTGCCGAACACGCCCGTGCCCGCAGTATCGGCCGGGTCTTTCAAGACCCCATGCGCGGTACCGCGACCGATATGACCATCGAGGAGAACCTGGCATTGGCGCTGCGGCGCGGCACGCGTCGTACGCTGGCTGCGGGAACCAAGCGTTCTGAGCGAGCGACTTTCCGCGAGGCTTTGGCACGACTGGATTTGGGGCTGGAGGACCGTCTGACGACCAAGGTCGGTTTATTGTCCGGAGGTCAGCGTCAGGCCTTGACCCTATTGATGGCAACCTTGGTGAAACCGCAGATTCTGCTGCTGGACGAACATACGGCAGCACTGGACCCCAAGACCGCCAAAAAGGTCTTGGACCTGTCGGCGGCCTTGATTGAAGAGGACTATCTGACCACCTTGATGGTCACACACAACATGAGTGATGCGATTCGCTTCGGCAACCGTTTGGTGATGATGCAGGAAGGACGAATCGTTTTTGAGGCGTCGGGAACCGTGAAATCCGCGCTTACCGTGGGTGAATTAGTTGACAAATTCATTTCGGTAGGCTCGGAGGTCTTGGTCTAGACGGCGCCGTTCGGTACCTTGAAAATACACAGATGGCAGACACACGGGCACAAACAGACACGGCACGTAGCACGCGCAACGCCGACACGCAGGTAAACCGAACCGAACACGTTCCGGGCCCTGACAGTGCCGGCACGCAGCATCACGTGCTGACGACCCCGCACAGCGATCACCCGACCATCGGTACCGCCGACGCGGGCGACCAGATCATTACGGCTGCCAACGTCATTACGGTACTGCGCTTGATTCTGGTTCCGCTGGCCTTTTCGGTTTTGGTGAACCGCGGACATGACCTGCTGGCATTCGCGCTGTTTGCCGTGGCGGGACTCAGCGACGGGCTGGACGGCATGATTGCACGGCGCACCAATACGGTGACCCAGCTGGGGCAGGCCATCGACCCCTTGGTCGACCGGTTCCTGATAGCCGCCGGTGTCATCGGATTGTACGTCGTGGGACGTGTTCCGACGTGGATACTGGTGGTGCTGATTGCACGCGACTGCGTGCTGTTGATCGGTTTGGCGGTCTTGAGAAAAGTCCGCGCCGATTCGGTGCACGTACTGTTCATCGGTAAGGCCACGACTGTGGCGGTCTTGGTCGGCTTTGCCGGCCTGATAGCAAACGTGCCGCATGCGGATGGTCTGGGACTGATCACATCCGGCGTGTTGCCGGGGTTTTCGACCGGGAGCTATTGCGTGTGGATCTGGTTCGTGTATTTGGGCCTAGTTTTGTCCCTCATGACGATGTGCGCGTATTTCGTCATGGGCATTCGCGCCATCCGCTCGGCAAACCGCAGGCGTCAGGCGCAGGCGGTAGGGGAGTAAAAAGGCCCATGGCTGAACCCTTCGGACAGATGACAGCCCAGCAGTATCGCGAGGCACGCCTGCAGCGCGCGCACGACCGCAAGGTCGAGCAGCGCCGGCGGCTGGCGAAACGATTGACGATGCTTTATATTCCGCTCGCGGTCGTGCTGCTGGTGGTTGCAGTGTTCGGTATCGATTACCTGGTGTCCAAAGGAAAGATCCACGGTGGTGTCGAGGTTGCCGGTATCAAGCTGGGGGGCAAGACTCCCGCACAGGCAAAGACGTTTCTAGACAACGCCCTGGAGTCCTATAAGGAAACACCCATCACGGTGACCTGGGAGAAAAAAACCTGGGATATCAAGCCGACCGCGATCGGGCTGGCATTCAATACCGAAGACATCGTCAGTCAGGCCTATGCCATCGGGCGAGGTTCGGGACTGTGGGCCGATATCAAGGATCGCTGGTCCTGCTGGTTTTCTTCGCCGATCACGATAACCTTGACCTCGACCACCGATGACGACGCTGCAAACAAGGTCTTGGCACCATTGGTAAAGGCCATCGACCGTGATCCGGTTGATTCCAAGGTCGAGTTCTCGGACGGCAGCTTTATTGCCAAGGAAGGAAGCGACGGCAGGCAGCTGAATCAGACCAAACTGGTTACCGCGCTCTCGACGGCCGTGCTGGAAAAGGCGACCGAAGTGGCCGCCCCGGTCGAAGTGGTCCCCATGGAGGTCAAGGCTTCCGAGGCCACAGAGGCGGCGAACTTGGCTAATCAGGTTATCGGCGAAGATGTGCGCGTGATTTACAAGGACAAAAAATGGACCTTGAAATCGGGCACCCTGGCGAAACTCTTGAGCTTTATCCGCAGCGACAAGCTGGCTGACAGCGATGTCGCGCTACCCTCGACGGCTGCAAGCCCCACGGCAGGAAACATTGCGCTTGCGGTGGTGGTCAAGCCCAAGACGGTCGAAAAGCTGGTCATCCCGAAGCTTGGGACCGGTGTCGGCAAATCGCCGGTTGATGCGAAGTTCTCGGTCAGCGGGGGGCGGGTGAAGATCAAGCCTTCCAAAGACGGTACCGGGGCAGACCCCGCACGTTTGGCGCGCGATATAGTCGATGCGTGCATGCACTCCGAGAAAACCGAGCGGATTGTCACGGTGGTCACCACTACGGTCAAACCGAAGCTCACGACCGCTGATGCCGAGGCACTGGGTATCACCGAGCGCATCTCGCGCTATACGACGACCTATGGCTACAACGCACCGCGCGTGAACAACATCAAGCTGCTGGCGAAATCCCTGAACGGTACCCTGGTGGCGCCGGGTGAGACCTTCAGTTTCAACGGAACCATCGGCGAGCGCACGGCTGCCAAGGGCTACAAAGAGGCCGGCGCCATCGTAAACGGTGAGCTGGTTCCGCAGCTGGGCGGTGGTATCTGTCAGGTGAACACAACGCTGTTCAACGCGACCCTGTTGAGCGGAGTTGAAATCACCGAACGCCACAACCACAGCTATTACATCAGTCACTATCCGCTGGGACGTGATGCCACAGTCAGCTGGGGAGGTCCGGATTTCAAGTTCAAGAACACGCTGGACCATACCATCCTGATAGCGGCTGTCGCCAGTAACTCGTCGGTGACGGTGTCATTTTGGGGCGTGGATCCCGGATATAAGGTGACACTGTCCACCGGAGAGTTCACCCGCAAGGACTTCAAGACCAAGGAAATCAAGGATCCCGACCTGGAGAAGGGCAAGAAATCGGTCGAGACCCACGGTATCAAGGGTGGACAGGTGGTGTTAACCCAGACGGTCAAGAAGGATGGCGAAGTGGTTCGCAAATCGACTTACACCTCGAACTATGTGTCTGTCACCGAGGTGGTACGGGTCGGAACCAAAAAGCCGAAAGAGAAAAAGCCCGAGACCACCGAAGACAAGACAGACACACAAGGGACCGGGAGTCAGACTCCCGTTGAGAATTCGGGCAATTGAGAGCACTATCGACATTGAGATAAGGAGCACAGAGCGATGAAGAAAATTTGGAACGAGGCTGCCGAGTGCATGCCGCGAGCCCAGCTCGAGGCCATGCAGTTGGAGCAGCTGAAGGTGTTGGTACCGCATTTGTACAACACGGTACCGCAGTACAAGGCAAAACTGGATGCGGCAAAAATCGACCCGCACGGAATCAAGGTCCTGTCGGATTTGAAGTACCTGCCCTATACCGTCAAGCAGGACCTGCGCGATGCCTTCCCGTACAAGATGTTCGCGGCCCCCATGGCAGACATCATCCGTCTGCACGCATCCAGCGGAACCACCGGATCCATCAGCGTCACCGGCTACACGCGCTATGACATCGACACCTGGTCGGAATGTGTGGCGCGAAGCATCGTCGCCGCCGGCGGAGAAAAAGACGACATCATCCACGTCGCCTATGGCTACGGGATTTTCACCGGTGGCTTGGGGCTGCATTACGGTGCGGAGTGGATGGGTGCCTGTGCGATTCCGGTGGGTGGCGGAAATACCAAACGTCAGGTGCAGTTCCTGCGCGATTTGGTGACCAAGGGCGGCATGGGTTGCACCCCGTCCTATGCGTTGCTGATCGCAGAGGCGGCGCGCGAGTTGGGTGAGGACCCGACCGCCTGGCCTTTGCGCTACGGGATTTACGGTGCCGAGCCTTGGTCGGAAAACATCCGTACCGAGCTGGAGCGCCAACTGGGAATCGACGCATACGACATTTACGGTCTGTCCGAGATCATGGGACCGGGGGTCGGATTCGAATGCGAGGTCAAAAACGGCCTGCACATCCAAGAGGACCACTTCCTGTTCGAGATTGTCGATCAGCAAACCGGCGAACCGGTGCCCGACGGCGAATACGGCGAGCTGGTGATTACCACACCCGATAAGCAGGGCCAACCGCTGTTGCGCTATAACACGCGTGACGTCACCCGGGTTATCCCCGAGCCCTGCAGCTGTGGGCGCACGCACCGACGCATCGAGCGCGTGACCGGACGCACCGATGACATGATCATCATCCGCGGCGTGAACGTTTATCCCAGCCAGATCGAGCAGATTCTGATGTCGTATAGCGAACAGCTGGCGCCGCAGTATCAGGTGATTGTCACCAAGCACGGCTCGATGGATCACATGGAAGTCCAGGTCGAGCTGAACCCGACCTTCGATTTCGACGAGATCCGTTCGCTGGAAGCCCTGCGTGCCGAGGCGCGCGAGGCGATTCGTACCACGCTCGCGGTTAACGTAGAGCTGAACATTGTCGAGCCGCATTCGATTGAGCGCACCCAGGGCAAGGCTGTGCGCCTGATTGACAAGCGATAGGAGGGCACGAAACATGGCACAACAACTTTCCGTATTCCTGGAGAACGCTCCGGGGCGCCTGAGTCGCCTGGCGCGATTTTTGGGCGACAAGGACATCAACATGCACGCGCTGTTTGTCGCAGACACCAGCGACTATGGTGTCGCGCGCGTGATTTGCGACAAAACCGACGAGGCTGTCGCCGCGCTGCGCGAGGCGGGCTTTTCGGTGACGATCACCGAGGTCGTCGCCGTTGAGATTCCGGATCGGCCGGGGGCTTTGGCCGACCTGCTGGATGCAATCGCCGCAGAAAACATCGACATCAGCTATAGCTACTGCTTTGTCGAGCCGGCAACCAAAAATGCGGTGAACGTGTTTCGCCTGAAGGACAAAACTGCTGCCGAGCGCATCGCCGCCGCCGGCTTCCGCGTGCTGAGCGACGCCGACCTGCACGCGTAAGTTGCGCTGCTTCACATGTGGGGGAAAGGCACGGAAATAGCGTACGAAACGGCACAGAGAACTGACGACATGAACACCGGCAAGGACTTGCGATGGCTGCGGTGGTTGCCCAGGCTGTTGCATTTGTTGCGCATCCTGTTGCGCGTACGTTTTCTGATTCTGCTGGTCGTGGTTATGGGGGGGAGTGCGTACGCGCTCCCCCGCGTTGCCGTGGCCGTCATCAAGTCCACCGATCAGATTGACGGGGTCAAGTGGACCGAACGCGATCTGCCGCGTGCGGCGATGCCCGACGTCGACTGCAAGGCCGGCTGCGTGGTCACCGCTGACGGGCGCGTGTTGTGGTCGCGGGCTCTCAATAGCGAGCGCGCCATGGCATCCATTACCAAAATCATGACCGCCATTGTGACCATCGAAGAAAGCGACCCCGAACTGCCGATTGTCGTGCCTTCGATCTATGCCGAGGCGGGGGAGTCGTCTGCCGGCTTGGTCAAAGGTGAAAAGATGACCCGTCACGAGCTGCTCGAGGCACTGCTGGTGAAATCGGGTAACGACGCGGCGATTACGGCTGCAGTCAACGTCGCGGGCAGCGAAGATGCCTTTGTGCAGCTGATGAACCTGAAGGCGGCAGACCTGGGGCTGGAACACACGCATTTCGCAAATCCGCACGGACTGGACCAGGACGGGCATTACACCAGCGCGGCAGACATCGCCACTATGGCACGATATGCAATGAGCCTGCCCGATTTCCGCGACATCGTGGGACGTGCGCAGGTATCGTTTAAGACCAGCAAAGTCAAACACACCCTGCATAATACGAATATCCTGCTGCAGAGTTACGAGGGTTGCAACGGCGTGAAGACCGGCTGGACGGATAAAGCGGGCTATTGCGTGGTTGACTCGGCACAGCGCGACGGTATCGAGATCTATGCGGTCGTGTTAGGGACGGCAGGCGACCTGGATCGCTTTTTCGACGCGCGCGATTTGATGGATTTCGGCTTTGCGCACTTCAGAACTCAGGAACTGGCGACGTCGGGCACGATTATCGGCCGCGCCAAGGTCAGCCAATACCTGGAGCGCACGGTACCGGTTGCCGTCAGTACCGATACCTCGGCGGTGGTATTCGACCTGCTGGGCGACATCGAGCGCCAGATCGAGGTGCACCCGATTAAAGCCCCCGTACACGTCGGAGACGTCGCCGGCGAGGTGCGCTACGTCCAGGACGGCAAACTGGTCGCATCAAGCCCACTGGTTGCCACCAAAGAGGTGAAGCGGCCCTTTTTTCTGGTGGGGTGGTACTTTGCCGTCGTCAAATTGTTCAAGTAAGCGCACCGCCGCCGGCGCAAGCCCCTCCCGTCATTGCGAGCCCGCCGCAGGCAGGCGTAGCAATCCATTCGAACTGCTAACGGAGCGCTAGAGTTTCGGTAGTATCAGGCGCTGCCTAGACGGCACTCCGGTCAGGGCGTCAAAATCGCGCCTGTGGCGGCGTGCGCGGCGTATCAGCAGCACGACGCCGACAACCACCACCACAAAGGCCACAATAATCACCGCCACCAGCACGGCAAACCCGTTCGGGTTCTCGAACAGTGTCAAAGGATTGGTCGCAAGCTCGATGCGCTGGTCTCGCCCGGCGTAATAGCTCTCGGGAATCATGCGCTGCCCGGTTTCGGCAACGACCGGAAAACTGTTCACGTAATGCGACAGCGCCTGCCATTCCTTCAGCTCTGCGCCTTCCGTATCGTGCAAAATCGCGTCATTGATGTCATGCATGACGGCACCCGACGCATCCCGCGGCAGGATCTTTACAATCCCGCGTGTGGTGTCGGTAATCAAGCCCGTCATCTGCCCCAAATACAGGCTGCAAATCACGCGATACAGCTTGTCTGATTCCACATCGCGCCATTGTCCGTCCGAATCCAGCACCTTGACGTCAACCACCTTGTTAAATATCAGACGGTGTGCGTTATACGAATACCTGACCCCGCTGAAAAACAGCTGCGCCTCGGGCATCAGGGGATACACCGACACATCCACATCACACAGTGCCCGCAATTCGCGTCCGGTCACATAGAACTCGACCAGCGGATAGCCCAAGGTCCCGTCAGCCCCCATGCCCAACGACGATATCCCATACAGCTCGGATTCGGTCACGTCGCCTGCCAGAATCGTCCCGCGCACGATACCGGCGGCCACCACCGACACCGTGGCGGTGGCTGGGTTGGATGCGGCCCGCGTGTTGACCTCATGCAGATAGCCGTCCGTAATCAAGTCGGTCAGTCCGTACTCACCGAATTGCGTCGTCACGGTCTCCAGATCATCAAAATCTTCGCGGCTGACGGCGGCGACGCCGTCGAACTGTATCCCCAGCGGGTCCAAAAACTCGGACTGCACCTCGGCCTGCCGCGCCGCCACGAACTTCGCCAGTGCGGCGTCCTCCTGAACGGAGGCATCCACGTCCACCAGCCGGTAGTCCACGACACGGTGTGCCTCGCTGTCCCAGTCAAGTACCCCCAAATACTCGCCGTAACAGCCGCAACTGACAATCGCCGTCGTTCCCACCAGCAACGGCTCGGTCAATACGGTGTGGGAGTGCGCACTGACAATGATGTCGATTCCCGAAACTTTGCGGGCCAGTTGCACATCCTCGGAGTCTGCGCTTGCGGGGTCTCCGATCACGGTCCCGCTGTGCGACAGCGCGATAACCACCTCGGCACCGTCTGCCTGCAGTTCTGTCACGGCAGTAGCGGCGGCCTCATACTGATCCGAAAACTGCAGCGTCCCCAAAGTCCCCGTGAAACTCTGGGCCTGTTTTCCCAACAGCCCCAGTAAACCCACCTTGACACCGTTTTTGTCCAGCACCAGCTGCGAGACCACCCCGTACTGTTCACAGGCGGCTGCCAGCACGTCGGCGTCGGTGCCGCTGCCGCCGTTCATGTTACTGGCAACGATCACCGGGTGTTCATAGAGAAACGCGGCATCCAAAGCCGCCGCCAGCCCTTCGGGCTTATAGTCGAATTCATGGTTGCCGAACGTGGTCGCGTCATAGCCCATGGCAGCCAAAGCCCGCAGGTCAGGGGCCTGGGTCATAAAGGTTCCGTTGAAAAAGCTTCCCATCGACCAGTCCCCGGCATCCAACAGCACCGTCGTGTCCGTACGCGTATCGTCAATCAGGGTCTTGAGCCGTGCGTAACCGCCCACGCTTTCGGTTGCGGCGACACTGCCGGATGCGACCGTCGACGTTTTGCCGGACACTGACCGTGTCCAGGGCAGCATATTGCTGTGTAAGTCATGGGTGAACAACACGCGCAGTTCCGCTGCCTGCACCGTTGCAGGCACGCAAGCCGCTGCGCAAACCAGCGCGATAATCAGTGCCCGTACTGCCGAGTTCCGCTTCCCCATCCGGAAGTCCTCCTGCACGCATTCGTCACATCAGTCAGTTCGTTCAGTCAGTGAGCTTCAGACTCTCTCAGACTCTCTCCAGTCTCGCCACGCACTCGATATGTGCCGTCTGCGCAAACATATCAACGGGCGTGACCCCACACAAACGATATCCGCTGTCCAGCATACCACGCAAATCCCGCGCCAACGTCGCCGGATTACAGGAAACATAGGCGATTTTGCGGGCTTGGAGTCTGATGAGTGCGTCCCGTCCCGCCCGGTTCAATCCCGAACGGGGTGGGTCGACCACCACGGCATCAATATGTGTGCGCAGCGTCGCCAGTTCGTGTGCGGCGTCTCCACCAATGATATCGACCGCAGCAAACCCGCCGGCAGCCCGCGTGCGCGCGTCCTCGACGTTGCGCCGCAGGTCGCGAATGGACGTCCCGGCTCCCTCGATCGCCGTGACGTGTCCGGCCAGGCGTGCCAGTGGCAGCGTAAAGGTACCGACCCCGGCATACAGGTCAAGGACCGTGTCGGTGCCATCCGGGTCCAGCCAGTCACATACCTCGCGCACCAGGACTTCCGCTCCTGCACGGTTGACCTGGAAAAACGACGGAGCCGAGACACGATAGCGTTCGTCTGCCACCTGTTCGGACCAGTTGCCGGCCCCTGACAACACTTCGACACCCTTGATGCGCCGCGCAGCCCCGTGTCCGGTTGCCAAGACCCGCACGATTCCGGTTGCATCGGGCAGCGCGCTGCCGAGTGTTCGTGCCACCATCGCGCGTGGGAAGGACCCGGGTGTTGTCCACAGCGCGACCTCGACATTTCCGGTCACGTCCGATACGCGTAGCTGCACGCGCGTCAGCCCCAAGTCGCGCGAACCGGTCAAATAGCGCAGTGCCCCCGACGTGGCGGCAATCAGTTGTTTTCCGGATGGGCGCGTACGTTTTCCAAGCTTTTGAAACAGCGGGCAATCGGAAACAGGGACGATGTCGTCACTGCCGCGCCGTTTCAGGCCCACAGATAGGCGACCTGCACTGTCGGTGCCGCATGCGAGCTCGATTTTGTTGCGGTAATGCCAGTCACGCGACGGGACGCACTCCCGAACCTGAGCGTTCGCATCCGCAATGCCCCCGATACGCGCAATTGCGTCGGTGACCAGTTCGCGCTTGATGTTCAATTGTTGCGAGTAGTCAATGTGCTGCAGATCGCAGCCGCCGCAGACTCCGAAGTGGGGACAGCGCGCCGCCACACGGGCAGGACCGGCGCTTAGCACCGATACAAGCTGCGCCCGATCGAACCGGGCCTCCGTCGAAGTGATTTCGACGTCTACCAGGTCGTCGGGCGCAGTCAGGGGTACGAATACCGTTTTGCCGTCGTCTGCGTGCGCGATGCCGACACCACCGGCACCCATGCGCTCTATGCGCAGGCGTACGGTCAAATCAAAACAGACTTGCAGGGATGCACGTCATGCACGAAAAATAGTTTCGGCACCGGTCGCGCACGTCTTACATCGAGATAGCGCCGTTGGGGCAGTCATCAACGCAAATCCCACAGGATGTGCAATCGTCCGGGCGGTTCAGCTTTGCGACATCCTCGATGTCATAGCAGGCGTTCGGGCAGTCGTCGGCACAGATTCCGCAGGCTGTGCACATGGACTCGTCGACTTTCGGAATTGCAGGCATGGTGGCTCCTTTCAAACGCAACACGTCATACAGTTACTTGGTGGCTCAATTGAACCTGCGATAACTGTACCAGATAAGTTCACGTGATGGGGGAGTAGTTTTCGCCGATTAGTTTCGAGTGGTTAACTTATGGTGGTCGCGATAGGGGAGGGTCACGGAATGATGACGCGGATGGCGCCCGGATGCACCCCGACCTCAAAGCGTGTACCGCTGAACAGCTCGCCGTCAGCCTGTGCAATCAGCTCGCCGCCGTGCGCCGACTGTAACACGGCGCGTTCGATTTGGCGCATGTGATAGACCTTCAGTTTCGTGTGTGCCCCACGTGTGATCAGCGGCAGGCGTGCCAGGCTGGCGGGCACGGACAGGTTATCGATCCAGGCCAGCGTCAGCCGCCCGTCATCGGGCACGGCATCGGGGTTTATGGGGATGCCGCCGCCATAGGTCCGGCCATTCGTCACACAGGACAACAGGACACCTGCAGTCACGGGATCGTTGCTGTCCACAGCGATTTCCAGGTCGATGGATTTCAGCTGGTGGGTGATCACATACAACAGTGCCGAATAATACAGGCGCGCACCGGACCAGTTGTGACGCGCTTTGTACTCGACGGTTTTACTGACCACCAGGGCATCCAGGCCGACCGAAAAACTGCTGGCGAACCAGTGCCCGTTCACGCATCCGACGTCAAACGCGCGCGCCTCCCCCCGCAACACGGCAGCACCCGCCAGCCCGAACGAGTTCGGCAAGCCGAATGCGAGCGCGGCGTCGTTGCCGCTGCCCGTAGGGATGATACCCAGTACCGGGCGCGTGGGGGAAGGATGCGTCATCAGCCCGGCCAGGACCTCGTGGACGGTTCCGTCGCCGCCGACGGCTACGACCGTCTGTCCGGGCGGGGTTTCAGCTGCCAGCTGACGCGCGTGGCCGGGGGCTTGCGTGGTCAAAAACTCGCACTCCGCGCCCGAAAACAGCTCCTCGATCGCCGGCAGCAAGCGGGCGGTTTCACTGTGGTCCGAGCACGGATTTATGATGATGCGGTAGCTGTTCATGACCTTCTTTTCGGTATTGATGCAGTGCGTGTGTTGGTGTGTGCGTGGTACGTACTTGAAAAAAGTGGTGCCCCCAGCAGGATTCGAACCTGCGGCCTTCTGCTCCGGAGGCAGACGCTCTATCCCCTGAGCCATGGGGGCACGGCAATCCATTATACACAGATTTTGTTGGTGATTGCGTGTTGTATAGGGACACCGCATCGGTGTGGGACGCACTCCCCCAAATAGGTATGCGGCAATGTATCACATGCTATACTTTTGAGCTGGGGGAACCAAAGAATCGTTTCTGTTAGGAGGAAGCACTATGTCGCAGGCAAAAATCATTGTATCCGGAGGAGGAATCGCCGGCGCCGCCGTCACTTTGATGTTGGGGCGCGAGGGGTTCGAAGTCGTGCAACTGGAACAGGCCGAAGAGTTCAAAGAGGTCGGCGCGGGGATGCATATCGGGCCGAATATCACCCGTATGTTCACCGAGTTGGGGCTGTTTGACCGGCTGACACAGACGGCTGTGTTTCCCGAACGGTTGAATTTCCGTAACGCCATAACCGGCGATGTCGTGAACTATATCGACCTGGCGGACGTAAAGAAAACATTCGGCGGACCCTATATCGTCATTCACCGTAACGACGTCCTGCAGACCATTTTGCAGGCCGCAGACGAGCTGCCGAATGTCACCATTTCCGCCAACCGCAAGGTCGTCGACTTCGTCGACGAGGGCGGCGCAGTGACCGTTACCGCCGAGAGCGCGGACGGCAAGCACCACACCTATGTCGGCGACGTGTTTTTGGCGGCCGACGGGGTGCACTCGATTGTCCGCAAGCGTTTTGTCGGCGACACCACGCAACCCACGGGTTACGTCGCCTATCGCAGCGGACTGCCGATCGAGGAAATGGGCGGCCTGGATTTGGACATGACCGCAATCAACTGTTACATGGGACCGGGCCTGCACCTGATGCAGTACGGTCTGCGCGCAGGTGCGTTGTACAACCAAGTCGCGGTGTTCCGTTCGCCGTCGTATCCGGCGGATGACTGGGGTAACCCCGACGAGCTGCTGGAAGCGTATTCCCAAATGTGCCCGGTGATTCAAAAATCCACCAGTTATCTGTCGACGATTCGCCGCTGGCCGTTGGCCGATCTGCCGCCGATTGACAAGTGGACCTTTGGGCGCATCGCGCTGTTGGGGGACGCCGCGCATGCGACCACGCAGTATCTGGCTCAGGGTGCCGGACAGTCGCTGTTGGATGCGGCGTCTTTGACCAAGAACCTGAAGGCCTTGGGTGACGGACCGTGGTCCGATGAGGCGGTAGCCGGTTGCTGGGCTGCGTATGAAGCCGAGCGCGTCGCGCTGGGCACAGGTGTACAGCGTAACTCGCGCCTGTGGGGCGACATGTGGCATGTCGACACGCCGGGCTCGATTCTGATGCGTGACTGGCTGTTTGCAAACCGCGACCGCTATAACTACGACCTGATCAAGTGGGTATGGGGCGCACGCGTGTAAGCACCTGCCACCACCCCCCGGGTTTGAATTGCTCTTCACTTTGACCCCATCCTAAGCGCCGCCGGCACCCACCCCGGCGGCGCTTTTCACAAAGTCTCCATCGGAACCGACGGCGCAGTATAGTAAAATGACTGGTGCTGTCGGATAAACCGAAACTAATGAGAGGTGTCTGTGAACACGGAAAAGTTCGCGTCAGGGCAACAGGCATACGATGCGGGGGATTGGCGCAGCGCCTGGCATGCCTTTTTGGAAGCCACAGAAAAGGGAACACCGATCGGAAACGGCCCGGCCTACCATATGGCCGGAAACGCATTGCTGCAGCTGAAGCGCTATTCGGATGCCGCAGTGGTGTTCGAACATGCGCTGCGTGATGATACCTATGCGCGCCGCGGTGCCGTCGAGGCGAACCTGGCCAACGCCTACCTGCGGCTGGGCGATTACAGCGGCGCGGTGGCCCATTACGAGGCCGCGCTGTCGGACAGCGAACCGCACTGTCACTATCGCTATTACCTGGGCATCGCGCAGGCCTTCCTGAAACAAGAGGACTATCAGCAGGCCGCACTGGCCTACAAACACGCCGCGCTGGATGAATACAACCCGAACCCGGGCAAAGCGCTGATGAACCTGGGTCTGGTCCTGATGGCGGGCGGTAACGCAAAAGCCGCGGCCGAGGCCTATCGGGCTGCCATCGGCAGCGCCGGTTTCACCGACAAAGGGCGCGCGACCCTGAACTTGGGGATTGCCCTGCACGCCCAGGGCAAATGGCGCGACGCCATCCGCACGCTGGAAGAAGCCCAGATGCTGCACGGATATGCGGATAACGACCTGGCGGCGCGCACGATCGCCGACGCCCGCCAGCGCCAGCTGATTGAAGACCAGGTGCGTGCGGCGGACGAAACACTCGCGGCGGGGGAGTTGGATGTCGCAGATGATATTGTTGCGGGCGAGATTCCGGTCGTGCCACCTACGGATGTCCCGGCCACGGCAATCCCCGACGTTTCGGTGGCTGCAGCCGAGGACGCGCCTCCTGCAGCGGATGCAACGCAGCCCGATGAAACCAAGCCGGTGTTTGGAGCCCCTCCCGCGCGCCGTCGTGACGACGCCGACCGCTCGCCCTGGAGCGGCGTTTCACTGGACGAACATGCGGGGGATACCGGCAGTCGCGGGGACGTACTCCCCCTCGATGATGCGGGGAGCTCTGACGTATTCGACACCGACAATACCGGGGTCATTCAGGTGCGCGACGCGGATGTCGAGCAGTATTTCGGCAGGACCGAACGCGAGATTGCAGCCGAGGGACGCCGCCGTGCGCGCGAGACGCGCAAGCCCCTGGCGTGGGCGAAACCGCTGGGGATCGTGTTGCTGGTGTTGGCGGTCATGCTGGGAGCGGGAACGGCGCTGTATATGACCGGTCAGGGCATCCCGTCGCCGAAAACGACGGTCACGGACTTGATGGAGGCATACAATGCCGGCAAAGACATCGCGCCGATGTGGCTGTATGATGCCAACGACATCACGCGACAGATGGTTGTGATTCCGACTTCGCCGGACTATACGATAACCGAGGTGACCAGCGGGGCTGCCACCTCGACCGCTCAGGTGAGCGTACAGACCACTGACGGAGCCGCGATGGATTTTACCTTTGAATTGGCGCGCGAAGGGATAGGATGGAAAATCGCGTCGGTCACGGCGAACTACTGATTGTGACTGCAATTGGACAGGACGATGGGATTGTCGCCGAAAAAAAGCTTGACAGCTTTTTTGTCGGACGCAATCCGTTTTGACGGTAAGAAAGGTTTGAGCCGAAAAAATGCTCTGCAGCATTTTTCTCGGACTCAAACCGTGTTGATAGGACGAGTGGATTGATGTCGAGAAAAGCTTTACAGCTTTTTCTCCGAACACAAACCGTTTGACAGGACGATTGAAAGGAATGAGTAATGGCAGTTGAGCAGACGTATTTGATGATTAAGCCCGACGCGGTTGCGCGTGGTCAGGTGGGTCGTATCGTGTCGCGTATCGAAGACACCGGCTTGCAGATCCTGCGGATGGAGCTCGCGACCTTGACGGCCCAGCAGGCCGCCGCGAACTATGCCGAGCACGAGGGCAAACCCTTTTACGAAGGACTGATCAGCTATATCACCAGCGGGCCGGTCGTGAAGTTGCTGGTGTCCGGCGAGGGCGCAGTTGCGGTCTGTCGCAAGCTGATGGGCGCCACCAACCCGGCAGATGCCGCACCGGGCACCATTCGTGGTGATTTCGGTTTGTCGGTGGATGCGAACGTGATTCACGGAAGCGATAGTGTGGAGTCGGCAGAGCGGGAAGTCGCCCTATTCTTCGGGTAAGAGGCACCACAGGATGACGATTCGGCAAGGATCGAATGAGGATGACGGCTAGCGAACGGGGAAGGACTTACATTGTTCTTTAAGATTATCGATAAAGAGTCTATAGTCGATTTATATGCGGGACTTGCAGCCGAATACGACGAAGTCACCGGGCCGAAAACCAGTCCGAAAGATCCGCGCTACGTCAAGTTCGGCAAGATCCGCGATGCCTCGCAGCTGCGTCTGGATTACAAGACCTCCATCGTCCCGCCCAAAAAATATTTTTTGGCAGCCGACGAGCGCCTGATGCGTTACGACCGCACGACCGGCGAGGTCTACGACACCGAACCACCCCTGCAGACACGCGCCTTGATCGGGGTGCATCCCTGTGACATCAATGCGATCCTGATGCTGGATGACATCTTTTTGAACGAGTTCGAGGATCCCTATTACAAGGTCTATCGCGAGAATACCTTCATTGTGGGTGTCAGCTGCATGCCGTCACCCACCTGTACCTGCAACAGCTTCGGAGCCGATGAGGTACACCGCGGGTTCGACCTGTTCTTAAGCGACCTGGGCGACCGATGGTTTGTCTCGGTGCGTTCGGTCAAGGCGGCGGCCATCGTCGACCGATATCTGGATGCGCGCGAGGTCACCGCAGACGACACCCGCGCCTTTCAAGAGCGGACGAAACGTTTCAAGAAGGCGCTGCCCAAACGTATGGATCTGGACCAGTTGCCGCTGCTCTATGACGCAAAATACGACTATCCCCTGTGGGAAGACATCGGCAAGGATTGCCTGAGCTGCGGAGCATGCTCGGTCGTCTGTCCCTGCTGCTATTGCTTTGATGTGCGCGACACCCTGTCGGCTGACGGGCGTGTGGGCAAACGGCACCGCGTGTGGGACAGCTGTCTGGCGAGCGAATTCGCCGAGGTGGCACATAACCACAACTTCCGCCCGAAAGCAGCCGACCGCGTACGCTACCGCTTTTATCACAAGTTCGTGGGTAACTTCACACGCAACGGCAAGATGCTTTGTGTGGGCTGCGGGCGCTGTACGACTGCCTGCAAGGCATTCATCGACCCGCAACGCATCGTGAAAGCGTTAGAGTCCGAGGACACACCTGCTTCCGCAGGCACGCGGAAAGGCGGTGGTGCCCAATGACCGAAAACACACCGGCCATTGCGACCGCCGACACCTATAAGCGCCTAGGTGCAAATCCCTATCGCCCCTGGCCTGCACGCATTACCTCCATTCAGCAGCTGACCCCGAAGGAAAAACTGTTCGAGCTGCGCATTATCGACGCATCCGTGCGTGATGCCTTCCGCCACACGGCAGGACAGTTCGTCGAACTGTCGATTTTTGGCGTCGGTGAGGCCCCGATATCGATCAGCTCCGCGCCGTCCAAACAGGGATTTATCGAGCTCTGTATCCGCGAGGCCGGAACGGTCACCTCCGCCATGCATCGCATGCGCGCCGGTGACATCGTGGGGCTGCGCGGACCCTTTGGGCGCGGGTTTCCCTTTGACGAAATGCGCGGGCACGATATCTTGCTGGTTGCCGGGGGTCTGGGTATCGCCCCCCTGAAGTCGCTCATCAACCACATCCACGATGAACGCCACGAGTTCGGCAAGGTGACCATTTTGCTGGGCGCACGCTCGCCCAAAGAAATCCTGTTCCGACAGGAATTCGATATGTGGCGCCACCGTGAGGACTTTGACCTGCAAATGACCGTCGACATCCCCGATGACGACTGGGATGGCGAGGTCGGCCTGGTCACGAAACTGTTCGACGCGCTGGAGGTCGACCCCGAAAACACCTACGGCGCCATTTGCGGACCGCCGGTCATGTACCGATTCGTGGTCGCCGAGATGCGCAAAAAAGACCTGGACGTGGACCGCATCTACGTCAGTTTCGAACGACGGATGAAATGCGGTATCGGTAAATGCTGCCATTGCGGCGTGGGTCACAAATACGCCTGTATCGACGGTCCGGTATTCAGCTACTGGGAAGCCATGAACCTGAAGGAGGCGATGTAGTCATGACCGACGCAAACGCCTTGAACCAGGCCAGCTGCCCGCGCGTCGTGGTGTTATCCCTGGCCAGTGACTTCGGCTGTCAGATTCAAATCACGAACTTCCCCGAATTGCTGGCGATGGTGGGAACCATCGATCTGAGCTACTGGCAGCTTGCGACGTCTGCCGATATGCCCGATTCCTATGACGTCGCCGTCATCGAAGGCGCAGTCACCCTGGATGAACACGTGCGGCTGCTGCAGCAGGTGAGAAAGACGGCGGGCGTGGTTATCGCCATCGGTGCCTGTGCGGTGACCGGCGGTGTCCCCGGATTGGTGGGGACGGGAGACCTTGACACGGCTCGCGATTTGGTCTACGGCGAGGACGCAACCATCGTCAAGCAGCATCGCCTGGTGCCGGCGCCGGTGTCCTCGGTCATCGAGGTCGATTATCGCGTACCGGGCTGTCCCATCGACCCGGCCGAGTTTTCGGCCCTGCTGCAACAGGCGTTGTTGGGAGCCCGCGAACGTCTAGACCGCACTCCATTATGTGCCGCCTGTCAGACCATCGAAAACCCCTGTTTCTGGCTGCGCGGAAAAGCCTGTCTGGGCTTGGTGACGCGCACCGGGTGCGGGGCGCTGTGTTTGTCGCGCGATCGTGCCTGTACGGGGTGTCGCGGGATAGCGGCGGATGCGAACCTGGAAAGCGCACGGCGCTATTTGCGCGAAGGCGGATTCGACGTGAAAGCATTCGACAAGGCTCTGGAAGTTTACAACACCTACGAGGTTAACGAGGTCGCCCGGTCATGACGAAACTGAATATTCATCACATTGCACGCATCGAGGGGCACGGTAACGTCGCCGTCGAGGTCAAGAACGGTCGTTTGACCAAGGTTCAGATGCAGGCCATCGAGCCTGCACGGTTCTTTGAGGCCATGGTCAAGGGACGGACTATTGACGAGGTGCCGATAATTGTCAGCCGGATTTGTGGTATCTGTTCGCCGAACCATACCGTGACGAGCATTCAAGCACTGGAGGATGCAATAGGCTTGTCCGTCAGCCGGCGCACCGAGCAGCTGCGCTATCTGTTGGTGTACGGCAGCTATCTGTGCAACCATGCCTCGCACCTGTATCTGTTGTCGGGACCGGACTTTTTGGGGCTGCCGAGCGTCTTTCCGCTGGCAGAGACGGCACCGGAGGTCGTGTCCCGTGCACTGTCACTCAAAAAACTCGGCAATGATGTGATCACCGCCGTGGGAGGGCGTCCCGTACACCCCGTGAGTGCGGTGGTGGGCGGGTTCACCGACGAGCCCTCGCGCAATCACCTGCGCCGGCTGGCGGCACGCCTGCGCGCCGCCGTGCGCGAAGCCGCAGCGACCGTCGAGCTGTTCGCGAGCTTTGACATCCCCGAATACGAACCGGAACACGAAATGCTGGCGCTGAAGTCTGAAGGAACCTACGCGATCACACGCGGGGAAGTGGCCGCGTTGCGGGCAGGCTGGACGCGTCCGGCTCGTGACTATCACGAGTTTATTCACGAGACTCCGGTCGCAAGCGGCAACGCGAAGTTTTCGCAGACCGACGGCGCGCCGTTCATGGCGGCTGCCATCGCGCGTGTGAATATCAACTGGGCGGAACTGACGCCGTCTGCCCGTGTTGCGGCTGCCGGTGCGGGTTTGCGTGCCGTTGTGCGCAATCCTTTTTTGAACAACCTGTGCCAGGCCATCGAGATGGTGGATGCCTGTGAGCGCTGTGCTGCCCTGTGTGAGGAATTGGCGGAAAGCGACGGCGACAGCAAGCCGCGTGACTGGACGGTCGCCAAGGCCGCCGGCGGTGCCGGCGCCACAGAGGCGCCGCGTGGGACGCTGTATCACAGCTATCGCGTGAGCAAAGCCGGCAAAGTGACGGCGGGCGATGTCATCACGCCGACCGCACAAAACCTGGCGTGCCTGGAAGCCGACCTGCACGCATTCGCCGCGCGCATCACCGATGCCGACCCCGAGGAATTCAAGCTGCGCATCGAGCAACTGGTCCGTGCGTACGATCCGTGCCTGTCCTGCGCCGTCCACTAGGACGTTGCCGCTGCGTGCTTTCATGGTCGCATCGATACGCAGTATTACCGAGTTGTTGATTGACCCCGAACACCGCAGGAGACGAAAACTCCCTTAAGCCTTATGCGCAGAATTGTCATTCCGGGGGCGCCGTAGGCGCAACCCTTAAATCCATGTCCCTGTCGGACCGGTTCGTATCGCGCGTACGCACAAGCCAACGTGAAACCAACCTTCGTCATTGCGGGCATCGCGATAGCGATGAGCGGCAATCCATCGGCGACGCCAGTCGCCGGATCACAGGTCCCGTGGCGTGTTTTCCGCCACAGGGGCAATGGCAGACGGTGCGCGGCTGACGCGTACGTCCGGGAACCGGCGTCGCCGGGACGCACTCCCTCTGTCGGTAACAGCTGAAAAACCGGGTCGGGATGACGGTGTTGCGCCCGCTAGACTGGTCTGATGGATGAATTGGTACGGCAAGAGCACAATATGGATGACGGCATGCCGCTCCGAACGCTGCACACCCTGCAGGGACGCGGTTCCGAAGAGCAACGGGCGCGGCGGCGCTTGCCCCGCGTAATGGCGTTCATCGTGGCCGCAGTACTGCTGTTGGTTGTGGTAGGCCTGTTGGCCTATCGTATTGGTCAGCACTACACCAGGAACCGTAGCGCACGCATTGCGGTCGGCGACGCGACCCCGGCAATTGCCGAAATCAAAGATTCTCGGGAGTACGTCCCGAACCTGCGCGCAGCTTACGCGGATATTCAAGCAGACGACTACGTGATCCTGTTGACGCACAACGCGGACTTTTTCCTGCAGACGCTGCGGGCGAAAAACGCGGTCGGACAGACCATCACGCCGAACCTGGCGCTGGCCGGACACACGCACGGTGACCATCCGGACAGAACGTAACATCTACCAGGGCCGTTAACATGCTCCTCATTGGGCAGATGAGTAGTTTGTTACACATTTGTTTCTGCGAGGGACACCGCGATTGACGGGACGCACTCCCCCCCACTAGACTAGGCTACATCAGCAAAGGCGCTGTAAGTGTTCCGAGTTCGGATTCGGAATGTTTATGGCGCCTTTTCTATTCGCTGGTGGGTAACACCAAGTAAGAGCAGGTACGCGACTGGGAGAGGAGTACATTATGGAGAGTTTGTATTCGTCAGTCGACACCATCTGGACCTTGCTGGGGGCCGCTTTGGTCTTTTTCATGCAGGCAGGGTTCGCGATGGTCGAGACAGGGTTCACGAGGGCGAAAAACGCCGCCAACATCGTGATGAAAAACCTGATGGATTTCTGCATCGGCACGCCGTGCTATTGGTTCATCGGGTTTACCATTATGTTCGGCCCGACTTTGGGCGGCATCATCGGCAAGCCGGATTTGTTTATGACCGGCACCTACGAGACGGCGTGGGGGACCATCCCGACGCCGGTGTTCTTGATTTTCCAAACGGTGTTTTGCGCGACAGCGGCCACCATCGTGTCGGGTGCTATGGCCGAGCGCACCAAGTTTTCGAGCTATTGTCTGTATTCGGCAGCCATCAGCTTGATCGTTTATCCCGTGTCCGGTCACTGGATTTGGGGCGGCGGTTGGCTGAGCGAGCTGGGCTTCCACGATTTCGCGGGCTCGACAGCAGTGCATATGGTGGGCGGCGTGGCGGCCTTGGTGGGGGCGGCCATCCTGGGGCCCCGCATCGGGAAGTACGGACCGGACGGTAAGCCGCGCACGATTCCCGGGCACAACTTTGTGATCGGTGCTTTGGGCGTGTTCATCCTGTGGTTCTGCTGGTTCGGATTCAACGGCGGCTCGACCGTCAGCGCGACCGGGGACGATACCCTGATGCTGATGGGCAAGATCTTTGTGAACACCAACATGGCCGCAGCCTTGGGTGCGGTGGTCGCGATGCTCTACAGCTGGATTCGTTTCGGTAAGCCGGACGCCGGCATGGCCTTTAACGGTGCACTGGCGGGCCTTGTCGGTATCACCGCAGGCTGCGACGCGGTCAGCGTGGTCGGGGCGGCCATTATCGGTATCGTTGCCGGTATCCTGATTGTCGAGGGTATTCGTTTCATCGAGCGCGTGGTCAAAGTTGACGACCCGGTCGGTGCGGTCGGCGTGCACGGCATCTGCGGTGCATTCGGCACCATCGCGGTCGGACTGTTGGCGCTGGACGATGGCGTGTTTTACGGCGGCGGATTCAAGCTGCTGGGTGTCCAGGCGCTGGGAGTCGTGGCGTGTGCAGCCTGGGTCGCCATCGCCATGTTCCTGATTTTCACGCTGATTAAGAAAACCGTGGGTCTGCGCGTAACAGCAGAAGAAGAAATCGGCGGTATGGACCCGGTCGAGCACGGCCTGGATCATGCCTATGGCGAGTTCGTGTTCGAAGAGGTCAAGTTTGACGACTGAAATGCGCGATATCGTACGTGAGTGCGAGCGGCGGGCCGCTGACGTGATTGAACAGTCACGTCAGGAGGCCCGTCGCATTGCGTACGTCGAACGTGAGCGCCTGGAGCGCAGCACGCGCGAGGCGCGCGAAGCGGTCGATGCCGAACTGACTGAGATCCGCGCACGCTATGAGCGCGAGGCGGTAGCGGCGGCTGCGGCGGTTCGCGAACAGGCCCAAGAGCAATACACGCGCGAAATCGAGGACGCGCGGACACGGGTGGATGCGGTGGTCGACGACTTGTTCGCGGAATATCGCGACGAACGAGCCCGGACCGACAAAGCCCACGATGAGGTCAGGTAAATGGCGGTCGCCCGGATGCTCAAAGCCCGTATTGTGGCACCTGCCCGCTACCGCGACGAACTGTTGCGGCAGTTGCAGCTGCTGGAAGTCGCGGAGGTATTCGCCGAATCGACTGACGGTGACCGGCAGGATGTAGGCGGCGACGGTGGGGGAGTGGGAGCCCCGCACCCGGGTGGTGTGGTTCCCGTTTCCGGCGACAGGACGGCGCGCACGACCGGCAGCAACCTGCGCGAAGGTGTTGATACAGCGTTAGCCCAAATCGATCGCGATTTGGCGCTGGTAGTGCAGGCGCGCACAGCCCTGGAAAGCGTCCACAGCTATCAGGCACCCTTTAGCATGTTCGTGGGCGAGAAATACCACGTGACGTCAGACATCTATAACCGACTGCAGATGGATGACGCATGGCGCCGTGTCCTGACCGCAATTGTCGAGGCCAAAAGTGGCATCGACACCGGACAGCGGGAACTGGCGGCGACCCGTGACCTGCGCTCAGAGCTTGCGAAGTGGTTTGCCTGCCCGGTGCCGATCGAGCGCTGGCACGATACGGAGCAGACGGTGTTTTTCGCCTGCGCGTTCAAAGACCGTGTCACCGCAGAGGCGTGTGCAGCCGAGCTGGCGGAGCATTTTGATCGGGTTGCCTGTGAGATGTGGGAGGTCGCGGCGACTGTCGAGATGAAACCTGCACGGAAGCCTGTTGATTGCGGCGTGGTCGCGCATGTGTATGCGCATCGCAGCATCGCAGACGAGGTCACAAGCTTCCTCTCGACACAGAAATTGGAGCCGGTCGCATTCGAGCTGACCGGAACTGCGCGCCAGGCGCACTCCTACCTGGAACTGCAGGAAACGCGCGAGGCAACCGAGCTTGCGATATCGCAAACCCAGCTGCAACAGCTGGAGCAGGTCTATTTGACGGCGTGCGTGGTGTTACAGCAATCCTTGCTGTCGGACCGTGAGCGCATGGTGGCACAGCATACGCTGGATACCAGTGAGCGTTGCGTGTTCGTGACCGCCTGGGTGCGCGAACGTGACCGCAGGTGTCTGGAGGAAGCGCTGGAACGGGCGGACTATCCGACCGCGCTTGAGTTCAGCACGCCCGTTGACGGTGACACGCCGCCGGTAGTGCTGGAAAATCCGAAGCTGCTGCGGCCTTTCGAGATGCTGACGCGTCTGTACGGACTGCCGGAATACGGGCAGTTCGACCCCACGCCGGCACTGGCGCCGTTCTTTGCGCTGTTCTTTGCAATCTGCATAGGCGACGTAGGCTACGGCCTGATGTTGGCGGTCGCCATGTTTTGCATCAAACGATTCCTGGACGTCGCCCCCGGCGTACGCGAGTTTTGCGACCTGATGATCATCGGGGGGCTCTGTGCCGTTCCGGTGGGTGCCCTGTTCGGCAGCTGGTTGGCGATTCCCTTTGAGAACCTGCCGCGGATGCTGCAGGTGATAAGAGTCCTGGACCCGCTGAACGACATTGTGGTGTTCTTGGGCTTGACCCTGGCATTGGGGCTGATTCAAGTCATAACGGGCCTGATAATCGCACTGGTTTTGCGCCTGCGGGCAGGGGACTGGAAATCGGCTGTGGCCGAGCAGGTCTCGGTGTTGGTGCTGATGGCGCTGCTCGCGGCGTTCATCATCGGCGGCGGCAGGCAGTTGTGGCTGCTTGTCTCGGGTTTGGTCATAGCCGCGATCCTGCAGGGCCGTGTGTTCGAACAACTGGCGCGCCTGCGCTTCGGCAAATCGCTGACGGCGTTGCTGAAAGGCATCTATGAGGTCTATGGGCTGACCAGTGTGGCAAACGACATTTTGTCCTATACGCGCCTGGCGGCTCTGGGGCTTTCCAGCGCGTTGGTGGGGATGGTGTTCGGGCTGTTGGCGCGGCTGGTATGGGCGCCTGCCATCGGGCTTTTTAACGCAGGCGGCGCTGCCGTCGTCGGCGGCGTTTTGGTCGCGGCGGCCGCGGTGCTGATCTTTGTCGTCGGGCATATTTTCAATGTGACTATTAACCTGTTGGGCGCATTCGTGCATCCCATGCGCCTGCAGTTCGTCGAGTTTTTCCAGTATTTCCACGAATCCGGTGGGCGCGCGTTCGCGCCTTTGCGCCGCTTGCGCGACCGCGTGGTTGTTGAGTGATCAGATGGAAAGGTAGGTAGGGTATGGAAACGTTTCTTGGTCTGACCGGGTTTACCTGGGCGCTGTTCGGCGCGGGGGTGGCTGCGGTGCTGGGTGGCATCGGATCTGCCATCGGCATCAGCCTGGCTGCCGGAACCGCTGCGGGCGTCCTGTCGGAAGACGAGGCGAAGTTCGGCCAGGTGCTCCCGCTCTGCGCGATGCCGGGCACTCAGGGCATCTATGGCTTCATCGCCGCCGTGTTGGTCGCCGTCTTTTTCGATATCCTGGGCGGCAACACCGCCACACCCCCGGTGCTGGGCTTTGCCGCGTTTCTGGCATGCCAGCCGGTCGCGTGGTTGTGCCTGTTCACGGCGATCTACCAGGGACATGCGGCACAGGGCGCCATCTCGGTCGTCGCATCCGAGAAAAAGGTTCCCAGCCTGGTGTTTCCCGCGCTGGTCGAAACCTACGCGATCCTGGCTCTGATTATCACGATCTTGATGCTGTTGGGCATCCAGGCAGCCCTCTGACGCCTCAGGATGACGATTATGGGTCTTGAAGCTATAACAGACCACATTATGGAACAGGCGCAGCAACAGGCCGATGCGATCGTCGCTGCCGCGCGTACTGCCGCTGACGCGCGCCGGACTGCCGCAGAATCAGACCTGGCCGCATGGAAAAAACAGGCGGGGGAGCGCGCCGCGACCGAGGGCGCTTACCTACGCGAAATGAGCGAAGCCACAGCCCGTCTGGAGGCGCGTGACGCCCGAACCGCCGCCCAGCGGACGCTCATCGCCGAGTGCCGTGTCGCCTTGGCGGCACGCCTGCTGGATGCCGGTCTGATTGATGACGCCGCAGGATTCCTGGAGTCCCGCGGCAGAGAGCTGGAACCGCGTCTGGCGCGCATGTTGTTCAAGGACGGCGCATGAAGTCGTCCGTCAAGCACACACGCGTCAGCGCCACGGCTGCCGGCATACGGTACGGATACGCCTTTGGGCGCCTGAGCGCGCTGGGGCACGGCGTGGATGTCGATGCGGAGTATTTGCGTCGCCTGATCGAGCTGCCTGAGTCCGAACGCAACCGCGTGGTCGCCCGTGAGGTCTTGAACGGCAGCGTTTCGGATGACGCAACGCGCGCGGAAATACTCACGGGAATCGAGGCGCGGCTGCAGGAAATCGCTGCGCTGGCGGCACGTTTGCAGTTGCCCGATGCGCTGATGGAATTCTTCCTGCTGGAAGAACGGCGCGCATCCCTGGATGCCGCAAGCTGGTACGACGCGCGCCTGTCTGCTGCCGAACGGGCAGGATCTGCCCTGCTTTATCGCTATGCCCGGCGCGAGCTGCGGTTTGCGAATCTGCGCATCTGTATGCGCGCGGCGTTGGGACGTACTCCCCATGGCAGCGTTGCGACCGAATTGCTGCACGGGGATCCCCATAATGCGCAGGTGTGCGCACGTGCCTATGCGCGCTTGGACACCGAGGCCCTGGCGATGACGGCCGAGTACAGTTTTCCCGAGCGTCTGGCGCGTGAGTTGCTGCGGCACGGGGCTTACCGGATGCTGGCGGTCGAGGACGTGTGTAACCCTGCGCGCCTGGATGCGGCCTGTCAGCACGCGCTGGCGGCTTTGCTTACGACGGCACCGGAACGTGGACGCGTGGGCTTGGAGTCGGTGGCGGCGGTGCTGCTGGAACGGCGCCGGGCACTGGCGCGGGTGCGGAGCGTGGTTGCCGCGGCGGGCCTGCTGGAAGACTGGAAGGTTCAGGCGTATGCCGGGCTCAACTGACGCTACGGGCGCACTAGGCGCGGCAGGCGCAGCGGTTACACGTACCGGGACCGGCGCAGCGGACGCAACGAGCGCACCGGGCGACATCCCGCAGGTCGCGCTGATAGCCGATGGCAGCAGCTGCCGGGGGTTTGCAGCGTTCGGTGTCGCGGAATACCCGGTTGACGTGCGCGATGCGGACGCCGTGCGCCGCGTGTTCATCCGCCTGGTCACACGTCGGGTGCCGCTGCTTTGGGTGACCGAGGACGTGGCAGAACTGCTGGGCACGGCCGTGGAAGCGGCGGAATCGGCCGGGGTCCAGGTGCTGGTGCTGCCGTCTGCGGGACGGAAGCACTCGAACGCGGGCGCACGCCTGGAGGCCTTGGTGGTTGAGGCCTTAGGGAGCGCAGGTAGCGCAGCTAGCAGTGCCGGTGCCTTCACCGATGCGGCCGGTGGGGGAGAACAGGCTCCCGCAGGACAAGGTACTGCCAACGTTGGTAGCGACGGTGCTTACGATAACGATTTCGCTTTGGAGGATTCAGAAAGAGGCAGAAAGGAAACCGGCAAATGACAACCGGTCGGATAAAGAAGGTCGCAGGACCCTTGGTGGTCGCCACGGGGTTGCCTGCGGCGCAGATGTACGAACTGGTCCGCGTAGGCGAGCTGGGCCTGGTCGGCGAGATCATCGAAATGCGCGGGTCCGAGGCCTCCATCCAGGTCTACGAGGAAACGCAGGGGCTGGCACCCGGGCAGCCGGTCGAGCCTACCGGGCAACCGTTGTCGGTCGAGTTGGGGCCCGGTCTGTTGGCGAGCGTCTATGACGGCATGCAGCGCCCACTGGCGGCGCTCCGCGATGCGGCGGGTGCCTTTCTGTCGCGCGGTCTGAGCTCGCCCGGGCTGTCACGCGAGGCGCTGTGGGATTTCAAGCCTAGCGTAGGGGTCGGTGCCTGGGTGAACGCCGGCAGCATCATCGGAACGGTGCGTGAACACGAGGTATTCGAACACCGCATCATGGTGCCCCCCGGACTGTCGGGAACGATTGCGTCGATCACCGGCGGTTGGCATCATGTCGACGACGTGGTGGCGACGCTGCAGTCGCGTGACGGCAGCGTACACGAACTGACCTTGCTGCAGCGCTGGCCGGTCCGAACCGCGCGTCCTTATCGTGAGCGCAAACTGGCCACCGAACCCCTGATTACCGGCACGCGTGTTATCGACAGCTTTTTCCCGCTGCTGAAAGGCGGCGTGGCGTGCATTCCCGGACCCTTCGGAGCCGGCAAAACGGTCACCCAGCATCAGATTGCCAAATGGGCCAATGCCCAGGTGGTCATTTTCATCGGCTGTGGCGAGCGCGGAAACGAGATGACCGATGTCTTGCGCGAGTTTCCCGAACTGACCGATCCCGCCACCGGCAGGCCGCTGTTGCAGCGCACCGTGCTGATTGCGAATACGTCGAACATGCCGGTGGCTGCCCGCGAGGCCAGCGTCTACACCGGCATCACGATTGCCGAGTATTTCCGCGATATGGGCTACGAGGTCGTCTTGCAGGCGGACTCCACCTCGCGCTGGGCGGAAGCCATGCGCGAAATATCCGGGCGCTTGGAAGAAATGCCCGGCGAAGAGGGCTATCCCGCCTATCTGGGCAGCCGCTTGGCGGCTTTCTATGAACGCGCAGGTGTCGTGCAGTGCCTCTCGACCGAATACCCCGACCCGTCCACCCGCGAGGCCGCCGCACGTGCCGCGGCGCTGAAAACGCCCGGAGCCGACGCCTACTGCGACTGCCGCACCGGCTCGGTCAGCGTGGTAGGTTCGGTGTCCCCCCCGGGCGGCGACCTGTCCGAACCGGTCGTGCAAAACACCCTGCGCGTGGTCAAAGTCTTTTGGGCGCTGCAGGACACGCTGGCGTTCCAGCGCCACTTCCCGGCTATTGACTGGATCGGCAGCTACAGCCTGTACCTGGACCGTCTGGAGCCCTGGTGGGCAGAACACGTGGCAGGCGACTACCGGCAACTGCGCGACCGCGCGGCAGGCATCCTGGCGCGTGAACAGGAGCTGACCGAGATCGTGCGTCTGGTCGGCATGGATGCCCTCTCACCTGCCGAACAGGCCAGCATGGACTGCGCCCGCATGATTCGCGAGGACTTCCTGCAACAAAATGCCTTCCGTGACGACGACCAGTTCTCGTCGCTGACCAAACAGGCGTGCCTGTTACGGCTGATTCTGGACTTTCATGACCGCATTCTGGCGGCGCTGGATGCCGGAGCCGAACTGGCGGACTTTGACGGGCTCGCGGTACGCGACGCCCTGGCACGGGCGAAATACCTGGCTGATGACGACAGCACCGCGTTCAGTGACCTGGCGGCCGCAATCGCGGCAGCGGTGCCTTTGAATGAAACCGACGGGGCTCATACTCCCCCGATTGATGCACGCACAGAAACCGCGCAGGTAGGGGAGGGGGTCTGACATGGAAATCCGTGAGGTTGTCGGCAGTTTGCTGCTGGTGCAGGCCGACGCGACGGTCGCCTATGACGAACTGGTCGAAATCGAGCTGCCGGACGGGCGGCGCAGCTTCGGCACGGTGCTCGAGGTCGATGAAAGTGCCGTTTTAGTGCAGGTTTTCCAAGGAACCGGGGGAGTGCGTCCCGACGCCACCGGGGTTCGGTTCCTGGGCCGTGGCTTGGAGCTGGGGGTGACCCCTGACCTGTTGGGACGCGTGTTCGACGGGCTGGGCAGGCCGCGTGACGGCGGTCCGGAGCCGGTTGCGCGTGCGTGGAAGTCGATTCACGGCGAAGCCATCAACCCGATTGCGCGCGATTTTCCGGACGATTTCATCCAGACGGGGATTTCAGCAATCGACGGCTGCAATCCGTTGGTCCGCGGACAGAAACTGCCGCTGTTCAGCGAGGCGGGCTTGCCGCATAACGAGCTGGCGGCACAGATTGCGCGCCAGGCGAGCGTGCTGGAGCGTTCGGATGATCCGACGCAGGCAGGAGCGGCGGAGCGCGGGGATTTTGCGGTCGTGTTCGCGGCAATCGGGGTGACCTTTGAGGATGCGAGCTTTTTCATCGATGAGTTCCGATCGACGTCTGCCATCGAACGCAGTGCGCTGTTTTTGAACCTGGCGGACGACCCGGCTACTGAACGCTTTGCGACGCCGCGTATGGCGCTGACCGCCGCCGAGTATCTGGCCTATGAGCTGGGGATGCACGTGTTGGTGATTTACACGGATATGACCTATTACTGCGAGGCGCTGCGCGAGATTTCGGCATCGCGCAAAGAGGTTCCCGGGCGGCGCGGCTATCCGGGGTATTTATATACGGACCTGGCGAGCCTGTACGAACGTGCCGGGCGCATTGAGGGCTGCGAGGGATCGATCACGCAGATTCCGATTCTGACCATGCCCGACGGGGATAAAACGCACCCGATTCCCGATTTGACCGGGTATATCACCGAGGGGCAGATCATTTTGACGCGCGAGCTGTTCTCGAAAGGCATCGTGCCGCCGATCGACATCCTGCCGTCGTTGTCACGCCTGAAACAAAAGGGTATCGGTGCGGGCAAAACGCGCGAGGACCACGCGCAGGTGTCAGACCAGTTGTTCGGCGCCTATGCCGCAGGCCTGCAGGCGCGCGAGCTGGCGGTGGTGCTGGGCGAGGCGGCGCTAAGTGCCGATGATAGGGCGTATTTGCAGTTCGCGGCGGAGTTTGAATCGCGGTTCATCAGCCAGGGCAGGCGCGAGGAACGCTCGGTGACGCAGACCCTGGATCTGGGCTGGGAGTTACTGAAACTGGTGCCGCGTGCGTCGCTCAAGCGCAGCCAGGACGCATACAGCGAACGGTACGGGGATTTCTAAGGTGGCAGCGGGTAAGCGAACCAGTGCGAACCGGATGGAGCTGATGCGCCTGCGGCGGCGGCTGAAGCTATCGGTCAAGGGGCACAAGCTGCTGAAAGACAAGCTGGACGAGCTGACGCGGGTGTTTCTGGAGATGCTGGGGCAGAACCGCGGCCTGCGCGCCGAATGTGAGCGTATGTTCGCATTATCACGGGACCTGCTGGTGGCAGCCTATGCCCTGGGAGACGCCGCCGTGCTGGACCGGGTACTGGCGGCACCGGGGTGCGAGGGAGGTGCTGCGGGTGACGGTGCGGTTGACGGTGCGGTGGGTGAGCCGGGTGGAGTCGCGGCGGCGCGCGCTCCGCTGTTTCGCGCGGGAGTTCGCCGCATCCTGAACACCGAGGTCACCACGGTCGAGGACGTGACGGTTACCGTGCCTGACGACTACAGCCGCGCGATGACACCCACCGTGCTGGATGAGGCGCTGGCACGCCGGGCGGACGCCATACGCGGGTTGCTGCGCCTGAGCGAACAGGAACACATTCTGCGGATGCTGGCGCTGGAGATCCGCGACACCCGCCGGCGCGTGAACGCGCTGGAATACGTGTTGATACCGGATCTGGAACGCGACATCGCGCGCATCGTCTTTAAGCTGGACGAGGCCGACCGCGAATCACGCACCCGCCTGCTGAAAGTCAAAGAGATCCTAGCCTGAGAGCACCTAAAGCTTAAGTAGTTTGCGTACAGCTTGTTTGGTGGCGTCGAGATGAGATGATTCTAATGCGCCTATTTGTTCGCCTAAATATTTCGTGTTCAGAGCTGACAATTTGTCGACCTCTAGGAAACATGGACGGTCTAGTCCATTTTCCTTAGATGGTTTGACGGCGATTCTTGTAGTAATGTCCGGATTCTTTTGGGAGGTAAATGGGATAGCGATTATGGATTTACCCGTGTAAATGGAAGTGTCTTGAAATATCAAAACCGGGCGTGGTTTCGATGTGTAAGGACCACCGGATACCGTATGGATCTCACCGAATACAGGCATCACCATTCACCCCAGTCGGCATGAACGCTTTCAAGGAATGCCAGAGTATCGGACTCAGGATCAGGAAGCGTTAGGGAGAGCGGTATATGCCGTGTGGCAACGGTTTGCTTTGCCAGCATACGCACAACAGTCGGAGCATCCAATCCCAGCGCCTCGACAATTTCGGAAAATTCACGCTTCAAATCGCTGTCCATGCGAACGGTCAGTGTTGCGTTCATCAGACACCTCCTAATCCCATGAATTCTGTTACTTCCAAACGCAATCATTTGATGTCTTAATCATAGCAAGTGATTAAGACCGTTTCAAGCCAAGCAGAAATCGATCAACTAAACCGCAGCATATTATCTAAATGTCGGATAATGTATGTTATGTTAATTTTTAAATTTCTAAGAAATTTCGGTGGCCCCCACAGTGCTCCGCGCCTGTTGCACCTACTTGTTCTTAGCTCTCTTCATACTTACGCGTGCCCGTCAGCAGCACGACCCCGGCTGCCAGAATTATCGCCGCTCCGACTCCGACCAGCATCGCTGCCGACTCACCCGTGTCAGGCATCACTTGCGTCTTTTTCGGCGTCGGCAGCTTTTCCCTATCGGGAACCTTTGGCGGCGTCGTAGTTCCCGTCGGCGGTTCATCAGAGTCTGTGCCGTTATCAACCGGTGGTGTGGCATCCTTTTTATAGATTGACCTAACGACCAAATCAGTCGTCACCACACTGAAATCCACGTCCCAGCCTACAAAGCTGTACCCGTCACGCACAGGCGCCGCGGGCGCAGCCGCCGCGTCCCCATAGAACAGACCCGGTTGCACCTGAATGGTGCCGCCGTCCCAGTCGACAAAGGTCACGGTATAGGTCCGCGCCACATAGAACAGCACCAGCACCAAGCTGCCGTCGCCTGCCACGTAATCGGCGACGTGTGTGCCGACATACAGCGGATCGTGCAGATAACCGGGGTAGTCGTGCTCCGGTGCCGTGACCCACTGATTCGTGGTCCCGACGAACTCGTCCCTATCCCCCATGGTCACCGTGGTACCGCGCACCAGATAGTGCTCGACGGTATAGGTGACGCCGCTCGACGGGGTCCACATGGCCTCGTAGCTGCGGTCGCTCACCACCAGCGCATCCACGGCCTGGTTCCAACCGCTGAAATAATAGCCCGGTTCGTGCGCCGTCGTCGGATCCACGGTCGCAGTCGGGGACGCACTCCCCCAATCGAGCCCGGAATAGGTTTCGCTTGCAGCCATCCAGGTACCCTGCGTACCCGGCAGATAGCTGACCGTGAACTGCAGCTTGAAATACACCCGCAGGTGCAAACTGCCGTCGCCTGCAATCACGCCGGACAGCACATTATCCGGGTTCGCTGCATCAAACGTATAGGTTAGCCCCGAGGTCGCCCTGGGCACATAATCCCCGGTCAGCAGTGCAGGCGTCATCGTGTCGGTCGTCCCGGTGGCGGCGCGCGAATCACCCGTCACATGCGTGAACAGCCCCGAGACTTGGTTCTGGTAATAGTAATCGATCGTGTAAGCCGTGTCGTTGCGCGCGGTCCAGTAGCCCTGCAGCTGCACATCCGCGTCGGGCATCGTGAAACTGAGGCGCGCCTCGTCATTCAGCAGCCAGCCGTGAAACACATAGCCCGCCCGCGTGGGCACCGGCGCCGACACCGTCACCGTGCTGCCATAAGCGACGTCGGTGTGGTCGGCCGGCAGCGCAGGCACGCCGACAGGCGGGGTCCCCGTATAGGCGTAACTGACCCGGTGGCGGTTCACCGCGTAGTACAGTTTCAGGGTGAGTGACCCGTCGCCGGCGATGTATCCCGACGCGACCTCGTAGTCTGCACCGTTGCTGTACCCTTGAGCATAGGTGTAGCCGGTGTACAGAGTCTTTGGCGCGGCGGTGACACCGTCGCCCGTAGTCCCGTACAGGGTATCGGTGTCGTGGAGCGTCGCCGTGCCGTCCGCACCCACCAGGTAATGCTGCACCGTGTAAGGCGTGTTCGTGCCCGCCAACCAGACGGCATACAGGGTGATGCTTGCCGCATAGGGGTCGGGGTTATAGCGATAGGCACCTGCTTCTGAATAGACCACCTGCCCTGCCGACGTGGTCGACCAGCCGGCAAAGGTATAGCCGGGCTTTGCGTAGGTGTTCGAGGACAGGTTCTTCAGCTCATTGTATTCAAAGCTCTGATTTGACATCATGCCCGTGTAACCGATCGTGTTGGCATCAAAGATGACAACACCTGTTTGTGGCGTCCATTTGGCATAGATGCTGCGGCCACCGGCGGGCATCGTGGTGTTTCCCACGGCGGTGGTACAGGCAGCGTCCAGATACCAGCCGCCGAAAACGTAGCCGGTCAGCGTCGGGGCCGCCGGATCGGACGCGGAGTCGGTGTAATGGGCGGCCGAGCGAATCAGGGCCGCGGTTTTAACCGTTTCGGTCGCCACCCCGCTGTTGCGGTTTGCCGTACCGGCAGGTTCGTTCAACCTATAGGTCAAGACCTGGTCGGTGGCGACCCAGGAACCGGTCAGCGTAATCACGTATGTCCCGGTTGCTGCATCATAGACGCCCGCGGCGGCGATGCCTGCGATCGCGACACTGCCCGAAACGTCAGTTCCCGCGACCTTCCAACCCTCGAAATCGTAGCCCGAGCCTGGGGCTGCGGCATCACTTGCAACCGTGATATGGTCCGGGGTTCCTGCTCCGGCATAATAATAGCGCCCCGCGTCAGTAGGCAGTGCCGTGGCGCCTGCAGGTGGCGTCGTGCCATAGTCATAGACGATGCGGTAGATGTTCGGGGCGAAGTTCGCGGTAAAGGTCTGGTTCAGGACCACGGTCGAAGGAAACGCGGGGGTCCAATTCACGAAATGATAACCGGCATCCGGGACAACCAGCGCAGACGTCGGGACCCAAGTGCTGTTCCACGGGGTGTCAATCGGAACGTTGGGTACCGTCTGGGCTCCTCCGGTGATGCTGCCGTGCGTGCCTGCGACAAAACGCAGTTCGTACTGTTTGGTTTGCCAGACGGCATACAGATCCCGGTCCACGTTCCCGGTGTCCGCGATGGCCTGACCGGTCGTATAGACGACCGTGGTTGCGGCCGGATCCGTGTCCCAGCCGATCAGGTCCTTTTTATCGTGGGCGAACAGTGCGATTGCGTAATCGTAGCCGACAGTTTGATTCTTGGGGTACCAATAGGGCGTGTCCACGGCGGTACTGGTCGTGCCGGTGAACACGGCGTCTGCTATCACCGGGTGATAGATGTATTTGACTGAATCGGTTTTGTCACCATAGAACGCCACCAGTTGGGTGTCGCCGGTCATGCGGTGCACGTTGTATGCATAGGACAGGACGGCTCCGGTTTGGGGCATCCAACTGATTCCGTCACTGCCGTGCACATAGCTGTTCCAGCCATAGAAGACCTGCTCGTCAGTGCCGTTCATACGGGTCAGGTTCGAGCCGTCCAGGACGCGTGCCAGTTCATTCAGTACATAGGATTTCGAATCGGTGGGAACCGTTCCCGTGCCCCCGTTAGCGTCATAGACCACCGTGAAGCCGGTGGTTTTCCATGTGGCATACAGGTTCAGGTCACCGGTTACGGCCTGACCGCCGAACCCGAAGCTGACAGGCCAGGTACCCGCGACCAACCATACCCAGCCGGTGAACTCGCCTTTGCCGGGCACGGATTCGCCGATGCTGTAAATCCCGGGGTCGTTGATGGTGTCGCCCTCCCCCACCTTGATGTCGTGTCCCGTCAGATGCGTGCCCCCGATGCCGTCATAGAACCGCACCGTGTATTTGGATGGTGTCCATTTGGCATACAGGGTCAGCGCCGTGACGGAACCGGGTTGTGCCGCGGGAAGTGTCGGGACCGGCTCGATGGTAAACGAGAACTCGCTGCCGGAAGAAAAATCGCTCGTGGTATACCAACCGGCGAACTCGTAGCCGGCACGTGCGGGCGTACCGGGGTTATACGCGGCCAAGCTCTCGCCGTATTCGATCCCCCGGACGCTGCCGCCATAGACGGTGGTTTCGACCGGTTTTCCGTTTAGCGTTGCCGGCAGGGCTCCGGTTGCTCCTCCCATGTTGAAATCTAGGTTATAGGAATTTCGCGCATACAGAAAAAAGATGTACTGCAAGTTTTCGGTCCAGGTATACCCGCCATAGGAGTTGGATTTGACGTGATCTGCGCTGGCGGAAAAGTGTGTATCGGTGTATATGGTGGCCCCAACCGTACGCGTGGCCAAACCCGCGTGCAGAATGGACGTGTTTCCGTTATTGTATTGCGGAATCACGCCTTCCAGTGAGGCAAACTGCGCCTTGGTGTTTGATGTCTGGTAGCCGTTTTGGCCGTAGGCCAGTTCGTAGTACTGCCCGTTATAAGTAATGTACCGGGGCCAATCGCCGGGGTTTTGGCTGATGGTATAGAGCGACGTATCCGTGATGTCGATGAACGTGATGCCGGTCCGGCTGCCCAGGTATTCGATGTAATACAGACGGCAGTGCGCAACGTAGGATGAGCCGGTGGTTTGCCATTCGGGTGCAATGGTCAAGACGTAGGCGCCGTCGTTGGAATAGGTCGCCGTGCCCCCGTCGCGTTCGGCGGCGGCACACATCCAGTCATAGACCTCCGTGATGTCGTTATGCGGTGTGGAGTTCCAGTTCCCGATAATCCATCCATAGAGCTTGTAGTTTGTGCTAGTCGTCAGCGCCTCGGCATACATCGGCCAACGGTCGCTGATGTTGTCGCCCAGTTTTGCCTGGAAGCTATAGAGTGTCGTCGGATAGGTGCCACCGGCCAGTTGCCAGGTGGTGCCTGCACGCGAAATATAGCCGCCCGCATCCGACGTGATGGACGGGCTGTAATCCTCGCCGTCGACAGCGGTTTTTCCGACCTTCATATCAAACTGGAAGGTGTACAGGCGACGGGTAAAGTACACGTTAACTACCGTTGTGCCGTCACCCGCCAAGGCAGGCGAGACGGTTGCGCGGTATTCGGCGTAGTGAATGTCTTGGGTCAGAGCGGCGTTGTTAACAGCAGAGACGACTTTGTGCGGGAAGGGAACCGTGGTATTCAGCAGCGCGTTTTGCGCCGGCAGGTCAAAATTCGGGGTTGTGCCGGCAGCCAGGCTGAGCGCGCTGCCCGGTGCAACCGGATACGTGCTGTAGTAATCATAGTCTGCCGCGCCTGCCGCGGTGGCGGGGTCCCCTGCCGTGCGCCCCAGGTTTGCTTTTTCGACCCAATAGACGATGGTGTAGCCCACCGAGTTGGCCTGCCAAACGGCATAGAGCGTCACATCAGCTGCGACGGTAGTCGGATTACTGACGTCATTGAAACGAAATTCTTTGCTTGCCTGATCGGCCGGTGCGGCATTTTTGTCAGTCGACCAATAGGCAAAGGTGTAACCCGGACGGGTCGGATTCGATGGGCGATCGACGGTCTGGCCGGTCAGGGGGAACTGCGGATCGACCGTGCTGCCGCCCTGGCTGTTGAACAGCACCAGTTTCGCCGCAGAAAAGCTCGGCACAAACACCGTGTCTTCGGTAACGGTCACCGTACCGAAGCTCACCGGATTTTGGGCCGGATCGCCCTCTTTGTACCAATACATCAGACGCGTGTTGTCGGGAGTGTTTACATATTGCGCGACCAACTCGGGGTCGGGCCCGGCAAAGGTATAGCTGCGTTTGTCGACCGTTTTGTAATCCGGGTCCATATAGATATAACGCGTCTGGAAAATCGTTCCGGTGTCGGTCTTGAAACTGACCAGATAGCGATCGGTGAACACCGCAAACAGAACCACGTCGTCGGTGACGACATCGACATCCGGGGATCCCGGAACGTCGAAGCCCCAGAAATCGGTACGTTCATAGTCTTCGCCCGGGGCACCGCCGTTATTGGGATCATAGATCGACCAACCGCGGAAGGTCACCATATCGGCGGGAACACTGGGTGCCTGGGGTTCTGTGATGGGGTCCCCGTCGGCAATCTGCATGACACCATAGCTGCCGACCGCCGTATACAGCTGCCACAACGCCGGATTGGTCGAACCGCCCGAATCCAGGACAAAGGTGACGTTGTGCGTGACGGTGGGCGTGGCAAGGGTCGATAAACCCGACGATTGCACCCCGCCGGCGGCGTATGCTGACTGCGAAACGGGAAAAACGCCGATGACGGCTGATAACAGCAGCGTGCAAGCCAAGAACAGGGACAGCGCCCTTTGTTTTGCCTGCCTATTAAGTTTGCGCTCGCACCACAACCCAAACGCCAAAAACCTCGGAGCAATCATCTTATTCATTTGTTACCTCGATTCGGTCTGCCCCGCGTTTTTATGTTAAACTCTCAGTCTCATATTATTATATACAACGTTAACTGTAAATTGTCTACAGTTCCCGCGAACGGTGACGGTGAGGTTACGCCTGAAGTTACGCCGCTGACCCGCGCTTACGCGACGTCCTGTTTGATTTCGGCGGGCGGAACCTCCAGGCGTTCCGGGTGGTGCAGGTTCTGTTTCAGGTAACGGAATGCGCGGGTGAAGCTCGATCCGCTGCTGATGCGTTCATCGGTCGAGATATTCAGTGTGAACCCCTTGGTGTTTCCGGGCGTCAAACCCAGCGCGATAAAGGCACCGGTGGTCCCGAAGTCATACAGGTGGTGATAGACCGGTTCGTTACGCAGGCTCGCCAGGTTTGTGATGAACATGCTGCAGTGAAACGGGCTCGCATCAATCACCGCTCGCGGCAGCCAGCCCAGCTTGTCCATGCCCTTCAGCACCGAGACGATAAAGCTCGGCAGCACCGGAATCGAAAATATGGCCTTGATGATTCGGTCGGTCGCATTTTCGGCATCACCTTTGCGGTTTTCCTCGATGGCGACATCAATCGCGTCCGCCACATCTTCGACGGTCTCATCCCCCTTGAAGGTCAGCTTGATGGCGGTTTCGGGCTGCTCACCCTGTCCGTCCCAACCCTCTTTCAGCGCGATGAAGCTCACCTGGATATTGTTGCGAGCATAGATTTTCTTGGACACGACAAAGCGATTAATGGAAGGATACGCCGCGACCGTGCGGACATAGCTCGCGATAATCAGCGCCATCAGCCCCACGTGGCTGCCACTGTTGCGTTTTTCCTGCAGCCAGGGCCGTATTTTGTCATAGTTGATCGGCGACTGCATATAGTTCGTCGCGTCATAGCGCTTCGGCATGATAAAGGGCACCATCTGCGTAAAGCCGTCCAAGGATTTCAGCCGTCGTCCGTCGGCACGAGCCATGCTACTGCCCCCCTTCCGTTTCGGAATCGTCCGGGGTGGAGCGTTCACACTCCCCCACCAGGTCGATGTCGGCCGCGACCTCGCGCATACCGGCGATGACGTCTGCAATCAGGTCGTTCAGCTCGATTCCCAGCCGTTCGCAACCGGCGGTGATGACCGTGCGGTCCACACCCACGGCAAAGCCTTTGGTCTTGAACTTTTTGCGGACCGATTTGGGCTCGATGGTATAGATGCTGCGATCCGGGCGCATCAGCACGGCGGCATTAACCAAGCCGGCCAGTTCATCGGCGGCATACAGGTAGTTTTCCATGAGCATTGCCGGCTCGGGCGAATCCGGGCACATCCCCCAACCGTGGCTGGTGACCGCGTGAATGAAGTCCTCGCCGTATCCGGCGTCGCGCAGCAGCTGCGGAGTCACCGCGCAGTGTTCATCGGGATGCTGTTCGTAGTCCAGATCATGCAACAGCCCCACCTGACCCCACCAATCGGGGTCGGTGCCACATTTGCGCGCCAGATGGCGCATGACGCCGCGCACCGCGCGTCCGTGGCGCTGCAGGGCGGGGTTTGGGTTATGGGCATCCAGCAGGGCTTCGGCGCCGGCGTCGTCCAAGGGCAGCGGCGACAGCTCCTGCTGCGTCGTGCCGGTCGCGTCGGTCATGTTCGTCGTGTCGGTCATGTCCGTCCTTTCCAAGTGCGCAGGTGCGCGGGTGCGCGTAAGGGATTCAAATATGTTTTATAATAGCCCAACAGAAGGGGGATTTTCCTATGAAGCAGTTTATCGGCGAGTTCAAAGAGTTCATTTCACGCGGCAGCGTCATCGACCTGGCGGTCGGGATCATCATCGGCGGCGCGTTCACGGCAATCGTGACATCGCTGGTAAATGACCTGGTCATGCCCTTTGTGGGCTGGCTTATCGGCGGCACGGATTTTTCCGGGTTCAAGCTGGTGCTGCATTCACTGCGCAGCGACGGGCAGACCGCAACCATCGCCTGGGGCCTGTTCGTCCAAAACTTGATCAACTTTCTGCTGGTCGCATTCGTCGTGTTTTTGCTGATCAAAGCGGTCAATGCCTTGAAGCGGAGCGTCCAGCGCAATTGCGACGACAATGCGGGGGAGTCGGAGCTCTGCGCCGAAGTCGCAGAGGAAGTGTCGGACGAAGTCCGACTGTTGACCGAAATCCGCGACCTATTGAATTCCCGGTAGGAGCAACCCAGGGCGCGGCACTCCGTGCCGCCCGGTATAGGAGGCTACAGACGGCTATGGGCGGCTATAGGCGGCGCGAGCCGGGGGAATCGATGGGCAGTCCTTCGGCGCACTGTTTGCACTCGGATTCTTCCCAAGACGCGATATCCAGCGGCAGCAATGGGTAGAAGGGGTCGGTGAATGCTTTCTCGCCGCCCCGGTCGATGAGCGAGGTGACTGCGGCGACGGTGGCGTCTGCTTGTTTGATAAGTGCGGTGACTTCGGCAACCGAGCCGCCGGTGGTGACGACGTCCTCGACGACGAGGACGTGGGCGTTCGGCGGAATGTGGAAGGCTCGCCGGAAGGTCATCTGACCGTTTTGGCGCTCGCTAAAGATGAAGGGTACGTCGAGGGCTGCGGCTACGGCAAAGCCGATGATGATACCGCCCACGGCCGGGGCTGCAACCAGGTCGACGTTGAGGTCTTGGGGCAGGCGTGCGACCATTTCACGCGCAAGCTGCATGGTGAGCGTCGGGTTTTCCAGCACGCGGGCGCATTGCACATAGGTGTCGGAATGGCGACCGCTGGTCAAGCGGAAGTGTCCGCGGCGAATGGCTCCGGAGTTTTCCAGCGCGTCGAGTATGTCACGATCAGTCATAAGTCGAACCCCTTTCTGTTGCAAACAATCGAGCTGAAAGCGGGCCAAAAAAAGCTGCAAAGCTTTTTATTGGCAGCGTCTTTCAGCAACCAGTTTCAAGCACCCGGGAAAAGCAAGTCCGAAAAAAGCTGCAAAGCTTTTTATCGGATTGACTTTTCCGCCAATCACCGTAATCCTCAGCTGAAAGCGGGCCAAAAAAAGCTGTAAAGCTTTTTATTGGCAGCGTCTTTCAGCGCCATTTTACGCGATTTCATCCAGTATGGCTTGGAATGCGGCGACGGGATCGGCTGCTTGGGTGATGGGCCGTCCTATCACCAGCTGCGTGGCGCCGTTCTGTAGCGCCTGAGCCGGCGTCGCCACGCGGCTTTGGTCATCTGCGCTGGCGCCGGCGGGACGCACGCCGGGGGTCACGATATCGGCACCGGTGCCGAGGATGCTCCGCACCATTGATGCCTCAAAGGGTGAACAGACGACACCGTGCACGCAGGCCTCGCGTGCCAGACGCGCCAGCAGCTCGACCTGTTCGATGATGGGACGGTTTATGCCGATGCTTGCCATGGTGCCCTCGTTGGCGGATGTCAAGACGGTGACGGCCAGGACATGCGGGGCGGGCTTATCTTCGGCCTCGGCGCCACGTCGCGAACCCTCGACGGCGGCCCCCATCATCGAACGCCCGCCGAAAGCGTGGACGGTCAAAAGGTCGACTCCCAAAGAGGCGAGGTGTTCGGCTGCGTGTTCAACCTGAAACGGGATGTCGTGGAGCTTCAGATCCAAGAATACCTTGAAACCCAGGTCGTGCATTTCAGGCACGATGGAGGGGCCGGTGATGTCAAACAGCGTCATGCCGATTTTGACCCACCGGGCCGTTCCGCTGAGCCGGCGCGCCCAATTGCGCGCCTCGACCGGGCTGCCATCTAGTGCGACGATAATACGTTCTGCTGCGTCCATATACTCCCTTTCGATTGTGCTCAAGCGGCGGTGCCGATGAGGTCTGCGACGTGCGTGACGCCGATGCGGGCACACAGCTCGTCCAGCTCTGTCAGTATACGCCCGACTGCCCCCGGGTCGCCAAAATTCACGGTCCCCAGTGCAACCATCGTGGCCCCAGCGCGCAGGAACTCCACGACATCGCATCCACCGGTGACACCGCCCATGCCGATAATCGGAATATCCAGCACCTGTGCACACTGCCAAACCATCCGCAGCGCCACCGGCTTGATGGCCGGTCCCGAAAGGCCTGCCACGCGCCGGTCGAACACGAAACGCCCCGTAAGGGGATCGATCGCCGTTCCCAGCAGCGTGTTGATCAGCGACACGGCGTCGGCCCCGGCGTCTGCGACCGCGCGCGCGATTGCGGTGACATCGGTGACGTTCGGCGACAGTTTCACGATCAGCGGACGTTTGGTTGCAGCACGCGCCGCGGCCACAACTCCTGCGGCGGCCGTGCAATCGGTACCGAAGACCATGCCGCCGGCGTCGACATTCGGGCAGCTGATGTTGAGCTCATAGGCGAATACGGCCGGCTCGCGCTCCAGCCGCTCGATGACGCCGACGTAGTCATCGATCGTGTGCCCGGAAACGTTGACGATCACCGGCAGGTCGGGCGCGTGATCTGCCAGCCAGCCCAGGTCTTTTTCGCAGAATGTCTCGACTCCGGGGTTTTGCAGCCCGATCGAGTTCAGCAGCCCGGACGCGGTCTCGTGAATGCGCTTGCCGGTGTTTCCCGCCCAAGGGGTGAGCGAGACTCCCTTCGTCGTCACCGCGCCTAGGCGCGTGATATCGGTAAACTCGGCGTACTCGCGCCCCGCGGCAAACGTGCCGGACGCGACCGTCAACGGCGACACCAGCTGACGCCCAAACATTTCTATAGAGAGATCAGTGGACGCGTGAGGAGCGTGCGGCATCCCAATCCACCTCCTGCGCATCAAACACCGGCCCATCGACACAGACCCGAACCTGACCGGAGCGCGTCGGCAAGACACAGCTGAGGCATGCCCCGACACCACATGCCATCAGGCGCTCCATGCTGACCCAGGTCTGTATTCCCGCAGCCACCGTCAGGGCGGACACCGCCTGCATCATCGGCTCGGGACCGCAGACGTAGGCGACATCGTACTCCCCCGCCTCAAGTGCTGCCGCCACCGGCTCGGTCACCAGACCCTGGTGTCCCCGCGTGCCGTCGTCGGTCGCGTAGTGCACGGTATCGACCGCGTCCGCCAGCCGGTCACAGCCCGCCAGGGCTTCCGCCGTGCGCGCAGCCTGAATCAGCGTCACCTGTGTGCCGTCCACACCCGACAGCCGTACAGCCAGCATATGCAGCGGCGCGGCTCCGATGCCGCCACCGACCAGCAGCACGCGCGCGCCCGGATCGGACGCGGGCCAGCCGCGCCCCAGCGGTCCTGCGACGCGCAACACCGTACCCGGCCGAAAAGCGGTCAGGCGCGTGGTGCCGCGCCCCAGTGCCTGATACAGAATGGTCAGCGTCTCCCCGTCGGTGTCAAATACCGAGAATGGGCGACGCAACACCAGGTCGGGCTGGTTCAGGCCGACTTCGACGAACTGTCCGGGTTGCACACGGGCGGCAAGCGCCGGTGCGCTCAGCGTCAGCGCGTATGCGCCGGCACCGATGGGTACATGGGCGCGTATCGGCGCATCAACGTCGTGTTTCTGTTCACACATACAACTCAACCGTTTTTCTCCTTAGTATCACCGAAATCGAGCTGCAAGCGGGCCAAAAAAAGCTGTAAAGCTTTTTATTGGCAGCGTCTTGCAGCGCCAGCTTACAAAAAATCTCCCCGCTTCTGACGGGAAAGTCAATCGAATAAAAAGCTTTGCAACTTTTTTTCGATTGCTTTCCCTCGATGGACTTTGAACCTATACCGGTTTGCCACTTCATGCATAATCCTGCAGGGCCGAAATGTCCAGACGTCCGTCGATGACCGCGTCGACCGCGCTGACAAACGCGCTCGCGGCGTTCAGGTTCGTCAAGTTCGGGATGCGAAAGCGCACCGCAGCCGAACGCAGCCGGTAGCCGTCGCTTCGCGCCTCTTGGCCGAACGGCGTATTGATGATCAACTGCACCTCGCCGTTGGTCACGTGATCGATGACGCTGGGACGTCCTTCGCTGCGTTTCATGACACGGCGCACAGGCAGACCGGCCGCTTCCAGCACCCGCGCAGTCCCGGCCGTCGACATCAGCGAAAAGCCCTGCTTGTACAGGCTGCGTGCAATCGCCACGATGCTACGCTTGTCGCGGTCGCAGACGCTGATAAAAGCGCAGCCGGACGTCGGGAACGGATAGTCGATCGCAATCTGCGTCTTGGCATACGCGGTCGGAAAGTCGGCGGCAGACCCCATGACCTCGCCGGTGGACTTCATCTCGGGCCCCAACAGCGTGTCGGCGCCCGGGAAACGCCCAAACGGCATCACGGCCTCTTTCACGCAATAGCGCGTCGGGACGTACTCCCCCACCTTGGCCGCCGCAGACTCATCGGGCTGGTCGGAACTCTCCACATCGCCTGCGCCCGACGCGTCCACCAGCCCTTGCTGGACCAGCGTGCGCCCCGCCATCACGCGCGCCGCGACCTTTGCCAACGGGGTACCGGTAGCCTTGCTGACAAAGGGCACCGTGCGACTGGCGCGCGGGTTCACCTCCAGCACGTACACCACGCCGTCCTTGACGGCATACTGGATGTTCATCAGCCCGCGTACCTGCAGTTTCAACGCCAGATTGCGCGTGTGTGTGCGGATGGTGTCCAGGGTCGCCTCGCCCAGGGTAAACGAAGGGATGCAGCACGCGCTGTCGCCGGAATGGATGCCCGCCTCTTCGATGTGCTCCATGATGCCGCCGATCAAGACATCGCACCCGTCGCAGACCGCATCCACGTCGACCTCGACCGCGCCCTCCAAGAACCGGTCCAGCAGCACGGGGTGTTCGCCCGACAGGCGCGCCGCGCGCGTCATATAGCGATCCAAGCGCTCGCGGTCATAGCTGATCGACATGCCGCGCCCGCCCAGCACGTAACTTGGCCGGACCAACAGCGGATACCCGATGCGGTCTGCCACCTCATGCGCCTCGTCCAGCGTGGTCGCAGTCCCTGCAGCCGGGTAGGCGATACCCAGCTCATCCAACACGGCAGAAAAGCGCTTGCGGTCTTCTGCCAGGTCAATCGCGTCGGGCTGCGTGCCCATAATCGGGGTCTTATCGCGCAACAGCTGCTCGGCCAGTTTCAGCGGCGTCTGCCCGCCGAAGGTCACCACCACGCCGGCAGGGGTCTCGCGCTCGATGACGTCTGCCACGTCTTCATAGGTCAAAGGTTCGAAATACAGCCGGTCGCTGGTGTCATAATCGGTCGAGACCGTCTCGGGGTTGCAGTTCACCATCACGGTCTCGAAGCCCTCGTCATGCAGGGCATACGCCGCATGCACGCAGCAGTAATCGAACTCGATGCCCTGCCCGATGCGGTTCGGGCCGGCACCCAGAATCATCGCGCGCGGACGATCCGTGGCGGGCACCTCGTCCTCGTCGTCGTAGCATTTATAAAAATAGTTCGTATAGGCCTCGAATTCGGCGGCACAGGTGTCAACGGCCTTAAATACGGGGAGCACGTCCCAGGCATGGCGTAACATGCGGACCGCCCCCTCATCCGTGCCCGTCAGATACGCTATCTGCACGTCGGAGAGCCCCATACGCTTGGCTGCGCGCAACTCGTCGGCCGTCAAATCCGAGAGCGCCCGTCCCTTGATGTCGGCCTCCAGGTCGGTCTGTGCCTTGATGCGTCCGATGAACCAAGGATCGATTCCCGACAGTTCCGAAAGCTCCGCGACGCTGCGACCGCGTCGCAGGGCTTCTGCGACGTAATAGATGCGCTGGGCGGTGGGTGTCGTGATCCGCGCGTCAAAGTGGTCCTCGTCGAACCGGTCCTTGCCGTCACTTCCCAGTCCCGCTCTACCGTCTTCCAGCGAGCGCAGCGCCTTGCCCAAGGCCTCGTTAAAGGTCCGCCCGATGGCCATCGCCTCGCCCACGCTTTTCATGCGCGTGGTCAGGGTCTCGTCGGTGCCCTCGAACTTTTCGAAGGCAAAACGCGGGGCTTTGACCACGACGTAATCGATACTTGGCTCAAAACAGGCAGGGGTCTCGCGCGTGATGTCGTTCGAGATCTCATCCAGGGTATATCCGACGGCCAGTTTCGCCGCGATTTTGGCGATCGGAAACCCGGTGGCCTTACTGGCGAGCGCACTCGAGCGGCTGACACGCGGGTTCATTTCAATGACCACCATGCGCCCGTCCGCCGGGTTCACGGCGAACTGTACGTTGCTGCCGCCGGTCTCGACGCCGACCTCGCGCAGAATCGCGATACTGGCATCACGCATCCGCTGGTATTCGACGTCGCTCAGTGTCTGAATCGGTGCCACGGTGATGCTGTCGCCGGTGTGTACACCCATCGGATCCAGGTTCTCGATACTGCAGACGATAACGGCGTTATCCTTGCAGTCCCGCATGACCTCCATCTCGAACTCTTTCCAGCCGATGACCGATTCTTCCATCAGGACTTCATTAATCGGCGACAGGTCCAGTCCGTTGCTCACGATGTCGCGCAGCTCGTCTGCGTTATAGGCAATGCCGCCTCCGGCGCCGCCCATCGTAAAGGACGGGCGCAGCACCACGGGATATCCCAGATCCTCAATCAGGCGCCGGGCATCGTCCATCGAATAGACGTAACCGGATCGCGGGACCTCCAGCCCGATGTTTTCCATCGCCATGGCAAAGAGCTTCCGGTCCTCGCCGCGCTCGATGACCTCGGTTTGGGCACCCAGCAACTCGACGCCGTGACGGTCCAGAATGCCCGCCTTGGCACACTCCATGGCACAGTTCAGACCGGTTTGACCGCCCAGCGTGGGCAGCATGGCATCTATATTCTCGCGGATGATGATTTTCTCGACGAACTCGGGCGTGATGGGCTCGATATAGGTGCGCTCGGCCAGTTCGGGGTCGGTCATGATGGTTGCGGGGTTGCTGTTTATCAACACGACCTCGTAGCCGTCGTCACGCAGCACCTTGCAGGCCTGCGCGCCCGAGTAGTCAAATTCACAGGCCTGACCAATGACAATCGGCCCGGACCCGATGACGAGTATTTTCTTGATGTCAGTTCGTTTCGGCATGTTCTCCCAATTCCACTATGCTACCCATATCCCCCACAATGGATTGCCACGCGCGCTATCGCGCGCTCGCAATGACGATGGGGGGCAGTCAGTTCGTTTCGGCATGTTCTCCCAATTCCACTACGGTACGACCATGACCGGTACGGGGGCCTGCAGTATCGTCTCCCGCGCGGTCGAGCCCAACATCCAGGACGAGAGCGAAGTCTTCGACCCTCCGCCGATGACGACACCGGTTCCCGGAGCCTCATCGATTTCTGCCAGAATCTCTTCCACCGGCTTACCCACGCGGACCACGGGCACGGCGTTCAGCCCGGATTGCTCCAGCATGGCGGCAAAAGCCGACAGCCGAAACGTGTTCTCGGTACGCGCGGCCTCCAACTGCCCCTCGTTTCCGTGTTTCGGGTCAATCACGTGCAACAGGCGCACCTGACCCACGGCGTTCGATTCGAACTTGGTGCACTGCAAAACCGCGCGCGCACTGGACGCCGAATAGTCCACCGGCACAACCAGGGTCTTGGACCAATCCAAAGACAACTGCTTGACGTCACTGTGACCCATCAGGATGTCGTCGCGCACCAACAGGTTCGGTGTCGACTGCCCCCAGGTGATGGCCGCAGACACGCTGCCGCCAAAGAAACGCTGCATCGGGGTTTTGCGCGTGGTACCCATGACCAACACGTCGACGTCGTCTTGTTCGGCGGCACGCAAAATCTGATGCGTCAGGTTGCCGGTTTCGACCCGAGTGATGACCTCGATGTGTTCGGCGCGCATCGGGGTCGCCAGTTCGTTCAGCAGCTCGTCGGCCTCGCGCACGGCGTCGGCAATCACCGGATACTCCATGCCGGAGGTGTCAATCACATGCAGCAGAATGCATTTGATGATGCCTCGCCGGTGCGTCCCTGCACAAAATTCCATCAGGCGCGGCGCATATTCATCGAAACCGGTCGGAATCAAGAGCGTGCGTTTCATAGTCGTCCCTCCATCAATTGCACGAAATCGTAAAACAGGTAATGCGAATCGTGCGGTCCGGGTGATGCCTCGGGATGATACTGTACCGAAAACGCGGGGGCATCGGTCATTCGAATCCCCTCGATGGTGTCATCGTTCAGGTTGACGTGCGTGACTGCGACCGGCAACCCCTGCAGGCTGTCCGCATCCACGGCAAAGCCGTGATTCTGTGCGGTGATTTCCACGCGGCCGGTCGCGAGGTTCTTGACCGGGTGATTGCCGCCCCGGTGCCCGAACTTCATTTTGTAAGTCCGCGCCCCTGCCGCCAGTGCCAGCATTTGGTGCCCCAGACAGATTCCGAAGATCGGAATCCGGCCCAGCAGTTCAGACACGGTCTGATACACATAGGGAACCGCCGACGGATCGCCCGGACCGTTCGCCAAAAAGACCCCGTCGGGACGTGCTCCCCCGCTGCCGCTGTGCATGATTTCGTCGACCGTTGTCGTCGGCGGCAACAGCGTCACATTGCAGCCGACCGCGAGCAGCCGGTCGATGATGCCCTGCTTGATGCCGGTGTCGATGGCAGCGACATGCAGGCTGCCTGCATTATCAAACACCCGCGGCTCGGTCACCGCGACTTCCGCGACCAAGTCACGCCCCACCAGACCGGGATCTGCGGCCGCTGCCGCAACCAGCGCGTCGGGGGATGCGCCCAGCTGGGCATCGGTGGTCACCACCGCCCGTACGGCGCCCTGCCGGCGCAAATGGCGCACGATACGGCGGGTGTCGACGCCTGCGATGGCAACGATATCGTTCTGACGCAGGTAATCGGGGAGGCTCTCTGTGGCGCGCCAGTTGCTGGGCTCGCTGCACATTTCCCGGACCACCATCGCACGTGCGTGGCAGACCTCGCGCTGGTCGTCGGAGCGCGTGTAGCCATAGTTTCCGATCTGCGGGGCTGTCATGGTGATGATCTGGCCGGCGTAGCTGGGATCGGTCAGGATCTCTTGATAGCCGGTCATCGAAGTGTTGAAGCACAGCTCGCCGGTGGCGGTTCCCGCAGCCCCGCACGCCGTACCCTGCAGCACCAGCCCGTCTTCGGTGGCCAACCAACAGACAGCGGCCGGCTGGGTCGTGATGTGTGCAGTACTAGTCACAGACGACTCCGTCTGCCATCACGCGCACACCCTCGACAAAGACGTCGGTGGCAGCCCCGCGCAGTTCTCGTCCGATAAAGGCGCTGTTCTTGGATTTTCCGACCAGCCAGTCCTCGGTCACGGTTACCGTCGCTTCCGGATCGATCAGCGTCAGATCGGCAACACAGCCGGGCTGCAGAAGCACCGACTCCAGCCCCAGCACACGACGCGGGCCTGCGCTCAGGCGCTCCACCAGACAGGGCAAGTCAACCTGTCCGGTCGCCACCAGATCGGTCAGCAGCACCGGTATGGCGGTTTCCAGTCCGGTGGTTCCAAACTTCGCCAGTTCGAACTCCAGCTCTTTTTCCTGCTTGGCGTGTGGTGCGTGATCGGTCGCAATCGCGTCAATCGTCCCATCGACCAGTCCCGCCACCAGCGCCTTCCGGTCCGCTTCAGAGCGCAGCGGGGGTGCCATCTTCAACCTGGTGTCATAGTCATAGCTCAGCGCGTTTTCATTCAGCACCAGGTGGTGCGGTGTCGCCTCGGCGGTCACGCGTACACCGGCGGCTTTGGCGGCGCGTATGGCGGCCACCGATTCCTTTGTGGACACGTGGCAGATGTGCAGCCGCGCCCCGGTCAGACGTGCCAGCTCGATATCACGTATGACCTGCAGACTTTCGGCAAGCCCCGTCTGTCCCGGCAGCCCCAGGCGCGTTGCCACACGGCCTTCGTTCACCACGCCGCCGTCTGCCAGTTGCTCATCTTCGGCGTGTGCCAAAATCAGCGCGTCAAATACCTTCGCGTATTCCATCGCGCGCCGCATCATCAGCGGGTTTTGCACCCCGTGCCCGTCATCGGTGAATCCCACGGCTCCGGCATCCAGCATGTCCGAGATTTCGGCCAGCTGCTTCCCCGCTTGGCCACGCGTGATGGCCCCATAGGGATAGACCGGCACATACGCCGTTTCCGCGGCCCGATCCAGGACGTTTCGGATCGTCGCGCCTTCGTCAGCCACAGGCTCGGTGTTCGGGATCGCACAGACGCCCACCCAACCGCCGTGGGCTGCGGCTCGCGTTCCGGTCAGAATCGTTTCCTTGTATTCCTGACCCGGTTCGCGCAGGTGCACGTGCAGGTCGATGGGACCGGGAATCAGGATCTTTCCTGTGCCGTCAATCACGCAGGCACCGTCGGGTGCAGAGATTCGACTCCCCCCGTCCTCTACGATATCGACTTCTTCTATCAAGCCATCTGCCGCTATCAGCACGTCGCCTATCGCGTCCAAGTTCAGCTGTGGGTCCACCAGCCGCGCGCCGCGTATCAGCGTCACCATGCCCGACCCTGTGACCATTGCGTCCGTTACCTGTTCTGTTTTATTCGACATCCCCGTCGCCCCCTAACATCATGTACATGACCGCCATGCGCACCGCAACACCAGCGTTCACCTGGTCTAACACCAGCATGCGGGGGTCTGCGATGACTTCGGCGGTGACTTCGACCCCGCGGTTCATGGGACCGGGGTGCAAAATAATCGCGTCTTTTTTCATCAGATTGTTCATGCGGTGACTGTTCATCCCGTACAGCGCGCTGTATTCACGCAGAGACGGCACGTACAGCCCCTGCGCGCGTTCGCCCTGGATGCGCAACAGGTTCACCACGTCCAGTTCCGGCAGGACCTCGTCCAGCGTATAGGCGACCTGCGCCCCCAGTTCTTCGGGGACGTCGGGCTGGTATGCCGGCGGGGCGATGAATATCGGCGTGGCACCCAAGGACGCCAACGCCGGCGCCAGGCTGCCTGCAACCCGGCTGTGATAGATGTCGCCCACGATACCCACGGTCAGGCCCTCGATGCGCCCGAAGTGCTCGTAAATCGTAAACAGGTCCAGCAAGGTCTGCGTGGGGTGCTGGTGGATGCCGTCGCCGCCGTTCACGATCTTTGCATCCATGTGATCCGCCAAAATGTTGCAATAGCCGCCGTATTTGTGCCGCGCGACCACCATATCGACCTTCATCGCGTCAAAGGTTTCGGCCGTATCCAGCAGCGACTCGCCCTTGACCGTGGCGCTGGAACTGGCGCTGAAGTTCAAACTGTCGGCGGACAGGCGCTTTTCGGCCAGCTCGAAACTGCTGCGGGTGCGCGTCGACGGCTCCAAAAACAGGTTGATGATGGTGCGTCCGCGCAGCGTGGGCAGCTTTTTGATCGGCCGCTCGTTGATTTCCTTGAAGGTCGCGGCGTTTTCCAGCACCGCATAGATTTCGTCGTTCGTCAGGTCCTGGATTCGTATCAGGTGTTTGCTTTTGATGGATGGCATGGCGGCGTCACTCCCCGGTAATAGCGTCGATTTCGGGGGGGAGTGCGTCCCCGGCCGCGTCGCTTTCAGTGGGGTCTGCGGCGATGATACGCACATCGGTGACCTCGTCGACCGGCTTTAAGCGCACCATGACCTTTTCGCCATAGCTGGAAGGGACGTTTTTGCCCACATAGTCGGCGCGTATCGGCAGCTCGCGATGTCCGCGGTCGACCAATACCGCCAGCTGAATCGCATTGGGGCGTCCGTAGTCCATGATCGCGTCCAAGGCGGCGCGAATCGTGCGTCCGGTAAACAGCACGTCGTCGACCAGTACCACGGTGGTGTCGTCGACATTGAACGGCAGGTCGGTCCGGTGCAGCACCGGCGAGATCTTGGTCGCCACGTCGTCACGATACAGGCTGATGTCCAGCGTGCCCACGGGCACGGCGCTGCCCTCGATTTTCTGGATGTTTTCGGCCACCTGATGGGCGATAATGTCGCCGCGGGTGACGATACCCACGATGGCAAGACCCTCTGCGCCGCCGTTGGCCTCGAGTATTTCGTGCGAAATACGCATCAGCGAACGCGACACGTCCTGCTCATTCATCAGCGATGCTTTGACGGTGTCCGGCATTCTGAATTCCCCCTCCCTAGGGATCCCGGGGCGCAAACGAAAAGCGCCCTTCCGCTGGGCGCGGCAAGGGCTGCTGAGAGTGTAAGCGCGCGGGGCTGTCCGTTTGTGGGGGTGCATGTTGCCGGGCATCCACACGGTGTACAGCGGCGCGCTGCTATTCTGGCGTCCTTACCGGCCTCACGGGACTGGTCTTAAAGGTCACGTTCTACAATGCCACAAGCCGCCCCGCGATGCAAGGCACTTTTTCAGAAAACCTGAAATAAGTGGAGTGCGGGACGCACTCCACTTATTCATCGGTCAACTACAGGTCGCTGTAGGGAATCGAGTTCGTGGGCAGGTTCCCGCCCGAGATCTTATACAGCGTCAGAGTGTAGCGGTAGCCGCCTTTGATGGTGATGTTTTTGGAAGACTGTTCATAGCGGCCGCTGGGGCCGAACATGTAGGTCTTGCCGTACCACGTGCTACCGAAGCCCTGAACCATTTTGTATTTGCCGGATGGCAGGCGCACCGTGATGGATTTGCCGTTTCGCACAAAGACCTTCAGACGCGGCTTTTTGGCGCCCTTTTTGGTGAAAATGACGACGCTGTTGCCGACGCCCTTTTTGGATTTGATGGTGATCGGCTGGCCGGAGCTTTTGCCGCTGATGATTTTGGTTTTGGGGGTCTTGACCTTTTTGACCTGGACCAGTTTGGTGTACTGCGGCAGAATGCGTTCGGCCTGTTGCGTGCGCAGGGCATCGTAATCGGGAATCGTGGCGCCTTCCAGTCCCGAGACATCGATGACCTTTATGGTCACCTGATCTAGGACGGTTGCGAGCTTATCGCCTGCCTCTGCATCCGAGTCCAGGGCAAGCAGACTCATAATGTCGAGTGTCATCAGAGATTCCCCGGCAGGGTCATCGACCGATGCAAAGCCTGCCAGGTCAAAGCTGATATCGGCGACTTCCAAGCTGCGTTCGGTTTCGATGGCGGCTTTGCCCGCAGCGTTGCTTTCGTCCATTTTCGTGACGACCGTTTTGGCATCCACCGTGCCGAAGACCTTGTCTTTGGTTGTTTTTGCGTCGGCCAAGACTTTGTCGGCCTCGGCTGCCAGATAGGTTTCCGGGTTCGGGAAGCCGACTGTGAAATGCATTTCGCCGTCTTTGATCTCGGAGGACTGCAGAACGCAGAGATCTGCGAAATGCTCGTCGGTTTCCAGGGCTTCCTGAATGACGTTTTCAGAAATGGTGCGGGCTAGGAACAGTTTCGTGTAGGGGCTGTCCAGAAATGCCGCGTTTACGGCTTCAATAACCGGTGCCTCGCGTTCGGCGGCGAAGTTGCCGACACCGGTTTCATCGGTGATTTCCGCAGTGTAGCCGTCGTCGCTGCGCTGGACTACGATGTCAATAGTTGCGTCCTCGGTCTGTCCGCTCTTTTCGCCTATTGCGGCATAGAATACGTAGGAAGCCTCTTCGTACGCCGCATAAAAGCGCTTCAGGGCGGCTATCGGGTCCTGCCCCTGGTCGGCGTCAGCGGCCAGGTTTGCGTCGTCGACCTCCGGCGCGTTGTCGATAACCGCGTTCAGCGCGGGCAAGGTGACATTCAGGGTGACGTTTTCGCTGCTCCCCTTTTCGGGGTCGACGTCTTTCAGCTGTTTGGACAGGTCAGGGGCGTTCATCCCGGCAAGCCCCGGATAGGTTTCGGTCAGGTCGTGGAACAGATCCTCGACGGCGGTGACCTTTTTGTTGGAACAGCCGGAAAGCACCAAGATGGGAATCAACAGGACTATGAGTAAAATTGACAGATGCAAACGATTGACGCGGTTTGATGTGGTCTGTGTACCACGTTTCATGATGAACTCCTCACGTGCCCGGTGCACGACAGCGCAGGCGTTGTCCTCCTCCGCATATCGGCACACCCCTTTACTCCTCAGCACTGATTATACAAGAGGATGAAACCGGGCGGGTGGCAACCCGCACCGGATACAAGGCTCGGATGCGCGCTAGCGCGCATCCGCAACTATAACAAGCGAGCCGGGTTGGGTGCCGGTCGGCACCGGGAAGGACGTCTGTAGGTACTCGCGCGAGGTACCTTGTGCTGTGCCGGTTGCAGAATCCACGGATTCGACGATGAACTCCAGTTGGTGCCCGGTCAGGCTGTGGCGCCAGTTTTCCGCGCACGCTGCGGCGACAGCTGCCGCACGCTCGGCGCGAGATTTAACAGTCCGGGGTGGGAGCGGGCGCGTCTGTGCCGCGCGGGTGCCGGCACGCGGACTATAGCGAAAGACATGCGTTTTTGCAAAGCCGATTGCGCATAACATATCCAGGCTGGCAGCAAAATCGTCGTCGGTTTCCGTGGGGTAGCCCGCAATCAAATCGGTCGTGATGGCACAGCTGGGGACGCGCTCACGGATGCGCGCAATCAGGTCGCGGTATTCGGCGACGGAATAGCGCCTACGCATCGCGGACAGTACGGGGTCGCTGCCCGATTGCAGGGGAATGTGCAGGTGCTCACAGAGAACTCCATCCGCGATCAGTTCAATCAGCGCATCACTGACATACTGGGGCTCGATGCTGGACAGGCGTATGCGATGAATGCCGGTGCGTTCGTGCAGGTTGGCGATGAGGGTCGGCAGGTCGGGGTCGTCATAGCTGCCGACGTTGACGCCGGTCAGCACGACTTCGCGCGTGCCCGCGTCAACCAACCGGGCCACACGTGCGATGACCGCGTCGGCATCGACCGAACGCTCATGCCCGCGCGCATAGGGCACGATGCAGTACGAGCAGTAGTTGTCACAGCCGTCCTGGACTTTGACTTGCGCACGCGTATGTGTTGATAGCTGCAGAGGACTGCTCGAAAAAAAGCCGGGGAGCTTTTTATTCGCGGCAATCCTTTCCGACATTTCACCCATGGGCACAACCAGAACTTTCGGATCCAACGCCTCCAGCTGTTCTTTCAGCAAGGTCGCGGCGCATCCGGTCACCAGTACCTGCCGGATATGCTCGCAGCGCGCAGCGCGCCGTATCTCCTTGCGGCATTTCGCATCAGCCTCTGCCGTGACGGTGCAGGTGTTGACGATCGCGACATCCGCATCGGCGATATCTGCGACCGGCTCCCCACCGTCGGCGACGATAGCCGCCACCAGCGCCTCGGAGTCGACCGAGTTGACCTTGCAGCCCAGCGTCTTGATCCAATAGCGCATCATCGTGCGTCCACGGTGCCACAGCGCGCCGCCAAGGCGTCTGCGACGATGGCACAGGCGGCGGCACAGGCCGTGTCGACCCGTAGGATGGTGGCGCCCAGACTGCAGGTGACGGCACCCGCATCGCGCAACAGAACGATCTCATCGGTGGTGATGCCGCCTTCGGGTCCGATAACCAGCAGGACACGCGGATTTTGGGGGAGCGGAATGTCGGCAATCGTCGTCGATAAGGGGCGAGCGGCTTCCTCTTCCCAGGGAACCAGTATCAGGTCGTAAAGCCCCCGGTCAAAAGGACTGCGCGAAAAAAAGCGGGCAAAGGTCATGATGGCGGCTATGTCCGGTGGGGACACACGGTGGGACTGCCGTGCGGCGGCGGTTGCGACACCGCGCAGGCGCGCCGTCTTCGCCTCGCGTTTGCGGGCGTCAGGGCGCGCGACGCTGCGTGCGAACAGCGTCGGGTACAGGTGGTCGACACCCAGTTCGGTCGCTTGGCGCACGATGGTTTCGTTTTTGTCCCCTTTTGCGTAGCCGAACAGCAGATCCAGCGTATAGGCCGGCTGCTGCAGCACCTCTGCCCGAACCAGGCGGCCGGTCACACCGTCCGCACCGACAGCGGTCAGCTGAAACACCCGCACCTGCCACTCCATACGGCGCACGACCTCGATGTTCTCCCCCACCTCGGCACGCAATACGTGGTACAGGTGGTGCAGGTCATCGTCACTCAGGGGCAGCACGCATTCGGCACCGACCTCGTCGGCCGGAAGCGCATCGTCCGGGTCTATGAAAAATCGCGGGTCAGCCATCGCTGCGGGACGCACTCCTCCATCCGTTATTGAACGCCGTTATTTGTCGCTGAAAAAGTCGCGAACCTTACCCGCAAAACCGGTTTTGCGCAGCTCGTCCGCATCGCTGTCAGGTCCGTCCCCCAGCTCTTCCGACAGCTGTTTCAGCAGCTTACGAGCGGTGTCACTGGGCTTTTTCGGGACAATGACATCCAGGTGCGCGTACAGGTCGCCGTGGCTGTCGGGACGGCCCACCACGGGCATACCGGCACCCCGAACGCGGACTTTGTCGCCCGTTTGGTGCCCGGCCGCGACCTCGACCACCAGCGGTTCCAGCAGCCCGTCGATGTGTTTGATGGTGCCCAACGCGGCCTCTGCAATCGAAATCGGCAGGCGCACGTGCAGGTCGGCGCGGTCGCGTTCAAAGCGCTCGTGTTTGGCGATGTGAATCACCACGCGCAGGTCACCTGCTGCAGCCCCGCGGATACCGGCCTCGCCCATGTCGCGCACGCGCAGTTTCTGGCCCTCGTCGATGCCGGCGGGAATGTCGATATCCAGCTGCTGGCGGTCGATCACGCGCCCCGAACCCTGACATTCCTCGCAGGGTTGCGCCACAACTTTGCCCTCACCGTGGCACTGCGGACAGGTCTGCTGGGTCTGAAACGTGCCGAAAATCGTCTGTTGCACCCCGACGACGCGCCCCGAGCCGTGACAGGTCGGGCACGCGACAGGCGCCTGCCCGTCGACAGATCCGGTCGCGTTGCATTCCGGACAGGGCGCCAAGCGGTCCAGCGTGAAGGTCTTGGTGACTCCGCGCGCGGCTTCCTCCAGCGTGATGGTCATCGCGATTTGCATGTCGCGACCCTCCATGCGCACCCCGCTGCCGGCACGCGCACCGGTTACGCCGCCGAAAAAGCTCGAGAACAAATCGCCCAGATCCACGTGCACGCCGCCGCCGAAGGGGCTGCCATAGCCCCCGAAGGGGTTCGCGCCGGCGCTACCGCCGCCATACCCGTTGCCGGCCGCTCCAGGTGCCACGCCGAATCGGTCGTAATACTCGCGTTTCTGCGGGTCACTCAAGACGTCATAGGCCTCGTTCAGTTTCTTGAACTGCTCCTCGGCATCGGGCGCGTCGCTGACATCGGGGTGACACTCGCGCGCCTTGCGGCGAAAGGCCTTTTTAATGGTATCGGCGTCGGCACCTTTGTCGACACCCAGGGTTTGGTAAAAATCAGCTGCCATTGTGTCAAATATACTTTCTAGCTCGGTTTCAGGTACAGGTCAATACGGCGGCGGGAGTGCGTCCCGCACCGCATTCTATGCCGCACGCGGGTTGTGCACACACACCTGCATGGGTCTCAATTCCGTAGCGCATCGGTCAAAGTCCAGGCCGCCGTGGCAACCGCCGGTATCGCGCGGCGGTACTGCATGCGGGTGGGTCCCACCACGGCGATGACGCCCGAACGTCCGCCGTCTGCAGCGTTTCGCCAAGGGCTCACGACCACGCTCATGTCGTCGAATCCGGCATAGTGGTTTTCGCCTCCGATGTGAACGGTAACCTCGCCGCCGACATAACGTTCCGACAACAGCGTGGCAACCCGCGCCTCGTCATCCAACAGACGAATCAGCGATACCGCCCGTTCGGCAGCCGCGAACTCGGGCTGTGCCAGCAATCCCGCAAGCCCCTTGTAGCACACGCGCACCATGCCGCCGGTACGGGTCGAGGGGATGGTGGAAATCGCCAGTGCATCCGTGTAGGTCGCAAGCGCTCCACAGACGCGGTGCACCAGTTCGTCGACGTTGGTCGCGTCCAGCGTCAGGCGTGCGCGCAAGTCCGGTTCCGGATACAGAGGACCGGCTCCCAACAGGTCGGGATGTGCCAGGTATTCGTCGACCACGCTGCGATAGCCGCTGTCGGTCGGCAGGCGGCCGGCACTGGTGTGCGGCTGCCACAACAGGCGCGCCAGCTCCAGCGCGGACAGCTCACTGCGTACCGTGGCAGGCGAGACGCCGAAGCCATAGTGTTCGACCAGGACCTTCGAGCCCACGGGGGCTGCCGTCGACACATAGCGGTCGACGACGGCTTGCAGTATACGGCGGCGGCGTTCGGTAAGCATAGTAACCTATAATACCTGTTATGAGGGCTGACAGAAAGGAATGCACATGACCGGCACACATCACGACGCATTGCAGGACCTATCACCGAACCCGGACCCCGAAACACCGGACACAAACCCGACGCTTGCGCTGCTGCATGCGCGCGCCTCGACCCGACGCTACGCGGACCGGCCGGTTCCGGACCGGGTCAAACGCGCCCTGCTGGACGCGACGGCAACCGCCCCCACGGCAGGAGCGATGATGCTGTACTCGATAATCGACGTACAGGATCAGGCTATCAAAGACCGTCTGGCCGTACTGTGTGACAACCAGCCCTTTATTGCGCGCGCACCCATCGTGCTGGTCTTTGTCGCCGATTGGCGCAAATGGTTGGATTTGTTCGCGCATACCGACTGCGACGCTGTGGCGGATTGCACCTATCCCCGCGACACAGTTGGTATCGGCGACCTGTTGCTGAGCTGCTGTGATGCCCTGATTGCCGCACAGACGGCAACCCTGGCCGCCGAATCGTTGGGGCTGGGCAGCTGCTACATCGGAGACATCCTGGAACACTGCGAGGACGTGGCGGAACTGCTGCGGCTGCCGGCGGCGACGCTGCCGATAACAATGCTGGTTGCGGGCTATCCGCACCACCCGGTGGCGACCGTCAAACACCAGACCGAAAACCTGGTGATGGTTGACCACTATCGCCCCGCCGACGCCGAAACGATGGACGCGCAGATTGCCGAGCGCGATGCGATCTATCCTCGTCGTGTCGGCAGCGAACGCTTCGCAAACGGCGTACAGGCGCTCTATGCGCGCAAGTTCACCAGTGACTTCATGCACGAGATGAACCGCAGCTGCGAAGCGTGGCTGCGCCGCTGGAGCTCATAGCCTATTCCCGGGGCGGCAGCGCGTCTTTACGTTGATGGCGCCCCACACCTGCAACGGCGACGTTGAGTCAATGGGAACGGTCCCCGGGGAGGGGACCGTTCCGGATCACGCACTGTGTTGCGCGTGTGAGCTTAGCTTTCGGCTGATGTCCGCTTACGGGTCAGCAGCACAGCGGCGGCAGCCACAACCAGCATCAGAACCACGGGAACCGCCCAGGTTACACTCTCGCCGGTATCAGCCAGGTTGCTGGGCGGCGTCACTTTGGGCGTGGGTGCCGGGGTCGGTGTCGTCGGTGTCGTCGGTGTGGTCGGTGTGGTCGGGGTCACCGGCAGCTCCGGCACGGTGAACTCTACCACGTAACTGCTCTCGTTTCCTTCCAGGTCGATCACGGTGTACTTCAGATAGTAGGTCCCCGGCGCCAACCCACTGGTGGTGTTACTGATATCGATGGTCCCGGTAACCTTGCCATTCGCGTCAGTCGTCACCGGCAGCGTCTGAACTGTCCCGGTTTCAATCGGGTTGGACACGATTGCATAGGTCACCGTATCAACACCCGATCCGGTCACTTCATCGGTAGCGGTGATCGTGATGCTGTCCGTACCTACAACCGCAGTTCCGACCGGTTCGGTCGCATCATAAATCGTGAACGGCTCCGTATCCAATGCGGACACGTTACCCGCCCAGTCGGTCGCCAGGAAGTGGATCTCGTAATCGCCCACGGGCAACAGCGTTCCGGCATCACTGATGTCAATCGGTCCGGAGTAGGTATAGGTCGTATCCAGCGACAGCAGCGGCGTCACCGGCAAGGCTCCCCCACCCACACGGGTGACGTAGTACTCGACCGACCGGACACCCAGACCCGTACCATCGTCGGCATCCAGCGTGATATCCGTGTCGGTGACCGTCGCGGTCACAACCGGAGGATCGGGATCGGGTACATACGTGGTCGAGACCGAGCTCTTGTAAATCGCGCTTGCGATATTGACGTACTCGTCCTTGTTGTGGTTCTTGCGCAGGATCGAGCCGGTGAATATTGTAATGTCGGCGGTCTTGCCGTTGCTGGTACCCACGTATTCAAATGCCTGAATGCTGCCCTTGAACGCGCTGGCGCGGCTGTCGGATACCGCACCCGCAATGTGGTTGGCAGTCTTGCTCGCAACGGTCAGCGTGGTAATGGCCGACGAGTTCAAGGCGCTGACGTAGTTGGCACCATAGGTGTAGCTGACGTGATCGCCTGCACCCTTCTTTGCCGCGGTGACGATCGAATCACTGACGTATTCGGCCTCGTACAAGATGTCGGTGTTGCTCTGCGCACTGGTCGAGGCAATGGCGTTTCCGCTGGTCACCAAGCGCAGGTAGTTGCTTCCACTCCCAAACAAGGTATTCGCAGACGTGACCGCCGTCGGTCCCCACCCGACCCAAGGGGTACCCGAGAGAATACGACTGTAATAGGTTGATCCGGTCACACTGGCGTGTCCGGCAATCACCGTCGCATCTGTCAAGGTCGCCGTCGAACGGAAGCCCATTTCCTGTTCCAGCGCCTTGCGGGAATAGTTGAAGTCATAGTAAGTGCTGGTCACCCAGCCGGCGCGATATCCGCCGGTCGGATTCCCGGCGCTTTCGTTCGCGAAGTCGGTGGTCGGCCGACCCAGTATAAACACATTGGGTTCCAACAGCGTTTTCGCAAAGGGCAAGGTTGCGCTCCCCACTGCGTTCAGCGTGTAGTCGTTCTTGAAGGTCTCGTACAGCTGTGTCGTCACGACGAAGTTACCTTTGTACTCACCTTCCTGAATGAAGCCCACTTCCTCACCCGCCGCAAGCAGCGTGTTGATGCACTTGATGGTCTCGGGGCTGCTGTTCATCACGATGGTGTAGGGATCGGCGACCTGGGTCGGCGCCGGGGCATAGGCTCCCACCTGTGCCGTCAGCTTGCCGTCCAAAGCACCCGGCGTGGTGATGGCATAACTGTCGAATCCGCGCATCGCCGCAAAAGCGGTAACCGGCTCGGAATAAAGCGTTGTCCCCCACCCGTTGATCTTAAGCCCGTTACTCAAAGCGGCGTTGGCGACGTTACGCTTCGCCTGTTTCATGTTGACGACGACGCTCCCCACCGGGAAGGTGCGAGAGATTCCGTCGGCGTCATTCACGGTCACTTCCTGCGTCAAAGTCGAGAGCTTCACGTCGTTATCCAACAACCACTGCTGCATCTGCAGGGCCGCCGAGAGACTCCGCTGGTTCAGCGCGTCATTCGGAATCACGTAGTACTCGGGGAAGTAGTTGTTGTTTTCCGCATACTTCGGCCGGAACTGGTTTGCCTCGGCACCCGGAGTACCCGCCATGTTCTCGTACCAGGGATCGATGGTGTCGGCATCGACGTTTTGCACGCCGCGTTCCCAACCGGTGACTTGGGATTTGAACATGTCATCGCGGTTGTCCGCCACGAACTTGGATACGTTGATCAGTCCGTATTCCATGGCGGTGTTGGCTTCCTGGTTCGAGGCCGGCGCCTCGACCGTATAGGCGGCTGTACCGTGCAGCATCGAATACTGCGGGGTATAGGCGGTCGACACGTCGTCCCACACGCCCGAACTCCAGGAATTGTTCAGGTAGTAGTCGCGCATCGGAATCTTGAAGCTGTTGTAGGTGTTGTTGTTCGAGATCGCCCCGTTACCATAGGCCTCGCCGGCCTGCGTCAGGTATTTGGACAGCAGGTCATACTCGAAATCCGGTCCATGCGGGGGGGTACAGGGCTCGACCTGGAAAGTGTTCACGAACCCGTGTTGCTCCCAAAACATAATGGGGTTCCAATAGGAAATCATTTTGGTCATGTTCTGGGTTTCCGCCGTCGTCTGGAACAGGTTGTCGCGGTTCAGGTCGACGCCTGCCTCGGACTCGCGGGTGGAAAGCGTGCGCCCGTCGACGTTTTCCTCGGGGACGAGGATGAAGAACACCTTGTCCAAGACGTCGGATACGTTGTAGTTTTCAGACGTCATGTTGTACCAGGTATTCAGGTTGAGTGTCGTCGAACCGGCGCCGGCGCCTCCGCCATAGCTGCCCGACCCGCTGTACGAGTTGGTGATGTAGCCGATGTCGGTCGGTTGTTCATCTGCCAGCAGGTAGCTGTAGGTTGCAGGAATCGTTGCATTGCGATAGCTGCGCTCGGCGTTTTTGCGCGCCAAGCCGGTCGGGGTAAAGGGGTTGTCGTGGTCGACGACCTGATACGAAATGTTGTCGTTTTGCACGATATCCCACATAAAGTCCAGGATGCTGTCCACACCCACGTGTTCGTCGGCGTGGATGTTACTGAACAGAATCGGGACCTGATAATCGGTCAGCGTTCCCGCGTTCAGGTCCGCCAGGACGCCTGTCGGGTCGAGTTCTGCGCGATTGGACAGCGCCTCGTAGTTTTCAATCACCGATTTGTCCTTGGCGATGATGATGTAGGGCATATTGCGCCCGCCGGTGCTTTCGCCCAGGCTGCGGATTTCTGCATACATACCGGACGAGTTGGCGGGGTTGTTGATGTAGGCCGCCGCCTGGTTCAGCTCGGTTTCGACCTCGGGCATGGTCCGGAACGATGCGTAGGGGCTGACGTGCACCGTTGCTTTGGCCCGCACGGTGGATGCGGCGTCACGGAACTCGAACTTGTAATCGCCGGTGGCATCCATGTATGCCGTGCGCGAGTTCGTGGTGTCGGTGGTGTTGAACAGGAGTCCGGCATTAAAGGTCAAGGTCACGGTTGCCGTGGTCCCGGACAGCGTGAACGATTCGGCGAAATTGGTGAAAATCGGCGAGGTGGCATAGACGGTACCATTGGAGCTCATGCGTACCCACTCACTGAGCTTCCATGGTGCGCCGCCTGTGGCCTGTGGGGCGCGTCCGCGTCCGCCCGAGCTGCCGTCGGCGTTCTGGCGTGCCAGGAACTGGTAGGGATAGACGTCTTCGGGCATGCTACCGCGGTCACGATACAGGTAATAGTCACCGTTGTCCAAGATGTCTTGGACGGCACCGGCGCTCGCCACGTTACTTAAGCGGTAGGTGACGGTGATGACCTGGTTGCTGTCGGTCATCGTGTACTTGTCCTGACCGGAAACCGAGTTAATCCACAACGCGTCATTTCCCGCGAGCGTCTTGATCGGGGATGCGACCGTGGTGGTCGGTGTGGTCGGTGCCGCAATTGAAACTGTCGCTGTCGTTCCCACAAAGGGAATCACCAGCGACAGAATCAATACCAGCGATATGAATCGTTTCGTCTGCGTGTGTGTTCGCCTACATAATGCCTTCATAGCTTCCTCCTCAATTTGCGATACGCGCCTTCGGGGACCTGACTAACGTGCTTTTCAATTGTGAATAGGACTTGCCACCGCCGCTCTGTGCTCCAGTGCACACTATAAACCAACGGACGTAAAAAAATTTCAAATTCGCCGCGACTTTTCCGCGTGCGGTAACGCAGTATTAACAGTATGCATTTTGCGCGTCATTTCATTCATTTTGGTTTCGCTTGTTTCGGAAATTTGCAAATTGCGTTTGACACAGGCGGATTTGGTGGGTAGTATAGTAACTCGCGCTTTTGGGGTGTCGTCTAATGGCAGGACAGCGGTTTCTGGTGCCGTATGTGAGGGTTCGACTCCTTCCACCCCAGCCAGACCTTTGGCTGTCCGTCAAAGTGACCCGGCAGCGCCCACGACAGTGGCCCGTTCGTCTAGCGGTTTAGGACACCGCCCTCTCAAGGCGGAGGTCACGGGTTCGAATCCCGTACGGGCTACCAGCATGTTCAGACCCCCGCAGAACTGCGGGGGTCTTTTTTCATTCCCGTTCGACCCGTCGACCGGGGCGGATAGATGCTTCACCGAACTTGTCCTTGATGGCATCCAGACTGTCGGTCAACGCATCCAGCTTTGCGCGGGCAGCCGGCGTGTCGCCCGGATCCGCGCCACGTTCGTCATCGAACAGCCGCGTCTGCAGCTCGACGCTGCCGAAGTGACTGACCCCCACACCCAGCAGACGAATCCCCTTGCCGGGACCCCAAATGCTGTGCGCGGCGGCAATCACCACCGGTGCGATGGTGTGCTCGTTGTCGGTCGCGGTGTCCAGGGTACGTGACACGGTGCGCGTGGTGAAATCTCCGAAGCGCAGTTTCAAGGTAATGGTCCTGCCTGCAAGCCCCGCTTTGCGCAGCCTGCGAGCCACAGCTGCGGAAATATCGAGGAGTGCGTCCCGCACCTGTTCGGCTGACCGAATGTCGCGGGCAAAGGTGACTTCTTTGCTGACGGATTTGACCGGATCGTCGCTGACGACGGCGCGCGCATCGATGCCGCGCGCCCTCTCCAGCATCACGTCGGCGTTCTTCCCGAAAATCTTCGTTGCGCTGGATCGGTCCAAGGCACAGAGCTCGCCGAGCGTGTTGACCCGCAGGGCATGCAGCTGGGCGGTCGCCTTGGGTCCGATTCCGGACATTTTTTCAACCGGCAGGTCGCGCAGGAACGCAGCCTCCGTACCGGCGGGAATGACCGTCAGTCCCCGCGGTTTATGAAAGTCGCTGCCGATTTTCGCGAGCGTCATCGAAGTCGAAAGCCCGATGGAGGCGGTGATTCCCAGTTCCGCCACGCGCGCCAGTATGTCGCGGGCGACCGTAACCGGGTGACGCGGGTCGTTTACATCCGGCGTGATGTCGGCAAAGGCCTCGTCGATCGAGACCTGTCGGACACGCGGGGTCAGTGCATGCAGGATGTCCATAACGGCGCCCGACAACTGTCGGTAACGGTCGAAATCACAGGCAACCCACACGGCATCGGGACACAGGCGTCGTGCGGTTGCGGCGGGCATGGCGCTGCGTACCCCATAGGCGCGCGCCTCGTAACTGCAGGTCGAGACCACTCCACGCCGCGTCGGGTCGCCGCCCACAATGACCGGCCGTCCACGCAGTTCGGGGTTATCCAGCTGGGCGACGGCGGCAAAGAAGGCATCCAAGTCCAGGTGGATGATGGCGCGCCCGGACCAGGGGGTGGATTCCAATAGGGTGAGTTCCGGAGGTGCGGCGAAAGCTGCGGCAGGTGCTGCTGCAGGAACGCGGTCCGGGACGTACTCCCCCCCTGTGTTTGTGGGTGTGTCGATCATGTTGCTATTGTAGAATAGGTTGCGGAGTGGGTCAGACGGCCGCGCCGCGCAAGCGGTGAGGAAAGTCGGGGCTCCACCGGGTCAGGATGCCTGTCAGATGCAGGGCGCGGTGACGCGACGGACAGTGCCACAGAAAAGAAAACCCCCGGTATGCCGCCTGTGGGCGGCGTGTCGAGGAAAGCTGAAACGGTGCGGTAAGAGCGCACCAGCGCGTCGGTAACGGCGCGGCTTGGCAAACCCCATCCGGAGCAAGAGCGCATAGGTGCGGTTAAGGTTGGACCCGACCGGCGCACGGGTTGCTCGCACGAGGCGTGTGGTGACATACGTCCCAGATAAATGGTCGTCCACGACAGAACCCCGCTTATCGACCCACTCCGTCGATTCTCGCCGGGACTGCGCGCGAGACCCACCTGAGCGCGCTTGCAAACGCTGTAGGGTGGACTTATGGGCGGTAGACCAGTTTGGCGGCCGGGGATTCCCAGACGGTGACCTGGGAGACGCGCACGACCGGATCAACGGCTGCGGCCATGCGTTCGTAAATCACCCGGGCGAGGTTTTCTGCCGTCGGGGACAGCACGTCAAACGGCGCTACGGTGTTCAGATCCGTGTGGTCGTAGGCATCCAAAACCCCGTTCAGGTCGTCTTTCAGCTGCTTGAAGTCATAGACGATGCCGATGTCGTTCAGCCGCGAGCCCACGACCGAGACCTCGATGTCCCAGGTGTGACCGTGCAGCTGCCGGCAGGGACCGGGGTAGTCATACAGGTGGTGTGCCGCGTCGAAATGCGATTTGATGGTCAACTCGTAGGTGCCGGTGGCATCGGCGGGTACCGCCGCCGCGGCGGCTTCGGGCTGCGGCGTGTGTGCCGGTGCAATATCGCTCACGAGATCCTCTTCCTCCGTCTGATCCGTGTCAACTGACAGCAGCAGCGCCTGCTGCGTTTCGGCGGGTCCGGGTTCCTGTGCCGCATCCATCGCGGCGTTTGCCAGTTCGTCTGCGCGCGCATTCAGCTCGCGGCGTACGTGTTCGGCCGTCCAGTCATTGACGCGCCGCAGCAGCGATTGCGCCTCCAGAAACAGCGGCTTCAGGTCGGCGCTTTTGACCTTATAGACGCCGGTCAGCTGGCGCACCATCAGTTGGCTGTCCGCCTGGATCACCAGGCGCGAACCGTCGGCCATCACATCGGGAAAGTGTTCCAACACCGCACGCAGACCGGCAATCAGCGCCCCGTATTCGGCAACATTGTTGGTGGCAACCCCCAGCGAAACCTGCCCGGAATAGATTTCGACGCAGTCAACATAAACGGCAAATCCCCCACCGGCAGGTCCCGGATTACCGCGACTGCCGCCGTCTGTCATCAGCACATACGCTCCGCCCGAGGTCGCCTGACCCTGATCCCGATCCCGCGTCACAGCTGCAACCACTTTATTCCCCCATCGGGCTGCGGAAACGCGAATCGCTCGATGCCCAAACCGCGCGCCACATCCGCCGTTTCCTGAAACGCAAAGCCCACCTCTTGGACCGAATGTGCGTCGCTTGCCAGCGTGAACTCGACACCGCGCAATTTCAGCTCGCGGATAAAGTCGGCGGACGGGTACAGCTCCCCGATCGGTTTGCGCAGCCCCGCCGTCGAGATCTCGCACAGGACGCCCGCGTCGGCTGCCGCCACGGCGGCCGGTTCGAAATACTCACGCGCGTCACGGGGCACGTGCCCGAACTTTTTGGGCAAGTCGGGGTGAGCCATCACGTCAAACAGTCCGCTGGTGGTCGCGCGAATCCAGTGTTCGGTATAGTCCGCCCAGACATCTTCCACGTCGCGAATCTCCCACTGGTCCATCTCGTCCGGATTGTCAAACGCCCAGCCGTCCAGCATGTGCACGCTGCCCAAAATGCACTCCGCGCCCATCGCGCGCGCCAGTTGGCAGGCTTGTTCTGCCCAGGTGGGGTCGTTGGTCAACCAGTCACATTCGGCGCCGATGGTGATATCGACATACCCGCGCCGTCCGCGCAGACTTTTCAGTTCCTCGATGTATATCGGCAGGTCCTCGCGATGCATGCTGACCGTGCGGTCCTGATCCAGCGCTTTGGGCAGCGGCAAATGCTCGGTAAACACGGCACCCGCGAGTCCCATTTCATACACCGCCTGCACCATTTCCTCTACCGAGTTCATCGCGTGCCCGCACAGGCAGCTGTGCATGTGGCAATCGGCCAGTCGTGATAACGCCGTCACGGTAACCTCACTTGAACCGGCTGCGGGTCTCACGCGCGATCTCGTCGGGCGTTACCCCCCAGCGCTCGCAACATACCAGTGTGTGATACAACAGGTCGACCACCTCGTAGCGCAAATGGTCGTGGTCGCGGTCTTTGGCGGCCATGACCACCTCGGTGGCCTCTTCGCCGATTTTTTTCAGCAGTTTGTCCTCGTCACCCGTCAGCAGACGCGCCGTATAGGACGTTTCCGGGTCACCGTCACGCCGCCCGCGAATAATCGCGCACAGCTGATCAACGGTCGCCCCCAACGATTGATTTTGTGAGTTTTCGGTATTCATCGTTTCAGTGTAACACGCCACCGCACACCCGCAGCCGCCAAAACCATTCAGGGGGAGTACGTCCCGGCGGCGGTGCAGGCTCCCGCACGTGCACGTCAGTCCGTTCCGGCGGATTGCCGCGCGCACGGGCGCGCACTCGCAATGACGGCGGAGTGGTGAGGACCGGAGCGAAAAAAGCAGTAAAGCTTTTATACGCGTCCGGTCCGTCCCCTTCAAGCCTAAGGGATCGGTGAAAACGTAATGACGTTTGGGGGGGATGAATGGTGTCGGAGGAGGGATTTGAACCCTCACACCCTTGCGGGCACCAGGCCCTCAACCTGGCGCGTCTGCCGTTCCGCCACTCCGACACTTACCTGAATATGCACGTGGCACGGATAACCTATGATACCGCGTCGCAAACGCAACAGACAAGCAGGATGGAGGCGATGCCCGGATTCGAACCGGGGATAAAGGCTTTGCAGGCCTCTGCCTTACCACTTGGCCACATCGCCACGTGTCCTGTCTGCATTGTCAGAAAAAAGGGTCGGTTTGTAAGCCGACCCTTCGCTGGACAATGGAGCGGATGACGGGGTTCGAACCCGCGACCCCGACCTTGGCAAGGTCGTGCTCTACCAGCTGAGCCACATCCGCGCGAGAAACAATACTAACGGATTTGGCGCCGACGCGCAAGGGGAAATCTCAGAGGTTTTTCTCAGGTTCGGCAGATTCGACGGACGGGCTGCTGACCGGGAACGGATGGGCATAGTGACAGGCAGCCGTATGCTCGGGGCCAACCGGACGCAATTCGGGACGTTCAGTCGCGCAGCATTCCCGCGCAACGGGACAGCGTGTGTGGAAATGGCAGCCCTGCGGCGGATCTATAGGTGACGGCGGGTCGCCCGCCAAAAGTATGCGTTCACGCGCGGCCTGTTCGACCGGATCGGGGACAGGTACTGCCGACAGCAGGCTTTCAGTGTAGGGATGACAGGGTGCGCGGTACAGTTCGCGCCAATCGGCGCATTCGACAATGCGCCCCAGATACATGACCGCAACCTGATGGCTGATATGCTGCACGACGCTGAGGTCGTGCGCAATGAACAGGTATGCAATGTTGAAATCGCGTTGCAGGCGCTCCAGCAGGTTCAAGACCTGTGCCTGGATGCTGACATCCAAGGCAGACACCGGCTCGTCACAGACTATCAGTTTCGGATCCAGCGCCAGTGCACGCGCAATACCGATGCGTTGGCGCTGTCCGCCGCTGAACTCGTGCGGGTAGCGGTTGATGTGCTCGGGGTTCAGCCCGACGATTTCCAGCAGTTCTTTGGCGCGACGGTTGCGATCCGCACGCGTCCCGACACGGTGTATTATCAGCGGCTCGGCGATGATCTCGCCCACGGTAAAGCGTGGATTGAGCGAGGCATAGGGATCCTGAAAGATAAACTGCACCTCGCGCCGAAAGGCCTTGAGCTCGCTGCCGCGCATCCGCAGCACATCGCGTCCCTCAAAGCGCACGCTGCCCGATGTGGGTTCAATCAGGCGCATGAACGTGCGTCCGGTCGTCGACTTGCCGCAGCCTGATTCGCCCACCAGCCCCAGAGTACGTCCCGCCTGGACCGAAAACGACACGCCGTCGACGGCTTTCACCACGCCGCCGCGTTGATTCCAGGCGCCACTGCCTGCGGATACCTTGAAATGCTTGACCAGGTTTTCAACCACCAACAAAGGTTCAGACATCCGACTCCCCCATTTCCTCGGCTGCCTGAGCGGCTATCTGCACGGCTGCCTGTGCGATGGTGCCGGCGTCTGTGGTAGCGCGCTTTGTGCGACCTGCGACAAAGTCGGCATCGCCCGCGAAATGGCATGCCGCGCTGTGCCCCGCCTCGAGAGCGGTCAATGCCGGCACCTCGCGCCGGCAGAGTTCACGCGCGTAACGGCAGCGCGGGTGGAAGGGGCAACCCGCCGGCAGGTCGATCAGCGAGGGCGGCGTGCCCTCGATGGGGGTCAGCGGGGTCTTGGTGTCGGTGTCAACAGTCGTGTGCGGCAGCGAATCCATCAGTCCCCAGGTGTAAGGGTGCAGCGGGCGCGCGAACAGTGCGGCGACGCTGCCGTATTCGACCGGTCGTCCGGCATACATGACCAGCACGTCATCAGCCATGTCGGCAATCACCCCCAGGTCGTGGGTGATCATGATAATCGCGCTGTTCGTGCGTGCCTGGACCGACTGCATCAGTTCGAGAATCTGAGCCTGGATGGTCACATCCAGCGCGGTCGTGGGCTCGTCTGCGATGAGTATTGCCGGGTCACAGGCCAGCGCCATCGCAATCATCACGCGCTGGCGCATGCCGCCCGACAGCTGGTGAGGGTAATCTTTGACGCGGCGCGCGGCCTCGGGGATACCGACCTGCTGTAACAGCTCGACGGCACGTGCGTGCGCGTCCCGGCGCGACATGCCCATGTGCAGCTGCAGGGGTTCTGCCAACTGATGGCCGATTTTGTAGACCGGATTCAGGCTGGTCATGGGGTCTTGGAAAATCATCGCGATGTCGTTTCCGCGAATGTGCTGCATGTCGCGTTCGGACAGCGCGAACAGGTCGGTGCCGCGAAACGTCGCCCCTCCCGATTCGATTTTGCCCGGCGGCATCGGAATCAATCCCATCAGCGTCAATGCCGTGACCGATTTGCCGCTACCCGATTCGCCGACGATTCCCAAGGTGCGTCCGCTGTCCAGTCGGTAACTGACGCCGTTTACGGCTTTGACCACGCCGTCGCGCGTGTGAAAGAACATATGCAGGTCATCGACGTGCAGCAAGGGCTCGGTGACAGACGCGGCGCCTTCAGCGCTTCCGGTCGGCGGATTGACGGCGGCGGTATCCATCAGTCCTCCATCTTGACATCCAGCGCGTCACGCACGCCGTCGCCCAACAGGGTGAATGCCAACACCGTCAACAGGATCGCAACGCCCGGATAGATCGTCAGCGCCGGATGATTCATCATGAACCGCTGCGCTGAATCGATCATCCCACCCCAGCTGATTTGCGGCAGCTGGATGCCCAAGCCCAGATAGCTCATCGCCGATTCCGACAGAATGGCGCCGCCGATATTCATGGTCGCGACCACCAATGCCGGGGCAATCGCATTGGGGAGTATATGTCGAAACATCAGTCGCAGGTTGGACGCACCCAACGCGCGCCCGGCCTGTACATAATCGTTTTCTTTGACGGACAGCACGCTGCCGCGGACCAAGCGCGCGGTGGATGCCCACCCCAACAGCGCTATGACGGCAACCACGGTACCTACCCCCCGGTATTCCTGGGGCAGGACCGCCATGACGATAATCGCAAACAACAGATAGGGAAAAGCCAGGAAAATATCGGTGATACGCATAATAACCGCGTCCACCACGCCGCCGAAAAACCCGGCGATTGAACCGATAATGACACCCAGGATGGTCTCGATGACGGTGGCGACGACACCTACGGTCAGCGACACCCGCGCACCGTATGCCACGCGCCCGAATACGTCGCGGCCCATGTCATCGGTTCCGAACCAGTGCTGTGCGCTGGGTCCCAAATAGCGCGTGCCCAGCGCCTGGGTCGAATCGATGCTGCGCGGGTCACCAAAGGTCCGCGGTATCCACCAGTCGGCGGATACCGCCAGTGCCACAATCAGCACGATCCAGATGATCGCCGCTATCGCCAGACGGTTTTTGCGCAGGCGGTACCAAGCATCCGCATACAGGGTGCGGGATTTACGCGGTTGCGCGGCTGCATCTGCGTCTGCGGCTGCGTCTGCGCCCGACGCATCGAGCAGCGCGGATTCAGCCGGATCGAGTTCGAGCTGCGGGTCGGCGGGGGAAGGAATGCGCGTTTCGGGCATCCTACTCCCCCGTTCCCGACAGACGAATACGGGGGTCCAGCAGCGCGTAGCCGATGTCGACCAGCAGGCTGATCACCATGACCATGATGAGGATGACCGTGGTGCCGCCGGTCACCACCGCGAAGTCGCGGCTGAAAATGGCGGTCGCGATGGCGTTTCCGACTCCGGGCCAGTTGAACACGGTTTCGGTCAGAATCGCGCCGGCGAGCATCACGCCGAAATCGATGCCGATGAAGGTCAGCACCGGAATCAGAGCGTTTTTCATTTCATGGCCCCACAGCACACGTCTGCCGGACAGGCCTTTGGCTTTGGCGGTGCGCACGTAGTCGGCGCTGCGGACCTCGATCAGCTGGCTGCGCATGATGCGCGCGGTGTAGCCGGTCGACACGCAGGCCAGCACGATGCTGGGCATAATGTAATACATCCAGGTGGGGAGCGGTCCCGAAGCGCCCGAGATGGGCAGATAGAATGCACCTCCGGTCACATTTTTCAGCCAGATACCGAATACGATTTGCAGAATCAGGCCCAGCCAGAACACGGGGAGCGACACCGAAATGGAAGTCAGAAGCGTCGTGATGATGTCGGCGAAGCTGCGCTGCTTGACCGCCGAGATGACACCGGCACCGATACCCACCACCGCCTCAATCGCGATCGCGCAGAGCGAAAGCTTCAAGGTGTAGGGGTATTTTTCCAGCAGGATGTCTTTGACCGGGCGGCCGGTTTTCAGCGAGTTACCCAGGTCGCCGTGTGCCAGGTTTTTCAGATAGTTCACGTACTGGATGTACCAAGGTTTGTCCAGGCCGTAGGCTTTGGTGATTTCTGCGCGCAGCTGAGGCGTGACGGCTTTTTCGCCGACCTTCATCTGCACGGGGTCGACACCCGGCAGGAAGTTTGCGACCAAAAACAATATCAGCGTCACCCCGAAAAAGACCGGGATGAACTGGCCGATGCGCTTTAAGATGTACAGACCCATGTGTGTGCGGTTCCCTCGTTACGGTATCGTTCGGGAGGGAGTGCGTATGGGACGCACTCCCCTTCCGTTATCCCAGACGCTACAGGGGGCGATTTGGCAAGGCGTTTGGCAGGTTCCTGCGCGGAGCGTAGTAAGCCCTACGTGAGCACAGGGTTCTGCCAAACAACACAGCCAAATCGTCATCCTGTAGCGTCCTCAATCCGTCAATTTCCCAACCAAACGTGCACGTAGTCTACGAGGTATTGTGCGTCCAGCGTAAAATCATGCACCGTGTCGCCGGTCACATGATGGTGCTTGTAGAACATGACCGGAGCCACCGGGTTCGCGTCGCCGATCGTTTTCGACAGCGTCGAGAACTGGGACAGGCGCGAGGTGATGTCGGTGGTTTTTTCGGCTTCGGCGATACCGGCGTCGACCGCTTTGTCCGCGTAGAAACTGACGTTGTCGGCAGATTCCGAATCGAACAGCGGATACAGGAAGTTATAGGCGATCGGGTAGTCGGCAACCCAGCCGAAACGCGCCAGGTCGTAGTTGCCGTTTTGCAGCTTGTCGATGTAGGCGCTCCATTCCAAGCTGTCGGCGCGCACGGTGATGCCGATTTTCTCCAGGTCGGACTGAATCAGCTCCATGATTTTCTCGTGCCCGCCGTCGCTGTTAAAACTGATCGAGAAGGTCGGCAGCCCCTTGCCTTCCGGGTAGCCGGCGTCAACCAGCGCCTGTTTGGCGGCCTCGATATCATAGTGGCTGTCGACCCAGGCACCCGCTTGGTAGCCGGCGATTCCGGGCGGCACGATGTTGTCGGCCGGTTCACGCGTGCCCTCGAACACGACGTCACAGATGGCCTGACGGTTGATGGCCAGGTTGATAGCCTTGCGGACGTTCGGGTCATCCAATCCTTTGACCTTGTTGTTGATGGCCAGATAGTAAATCGAGTTTTCCGCGCCCAGCAGGACCTGCTGACCGGGGTTCGAGGTATAGCCGTCTGGCGATTCGCCGTAGGTCGCAATCGCGTTCTGGATTTCGCCGTCGGCGATCTGCGTGTAGTCCAGGTTACCCGCCTGGAACTCGCGATAGGCGGTGGCGGGGTCTTTGTAGATCATGAAATCGATACCGTCCAGATACGGGGCTTCGCCCAGTTTATAGGTGTCTGCGGCGATGACTTTGATGTACTGGTCGTGTGCCCAGGGCTCACTGAGCTTAAAGGGGCCGTTACCCACCGGGAAGTCGGCAAACGCGACCTTTTGCCCGTTGTAGTCCACGCCGTTTTCAACGGCGGCTTTCGGGACCGGACCCAATGCGGGGTGCGAGACCACATAGGCGAAATCGGCAAAGGGCTGGGACAGCGTGATTTCCAGTGTCGTGTCGTCTATGGCTTTCAAGCCTGCCAAGACATCGGTCTTGCCGTCCTGTACGTCGTCATAGCCCTGAATGAATCCCAAGTGATAGTTGATGGTGGACGGATCCGGATCGCCGGTCTGGGTGTTTACCGTATTGGGGTTGGCGATACGATTGAACGCATAGACGAAATCGGTCGCCGTCACCGGGGTGCCGTCACTGAAGGCCCCTTCCGGGTTCAGCTTGAACGTCCACACGGTCGCGTCATCGTTCGGGGTCCACTCGACCGCAGCACCCGGAACCAGCTTACTGGCATCGGTGGGGTCAACCTGCACCAGCGGGGTGAACACCGCATGCACAACCGCCATACCCTCGGTTTCCTGCGCGTTGTAGGGGTCGATGTATTTTGGTTCATTGACATATGCTCGAAGAGTCCCACCAGGCTGTGGTTCGCTTACTTGTTCACTTGAACTCGGATTCGGCTGCTGACTCTTGGACCCGCATCCTGTAAGCCAAATTACAGCTGCAAGTGACAGCAGTAGTACAAGAAATAGACCATGGTATTTTTTCATGCTTTTCCCTTTCACTCAAAATGCTCAACCGAGCACCTCCGTGCTTTCAGTCCCTCTCCAAAACGCCGGGTACCAGCGATGCGAGAATTATACACCACTCATTTGACTTTACGAACACAGAAATAGAGCTAAGCGATGTAATCCCCCGTGCTGGGGGATTGCCATTCTAAGGTTACCTCTGAAGAATAAGTCTGGCACGGTTCCGCGTAACCCGTGTGCACTCCAACTTGTGTAGTTTCGCTTCCGCGCATCAGTCCCGGTTTCGTGGTTCTCTATGTTTCAGACTCGCGCCTCCGGACAGGACCTCGTGCGTGCATGGGTTGCGCCCATGCTTACACGCACTCGACGTGTTCGCGCAACGAAAGAACACGTTGCGCTCACGCGGGCGCATGGGAATGCGCCCCTACGAGGTCTCTTTCGATTGAAACACCGCAGTTTGACCTATCGGCCAAATCGTCGGCTTTGGCACATCGCCTGCAATTGGCGGAGATGCCCTGTAGGTGGGCGCTCCGAGCCCCCGTGTGGCGACGTCAGTCGCCACACGGTAATCCGAGATGGCGCGCCTTAACGTTTTGTGCGCGTCAGCGCCACAAAACGTCGCCGTCGAATACACGGCACTATTAACATGGGCAACTACTAGACCTGTTCTGACCGAATCGGGAACCACATTTCGACCATACTATCGCGAAAGGCGAACCCATATAGTAAGTAGCCGCAAGCAACTCTTATAGATGAAATATTTCCTCATTGGACAGTTCCGAGCTTACGAGCGAAAACTGATATATATCATCAATGTACTGTATAGCATCTCCGTCTTGATCAAGAATATACAGTTCAAAGCCTTCAATGTTTTCAGAAAGATACTTTCGCTGTTTCTGTGATAGTGGATTTTCGGTCTTCAAGACAAAGTCAACTTTGTAGTTTGCCTTACCATCGAGCGGAACCGGTCCTTCAGAGGGCTCGGTTGACTCGCAATTAAACAGCTGCCGGAAATCGCTCGGGATACCTATTGCGAAAGAATACTCTGCGTCGGGAAGTGCGAGCAACCCGGACAAATCGGGACCAAGCAAGAAGCCCATATGATAGACAACGCTTGTGTCATCAGCAAAGGACACAGAGAAGCTCGTGACTCTGAAATTTTCAGTACCCGCAAAACGTTCTTCAAGGTTGGGGCGAGCGGGAGACATGGTTGTAGTTGCAACCTGACTCGCGATATGCTCATCCTCCATATCAATGCTATTCTCTGGGCGCACTGAGCACCCAGAGAATAGCAATACTATAATCGTAGCAAGTGCAACACTACTGATTGAACAAGTCTTCATGCGTTTACATCCTTACCGCCGCTAGCGTTTGGGCTTTACCCTCAGCTAGATTTTTTCTTTCTTGCTCCAAGTTGAATACACCCACTTGGCGGAAACAGCTTTGGTCTTAATTAGGTTTCCGCTTACATACCGTTTCTCTACACCGCTTTCCTTGACGATTTTTGTCCCGGCGGACAACTTGTAAGTCGACTTCTTTGGGATGGTGAAGGTGCAGGTGATCGTCTTGGTCGTAGATACGCCAAGACCGACCATCGTACTCACACCTGCCTCGGCAACCATAGATTTGAAGGTTCCTGAAACCGTCACGTTCGCTGAAGTGGAAACGGTATGGGAAACTGAGTAGGATACTGTGTCAGTGGTGTTTCCCTTATTTGTAGCAGTATGCGTCCAACTGGTGTGACTTGACTTATCAGTCGACTTGTGGACGTATTCGTATCCGGTAATGTCATTCTTTGCGACTGCTATCGCAGGGCAAGTTGTACAGAAAACGATGGACACGGCTGAAATCAGCCACAACACTTTCTTCACTGCTCACTCTTTCTCTCGTAGTCATGATCTCGTCCAATTCAAACCAAGCAATTCCGGCAAACTGTAGTACAGTTCCCCGAGATGCACTTGACACCTAATCATAATAACAAAAAGCACATACTACTACCACCATGTATTATCGTGTGACCACACTATAGAAGAGAGAAGAGAGTGCGTCCCGACGCGCTGTGTCATCCCGGGCACAGTAGACATTTCGTAGGGATTTAAATCCTCAAAACAGGGTATGTGACCTTGGGTTAGTCCTTGTGACCTACACGGCGCATACGTTTCCCTCGGCATCCCGAGGGAACACCATCACAGATTATACCCCAATATGGTCGCAATGCAGTTTCCCCTGTGTATTATCGTATGACTTAAACAATAGGAATGGAGTGCGTTCCGACGCGCCGTGTCATCCCGCACAACCGGTGCAGTGCACCCGTGGCCGTCGAAGGGGTCAATGCCCCCGTCACGTGCTTCGTGACGGGACCTGTCATCCGGCGGCGAGAACGCCGCCGGTGGATTGCCGCGCGCGCTCCGCGCGCTCGCAATGAAGTTTTGAGTTTGCAAGTTTTCCGGAATACCAAGAGCGATAACATTCCCGCCGTCATTGCGAGCTCGCCGCAGGCGGGCGTGGCAATCCACCGGGGCGGGTGGCCACCCGCCCCGGACCAATGATTCGGATGCGCGTTTACGCGCATCCTCAACGCAACGTGTTCGCGCAACGAAAGAACATGTTGCGCTCACAGCCAGACTTTTTCGCGAAACGGAAATGCTCGTTTCGCTCAGGGGGCGGCACGGAGTGCCGCGCTACGGGGATTACTTCGATTGA
>JAISUC010000010.1 GCA_031272275.1 Actinomycetes bacterium | reverse complement strand
CGTCCCTCTTTCGGTCCCTCTCTTAGCTCATCTGTCGGTCTGTGTGCCTTACGGCTACCCTCTTAACGAGTTGACACCACTTTACCCCCCAGAATAGTTCACTGTCAAGTCATAGTTTGAAATCGTCCGGCAGGTGTCACGCGCTGACTACGCGACCTGTCCGCAGTATTTCCTTGACAAATGGATTGTCATTTTCAATTTCAGAAGTGGGAAACACCGTCGGTTCAATATACACATCCTGATACCCGACTGTGCAGCTTATTAAATCGGAAAGGATGGCAACTACGGGGATTGCTTCGATTGAAACACGCTGATTAATTTATCGGTCATAACGTCGGTTTGGATACATCACCTGCAATTGCAGGACGCCCTGTAGCGCGCCACTCCCGTGGCGCCGTGACGACGACAATTGCCGCGGTCGCTTCGCTCCCTCGCAATGACGGACTGGAGCAGTATCCGCCCGGTGGATTGCCGCGCGCACCTATGGCAGGCTCGCAATGGCGATGAGTATACCGACAGTCGTCCTAATTCCGCCGTCACTCCGAATTTGCTGCGGGCGGATCCCCGTCGGGCTGGCGCAACTCGCGCGCATTACGTGAAGTCGGGACCGACTTTCCCGTGCTTTGCTCGATGTGCCGACGCGCTGCTTTCGCCGCTTGAGCCCCCTCCCGGGCAACTTCGGCGCTTTCGTCAAACCCTTCCGGCTGACGCACGACCGAAATATCAGTTGCCGCAACCTCCGCCAACATATTCAGCACCAACTCCGTGTTCGTCATATGGTCACGCAGGTTCTCTTTCTTTAACCCCTTGTATTGCTTGTATTCGCGCGTGTTCATCCCGCTCCAGGTGCGACTCATCAAATCGGTCAACAGAGCATACTCCCTGCCCTGCTTTACTCCGCTTTTGTCCCATTCGTCCGTCAAAGCCTTGCGAACCTCAATCGATTTGATTCGCTGGTTAATCCAGCTTTCGCTGTAGCCCAAGCTACGATAATCCCGTATGGCACGATCAATCGACCGCTCGGGGTCGACGGCTTCGTCGATGCGTTCGTTGCCCACCTGCGCCAGCCACAGCTTAAAGGGCTCGGCCTTTTTGCTGGGAATCGATTGAATCAGGCGCAGAATCTGTTCGGTGTCTGCGGCATCCGTGACGCGCATCTTTCCATCGACAGCACGCATTTTCAACCCGTGACAATTTGTCACGGTTTCATTGCCTTCCTTTTTCAATCGCTCTTTCATCTTGCGCCAGTATGCTGCCGGATCAACACTTTCTGACAGCACCCCCACAACATCAACGACCGAGAACCACCATTTCTCATTCTGTTCATCCCAAACCGCCCGCACAGGTTGGTTCTGAAACAGCTGGATTTTGTTGCCTACCTCACTCAAGATACTATCCTCTCATTCGCGTCTTTGCAGATTGCGCGGCGACGCAACCCCGGTCACTCTTAACCCTAACAGGACACGCGTTCGCATACAAGCGAACAAGCTGTGTTTTCTCAAAAACAGGGGGAGTACGTCCCGGCGCTGCCGGTTGATGAACGCGTATGTAGGCCCACACCGAGTCATTGCCCCCGTGCTACGCACGGGTCCTGTTATCCGGCGGCTCACGCCGCCGGTGGATTGCCGCGGTCGCTTCGCTCCCTCGCAATGACGGACTGGAGCAGTATCCGCCCGGTGGATTGTCCGCAATGACGTTGTTGGGTCGAGCTCTAGAGGTTCATGGAGCCGGTGCGGTAACCGGTCAAGTCGAGTGCGACCCAGCGAAAACCCAGAGCGTGGAGTTTTTCGGCGGCGGCGGTGCGCGTGGCGGGGTCAGACAGCAGGTCCATGCCGGCGGCGTCGGTTTCGATACGGGCGAGCATGCCCGCGCCGCCGTCACCCGTACCGACGGCAGCGGACGTGGTGACCCCCTCGGTAGCATGAACCCGCACGCGCAACTGCCGCAGACCCAGGTCATGCAGGTAGTCCTCTGCAGCTTCAATCGCCGCCAAAGCATCTGCCGTAATGCGTTGACCGGTGGGGAAGCGACTGGCAAGGCAGGCAAAGGACGGCTTTTCAGCGAGGACGGTCAACCCCAGTTGGCGTGCGAGTGCGCGTATATCGTCCTTGGTGAAATCCAGTTCCAGCAGCGGGCTGACCACACCTGCTTGGCGTGCCGCGCGCATGCCGGGACGGCTGTCACCCAGGTCATCGGCGTTGCTGCCGTCGAGCAGCGTCCGGTATCCCCGGGCGTCTGCCAGCGCGCGCAGCCGGCCGAAAAGCTCGCGTTTACACAGATAACAACGATCGGGTGGGTTGTCGGCAAATCCATCCACATCCAGCTCGCCCGAATCGATTTCGGCGTGCGGGATGCCGTGCTTAGCACAGAATGCTCGCGCGAATTCCAGCTCGCGCATGGGATAGCTTTCGCTGCGTGCGGTTACCGCCAGCATATCGTCACCTGTGACGTCGTGTGCCACGTATGCCAAAACGCCCGAATCGACCCCGCCGGAAAACGCCACCACCACAGGTGCCAGCCGGGACAGCTGCGCGCGCAGTGCAGCCGTCTTGCGTTCGAGTTCGGACAAATCAGGCATCGCCGTTGCGGGTGCCGGGCGCGCGTCGGCCTGACGGGGAATCGGCGGGCCGCTCATCCAATTGAGTGGGCAATTGTGTTGGCAATTGAGTGGGCGACTGACTGGACGACTGAGCGGGCGCCCGGTCGTCGGTTTCGTCCGTAGTAACACCCGGGGCCGGCTGTCGGCGTGCTTTCAAGCGACCCTGGATTGCTTTGACCACCATCGGGATGAGCGAAATCGCGATGATGCCCAAAATGACGTATTCGAAGTTATGTTTGACGAAAGGGATGTTGCCAAAGAAAAAACCCAGCAGCAGAAAACCCCAGGTCCAGATAAGGCCGCCGGTCACGTTGTAGCGGGCGAAGCGACCGTAGTGCATTTTGCCGATGCCTGCGACAAAGGGCGCGAAGGTGCGGATGAAGGGCACGAAACGCGCGAGCAGGATGGTCTTGCCGCCGTGGCGATCAAAGAACGCCTCGGTTTCGGTGATGTGTTGGGGTTTGATCAGGCGCCCGTTCAGCCGACGGAGCAGCGCGTCACCGAACTTTTCGCCGATCAGGTAATTGCAGGCGTCCCCGCCCACCGCCGCCACCGCCAGCAGCACCGCCAGCAGCCAGATGTTCATCGCGCCCGAGGCGGCCAGGGCACCCGCCGCGAATATGAGGGAGTCCCCCGGCAGAAAGGGGGTGACCACCAGTCCGGTTTCGCAAAAGAGTATCAGAAAGAGTATCGCGTAAACCCACAGTCCATAGCTGTCCATGATGGCGGGCAGATGGGTGTCGATGTGCAAAATGAAGTCAAAGGGTATCCACAGCGTATGCAAAATGGCAGTCAACGGCTTCGTTGCTCCTCTCGAGTGTAGGCCGGTTCGGTCGAATACTTGGGCTACAATGATACATCACTTGCAATTATGGAACCCAATCGAAACCGTGAACATAGTAAGGTTTGGGAACGCGTCCGCGGTGCCTGGGCGACGCATACTCCGAAGCGGTCCCCGCTGCGCTCGACGGCACAGCGGCGCGACCCCGAGCGTCCACGCGTGATTACCTCGAACACCAGCGACTGGTCGATCGAACAGGTCTATGGCAGCGGGGTGAGCCCCATCCGTCCCGCCCGCGATGCCGGGTTGACGCTGACCACGCGTGCGGAACGTCGTGCCGCCGAAAAGCGCCGCGCGCGGACGCAGCGGCTGGTGGCGGCTGTGGTGGTGCTGGTGATCGTGTTCGCCGCCGGGATGATTTGGATGGCGTCGTCGAACAAAGCCGCCGAAGAACAGCCCTTTTCCGAGCGGACGCCGTCGGCGCGGGGTACGACTGCCGCTGCGGGAACGAACAACGGGACCGGGTCGGGGTCGGACAGCGCCGCAGGCGGGTCCGTGGCCGGGGCGAATGACGCAGGTACGACATCGAGTGAGACATCCGGCTCCCCCACCCCGATTGTTGCGACGTACAAGAAAATGCAGGTCAGACTGCCGGTTGCGCTGGAGGATTTGACCGAGGTCGCGTTTCACCCGGCGAACTATGGCTATGCGGTGAAGTTGTCGACGCACATGCCCGAGCTGTCGCTGGAAAAGGCCAAGAAGAAAAAGGGCACCGGGCGCGACATCAGCGTGCAGCCGGCCGGGGCGGACGCGCTGTTGGTGGGCAGCTGCCTGAAAATGTGGCGGAGCGGGCGCGGAACGAACGTGATGACTTCGATGGATATCGGGGCTGCGGCGGGAACGGTGACGTATGCGCCGGTGGACGGCGTGGTGAGCTCGGTGCGGGTGTATCGGTATGACAACAAGGTGAACGATTACGAGATTCACGTCGCGTGCGATGATGCGCCGGGTATCGAGATGGTGATGATTCACGTGAAAAAGCCGGTCGTACAGACGGGGGACGTGGTGGTGGGCGGCGTGACCCCGATGGCGCAGGTGCGCAACATTTCGAAGTACGTGCGCAATCAGCTGGCGACCTATACCGGGGACAAGGGCAACCACACGCATATCCAGTTCAACGACACGACGGCGGCGAGCTATAAGGCGCGGCAAAAGAAACTGTTGAGCGAGGGTTGGTATATCTCGATTGACTAGCGCGGAGGCGGTGGGTTATCCGGTGTTCGCTGGGAGGGTGATGGTGGGCCATGTAGGAATCGAACCTACGACCTTAGGATTAAAAGTCCTCTGCTCTGCCGACTGAGCTAATGGCCCCTGTTCCGATTGAGACAACCGATACATTCGCCGCATCCCAAAACCGCGCTATGGCATTATACACTAATCGTTTCCGGCGCTGGAACGCGTGCGAAAACGTGAACGAAATCCGCACGCGAATCTCACCCGAAATCCCCGCCACGAATCTCACCCGAAAACGTCCCGACTGCCTATAATAGGGAATAATAGGGACATTGAGCGCAAACGTTCCGCACGGCACGACGGACGGCACAACAGACGGCACGACGGAAACAAAGGGGAAGCAAACGGCCACAACTCATCGACAAAACGTGTGCGAGCGCCTGGTCGACTTGGCGCTGGTACTGGCACGACGGACCGAGCAAACCGGCGGCATTTCCGCTGACGAGGTACGTTCCAGCATCTATCCGACCTCGCCCAACACGGATGCCGCAGATAAGATGTTTGCGCGCGACCGCGAGCTGCTGCAATCGGCGGGACTGGCGATAGCCGGTGACAACCGCGGCATCTATCGCCTGGTGACCGACGCCAGTTATTGTGAACCGATCACGCTGGACGCCGACGAAGCGGCCGCCCTGGTTCTGGCGGGATTCGCCCTGCTGGACGAGCCGCTGTTTCCCCTGCCGCTGGCGCTGCGTCTGGCGCTGACAAAACTGTCAGGACTGCTGGGGACTGCCGCGGCAGGCGACGGCGGCGTGTTGCGCCGGTTGGCGGGCACGGCGCGCTTGACTGCCGGCGACGACGAAGCCGCAGCCGGCGTCATCATGCCCGAAACGCTGCTGCGCGCGGTCAGCGAACGTCGCGTGCTGACGATGCGCTATGTTCCCGCACCTGCCGGCACCGCCGGGGTTGCGTCCGCGGTCACGGACACAGACCGGGTGCAGAGTTCCGACTCCCCCGCCCGGCCGACCGATACCGCTGCTGCTGCCATACGCACGGTCGAGCCGTACGGCCTGTTCCTGTTGGGCGCGCGCTGGTATTTCGTCGCGCGTGACTGCGTGCGCGACGGCGTGCGCACCTATTGCCTGGCACGCGTGCGCGAACTGTCGGTGGGCGACAAAGCGGGCGCGTTTCAGATCCCCGACGACTTTGATGTGCGCGACTGGGCGCGGCTGCCGTTTGAAATCGGGACCGAACCAACCCGGCGGGTGACGCTGCTGATACCCGCAGGTCACGTGGCCGACATAAGCGGCTTGACGCGTGGACGGGGGAGTCTGAGCACTGCACCCGCAGGTGAGCCGGACGGCGACGGTACCGCTGACGACGCGATGGAATGGACGGTGGACGTGCGCGATACCGAGCGGTTGCTGACTTTTGTATTGGAACACCACTTATTCCCCGCACCGCACGAACACGAACTGCGCGCGCAGCTGGTACGGGGGCTGGAACAGGTGGTGGCAGACCATGGCTAGAGCGCTGAACACGGCCAGGCGGCTGCAGATGTTGCTGGCGATTTTGGGGAACCTGAAACGCTACGACGTGGTGGCGGTGGAGGAACTGGCGGCGCAATTGGGCTGTGACACAGACGAGCTGCGCCGTGACTTGGATACCCTGTTGTATGCCGGGATTCCGCCGTTCGGAGGCGGCGACCTGTTGCCGTTGGAATGGGACGACGACGGGTATTTGTGTGTGGTGGGCGAAATGCCCGCGTTGGATGCGCCGATTCGCCTGACGGCCGACGAGACCTGCGCATTGGTGCTGGCGCTGGCGGTTGCGGGCTATCAGATGAGCGACGCATTGCCGGCAAAGCTGCAGTCAGCCACAGCGGGCGCGGGTTTTGATGCAGAGCGATTAGCCCGCAGTCTGTACGTGGTGCGCGCCGAACATTCGCCGCAGCATCTGGCGCGACTGGCGGTGGCTTTGGACGCGAACAGCGCGTTGCAGATGGAATACGTGAACAATCGGGGCGAGTGCAGCCGGCGCGTGGTGCGCCCGCTGGCACTGTTCGTCGAGGCCAACCGCTGGTACCTGAGCGCAGACGACGATCGATCGGGCGAGGTCAGGAGCTTTCTGGTGCGCAACATCCGATCGATTCAGGAGGCTGCGCCCGCCGCGTCCGACGCACCTGCCGCACCTGCGGCGCCCGCGCCCGCAGTAGCCGCCGTGCCGGTCTCGCTGGACCTGCAGGCGCTGCCCCACACCGCGCGCATCCGCTTTCAGCCGGCGGCGTCGTTTGCCCCGGCCGAATGGCCGGGGGCACGCATCGTGGTCCGACACGCCGACGCCGTCGAGGTCGACGTCGGCTACGAACACCCCAAGTGGATCGCCCGGAAAGTCATGGCGCTGCACGGGGCCGCTGTTGTGCGTTTCCCCGACGAGGTTCGCGCCTGTGTGGTGGAACTTGCCCGCGCCCGCTTGGCGGAACTGTAGCAGACGCGTGCCTGTCATCGGTGATCGGTGTCAGCAGTGTCAGCAGTGTCCGCGTGCTGTGATAGCCTAGGTTTATGCAGCAACTACAGCAGATAGCGGCACGTGCCGAACAGACGACATTCGGCATCGAACCGGAAATCTGCATCTTGGATGTCGAAACGACCGGCTTGTCCCCCGAACACGACGCTATCATCGAAATCGCCATCGCGCGCATGCGCGGACCCGAAATCATCGACGAGTTCTCGCAGTTCGTAAACCCCGGTCGCCCGATTCCGCGCGAAATCAGCGAGCTGACGCATATTACGGACGCGGACGTCGCCCGCGCACCGGGCATCGATGCGCTGGCGCCGGCTATTCGTGACTTTGTGGGAGATTTGGATGTCGTGGCACATAATGCCGCGTTCGACCGCGCGTTTGTGCAGACCGCCTGTGGTGCTGTGGGACGCAACTGGTTGGATTCCCAGGTGTTCCTGCGGGTGGGACTGCCACGCCTGCGCAGCTACCGGCTGGAAGACCTGATGGCAAGCTTTGCGCCGGACCTGGCAGCCGATGCCCATCGGGCGATTGTCGATGTGCGGGCGCTGGCACGGATGTGGCGCTGTGCCCTGGTCGCCATCAGCATGTTGGAGCCCGCCGTCATCGACGGCCTGGTCGAACTGTACACCGATCACCCGCCCGAGCGTAACTGGTTTCAGCGCATCGCCGACCTGTACGGCATCGGTGCCGGTACCGCCGCCAAACGTCTGAAGGCGGAATCGCGCAAAGCACAGCGGCGCGCCGGTACCGTCAACCTGCGCGGCATACGCAGCGTCGTATTGCATACTGACGACTGTGCGGACGAACTGCATGACATCTGCGACGCCGAGGTCGCATTACCCGACGCCGATTCGCTAACCCGCGACTTTTCCGCGCAGGGATTGGCTGGGCGGATGTATACGGATTTTGAGCCGCGCGCAGAACAGACACGGATGGCACATGCGGTCCGCGATGCTTTTGCCGACAGCCGACACCTGGCGGTCGAGGCCGGCACCGGCGTGGGAAAATCCCTGGCATACCTGATTCCGGCGGCACGTCTGGCGATGGCAAACCGGCTGACCGTGGGTGTCGCCACCAAAACCAATACGCTGACCGACCAGCTGATGTCCAATGAGCTGCCCGCGTTGGCAGCCGCGCTGGCGGCGGAGGGCGCAGGTGAGTTTCGCTATACGGCGCTAAAGGGCTACGAGCACTATCTGTGTCTGCGCAAACTGGACACGGCACTGCATCAGGGACGCGAAAACACCGACCTGGTACGCGGTATGGCACAGTTGCTGTCCTGGGTATCGCTGACCCCGTGGGGCGAGCTGGACGAGGCAAACCTGGGCTTAAGCCGCGAAATGCGCCGCGAGTTCACGGCGACATCCACCGATTGCACCCGTCGGAAATGCCCCTATTACCGCAGCTGTTACGTACACGGTGCGCGCCGTCGCGCCCGCAGCGCACACCTGGTGGTCACTAATCACTCGCTGTTGTTCCGTAATGCGGACGCCGAGGGGCGGATACTCCCCCCGATTCGTTTCTGGGCGATTGACGAGGCGCATGGGTTGGAGGACGAGGCGCGTAAACAACTGAGCCTGCGCGTCGACCAGCTGGATTTGGCAGCCGAAATGCGCCAAGCCGCAGGCGTACGCGGCATACCGGAACGCCTGCTGCGTAAAATGCGCCGCGACCTGCCTGCATCCGTCATCCCCGCTGCGGAAAACGCGGCCGAGGCCATCAAGACCGCAGCGGGACGCGTGAACACGCTGGCGGAAACGTACTTTGCCTATGTGGTGGACGCCTGCCAGGTGTCCGGTGGTGGTGGCGCGGCCGAGCGGAAGCGCCGCACGGTCTGGCTGGGACCGGAACTGCGCGACAGCACCGCCTGGTCTGCAGCCGTGAAAGTGGGTGGCAGACTGTACGATGCGTTGCAGGAACTGATCGAGGCACACCGTGTGTTGGTGGTGCACGCCAAACGCGCATACGAGGACAGCGCACCTGACGAGGTCACCGAACTGTCCTCCGTATCCGGCAACCTGTTCGAGACCCTGCAGTCGCTGCAACTGGCGCTGGATGACGCGCGGGAAAACCGGGTGTATTCGCTGTATTGTGCCACCCTGCGCGGCGGCGTGGTGCACGCCGGTGTCGAGATCGCCTGTCTGGAGGTCGGCGCCCAGGTCGCCGAATCCCTGTACGCCGGCGCACGCAGCGTCGTCTGCACATCGGCAACCCTTGCCGTCGGCAGCAGCTTCAAACGCTTCGCCGATGGCATAGGGCTGAACCTGCTGCGCGATGAACAATGGTCCGACCTGCAGCTGGCCAGCAGCTATGACCTGGAACGCCAGATGCAGATCTACGTCGCGACCGACCTGCCCGAGCCACGCCCGGGCACCGACGGATACCGGCAACAGCTGCAGGACCTGCTCTATCACGTGCATTGCGCCACCGGCGGCGGCGTGCTGACCCTGTTTTCCAGTTATCGCGAACTGCAGGCGGCATTCGACGCGCTGCGCCCCCGCCTGCAGGAACGGGGCTTGCCCCTGCTGGCACAGGGCGGATTACTGTCGCGGGCGAAACTGCGCGACCTGTTCATCGCCGACCGACACGCGTCGCTGTTGGCGACCCGCTCCTTTGCCGAAGGATTCGACGCACGCGGCGAGACACTGCGCTGCGTGGTGATCGCAAAGCTGCCCTTTGAACACCCCGACGACCCGCTATCCAAGGAACGCAACCTGCAGGAAGGCAGCGCCGCCTGGCGCCGCTACGACCTGCCGGATATGATACTGCGCTTGAAACAGTCGATCGGGCGCCTGATTCGTTCGTCGACCGACACGGGATGCGTGATTATCGCCGACCCGCGCGTCGTCAGCAAAAACTACGGAAAAACCGTCTGCAAATCTTTCCCGGTCGCGCCGCAGCTGCTGCCGGCCGACGAAATCGTCAGTCGGATTGCTGCCCGATCAGCTGATACATCTGATCTATCGTGACAAAGCGGTAGCCCTTTTTCTTGAGCTTTTTGATTATCGTTTTCAGCGCTTTAACCGTCTGAGTGCGGTCTCCGCCGCCGTCGTGCATCAAGACCACCGCACCCGGATGCACCCGCTTGACCACGCGCGAGGCAATCACCGACGCGCCCGGACGCCCGTAATCGACCGGGTCGACATCCCACAACGCGACCTTCAGCTTGTGTTCACCCAACAGCGAATAGACCATACTGTTAACCGCCCCATAGGGGGGTCGCATCCAGGTCACGTCCACATCGGCGGCATCTTTGACCGCTTTGACCGACTCCAACAGCTCGCTTTCAATTTTAGGCGGCTTCATCTTTGCCAGCGAATCGTGGCTGTAACCGTGAATCGCGATTTGGTGTCCGCCCTCTGCCACCGCGCGGGTCAGGTCCGGATAGGTCTTTACGTTGCGCCCCAGCATGAAAAACGTCGCCTTGACATCGGCTGCGGCCAGCACTTTCAGGATGGACGTGGTCTCGCCCGGGTTCGGTCCGTCGTCAAAGGTCAGAGCGACAACCTTGGGCCGAACCTTGTTTGCTTGCGAAACCTGAATGGTGACCGGCTGCTTTTTCACGCGCTTGTCAACCGAAATCGTCGCGTTGGTCGAGGCATCATAGGTCTTTACCGTCAACCCGATCGCTCCGGGGTCGGTGACCTCGATCAGGACTCCGTGACCCTCGCGAATCAGCTTGGGCTTTTTGTAGCTTGATTTTTCAACGACATCGGTGGCGACATCCGACTCCCCCGCATGGGCGTCCCCGGCATCACCATTTTGGTCTGCCGCAACGCCCGCATCGCTGTTCAGCGGCGCGGTTTGATCGGCGTTTGCTTTCGACTGTTTGCGCGCGGAACAGGACCGGATGCCCATGACCACGCCGGCGATGGCTGCGACCAGCAGCACCAGCACGACAAAAGCGGCCAAGCGGCGGCGCTGGGCGCGCGCGTAGCTGTTTTGATACAGGTAGCTGTTATCGCGAAACAGGGGGCGATTGTTATTCTTGACCTTCATCCTCGTTACTCAGACCTTCTGCATAGCCTTTCTTGAACGCCTTCCACATGCCGCGCGTGCGTGCCCCGGTGATGCCCGCCACGATGCCCGCCGTTGCAGCCAATCCTCCCTCGTGCGGGGCTGCGCCGGCGCCGTCCGCCACCACCAACAGGTGCGGCTCGGCGCTGTCGGCGGGTGCCTGCCGGAAACGCAACAGGTCCGACGCCGGCAGCGTGCGTTTCCCCAACGTGACATCAGTCGCGGCTCCCGACGTGACATCCACGGTCAACAGAGCGCCGTTCGCCGTATCCAGCGTGGCATCGTGGACACGTCCGACGTGCACGCCGGCGGCGGTGACCAGCGGCATCCCGCGAAACACGACGCAGCGGTCCCAGTTTTCCGGGTCGCCTTGCGGCGGGTTGCGCATACACTGCAAGTTCAGGCTAGCATATTTGCGGCGCGCGCCACCTTTTCGTAACGCGGCCTGTATAAGAGAAAACGCGCCGGGCATCGGTCGAACCGACACGCCTACGGCGCGCATCTGCTGGGGGTGAAACAGCACCTCGTCAACGGTGCCCAACTGCTTGCCGCGCCCGTCACAGACAGGCTGGCCACGCAATTCGGACAGGCTGACCGGCGGTGCCGTCGTCACGTGTATAGGCTAACGAGCTGGCGGGCTAATGCGCCAACGCGCCGGATCAGGCAGCCGGTGCCGCTGCGTCGTCGTCGGCTGCAGCCGCTGCGTCGTCGGCCGGTGCGTCCTCTGCGACCGGAGTCCCCCCGTCGCCTTTCAGAGCGCTGACCTTGTCGCTAACGGCTGCCTTTGCCTCGGCGACGGCGGCTTTGGCCTGTTGCAGCCCCGCCTGGGTCTTGTCGCCGGCGGCGGTCACGGTCTCGCCCAGTTTCGCGCGCGCCGCGTCGATTTTCTCTTTCAGGGCATCGCCCGCATCCCCGGCTTTGCCGCTGGCGGTAGAATACAGCTCGACGGCCTTGTCACGTCCGGTTTCGTACAGCCCGTCAGCGCTATCCAGATATTCCTGCGTCTTTTCGCGTATGATTGCGCGCGTCTCTGCGCCCGATTTCGGAGCCAGCAACAGCCCCGCGGCGGCGCCGACCACGGCTCCCACTATGAACGAACCGACTCCACTTCCCTTTTTGTCACACATCGATGCCTCCTCACAATCGCGTGTCTGCCTGCATACAACTATAACGCAGTACAGCGCGCCGTGCGCCGGGTATTCACAGGCTTATCACACAAAATCAGGGGGAGTACGTCCCGTCACGCCGCGTTGTCTCGTACAACCGGTGCAGTGCACCCGTGGCCGTCGCACGAGTCAATGCTAGTTGGTGATCCCGGTCGGTTTTTGTTGCGGTTTGCGCGCCAGCTGCGTCAATACCAACGCACAGGCATAGGTGATGGTGCCGACCGTGAACGACAGGTGATAGTTGCCGGTCATGTCGCGCAAGTATCCTGCCAGGAACGGTCCCAGCGCCCCGCCGATGCCCTGACCGAACAGGGTCGCAACGCCCAAGATGCGTCCCGAGTACTTACGCCCGAAGCACTCGCCGAACTGACCGACAATCGTCGGAATATAGGTACCGCAGGTCAGACCGAACAGGCAGGTATAGACCGCATACATTGCAGGTGTTCGGATGAACAGCGAATAGATACCCGCCAGTATGGCAACGGTGTATTCGACTGCCAGCGCAAGCTTGCGGGCTTTGAACGCGTTGTTCGAAAACTTCACGGTCAGGCGGTCGATGACGATACCGATGATCGGACCGATACACATATAGACCAGTCCCGCCAGCGCATAGATATAGGTGGAAGTCACTCGCTCGAATCCCAGCTCGGTGGTGGCATAGTTCAGGGACTGCGATTGGAACACGAACTCGCTGAAGTTCTGGAAAATGTAGGCTATGATCAGCAACCAAAAGGTGGCGGTGCGAAAGGCACCTGCCAAAGTAAAGGAATAGTCCGCCCCTGCCGCGTTGTCTTTTGCCGCCGCCTGAGCCTCTTCCCATCCGGGCGGATGCAGCCCGATGGATTCGGGGTTCGGCTTGGTCAACAGTGCCACCAGCACGACGCCCACCGCCAAAATGACACCCAGAATGCGCATGGCGTCATGCCAAGACAGTCCCTTGATCAGGTACATCGCGGCAATCGGCGCCAGACCGAATCCCAAACCACAGGCAGCCGTCGCCGTCCCGGTCGCACGCCCCAGTCCTTTGATGAACCATTTACGCACCAATGCCATCGGGGGCGAAAACAAAGCACCGGCCCCGATACCGGACAACACACCATAGGTCAGATAGTACTGCCAAGGAAAACGCGAAAAGCTGGAGAGGAACAGCCCCAAACCCAACAGGCAGCCGTGCACGATAAAGACCGGCTTGGGCCCGAAGCGGTCCATCATGGCGCCTGCAAAAAACGCGGTCACGCCATAGACGCAGATGAATATCGAATAACCGGCTGAAACAGTCGAGGTCGACCAGTCCAGTTCTTTGGTCATCGGGGTCAGAAATGCGCTGAAAGCGCCGCGAATCGAGAAACTGAGAAACACGACGACAAAGGCGCAAAACACGATGGTCCAGCCATAGTAACCCTGTCTTTTTGCTGACGTTGACATAGAAACTTCCTTTCGAAATACAGATTATCTGTATTCAACTGTAGCAGCGTGTAACAGTTTCGTCTAACAACCCTTGGTAACTGTGGCAAGCTTGACACTTGTTACATGATGAGACAGACGCCGGGACGTACTCCCCCAATTGTGTTTTTCCTGCTGGGTTGTCCTGCGTTTGCTATGCTGTGTGGCAGACCGATTGGCGCGAAAGCGGAAGGATTGACGATGAAACGCAGAGTGGGATTGATGATGATGGCGGTGCTGGTGCCGGCCGTGCTGTTGATGGCGGGTTGCCGGGGCAACAAGGGCGCCGAGGGCGGAGCCGAGGGCGGAAAAGCAACCGGACCTGTGACGATTACAGCGTCGGCGGAGGCTTCGGCGGTGCCGTATCTGGACGTGTACGGGTCCGCGACAACAACCGATGCGGCGTTTTTTGCCGTAAACGACGGGACGAACAGCGACAACCTGACCAACCTGGTGGTGATGGCAGCCGGCGACGATCGCGGGTTGGGCGCGGCACAGACGGTCTATTCCTCGCAGTTTGCCGACGAAGCGTCGGTGTGGGTACACGACCTGATGCCGCTGGCAAACGGGAAACTGGCGCTGGTGGACGAGGCGCTGGACGTTGCGGAAAGCGCGCTGGTGATAGGGGACCCGGCTGCGGGTCCGGACAGTTTTCAGACGGTCGAGGTCGAAGGGCTGGACGCGTCGGAGCTGGGGCGGCCGGCGGCGGTAGGAGACGTCATATATGCGCTGGTGGCGGATGTGCCCGAAGACGAAGATGCGGTGACGGGCGAGAATCCGTTGGACTGGGTGGATGACGCCCAGCTAGTCGCGTATGACACCGTCAGCGGGAAGTTGTCGCAGCTGGCGACCGTGGCGGACGCGGACAGCAAGTTGTTTGCGATGGACGGTGCACTGTACTGGATGAGCTATCGCGAGGTGGCAGCCGAGAGTGCCGAAGGAACCGCCGGTGCGGCCAGCGTCGAGAGCACGGCGGTCGTGAATGTCTTGAACCGGTGGGCGATCGGCGGCAAGGCGGTCGAAGAAATCGGCGAGTTCACCGGCGGCTTTGCAAGCGTCATCGGTGCCGGGGACGGGCGTGTCGTGATGCTGGAAACTATCGAGCCCGACCAGGACGAGAGCATCGTGGCATCCGAGGACGAGCTGACCGAAGACGAGTTGGCTGCCAGTGCGGGTGTGGCGGTCCAGAACTTTTATGTATGGGACAGTGCCGACACGGTGTCCGGCGACATCCAGGCATTCGACCCCGCCTATGAGAACGCGCCCGATTGGGGCGATGCCCAGTTGCGCGGCGGCATGATGCTGTATTACGCGGGAATCGGTTCGCCGGATATTTACGGCGAATATGAAAGCTATTCGTATGCGGTCTATGACTTCTGGAACAGCCAGACTTGGGAGGTACCGGTAGCGAGCGCCGAGGGTGTGGCTCTGATGCCCAGCACGGCGTATTTTGCCGACGATACAACGCTGGTGACTTATTCGCAGGAATACAGCGAGGTCGCCGGTGACACGGAAAGCAGCGACGAGTTGGGGTTGGATGTGTTGGACGGCAGCGGCGGGTATGTGGCGACGGGCTGCTATTACACGCCGTTCAGTCTGGAGCGTGCCGCGGGGGAATAATTAGCACGGAGAAAGCGTAGCCCAAAGAAAGCGAGGGTGGGACAGAGGGGATAAGGCGCCCATGAAGAAGAAAAACGCCTTAATCCCGCCTGTCCTGCTCCCTCAAAAGCTCACCGGCGGTGCGCGCCTGAGGGTTGGCGCCGTCCTGACCGTCCGGCAATAACCACGGTCGCAATCGCAAAGAACGATGCTGCAATCAGCCCGAGGAGAAGGGTGTATCCACCGGCATCGCCGGTATTCGGATAATAATGCGAGGGCACAGAGGTATGGGCCTTTGCAGACGACTTCACCTGCTTCTTCACGTGCGTACCCGAGGTGTCAGTGGGATGCTGCGGATTGTCCGTGGTCTGCCGGGCTGTGCCGGCGTACCGGGAGTCGAGGGACCCTGGGGATCCGCAGGGGTATGGGAAGTATCTGAACCGGGAACAGTCCCCGGGGTGTTTGTCGGGAGATCGGAGGTCGCCGGTATCTTTTCGAACACCGGGCGAACCAGCGCGGGATACGGCACGTTGACCACCGATGACGCAGCTGACACGGTCTGCACGCCACACAGCGCCGCCCGGACACCACGCATCTTCATCGTCACTTTTTCCCACACGCAACGCATTCGTACTGCCTCGATTCCTCTTCTCGTAACTCCTGTATCGGCACATTGTCCACCAACTGTAACCGCCCACCTCGCACCGCACAGTTCACAGTCGGAACGTGACTGCAGCTCGCGTCCGGCCCACAACCGGCTCGCGTCCAAACGATAGCGGGAAAAGGGGGAAACCCTGCGAATTCCATCATATACTATAAAGGTACTTTACAGTCAAGCCCGTTTTCAAACTTTTTCGCTTTTTTTAATTGTTTTTTCGCTTTCTCATCTGCCCTCAGGGGGCGAATGCCACTATCAGATTATACGACAGTGCCCCCCGGTGTTTCAACCCCGAAATCCCCGAACGGCCTATTCTCCTATACCACTTTCACGGGGGGGAGTGCGTCCCGACGCCGGGTCGTGTAGGGTGCGGGACGTGCTCCCCCGATTCATTGGGAACCGGTAGGGAATTCCTGCTGTAAGTACCAAAATAGTCAACCAAAATCATCCTAATTCCCTATAATGAGAATCAGCGTAACCAGTTGTCGGTGTGCGAGGAACCGGCGCTGTGGGTGGCACAGAAAACGCGTGCAAACCGGCGGGGACGCACATGCGCACGCACGGGGAGCACCGGTAAACCAAGAGGAGGAGTCCATGAACATCAAAACCGGAAAGCTGAGAATCGGAGTGGTGGTGGCATGCGCGGTGTGCCTGCTGCTGGTGTTGCCCGCACTGGCGGCGGCGGTGACAGGACCTGCGATCACCTTGACGGGGAGCACCACGTTTACGGTGCCTGCGGTCAAGCCCGCCATCAAGGTACCGTTTACCATCGCTGCAGTCCCCAACGCTACATATAGCGGCCGTACTGTGTATATTCAGCCCTACAAGATGCTGGCCGGGGGCGGCTGGGAAAAAGTTGATTCGCACGCGTATTTCTCTGGCACGCTGGGGGGTGCCATCACCGATGCCATCGACATCCTGGACAGTAACTATGACGAACTGCCGTCGGGCACCTATACCTTTAAGCTGGTGGTCGAAGCGCACAACTATAATGGCGTGGCGTACGAGGAATCGTCGAGCGCAAACTTCACGGTGAACGTGACGCGGATGCCGACGACATTCACCATCGGGAGCGTCCAGCATGTGGGCACCTATTACGCGACGACCTATCTGTACATCACGAACACCGCCTATTTCGAGCTGAAGAAAACCGTAAGTGTCACCTGGCCGGATTTCGAAGGTGACGGCGACGTATTGCTGCAACGGCTGGACGGCGGGAAATGGGTGACTATAGCGACACGTTCGACCTATTCCAGCTATTCGTCTAACGTCCAGGCGCTGGAAATCAAGATTCAGCAGCCGACCGCCGCAAAGACGAGCTACCGGCTGTATGTGGCACCGACTGCGTACGTCAGCGGTGGCGCATCCCCGGTATTCACGGTAACGGGCGTCAAGCAGACCCCGACGCTGACGGTGAAGTATTCAAAGTCCAGCCAGAAGTATAAAAAGACCCAGGTCAAAATGACCATCAAGCTGGGCAAGGCGACCAAGGGCAAGCTGACCATCTATGACGGTAAAAAGGTCTTGAAGAACATCACGGTGAAGACCGGTGGTCAGGCGACGTATTATCTGCCGAAGAAGCTGAAGAAGGGCACGCACAAAATCAAGGTCAAGTTGACGCCGATGTACGAATACAAAGAGCTGTTCAACACCAAGACCAGCTCGGTCAAGAAAATCAAGGTGAAGTAGGGGCCGGGAGCGGGGGCCGGGTGCTAGACGCTGTAGCGGCCGGCGTGTTCGGCCAAAAAGCCCTCGGCGCAAAGTTCCGCCAGTACGGCTGCGGTGACTTCCCCGTCCAGCTGACAGACCTGCGCATAGTGTGCGGCGGTCGCGCCCGGCTCAGCCAGCACCGCCGCCAACAGGCGCGCGCGTTTCTGGCGGTTCGAGCCCTGATACGGTGATTGACGCGTGTGGTGTCGGCTGCGGCGCGACGGGTTCGGCAGCGTGCGTTTCAGGTGCGCGCCGTAATCCAGCAGCGCATAGTTCCAAGTCCGCGCACTGATGGCGCGCGCCGCCGCCCGTGCACAACACGCATCCAGCAGCCCGCGCAGCTCGCGGTCAGGCACCGCGTCGCGATCCGGACACAGTTCGTGCAACAGGACGCTGCGTACGTTGGTTTCCAGATACGGCGCGTGCCGGTCCCAGGCAAACGCCAGGACACCTGCCGCCGTGGCGGGCCCGACGCCCGGCAATGCCTGCAGTTCGGCAGACGTGTCGGGTAATACTCCCCCGTATTGGTCGCTGACGATGTCTGCCAGCCGTTTGAAGGCCAGCCCCCGCCGGTTGTATCCCAGGCCCTGCCAAGCGTCCAGGACGTCGGCGGTCGCCGCAGCCGCCACCGCGTCGATGGTGGGGAATCGCCGCAGCCAGCGCGGGTAGTGTTTCAGCACGCGCACGGTTTGGGTTTGCTGCAACATGACTTCGGACAGCAGCACGGCGTAGGGGTCGGTGGTGTCGCGCCAAGGAAAGTCGCGGTACAGTCGCGCGCCGGCGTCCAGCACACGGTCGATGAAGGCATCGGTTTCGGCGACGGACAGCGGGGCGGGTGCGGTCGCGGGTGCGGCGTCGGCGTCGTGGTCGGGTAACGACGCGACGGGGCGTGTGCGGCCGGCAGTCATCAGTCGCGTTCCCACACCGTCGTGACCAGGCGGTCCAAGGGGAGCAAGACCTGCGCGACGTCGGCGAAGCGCGCGTCGGCCTGTACTGCCGCCAACAGCTGTCGGGGCACACAGGTCGCAACCAGCGGCAGTCCGGTCAGCTGTGCCGTGCGTTGCGCAAAATCCAGACCGGCGGCGATCGTGTCCAGGTCGGTCGCGTCCTGCAGGTGCGAGTTGTTGACCAGCCCGGTCGCGAGGATGCCGGATGCGTCCTGTATGTCATGCAGATACGCTGCGGCGGCGTGCGGATCGGGCGTCAGGTTGCGGTAACAGTTGACCACATACAGGACGGCGGCATCGGCTACAGGCTGCGCCATGCGTACCGCCAGCCGGTCGCGATACCTGCCCAGCACGGTCGCGCCGTCATCGTCACCACCGACGTCGATGATCACGCGTGTCTCGCCCGGCTCAAAGGCGCGATCGATGCTCGCAGGAAGCGAGGGGGCTTCCAGGGTGGTGCCTGCAAAGGTCGGGGCAATCAGTTCGATGAAGCGGCCCGCCGGGTGGGACTCAATCAGCTGCGCGAAATCCGAGGACCGAAAATACGGGTTCACGATATCCAGGTCGACCAGCAGTACAGGCCGCTGCGCGCCGGCGGCTGCCAGCGCCAGGTTCAGCGCCAGGTTCGTTTTGCCGACGCCCGCATGCCCGATCAGCACCGTGCAATTGCCCGCAAAAGTATCGGCAAACGTGTTTGTGAAAGTGGTGGCATTGTCCATGCATTTTATTGTATCCTTGAAAGACCTGCGAGCGGGCGTAGTTCAATGGTAGAGCACCAGCTTCCCAAGCTGGTTGTTGCGGGTTCGAGTCCCGTCGCCCGCTCCATCCCCCATCCCCCACAAACACGTGGTCTACTTAACGATTTTTCCATAGTCTACTTTACGATTTTTCCCTATAATTAGCACGACGGTGCGCGATAGGGGAAGTGCGTCCCCGCGCGTGCGTCAGACCGAGGCACGCCGGCGATGGCGCAGCACCAGCAACAGGCCCCACACGAACAGCAGCGCACCCAGTACGAACAGCACGCCCATCCAAATCATTCCCATCGTGGACCAATAGTCAGCGGGAAACAGCGTTATTAACAGCGAATCGCCGGCAAACTGCCAGTTGCCCTGCGGGTACAGTACCCGATGAAACAGCTCGAAAAACCAATCGAAGGCCACGCCCAAAGCCAGCGCAATCAGCGCCGGGACCGCCATCGTGACGATACCGCCGACAAACAGTGCGCGCCTGCCCGTCGCACGGCGAACCCACAACGCAACCAGAATCACCGCGACCACCGCCGCCCCCAGCGCCAATCCGAACACCGCGCCGAAAGTCACGCGGACATCGCGCAGATGCGCCAGTTCGTCGGTCGTATAGGGCGCGACAGCGGTGCCGCCCTGTCCGGATTCGTCCGCATCGCTGAACACATCCAGCGTATCCCGATTCACCCTGGGCGCCTGTGCGGTTCCACCAAAGGGCAGAGCGGCCACATAACGCAGCGTCGTACGCGAAATCGCGCGTGCGACGGATTGCTGTTGATCATCCCATTCGGGGTGCACGGACGCCACCACCCGCAGTGCAATCGGGTCGGCACAGACAATCGCCAGTGACGCCCCCACACAGGCAACCAACAGGCAGATCGCGATCAGAACGGTCAGCACTACCGAGCCCGCGCGTTTCATAGTGTCCCCCCGTACATCACAGCCCCCCGATACCGCGCCCGGTCGCAAAGGTACGTGACGGCGGCACGCAGACACAGTTTCCGCCCCCATCCAATGCGGCCATCAGTGACTCGTCGGCACGTTGCAACAGTTCGTCGGCATCCAGCGCATCCATCGGCAGTGCCGCCACCCCGATGCTCGCAGTGATGGACAAGCCCTCCAGGTCGATGGCACCGATGGCCTCGCGCATACGCTCACCCAAACCGATGACCTGTCGGGGGCTGATTTCCGGTAGACTGCCCCCGGTCTGTTCAACCAACAGCAGACCGAACTCCTCCCCCGAAATCCGCGCCAGCGCATTGACCGACGGTCCGCCGTGGTCGAACCGCACCAGTTCGCGCTGCAGGACCTCCGCCACCGCCGATATGGCGGCGTCGCCCCGTTCGATGCCGAACCGCGCATTGACGGCATCCAGATGATCGATGTCAATCAACAGCAAGTGCAGCGGGCGCCCGTCGCGCAGGGCGCGCAGCGCCTCGATATCCAAACAACGCATAAAATACGCGCGGGAATACAGCCCCGTGCGCGTATCGGTCAGTCCCGACCCGCGCCGATCGGAGACCAACTGCACCAACCAGGCGACGCCGTTTGATGCAATCAATGCCGTTCCCAATATCATAAACATCTGCCACAGGGTACGCAGCATCGCCCAACGCAGGCCGCCCACATCCAACCCGAACGTCGTCGTCAGCTGGTGCGTTGCAGCACCTGCCGGGCCCAGCATCCGATAGAACTCCGCCCATTCGACCATCATCAGCACCAGGCACATAAACAGCGCCAGCACCCAGATCTCGGCACGTTGGCGCAACATCAGCGCCGCGGCGACCAGTATCAGCAAATACACCGACCAGAACCAGGAATCCAGCCCGCCGGAATAATAGACCAGTACCGCCACCACCAACACGTCCAGCACCAACTGCATGATATTGGCGACAGAAAAGGTCGCCAGCTGTCGGTTGATGCGCATAAAGATGAAGTTATAGATAATCACAAAAATCAGTGCATTGACCGGCACCACCATCTGTGACACCGTTTCGCGAAAACCCAGTCGCGTCAAATACACGCATGCCCCACACAACGAAAACGCCACGAACACACAGATGATCAGCCAACGCGCGTTGATAATCAGCGCGACGCGGCGCTGATTGTCGCGCAGGGCCTCGACGTCGTCGCGGGACAGTTGCTCGCGCGCAGATGCGGCAAACGACCGACGGAACCGCGCGCTGAACTGTCCGAATGACATCCTAGTTCACCTGAGGCTCTGCGGCATTGCGACACATCCCCATCCGCGCGATCGACCCTATGCCTCGTGAATCAGCGCCGACACGAACCCGGCCGCCTCTTCAATCGCCGACGCATCAATACGCGCCGCCGTATCCTGTGGGCTGGTCCACGCGAACGGAACCCCCTTTGCCGTCAGGCGCATGATGCTCATCGCACGAAAACCGGCTGCCAGTGCCAGTGCGGCATCGGTGCGCGGCGAGCGCGTCCGCAACGCCTTGATGCGCGTCTCGGTTTCGCGTGACACGCGACGTGCCAGACTGGTCAGGCGCGCCGAGGTCGCGTGCGTTCCGGCTGCCCGTTCCTTGGTCGTCCAGTACAGGTCACCGGCTCCCAAGGCCTGCAGGTTCACGATCAGCGCCCCACGCAGCGCATCGGCATTGGCGCCAATGAACTCTTTCATGCCGGCGTTGGCGGAAAACGACGCCCCGGTCGCCACGAACCACACCTCTTTTTCCGCCATGTTCATATCATAGTTCTCGGCAACACGACGCCTAATGCGCGCCGCCTCGATCGCCGCATAATCACCATCCTCGATGACGTCACCTGCCGCGCGACCGCCCTTCCAGGCAAAGCCGTCCGCATCATCGTCGCCGCCGAAGTTATCCCAACTGCCGATTTTTGCACCCTCGGTCCGCGCATTGAAATCATGGTCCAGACCCAACCAGTTCGACGGATCGTCGTCTGCCGTCTGCCCTGCACCGCGACCGCCCCGCGACTGTTTCGCGCCCTTACGATCACGCAAGCGCCCGAACAAACCGCCCTTTTCGCGGCCGGACCTGCGCGCCGCTCGTCCGGTATCGTCACCGAACCCGTGCGCGCCGCTCAGTCCCTCGACATCGACCGGTGTGCCCACAATGTCGGCATCCAGCAACACGTCACTGGTCGCGGGAACCTCTGCAAAGGTCGAACTGGCGTCATAGTCGTCAATCGGCGAAAACGCCAGCGTGTCCTGAGGGTCTGCCGTAACCGGGCGTAAAGAACCGGTGCCGCCCACCGGGCGCAGCGATCCGGTCTGGCCGCGACGGCTGACCATCGGGCGCACAGGAGGCGCCGAGGTATCCAGCTGCCCGAACTCCACGGTCTCGAAGCTCAGGATCTGTGCCTCGCGCATATCGCGCTGGATGGGACCACTTTGTGTCGCCGCCTCCAGCTGGGCGAAATCGACCGGCTGGGGACCGGTACCGCCACCACCGCGCGCGTGGCGTCCGACATACTCCTCGCCCCGTGTGTCACCACCACCGGTGGACACCACCGGCGGAGCGGGCGGGGCATCCACGCCGGACGTGCGCGCCTTACGGTCGTCAGCCGAATCCGGGTCGACCCCGGTCAGCCGTTCTGCAACCGCCAGCATCGCGGCGACCCCGCTGGCATTGTTATTCGCCCCCGGAGAAAAGCGCTTGAACAGTTTCGCAAACAGTTCGTTTAATGCCAGCAGCAACGGAATGATGGTGATGACCATACCGACAATCCAGACCCAGTGCTGCACCGTGGCAGCTTTGCGCAAAAAGATGATCGCCAGCGTATACAGCGGCGCGATCGCCGTAATCAGGTTTGCCGCCAGTGACAGCGGACGCTGCAGAAATGCGACGGATTCGGCGGTCAGCGGACTGGCCAGCCCGGTGTCGTAATGTGCGACCAGCACGATGCGCTGGGGAGCCGTGCCCGGGCTGAAGCCCTGGGGGACATGGCGCGCGATGACGTTTTGGCTGGGACCTTTGGTCAGCATTCCCGCCAGCCCGCGTTTGCCCAGCATATCCAGCACCAGCAACACGGCAACGATCGCCAGCACCAACCAGCAGGTCCACTGCAGGGCGTAATAGCGGATCATGAATTTCGTGCCGATGGCAGCCACCGCCGCACAGCACACCAATCCCGAAATGATACGTGCGGTCGCAACCGAGCGCACGGCGATGAAGTCTTGGATTTCAGCGGCCAGCCCGGTTGCCTTGAACCGATCGTACAGCCATTCGGCTGCTGTGCGTTCGGTGTCGGATGCCACCGGCCTGGGCCCTATAACGGTCGTCAGTTTTTCGACGGTATCGGTAATACGGCTCATCAAATCCCCTCCCCGGACGGGTGTGAGACGGCACTTCCCTGTTTGCGCTGCATGTCGCAGACGCCCGTAACGGTGGCACACAACCGCAGTCGCAGTCACCACCAACCGGCGCGGCCGGCGCGCAATTCATACCAGCCTATTGTAACGCAAGGCGAATTGGGGGAGTACGTCCCGGCGCGCGCGGCTATCTGTGCGCGGCTGCGGGGTGTGCGATGTGCGGGACGTGCTCGCCTATGTTCGCCCATTTCCCTTGCTTTGCAAATGTCCGTGCGTTCGTTTATACTACGAACGCATGTACCGATGTGACAGACAGAACACCCGCCCCGCCACCGGCTGCCGCGATGGCCACGCAGGCAGTTGCGACGACGACCGCTGTGACAGCCGCGGCGACGACCGTATCATACTGCACGCCGATATGAACTGCTTTTACGCGGCGGTCGAATGTTTCCGTCGCCCGGAACTGCGCAGCCGGCCGGTAGTGGTAGGCGGCCACGAAGAACTGCGCCACGGCATCGTGCTGGCAAAAAACTTGCTGGCCAAAGCCGCAGGTATCAAGACCGGCGACACGCTGTGGACCGCGCGGCGCAAATGTCCGGGGCTGGTCACCTTGCCTCCGGATTATCGCCTGTACATGCGCTATTCGCGCGAGGCGCGGGCGATTTACTATGACTACACCGACCGGGTCGAGCCCTTTGGTCCGGACGAAGCTTGGTTGGATGTCACCGGGTCGGCCGGGCTGTTCGGCGGGCACGCCTATGCCGGCCGGATGATTGCCCGCGAAATCAGCGAGCGCATCAAGGCCGAGTTGGGCGTCACCGTGTCGATCGGCGTGTCCTGGAACAAGATCTTTGCGAAATTCGGCAGCGACTACAAAAAACCCGACGCCATCACGCCGATAACCCGCGAAAACTATCGCGATCTGGTTTGGCGCGCACCCGCAGGCGACCTGCTGTACGTGGGTCGCGCCACCCGGCGCAAACTGGCGCGCGCAGGCATCCTGACCATCGGCGACATCGCGACCGCCCCTGCCGGGATGCTGCGCGGCATGCTGGGCAAAATGGGGAGCATCCTGCACGGTTTCGCGCGTGGCGAGGACGCCACGCCGGTGCGCGTGCTGGATGCCGACAGCAGCACCGTCGACTATGCGGTCAAATCGGTCGGTAACGGGCTGACCGCCCCGCATGACCTGCACGATGCGCGCGAGGTGCGCCTGTTACTGTACCTGTTGGCGGAAAGCGTGGCACAACGCCTGCGCGAGCTGCGCCTGCGGGCGCGCGGCATTGCGGTGACGGTCCGCAACGGGGATCTGGAATGGTACGAGCGCCAGGCACAGCTGCGGCTGCCGACGCTGCTGACGGGCGAACTGGCCGACGGTGCCTGGAATCTGGTGGCGGCAAACGAGGGGTTCGACAGTGACCCGGACAGGCGGCTGCAGGGCACACGCGCCATCCGCAGTCTGGGTCTGCGCGCGATTAACCTGCAGCCGATGTCGGTGGCGACACAGACCGACCTGTTTTGTGACGAGGAGCGCCGCATTCGGACCGAGCGGCTGGAGTTTGTGGTCGACCAGGCCAGACGGCGTTTCGGGAACACCAGTCTGCGCCGTGCCTGCGAGCTGGGTGATGCGCAGATGTCAAACGTGGATATCAAGCGCGATAACGTCGTGCATCCGGTGGGGTTCTTTCAATCATGATGCGCGGGGTGGCGGGACGCGTGAAACGCTACGTACAGGTGGCGTCGGTGACGTCCGTCGAGGGCGCGGTGACACCGACCGACGTGTTTTGGGACGAGGGCAAGCGCTATCACATCGACCGCGTGCTGGACCGCAGGCCCGCCGCGTCATTGAAGGTCGGCGGCAAGGGGATGCGCTATCTGGTGGAAATCGCCGGACGGCAGAGCTACCTATACTATGAGGGACCGGCCTGGTTCGTCGAAGAAATCGTGCGCAATGCCCCCGTTTACGCAACGCCCCCGTTATGAAACACGCAGTCAGCTGAAGTGAAGGCGTTTACGCGCTAAGTGTTCGATGCCCGACAACAGCGCGTTCGCAGAAATCGCCAAACCTGCGGACAGCACCGTTCCCCATAAGAGTTTCACGATTTTTTGGGTACGCAACCCGTCGAACAGAATCACTCCCAATCCGCCCGCGTCTATGACCGAGGCGATCGTTCCGATGCCGATGGTGGAAATCACCGCCAGGTGGATGCCCGCCATGATGACGGGGAATGCCAAGGGGAGTTTGATGCGCAGCAGTATCTGCACAGGCGTCATGCCCATGCCGCGCGCCGCCTCGATCAGCGCCGGATCGACCGAGTCCAGCCCCGCCAGGAAATTGCGCACCAGCAGGTACTGATTGTAAATAACCAGCACGATGACCGCCGTGTCCAGGCCGATGCCGGTAATCGGTATCAGCAGCGCAAAAAACGCCAAGCTGGGCACCGAATACAGCGCGCTGAACAGCCCGACCACCGCGTTTGATAGGCGGCGGTTCGACGAAATCAGCAGCGTCAGCACAGCCGCAATCACAATGGATATCGCCAGCACGATGCCCAACAGGCGCAGGTGTTGCAGCAGCGCCGTGGTCAGCTTTTCGTGATAGCGCACCCAGTATGCCAGCATCAGATGGATTCCTCGGCCGTTTGCAGCAGCTCGACCACGAAGTCGTTTGCCGGTTGTCGTTCGATTTCAGCCGGCGTCGCAAACTGCTGGACGCGCCCGTCGTGCATAATCAGCACGCGGTTGCCCAGCTTAAAGGCCTCGCGGATGTCATGGGTCACAAACAGATAGGTCCGCGCGTGTTCGGCGTGGATGCGCAGCAGCTCGTCTTGCAGCCCCGCGCGGGTGATCGCATCAATCGCCCCGAAGGGCTCGTCCAGCAGCATGTATGCCGGGTCCACGGCCATCGCGCGTGCCAGGCCGACGCGCTGTTGCTGGCCGCCGGACAGTTCCGCCGGATAGCGTTTCGCGAACTCCGCCGGGTCCAGCCGGACCATCGTCAACAGCTGTTCGACGCGTGCGGTGATGCGTGCTTTATCCCATTTGAGTATTTTCGGCACCACCGCGATGTTTTCGGCGATCGTCATATGCGGAAACAGCCCGATTTGCTGAATCACATAGCCGATACCGTGGCGCAATTTGACGGGGTCGACGGACATAACGTCGACCCCGTCCAACAATATGCGTCCCGAAGTGGGTTCGTACAGGCGGTTTACCATCTTCATCAGCGTGGTCTTACCGCTGCCCGATGTACCGACGATGGTGATCAGCTCGCCTGCGTCAACCGTCAGGCTGACGTGGTCCACGGCATCATAACTCGCCTTGGGAAAGCGTTTCGTGACGTCCTGGAACTCGATTGCAACCGTCATCAGTCTGTCCGCCTGTCCGGTCCCCGGGTTGGTTCGCGTCTGTGCTGCGTCTGCGTTTGCGCGTGGGCGCAAACGCTTGCCGACTGACGCGACTACAGATTCGCCTTGATCGAATCGTAATAGGCTGCCGCGACCTCTTCGTACTCTTCACCGCCGACGGCGACCTTGTAGTTCAGCTCGGTGACCTTTTCGGTGGTCAGGTCCTTGTCGATTTTGTTCAGCAAATCGGCGATTTCCGGATAGGCCTCCAGCACCTCTCCGCGCACGACCGGTGCCAGGTTGTACGGCGGCCAGGCGCGCTTGTCATCCTCCAACAGCACGAACTCGGGCTCGACCAGCTGACCCTCGGTCGTGTACGCGGGGGCGGCGTCGGCCTTGCCCTCTTTCAGGATTTCATACTTCAGCGCGTTGTCATAGATCTTTGACGACTTGAACTTCAGCGGTCCGTAGATCTCTTCCAGACGCGGAATGCCGTCCTCGCGATGGTCGAACTCACCCTGTGACGCGAAACGGATCTTGTCGGCATGTGCCTGGAAATCACTGATGGTTTTGATACCGTATTTGTCACTGATTTCCTTGGTCACGACCAGACCCTGCCCGTCGTTTGCCGGTGCCATATCCAGCCAGATGATGTTCCACTTTTCCTTGAACTGTTCCTTGACGGTGTCATAGACCTTTTGCGGGTCGGTCTCCATCGGCAACTGCAGAATTGACAGCAGCCCGGTGCCCGTGTACTGCGGATACAGGTCGACGTCTCCTTTGACCTGTGCCTCGGGGATGGCGCTGCCCGCCAGGTTCAGCGTGCGCGTCACCGGAATCCCGTGGTCTTCCAGCGCCAACGCATACAGCTCGCCGACAATCAGGTTCTCGGTGAAGTCCTTGGACCCGACCTTGACCGGAGTTTTCTCGGCCGTCTGCGTGGTGTCGTCGCCGTTCGATGTCGTCGCCGTGTTGGATTTAGAGCAGGCAACCAACCCGACCACCAACACCAAAGCGCACAAAATCAGCAACAGCTGCTTGCGCTTGCTCAGGGCTTTCGAGAGTGCTTCCATTACAAATACCTACCTTCCTTCTGTTTCCACGACGCTGCGGGGTTTATACTCCCCCGTTTGTCGCCTATCCGACCTGGTGAACGTTTCGCCAGGGTAATACCAGCTGTTCGGCGCGGCTGATGATCAGTCCGCTGATGATTGACAGTGCCGCCACCGACGCGCCGCCGATGACCAACAGGTCGTTTCGCATCAGACCCAGCCCCGTGTAAATGATGGTGCCCAGTCCGCCGGCGCCGATGTATGCGCCCAGCGTGGCCGATGCGATGACCTCGATGGTTGCGGTTTTGAAACCCGTGAAAACCAGAGGGAGCGCGAGGGGTAGTTTTACCTGCCAGAACGTCCGCGTTCGCCCCATACCCATGCCGTGCGCCGTTTCAATGACGGCCGGATCGATACCCGAAAAGCCCAGTGTCGTGTTAATCAGCAACGGCGGGATGGCCAGCAGGGTCAACGCGACGACGGCAGGCCACAGCCCCGTGCCGATCAGCGAGATGCACAGGAACAAGACCGCGAGCGACGGCACGATGCGCAGGGTCGAGAAAATGCCGGTGACAAAGGTGCGCACGACGCGGTTTTTGCAGCAGAGGATACCCGCGGGGATGCCGATGGCACAGGCGACCAAGACCGCGCTGGCGGTTATCAGTAAATGTTCACCCAGTGCCGTCATGTATTCGCCGCCGTTGTCGGCGAAATATGTGATGATCTCCCCAAACAGGATTACTCCCCCTTCCGGTTGTCTCCCTATGATACCAGCAGAAAGGGGTAGGGCATTCACAACTGTTATATGTATAGGAGAAACTGACGCGCACATTCACCGGGTGCGCGTGCAGCTGCGGGCAATTGCACCGACGAGAGTCGCGCAGATAGCGTGCTTTATGAACGGTTGCGTAGTTGTGCGCGACGGACGCGCCAGTCGGGCATCAGGCGATCCATCAGCGCCCTGAAATCGGCACCGTGGTTGGGGACACGCAGGTGCGCCAGTTCGTGCACGATGACATAATCCAAACATTCCGGCGGGTGTTCCGCCAGGCGCAGACTGAATCGCAAAGCCCCGGTCGCGGTGGTGCAGCTGCCCCAACGACTGACCATATATCGGCACCGCCAGGACGTGCAATACAGACCGCACGCCGCCTGCCAACGAGGCAAGCGGTCCGCAATGGCCTCCGACAGCTGCCCGCGATACCAGTCGCGCATGAACTGTTCACGGCGGACGGCGGTGCTGTCCGCAGGTGCCGTCAGCACCGCCGTGTCTCCGCTCAGCCTTAAGTCATAGCGCCGCCCCGGATGCAGTTGCAGGCGGTAGCGCCGGCCCCAGATATCCAGCGTCTCGCCGGTTTCATAGCGCCGTTCACCCGCCTGCACGACGTCGCGATACCGCTCCCGGTGTTTGCGCAGCCACGGCAGCTTTGCGTGCACGAATCGCTCGATTTCGGCATCATCCACCCACAGCGGCGCTGACACCGTCACCGCACCCGCCGGCGGATTGACCCGCAGGTGCATATGCTTGATGGGCTTACGCTGCACCGCGATATCAATCCCCGCAACGTTCATATGCAAGGCCTGCATCGGCTCTGTTTCGGCTGTCCGTTGTTCATCCCCCAATTGAACCATAGCATTTTCAGCACGTCCCATTCCGTCGGACACCGGTTGACCGCCTTGTGACCGCCTCGACCACCGGTTGACCAGCGCACCGCCCGTGGCGTATGCTGGCTGTGGCACACACCGCACAGGCACAGGCCCGCGCAACCCACAACCGCGCGACGCATACGCCACACCGCACAGCACCGCACACAGAGAGGACACACCATCATGAAACTCCGCGAACTGTATCAGTCCGCCATCGACCAGGGCATCGCCGCCGACCCACGCCCCCGCGCAGAAATCGACGCCGCGCTGGCTCGCGAACAGGCAGCCTACGACAAACTGACGGGCGTCGACCGCGAGGTCTATGACACCGAACGCCTATCCAACCCCTACGCCGACACGCGCATCAACGTGGGCGACCCCGACACCGAAATAAAGGGGCTGATCGTCGGCATCGACATGGAGGTGGGCGAGGTCATGTTAACCCAACACCTGCGCGATGCCGGCGAACCCATCGACCTGATCCTGACGCACCACCCGTCCGGCCCGGGGCTGGCAAACATCGACCTGGTCATGCCGGTCCAGGCCGACATGTGGATTGCGACCGGCGTGTCAGCATCCATCGCAGACACGCTGATCGGCCCGCACGCCGCAAAGACGCGCCGGGATTTCGCTCCGTACAATCACTACCGCCCGATAGACGCCTGTCGCCTGTTGGGAATCCCGCTGATGAGCTGTCATACTCCCGCTGATAATTCCGTGCAGCAGTTCGTGCAGGCGCACATCGATGCGGCTGCACCGCGCACCCTGGACGACCTGCGGCTGGCTTTGCTGGACATTCCGGAATACCTGGACGCTGCCAAAAAGGGATACGGGCCGCTGGCGTTTCAGGGCGAACCGTCGGTGCGCTGCGGCAAAATCGTAGTTGAAATGACCGGGGGAGTCGAAGGCCCCACAGCCGCGCTGGAGCGGATGGCGGCCGCGGGCGTCGGAACCGTGGTCGGGATGCACTATGGCGAGGAGCACCGCAAAAAGGCCGAGGAGCTGGGGATAAACCTGATGGTGGCAGGGCATATGTCGTCTGACACCATCGGGATGAACCTGGTGCTGGACGCGGTTGAACGCGCACACGGACCGCTGCAGGTCACCTGCGCGTCGGGGACCATCCGGGTCAAACGCTGACAAAATCGGGGGAGCACGTCCCGGCGTCACCGCAGGACCTGCGGGTTTTGCAGCAATACGTTTGCAACACGTGGCAATACAAGAGAAAACCCCGCCGGGTGGGCGGGGTTTTCTCTTGATACGTGCGCTGTTTACTATTGGACGCGGTCCTGTTGCTTGCGGCGCAAGCGCGGCAACAGGACTACTGCGGCTGCCACCGACACCAGCGCGGTGAGAACCGCACCCAGCGTTGCCGATTCCCCGACCTTAATATCCAGGTCGATCGGCAGGCCGTCCAGTTCGTCATCAGGTTTAACGGTGCCGGTCGCCTCGGTCGAGTCGAGTGCCTGGGTGGACGCGGCCCCGGTGCCTGTGCTTGTTCCAGTCCCCGTACCGTAGTAGTTATTCGTGATGTTGTTCACGGTGTTGTTGTTCACCGTGTTATTGACGGTGTTGTTCACGGTCGCGTTCGCCGTGGCTGATGCATTGGCGGAACTGCCACCGCTGCCGGTCCCGTTTCCGTTCCCGCAGCCACCCGGAGCACACCGTCCACAGCATCCCGCAGCGCCGCAGCCACCGCTGCCGGTGCCGCTGCCGGCGGTTCCGCTGCCGCCACAACCGCAGCTACCGGTACCCGTACCGCCGTTACCGGTGTTGCCGGTGCAGCCGGCACTGCAGCCGCCGCCCGAACCGGTTCCAGCGCCACCGGTGCAGCCGCCGCTGCAGGTGCCGTCGCCGTTGTCGGTGGTGCAGCCATCACTGCAGCCGCCGCCGGACCCGTTGCCGGTATTCCCGGTGCAACCGTCACTGCAACCGCCGCCGCTTCCACCGGTTCCGGCGCCACCACCGTTCGGATTTGGCGCGACATACACCACACGGGTCGCAGTCACCATGTGGCCGGCGCTGTCGGTCACCGCATACAGCGCGGTATAGGTGCCCTCGTGCGAAGTGTTCACGGTCCCGACCCACATCACCTGCGAGGTGATGTTGCCGTCCTGCGCATCATGCGCCGCCACCCCGAACCGGGCATCATAGCTGTCACCGACCACCAGGTGTATCGGCGAATACACCGTCAGCACCGGCGGCGTATCGGTACCACCGGTACCGCCGCCACCACCGCCGCCGTTGTCTCCACCGCCACCGCCGTTGTCTCCTCCGCCACCGCTGCTGCCGCCGTTCGGGTCGGCCACCACATAGACCACACGCGTCGCCGTGACCACATGTCCGCCGTCATCGGCCACCGAATACAGCGCCGTGTACGTGCCCTCGCGCGAGGTATTGACGCTACCCAGCCAGCTCACACGCGCCGTAATGTTGCCATCCTGCGCATCATAGGCAGCCACACCGAACCGCGCGTCATAGCTGTCACCGACCACCAGGGTCAGCGGACTCAGCACGGTCAAGGTCGGGGGAGTATCCGTCCCGCCGCCGTTGTTATTCCCGCCACCGCCGCCGTTATTGCCACCGCCACCGCCGGTCGCCTGTACATACACGGTCCGCCAAGCGGTCACGGTGTGTGCCGCGCTGTCGGTCACCGAATACAGCACGGTATAGGTGCCTTCGACCGAAGTGTTGACCGTCCCGATCCAGGTGACCCAGGCGGTGATATTGCCGTCCTCGGCATCGATGGCAGCCACGCCCGAACGCGGGTCGTAACTGTCGCCGACGTTCAGCGTTATCGGGGTCAACACCGTCAGTATCGGCAGCGTATCGGTCGTACCGCCGCCGCCGCCGTTGTTGCCGCCGCCACCCCCGGCCGCCTGAACATACACGGTCCGCCACGCGGTCACGGTGTGTGCCGCGCTGTCGGTTACCGAGTACTGCACGGTATAGGTGCCCACAACCGAGGTGTTCACGACCCCGGTCCAGACCACCGACGCGGTCAGGTCGCCATCCTGGGCATCCACCGCAGACACGCCTGAACGCGGATCATAGCTGTCACCCACGGTCAGCGTAATCGGGGTCGTCACCGTCAGCACCGGCGGTGTATCCGTCGTACCGCCGCCGCCACCACCGCCGTTGTTGCCGCCGCCGCCGTTGTCGTTTTCGTCACGCACGGTCAGCAGCACTGTCACCTGGGTGGCCGGATGCGCGTTGACCCGGAAGGTCACCTGATAGGTGTTCGGTTCGGCATCGGTCATCGCAGGAGACATCCCGACCAGGGACACCGCAACCTGTGTGTAGCCGCTACCGTTGCCGGCAATCCGCCAACCGGTCGCACCCATCAAGGTCACCAGCTGATTGTTGTTCGCCAGTATCGCCTGGGCGGTGGTCTTGTCGACCGTCAGGTTGTTCGCCGCAATCGCATAGTGGTTGCCCTGGTTGTCGGCAACACCCGGGTCCTCGTAGACCTCGTCGTTGTTCACGACCAGCGCCTTGATGTTACCCACCAGCGTGGGCTCGCCTATCACGTCCAGCGTGATGTCATAGACCTGGGGTGTCGGACAATACCCGCCGTCATCAAACACCCGGCGCAGCCCATTCGCGGGCAGCCCGGTTGCGATATCCCACACGGTCGCCTGGGACCGCGACAGAATCTGGTTACGGGCGGCCGCCGCAGACGAACTGGCGACATCGCTCGACTTAATCACAAAGCTCCGTGCCTGCAGCGCATAGTTATCGCCGACGAATATGGTCCCGTCCTGGACGATCACCACACGCGCCGCGGTCGCATAGTTGCTGTCACTGTCGGTCACGTAATAGCTCACGGTGTACACGCCGGCAACCGTGGTCACCACGCTCCCCAACATCCCGACCTGATCGGTCAAATACCCGTCCTGGCGGTCATAGGCCGCAACCCCCCACATGGGGTTAAAGCTACCGCCGACCTGAATCACCACCGGTGTTATCGCGGTGATGCGCGGCGGGTCAAAGCTGTCATAGACCTCATTGGTGTGCAACGTCACCACGCGCGTATCCGGCGAGAAAATATAGCCGAAGTCATTCGCCACGGTCACCGACAGGCGGTCGCCTTCCGCCCACACGCCGCTGATGCTCAGCTCATAGACGCCGGTGCCGATGCGCACCAGATTGGTCGCCGTAATCGCCGCCGCATTGCAATCGTCGGACGCAAAGGTGAACTTGCCCGGCATAACCCCGATCAGGTCCTTGTCGAAGGTCAGCGTGATTTTGGTCGTCTGCGTGGTGTTTGCCACACCGTCGGCCACCGCATTCACGAATTGCGCCGGTCCGCGCGTGTCGGTGTGCAGCACCACGCCCTCGATACGGTCGTTCGTAAAGCTCACGTCGTCTTTGGCGACCAGCACGGTGATGGTGTTTCCTTCATCCCACACGCCGCTGATGGTCAGGTCGTAAATTCCGGTGCTGTTCGCGACTTTCACCAGCGAGCCCTTGGTAATCAGGGGCGTTCCTCCTCCAATTTCAGGGAGGAGTGCGATGTCTGCCTCGGTCAGGTCCGGTATGTCCGCTGTGAATGAAAGCCGTATCTTTGTCGTGGTCGTCAGGTTCGTTTGTCCGTCGGTGACAGCCGCCGTCAGTGCAGCACGCAGGTTGCCCAGCACGTAGAACAGGCTGGTGTCGTTTTGCGGGATGATGCTGTAATTGCCCGGCTCCCAGTTGAAATAGCCGGCCTCGCTGTCGTTGGCAAAGCCGCTGACGCGCCGCGCGATCTGCGATCCCTTGGCGGCTGCGGCCTTGTTCGAAATGTCGATGTGCGCGACCCCGGACAGGTTGCTGTCCAGCCACAGGTACTTGTTGCTGGCTAAGTAGACCCCGCTGGAGTTTCCGTTGCTGACGATACGCGGAGCCCCGGACAGGTGGACCTCGCCTGCCGCCACACGCAGGCTGTAGCCCACGTTGTTGCGCATCAGGCCACCGGCGATATTCACGCGGGTGCTGTCTGTACCGGACAGGTTCACGACACCGGCGCTGCTGGAAGTCGCCACCGTGTTGCTGACGATTTCACCACCGGTGATGGTCAGTGTCGCTCCGGCGCCGACCTGGATAACCGAGGTCACGCCACGGTTCTCGACGATGGTTCCCGAGTCGATGGTAAAGGTCGAGCCTGCACCCTCCAGGTTGATGGCACAACCGATGGTGCCGTTTGCCCCGGTGATGGTGCTGCCCATCAGCATACCGGTGCCGCCGCCCTCGCCCGTGTCCGCCGCGATGGAGACGATGGGCTGACAGTTCGCGACATCGTGTCCGTCGATGGTCAGCTCGCGCATCATCAGGACACCGCCGTCTTCGACCTGGAACATGCTGCCCAGATAGGTGGTCGCGCGCGAAACGCTGACCTCGTCGTCGGCGTCGACCCAGCGCTGCACGGTGATGTTGCGCTTGTTCGGAACCAGGGCGACCTGTGCCATGGTCACGTTATCCATGATGTGCACGTTGGTGTAGTGGTCTTCCAAGGCCGCCGCAAAGGCGCGTGCAACCGTGGCATAGGGTGCGGTCACGGTGCCGTTACCGGTGACGTCGTTTCCGTGGTCGGCGGATACGTAATAGTCATCGGTGGATGCCAGCATATATTCCAACGAGTTTCCGCGTACCAGACGATACGAATCGTTCTGCCACCGGAAATAGCTCGCCTCGATCAGGTTGGCGTCGCCTGCCTGTTTCACCGCAATCAGGGATGTCGCCATCGCACCGGTCTTGTCCTCGAACACAACCAGGGAACCTGCGGACAAGCCCTGTCCCTCCAGGGTCACGGCCTCGCCTTTGGCATAACCCACGCCGGATGCCAACGCGATAAAGATGCCGTTATCGTCATCGGTGGTCCCGATGTGCGGGGCTCCGCCCAGCGTCAACATACCACCGTTGTAATAAATTGCCGAGCCCTTTTCGGCGCGGTTTTCGGTAATCACGCCGTTACGGATGGTCAGTTCCGCCGCCGTCGACGAAATGGCTCCGCCGCCGTCGGTCGTACCCGACACCCCGGTCGAGTTTCCGGCGATACGCACGCCCGACAGCACAACCTCCGCCGTCGAATCACGCAGGGAATCGTTCCAGGCACCGGTGATGCGCAGCGCGCCGCCGGCCTCTGCGCAGGCATTGTTGCGCAGCTCGCCACCGGTCATGGTAAAGCTTGCATCTTTGGTGGTATAGCTTGTATCCCCGTTTACCACCACCAGGCTGCCGGTGTCGACAATCTGGGTGTTGTTGCCGTCCAGCACCAGATCTTTCAGCGTCAGCGTGCCGCCCGCGTCAACCACAAAGAAGTTCCCGCCATAGTTGTTACGACGTTTCAGAACCGGGTCCGCAGTCGCAGACGACAGTTTCGCAATCGTCACGTTATACCCATCCGGAATCGTCAGCGATTCGGTGATGGTCAAGTCATCCATCACGTATATGGTCACCGCAGTTCCGGGAGTCACAAAGCTGAAGGCCTTGTTCAGCGTCTTCAGCGGATCATCGACCGTTCCGCGACCCAGGGTGTCGTTTCCGGTGGATGCCACGTACAGGGCCGTCACGGCTCCCAGCTTGTAGGCCGTCGTGCCGTCGACGACCACCTGGTATTGCCGTGATTCGTAACTGTACACGGCAGCCTCGGCGGCAGTCACTGCCGCGCCGCCGGACTTTGTCACCAGACGGGTGTTCATTGCAGCCCCGGTCTTTGCGGTGATATTCACACGACTGTCGCGGCTGAGGTCGCCGTCCTGACTGATGTTTGCCGTCGACGAGACGATATTGATGCCGTTGTCGCGCCCATCGGTCCCGATGTGCGGCTCGCCCGACACCCGCAAGGTGCCGCCTGCAAACTGCACGGCGGTTCCCGACCCGGACACCACCGTGTTTCCGGTGAACGTGCCCGCCAGTGTCGCCGTTCCGGCAGCCAGATACAGACCGCCGCCGTCGCTGTAGGCGACGTTGTTTGCCACGCTGCCCTCGGTCACGGTCAGGGTACCGGTCGCCTGATAGATGGCGCCGCCCTGGGCACCGCTGCCCAAAGCCTGGTTACCCGACAAGGTCGCCGAATCGAACGACGCCGTACCGGCAGCCAGATATAACGCGGCACCACGCAGCGAGCTGTTGGTATTGATTGTGGTACCGGCGGCGCTGATGGTCGCGGTTCCCGCCTGATAGATTCCGCCACCGGCGGTCTTTGCGCTGTTGCCGCTGATTGATGCCTGTCCCAGCATCACGGATCCCGCCGCCACGTACAGACCGCCACCGTATGCCGCAGCCGACGTGGCCGACGTGGCCGTGTTGTTCGTGATTTGTCCCCCGGTCACCGTCACGGTGCCGCCTGCGATATACAGACCCGCACCCGCCACGTCACGCGTGCCCTGGGTGGTCACGGTGTTACCACTGATTTCACCACCCGACATCACGACGGTTCCGGCGCCCACATAGACACCACCGCCGTAACGCGCACCCGTAGCGGTGACCGCCGCCGTCACGGTGTTGTTGCTGATACGCCCGCTGACCAAGGTCAGCGTACCGCCCGCCATCGCGATACCGCCGCCCGATTCGCCGGACTGGTTGTTCGAGATCTCGCCGCCGTTGATGGTCACCGAGCCGCCTGTCGCATTGGTCAGCACCAGTGCCGCCGTTGCGGCCTTGTTATCCATCAGCTTGCCGCCGGTCCCCAGCGTGAATGCACCGCCTGCAACCGAGACCAGCGCGTTGGTGTCGGTCGTCGTTGCGCCCGACCCGCCGTTGATCGCCAGATTTTCAATCGTCAGGCTGCCACCGCTTGCCACCGAGAACAGCACGCCCGTATACAGACTGGGACTGATGCGACGATTCACCGCAACCGGACCGGACAGACCCTCCATCGTCGACACGGTGATGTTCTTGCCGGACGGTACCGTCGCCACCGCATCCGAGGTCAACGTGTCCATCACCCACACGTGACTGGTGCCGCTGCCCGCCACCGTAAAGGCACGGGGGAGAGTTTTCAGCGGGTTTGCCGGTGAACCGTCACCGGTTACGTCGTCTCCACTGATCTGGGATACGTACAAATCACCCGATGACCCCAATACGTACTGGGTATCGTTTGCCGTCGCCCGCACGACGTCGAAGACCGGGACGCCGTAATAATAGACGCCCGCCTCGGAATCGCTGGTCGTCGTGATGGTCTTGACCGCGATGACGCTCCCTGCCAGTGCCGAGGTCTTGCCCTCGACATTCACCCGCGCGCCACTGCCGAAGTTAACGTTCTGGGTCAGGGACAACGCAGCCCCGGCGATCAGGATGCCGTTGTCTGCATCCGTCGTCCCGATATGCGGTGTCGTCCCGCCCAATGCCAGCGTACCGGACGCGTAATAGATGGCCTGTCCCGTACCGGTGGCGCTGTTGTTGGTTATGGTCACGTTGCCCAAGCTCAGGCTGCCCGATGCCTGGTGCAGCGCACCACCGGTCGTGGCGGCGGTGTTGCCCGAGAGCTCAACCGTCCCCAGGTTCAGGGTGCCGCCGGCCAGATACGCCGCGCCACCGGCAGCGGCCGAACTGTTGCCGGTCAGGCTGCCCGCCTGTACGGTGACGGTGGCAGCCCCCACCTGCAACGCACCGCCGGTTCCGGTGGTCGCGTTGTTCGTGAATGTACCGTTCTGGATGTTCACCGTACCCGAATCGGCCTGCAGGGCACCACCGGTGGTGGCACTGTTGTTGGTGAAGGACACCGTGCCCATGGTGACAGTGGCACCCGCCACGTATACGGCACCGCCCGCGATAGCACTGTTGCCGGTGAATGTGGCCTTTTGCACGCTGATGGCGCCTGCATTTGCATACAGACCGGCACCATAGGCTTTCTGGTTACCGGCTGCCGTGTTGTTGGCAAACCGGCCGTCTACCACCGACACCGTACCGCCCGCCACCGACACGCCGGCACCCACAGCGCCGGTCGTACCATCGACGGTGTTCGTGTTGTCACTGATATCGGCACCGTTAATCACCAGGACCGAGCCGGTGGTGGCGGTGACCTTGACCGCGGCAGAGCCGGCAGACGCGTTCTTGATGACCCGGGCACCCGATGCCAGGGTCAGACTCCCCCCATTTACCGTCAGAATGGACCCGGATACCGCCGAGGTCAGCGCGTCTGCCGCCCCCGACAGAATCAGGTCGCTGACGGTCAGCGATGCGGACGCCGGTACCGTAAACATGTCGCCGGTCAGCACCGGGGCCGTGGCCTTGCGCGAGACCGTGGGTGTGCCGACTGCGCTGTCCCAGCGCGTCAGAGTCAGCGTCTTGCCCGCCGGAACCGTGGCCGCCGCGGCCTGCGTCAGGCTGTCCATCACATAGACGGTCGCAGCCGAACTGGCGGCATAGGGCGCCACGTCGAATGCGCGCTGGATGGTCGCAAAGGGCTCGCTGACGGTACCCGCACCCGAGTCGTTGCCATAGCGCGAAACGTAGAGCGCCGTCGGCGCGGACAGGACATAGACGGTGTCGTCTTCGGCTTTGGTCGTGATTTGATAGGCGGCGACGCGGTAGTGATACATCGCGGCTTCCGCGAGCGTAGTCGCCGGCCCCTGTTTGGTGACGATGGTCGTGCCCGCAACGGCCGACAGTTTCGAGTCGATATAGACGCTGCTGCCCGTCGTCAGGTTGCCGTTTTGGGTCAGGGAAAGCGCCGCGGACGTGATGGCGATGGCGTTGTCGGTGTCGCCGGTTCCTATCACGGCCTTGCCCTCGAGCGTGACCGAGCCGGACGCGAAATGCACGCCGACGCCGGTGGTGCCGCTGTTTTGGGTGATGGTCGTGTCTTTCAAGGTCACGCCGGCACCCGCAACCGCAATACCCGCACCGTTGGTGGCGGTGTTGTGGTCGATGGTGCTGTTGTTCAGGTTGAGTGTCGCCGTTCCGGCCGCATAGATACCGCCGCCATAGGTGCCCGAGCCGGTGGTTGTGTTCCCGGTCACGGTGACAGCGGTCAGGTTGGTGGTACCGGCGGTCACATACACGGCACCCGCGCGACCGGCGCTGTTGCCGGTCAGGGTCAGGTTGTTCAGGTTCAGCGTGCCGCCTGCCACATAGACCGCACCGCCGTTGGTGCCCGTGTTGTCGTTCAGTTCGGTCCCGGTGAAGGTGGCGGTGCCTGCGGCCAGGTACAGCGCGCCGCCGTTGGCACCGCTGTTGTTGTTGATCTGCCCGCCGGTGATGGTGGCGGTTCCTGCCGCCATACTGATGGCACCGCCGTTGCCCGTCGAGGTGTTTCCGGTCACCGGAATGCCGTTCAGGTTCAGCGTGCCGGTCGCCATATAAATCGCGGCACCCTGTCCGGTCGTGGTGTTGTTCACGATGCTGCCGGACGTGGCGGTAATGGTACCCGCCCCCGCCGAAATCGCGGCACCGTTGCCCGTCGATGTATGGCCGCTGACCTCGCCGCCTGCCAGCAGCAGGTTCGATGCGGATTTATTGGAGAGTGTAATCGCTGCCGCTGCGGCGTTATTGGCCACAACGCGTGCGCCCGAACCTATCGTGAGCGCCGCCCCGTCGACCGCGATCATGGTCGAGGTAAGCCCACTGATGGTGCCGTCCGCGCCACCCGACAGGGTAATGTTCCGGAGCGTCAACGATGCGCCCTCGCTGACATTGATCAGCACGCCCGTGTATGCGGGACTGGCATATTTACGGCGCACGGTGGGCGTGCCGTCGCTCGATGCCCAGCGGGTGACCGTCAGGTTCACGCCGGCAGGCAGCGTGGCTGCGGTTTCTGCCAACAGGTTCGTCATGACGTACACCGTCGTCCCGGTCGAGCGCGCAACCTCAAAGGCACGCGCCAGTGATTTCAGGGGACGTGCGACCGTACCGTCGCCGGTGCTGTCGTTTCCGATGTCTTGCGACACATAGAGGTCTTGAGCCGCCTGCAGGATGTAAGAGGTATCGCTGCCCTTGGCTACGGAAAAGACCGGTATCTGATAGAAGTACTTGGCCGCCTCTGCCGGAGTGGAAAGCCCACTTTCCTTGTCGGCAACCACCGTGCCGCTGGTGGCGGATGTTTTGCTTTCGATGTTCACGCGGGCGTTTGTGCCCAAGGCACCGCCCGTCTGGGTCAGTGCCAGCGTGGCGCCGCTGATGCGCACGCCGTTGTCACTGTCGTTCACGCCGATGCGGATGTCACCCGAGATCTTCAGGTTGCCGCTGGCGTATTCGATGGCCTTGCCCGCAGGGGCGGCGTTACCGGTCAGCGTACCGCCGTTCAGCTGCAGGGTCCCGCCGGTACCCGCGACCAGGTACACGCCGCCGCCCGATGCGGTCGCGGTGTTGCCTGAAATCAGTGCATCGGTCAGGGTCACCGTACCGCCCGCCTGGTACACCGCGCCGCCCTGGCTGGTTGCGGTGTTGTTTTCCAGCACGGCATTGTTCGAGGTGATGATGGTGCTGCCGCTGGTGGCAATCGCACCGCCGCGTGCGGCGGAGTTGGCACTGATACGCAGGTTGTTTAACGTATGCGTTCCGGCAGCCAGGTTAATCGCGCCGCCGTTTCCTGTGACGGTGTTGTCGTGCAGCCAACCGCCGGAGGTATTCAGCGTGCCCGCCGTGACGTTAATCGCACCACCGGCAGAGGCGATGTTTCCGCGGATTTCGCCGCCGCTGATGTTTGCGACCGAAGCGGCCGCGGTCAGGTTCAGCGGGGCGGTCGCGGCGCGGTTGTCACAAATGACACCGCCGTTTTGCAGGTTAAAGGTACCGCCGGGGACCGAAACCACCGCGTCGGTGTTTCCGGAAATCGAGCCCTTGTTCCCCGCCAGAATCAAATTGCTCAGGGTCATGCTGCCGCCGGTGTTCACGACAAACATCGCACCGCTGAACAGCGGGGATACCGACCGCAGGACGGTCGGGGTGGTCGCGGCACTGCTCCAGCCGGTAAAGGTGACATCGAATCCGCTGGCAATGCTAACCTGCTCTTTGAACAGCAGGTCGTCCATGACGTGCACGGTGGTCGCGCCCAGCTCCGCCACGTTCACGGCGTACTGCAGGGTCTTCAGCGGATGAGCGGGGGTGCCGTCACCGGTGGCGTTGTCACCGTTTTCGGATACGTACAGGTCGGTGGGAACTCCCAAGACATAAGTTGCACTGGTGCCGACCTTGATATTCCACAGGGGAACCTGGTAGTAATACATCGCGGCTTCCGTAACAGAAGTCACCGCACCTGCCTTGTCAACGATGATGCTCCGGGTGTTCGTGCCGGCTTTGCTTTCGACGTTGACGTGCGATCCCGCCTCGAAGTTACCGTTCTGTGCGATGGTCTTGTCCGCCAGATAGATGCCGTTGTCGTCGTCAAAGGTACCGATTTGCGGTTTACCGCTGAGCGTCGGGAAAGTCATCGCCGCCATATAGACGCCTGCACCCACGGCAGTCGCCGTATTACCGGTGATAACACCTCCACTCATATTGAACTGAGGCGACTGGCTGGCATCAGGGGGAGTGTTACCGCTGGTCGAATTCAGGATGATTCCGCCGCCGTTTGTCGCAGCGTTGTCGCTGATTTCACCACCACTCATATTGACGCGCAATGATCCATAACCCCACTGATAATTATTCTGATACAGTCGGTACTGATTTGCATTGGTCGCACTGAAAATGGCACCACCGTTGCCTGTGGCGGTGTTTCCCGTAATCAGACCACCGGTAATATTCAGGTTGTATTGAATACTGATTGCACCACCGCCATGGGTAACATAGCCGTTGTACGTTGTATAAGCTTGTCCGTATCCGGTTTCGTACAGGTAGAACGCACCACCACTGCCGCTTGCGGTGTTTCCGCTGATTTCGCCGCTGCTCAGGTTAAAGTTGCGGACGCGTGTTGCCACCTCATAGGAGCCCTGTCCCGTTCCGTTATGCACCACGCAAATAGCGCCGCCGCTGACCGCCCGGTTGCCGCGCACCGTGGTGGTTGCGTAATTCACGGTCCCCGGATTCAGCAGATAGAACGCGCCGCCGGCAGCGGTCGCTTGGTTGTTCTCGACCAAACTGCCGCTGATAACCAGGTTCGAGTTGCCGTATGCCGCGCCACCGTTTGCAGCGGTGCAGCCCCGCACAGTGCTGTCGGTCAGAGTCAGAACACCGACCGTGTTAATCGAGCCACCCTGGGATCCCGCCGTGTTATCTGCAAACAGGCAATCCCGTGCGGTTGTGGCACCTCCCGCGTTCAGGGCACCACCACTGCCGCCTGCCTGGCCGTCCCGGAATGTGCAACCCGTGACATTGATGGTGGTTGCATTGATCGCGCCACCGTTCGTGGTCGCATTATAGTTGGTGAAAACGCTGTCGGTGACCGTCACCGTCGTTGCGTTAATGGCGCCACCGTTGGCGCCTGCCGAACAGTTGTTGAAAGTGCTGTCAGCGACCGTCACGGTGGTGGCACTGATGGCGCCGCCGCTGCTGGTGGTCTGGCAGTTGTCCAGCGCGCTGTCGGATACCGTAACCGTGGCACCTGAAATGAATGCGCCGGCGTCGCTGCTCTTGATGTCTTTCACACGACTGCCCGCCGTCAGGTTCACCGTGCCGGCATTGGCGATGAAGGTGTTGCAAGTAGGCATCGCCTCGACACCGCTTTTGCCGTCAAAGATAAGCCCCTGAATGGTCAGTGTCGCCCCCGACGCCACCGAGATCACCTGTCCGCTGTAGGGGGTCGGCGGCACGTCGCGTTTGATCGTCGGCGTGGTAGTCGCCGATGCCCAGCGCTCCAGGGTGATGTTCTTGGACGCGGCGATGGTCGCGATACCTTCCGCCGTGCCGATGGTCAGGTCGTTCATGACCGTAACCGTGGTCTCGCCGGTGGGTGCCACGCTAAAGGCATAGCCGATGGTACGCAGCGGGTTACCCACGGTACCGTCACCGGTCACGTCGTCACCGTCGTGGCTGACGTAGAAATGCCGCTTGACCGACAGGGTATAGGTGGTCGCCGAACCGCGCACCATCGAATAGACGCCGCGCTGATAGTGATACTGTGCGACCTCGGCATCGCTGGTCGCCGTGCCGGTTTTGTTCACGATGACCGTGTTGACGACACCGCCCGATTTTTCCTGGACGTTGATATGCGCGTTGGCACCCAGATCGCCTGCCTGGGTCATCGTCAGCGCGCTGGTTGCCAACCAGATACCGTTATCCGTGTCGGTCAGACCCACGATGGGGCTGCCGCTGATGTTGACCGCGCCGGCCGCAAAGAACAGCGCCGCCCCGTTGGTGCCTGCAGTGTTTCCGTTGATAGTACCCCCGGTCAGGTTTACCGTACCTGCGGCCTGATACACCGCACCGCCACCGGCACCCGCCGTGTTGGTTGCAATGCGCGATCCCGCCTGAATGTTCAGGGTGCCGTTCGTCATGTTGATGGCACCACCGTTGGTGACGGCGGTGTTGCCCGTCAACAGCGAACCGTTCGCCAGCACGACTGTGCCGCTGCTGGTGATGGCAGCCCCGTTGGCGCTGCGGTTGTTCATCAGCGTCGTGCCGCTGCCGATATTCACGGTACCCGCGTTGGTTATCAGGCCGGTGAAGTTACCGCTGATGCTGTCGGCGGCGCCGTCGATGGTCAGTCCCGTAAGGGTCAGCGACCCGCCCGATGCCACATTGGCAAAGGCACCGGTATAGGCGGGATTGTCGTTACGCGTAATGTGTACGTCGGGGTCGGTGGCCGATGCCCAGCGATCAACCGTGATGGCTTTGCCGCTGGTGACCTCCGCCTGTGCGGAAAAGACCACGTCGTCCATCACGTGGATACGGGTCGAGCCGGTGCCCGCAACCGCGACCGCACGCGCCACGGATGCCAGCGGATTGCCGACGCTGCCGTCGCCGGTCACGTCGTTTCCGGTGGATGCCACATACAGGTCGCTGGACGATGCCAGGATATAGGTCGCGTCCGTGCCCTTGACGATGCTGTAGGCGGCGATTTGATAGAAGTACTGGCTTGCCTCGGTTTCGGAGGTGATGCCGTTTGATTTCGCGACGATTTGGGTTCCTGCGATGGCGTTCAGTTTCGCCTCGACATTGATGCGCGCGTCTGCGGCCAGATTTGCGTCCTGGGCGATGTTCAGCGTTGCCACTCCCAAGTAGATTCCGTTGTCGTTATCGGTCGTACCGACTTTGGGTCCCAGGCTGAGCGACACCGATCCGGTGGCAGTGTACAGTGCGCGTCCGGTCTGCGCGGCGTTACCCGTAAAGGTGAAGTTGCGCATCACGACCGCACCGGCACCCTGGTAGATGCCGCCGCCGTTACGCACGGCGGTGTTTTCCCGGATGCTGCCCGCATACAGGTTCAGCGTGCCGTTAACCAGGAAGACGGCACCGCCGTCGCGCCCGGCATCGTTTCCGGCGATGGTCAGCGCAGCCCCGTTCATCATCTGGGCGCTGTTCGGAACCAGATACAACCCGCCGCCGTCCTGATCCGCGTGGTTTTCGGAAATGCTGCCGCCGGTCAGGTTGATGGTGCCGGCAGCCAGATAGACGCCGCCGCCGTTCAGTGCGCGGTTGTCGGATATGATGCCGTCGCTCATCACAAAGCTACCATTACTGTGATAGACGGCGCCACCACTGGCGGTGACTTTACAGTTGTCGATGGTGCCGCCCGCGATGTTCACGGTACCGGCTGCGACCACGGCGCCACCGTTGGTTGCGTAGTTATTGGTCAGGTGGGCGTCCTGCCCCAGCACGAATCCACCGGCGACGTTCACCAAGGGATTGGTGGTGACGCCGATTTGGTCGTTGCTGCCGTCCACCGTCAAATCGCGCAGCGTCAGCGTACCGCCCGATGCGGCCTCGAACAGATAGCCTGAATAGGTGGCCGGCGCATAGGCACGTCGTACCGTCGGGGTCGTTGCGGCGGAAGCCCAGCCGCGCACGGTGATTTGCTTGCCGCTGGGGACGGAGCTGTTGTAGTTCACGTTCAGGTCGGTCATGATGTGGATGGTTGACGCACCGGCGTTCGCGACGCTGACGGCTTTGCTGATGGTAGCAAAGGGGTTGCCGACCGTGCCGTCACCGGTGCTGTCGTTACCTGCGGCGGACACGTACAGGTCGGTGCTGGTGCGCAGCACGTAATGGGTGCTGTCACCCACCGCCATCACATAAATCGGTATCTGGTAGTAATAACGGTCGGCTTCCGTATCCAGGGTCGTCGTTCCGGTTTTCGTGACAATCTGTGTGCCGGACACCGCGCCGTTTTTCAGCTCGACATTCACGCGGGCCGACGTGCCCAGGTCGCCGTCCTGGGTTATCGTCAGGCTGCTGTTCAACCAGATGCCGTTGTCGGCGTTCGACGTTCCGATCTGCGGCGTTCCGGTCAGTTTCAGGGTACCGGCGTTGAAATAATAGGCCTTGCCCAGCGTTGCCGCATTGCCGGTGAATGACGGCGAGGCCAGCGTCACGGTGTTGGCCGCCTGGTAGATACCGCCGCCGTTGGTGGCTGCGGTGTTGTTCGAAACGCTGATATTATTGGCGGTCACCGCACCGTTGTTGGTGTACACGGCACCACCGATCGTACCCGCACGGTTGCCCGTGAACACGGTCCCGGTCATGGTCACGGTCGAGTTCTCGTTATACAGCGCACCACCCGACGTCGTTGCGCGGTTGTCGCGGAACTGCACGGAACCAAAGGTCGCGGCAGCTGCCGACGAATACATATAAACCGCACCGCCTGCCGCCGTCGCCTGGTTGTCGTGCAGGATGCCGCCTGACAGGTTCAGGCTGCCATAGGAACCGCGATGGTGGATGGCGCCACCGTTGGCACCGGCGTTTCCGTACAGCTCGCCTGCGGTCATCGTGATGCGCCCGTTGTCCGAATAGACCGCACCGCCGCCGTTGCTGCCGGTGTTGGTGTTGTTCGCCAACACGGCGCCTGCGATGTTCAGCGTACCCTGCGAACCCTGTGCCCCCCCGACCTCGACGGGGGCAACCGCTGCGTTGTTGTTAATCACGCTGCAGCCGACGCCCAGGGTCAACGTGGTTCCCGCAGGCACATAGAAGATGTTGTTCGTCGCCGACAGAATGTTGTCGCGGTTTCCGTCAAAGGTGATCCCGGTGATCGTCAGTGACGACGCCGAAGTCAGCGTAAACAGGCGCACGGACCCGGTACGTGTCACGACCGGAGTGGCCTCGGCGCTGTCCTCCCAACGCACCAGCTTGATGTATTTGCCGGCGGGTACCGTGGCAGCTGCCGCCTGGTTGATGCTGTCCATCAAGTGCACGGTGGTGTTACCGGCGTTGGCCTCGGCAAAGGCCTTGTTCAGCGTCGCAAAGGGCTGGGCCACCGTACCCGGGTTGTTGTCCGAACCTGCGGCGGACACGTACAGATCCGATGCGGTTCTTAACACATAGGTAGAGGACGTCCCGACGCCGATGTAGTACAGCGCGTTCTGGTAGAAATAGATGGCCGCTTCGCTGTCACCGGTGTTCGCGCCGCCCGATTTGGCGACAATCTGGGTGCCGTTCACCGCACCGGTTTTACCCGACACGTTGATACGCACACCGGTCAGGTCGCCCGACTGGGTGATCAGGGCACCGCTTGCCCCTAGGAAAATACCGTTGTCGGAATCATCGACGCCGATTTGTGCGCCGGCAGACAGGTAGATACCCAGCGGGTTGATTTGATAGACGGCTGTTCCCGCGGTCGCGGCAGAAGCCGTGTTTCCGGTCATCACGCCGCCGCTCATATTCAGGGTGCCGTAATAGCCGGTCGTGTAGTTTTCCAGATACACAGCACCACCGGTTGCGGCATGGTTCGAGTTCATGGTGCCGCCGGTGATGTTCACGGTATTGCGGTTGGTGTTATGGTACGCCGCAAAAACCGCACCGCCGCGCGAGCTTGCACCGTCCGCATCGTTTCCGTTGATGCTGCCCGCCTGCAGGGTCAGGCTGGCGGCGCCCTCGACATACACGCCACCACCGGCGGTGGTCGCACGATTGTTGTCGATGTGTCCGCCGTTGACCACGGCCGATGCCGATGCAGCCAGGTACACGCCGCCGCCAAAGCAGTTCCCTGTCGCAGTCGAGCGTGCGTAGTTGCCGCTGATCGAGCCGCCGTTTACAGTCAGCACACCCGCACCCGCACCCGATGCGGTCAGATAGATACCGCCACCATAGGCTGTCGATGCGGTTTGTGCGGTGTTGCCTGAAATCTCTCCGTCGTTGATGGTTACGTTACCACCGGTGCTATAGACGCCACCGCCGTTTGATGCCTGGTTGTACTGGATACGTCCGCCGTTCAGTGTCAACAGCGAACCGGTACCGTCCAGATAGACGGCGGAGTTCGTGGCGTTGTTGTTGCAGACGACTGCCCCGGTGCCCAGCACAATCTGGCCGCCTGTCGTATACAGCAGACTGTCGGTCGTGCTGAAGATCTCGGAGCGTTTACCGTCGAGCGTAAGCGCCGTGATGGTCAGGCGCGCATCGGCTGCAACCGTGATCATCTTGTCCGCGAACACGGTGCCCGATGCGGACCGCGCGATGGTGGGGGTCGCCGGTGCCGATGCCCAGCGCGTCAAAGTGATGTTCTTGCCCGTCGCGATGGTTGCCGCCGCACGCACGGTCAAGTCGTCCATCACATAGACGGTACTGTTGCCGGGTCCTGCGATGGCGAAAGCCCGCGCTATGGTCGCCAACGGATTTCCGGGCGTACCGTCACCGGTGCTGTCGTTACCGGTGGATGCCACGTGCAGCGACGTCGGCGACAACAGGATGTAGTGGTAGTCGTCACCCACCGCCACGGCAAAGACCGCCACCTGGCTGGTATAGACCGCAGCCCCCGAGGCGTTTGTTTGGGTGCCCACCGTGGTGACCACGGTGGTGGCGGATGCCGCATTCAGTTTGCCCTCGATGTTCACGTGGGCGCCCGGGTCCAGGTCGCCGTTTTGGGTAATCGTCTGAGCGGTGGTGTTGATCCACACCCCGTTGTCGACGGCAGTGGTACCGATAACCGGACATCCCGCGATGTTCAGGGCGGCACTGCCGCCGAACCAGACGGCACGCCCGGTACTGGCCGTGCTGCCGTTTGCGGTAATCGTGCCGTCGGTGACGTTCACCGTGCCGGCAGAGGTATAGATGCCGCCGCCGTTGGTGGCGGAGTTTCCGCTGATGGTGACATCGTTCAAGTTGACGGTGCCGCCGGTGACATAGAACGCTCCACCGTTTGTGGCGACGTTCCCGGTCACCGATCCACCGTTCATCGTAACGGTGCCGGCGCTGATGGCAACCGCGCCACCGTTGGTTGCGCGGTTGTCCACCAAACGTGTGCCGCCTGTGACGGTCAACGTACCGCCGCCGACCGTAATCAGCGGGGATACGCCCGTCAACACGACGGCCTTGGCACCCGAGAGTGTTAAGCCTGTGATGACCAGGCTTCCACCGGAATTGACTGTGATGAAGTTACCCGTATAGGCGCTGGGCGCCGATGCCCGGGTCAGCGTCGGCGTCGTGGTTGCCGATGCCCAGGGTTGCAGCGTGATGTTTTTGCCCGTGGGCACGGTGGCCTGACTGTCAATCACCAGGCTGTCCATGACATGCACGGTGCTGGAACCCACCGCCGCCACATCAAAAGCGTGCGCGATGGTCTTGAACGGGGACGCAACCGTGCCGTTGCCGGTGTCATCACCGGTGCTCGATACGTACAAGTCGCTGGAAATCGCCAGCACATAGTTCGCCGCGTCGGCGCGCACCACCGTGTACAATGCGTACTGATAATAGTAATGCGCGGCTTCCGAGGTGGATGTCGCGCTGGTCTTGGTTGCAATGACCGTGCCGGCACCCGCGCCGGTTTTCAGCTCGACGTTGACGCGCGAGGATGCCGACAGGTCGCCGGTCTGGTCCAGCGCAAGCGACGCCGACTCGATTGCAATCCCGTTGTCGCTGTCGCTGGTACCGACGCGCACGTCGCCTGACAGCGACAGGGTTCCCGCCGTATAGCGGATGGCGGCACCGCTGCCCGAAACGACGTTTCCGGTGATCTCGCCGCCACCCAAAGTCACCGTACCCGATTGCAGGTCGATACCCGCGCCGTTTGCCGCGCGGTTGTCAATCAGTCGTCCGCCGACACCCAGGGTAAAGCTACCGCCGGTCACCGACACCAAAGACCCGGCGTCGGCGGTCAGCAGCGTGCGCGCACCCGAAAACGTGATGTTTTGCACGGTCAGCGAACCGCCCGTAGGCACGGTGAAGAAGTTACCCGTATAGGTCCCGACGGTGCGGCGCGTGGCCGTCACGGTCGTCAACGTCGACGGTGCGCGCGTCACGGTGATTTGCTTGCCGCTGGGAATATTGGTGACCGTAGAAATCGTGATGTCGTCGACGACATAGACGGTACTGGCACCGGCCTTTGCCACTGACACGGCCTTGGCGATGCTGGCATAGGGGTTTGCCGCGGTGCCGTCACCGGTGGTGTCGCTGCCGGTGGAGGCCACATACAGGTCCGAAATCGTCTGCAGAACGTAGGTCGTCGCCGTGCCGACCGCAACCGTATAGGTCGGTGTCGCATAGTGGTAATAGGCGGCCTCGCCTGCCGATGTGCTGGACTGCATACGGGTGACCAACAGTGACCCGGTGACACCCGCGTATTTGCTTTCGATGTTCACGCGCGATCCGTTGTTCAGGTTGCCGTCCTGCGAAATGCTGTTGTTGGCGTTTTCGGCGATAGTGACACCGTTGTCCGCATCATCCACACCGATTTTCGGAGTTGAGGACACGCGCAGTATCGCGCTGTTTTCCAGATAGACGGCGGCTCCCTGTCCACCTGCTGTGTTTGCGGTGACAGTGCCGCCGCTGATCAGCATGGTCGACCGATAGGTGCTGTTCGAATAATCCAGATAGACACCGCCGCCGTTGTCGGTGGCGGTGTTGTTTGCGATGCTGCCGGCGCTGAAGGTCCACGTGCCCTGCAACAGATAGGCACCGCCACCCAGCGAGGTGGCATTGTTATGCTCGATCTGTCCGCCGCTTTGCGAGCACGTGGGGTTCCCGCTGCCCAAATACAGACCGCCACCGGTGCCGGCGGTGTTTCCGGTCAGTGCGCCATCCGTAAAGGTATGGGTGCCCGCCTGCAGGAACAGACCGCCACCCGATGCGGTCGCGGTGTTGTTTTCAATGGTCGAACCGTCCAGCGACAGCGTACCTGCCGTCACGTAGACGCCGCCGCCGTTTGCCGCGGCGTTACCGGACAGCACGCCGTCGTTCAGGTTCAGTGTACCGGCGGTCAGCAAGATCGCGCCGCCATTTGCGGTACCGGCGCTGTTTGCCGTAATGCTGCCGCCTGCAATGGTGACGGTACCGGCAGCCTGGCTGATCGCACCGCCGCCGCCCGTGTTGACGTTGCCGGTGATTTGTCCGCTGTTCAGGGTAAAGGTCGAACCCGTAGTCGAGCTGACGACAACCGGCGCCACCGCCGCGCGGTTGTTGCGTATCACACCGCCGTCCAGGGACGCACTCCCCCCGTTTATGGTCAGTACCGCAGCCGTGTTTGCCGCGATGTTCGATTTCGCGCCGTCGATAATCACACGTTCGATGTGCAGGGTGCCGCCGGTGTTGACCTGCAGCAGGGTCGCGTTCATGACGGACGGCGTCCAGGCGCGGTTGATGACCGGGGTGGCAACCGCACTGGCGGCCGCGGTCAAGGTGATGTTGCGCCCGCTGGGAACCGTCGCGGTCGAGGTGTCCATCAGGTTATCCATGACATAGACCGTGCTGTTGCCGGCATTTGCGACGTTGAAAGCGCGGGTCAGCGTCTTGAAGGGGCTGGTCTGCGTGCCCAGACCCAGGGTGTCGTTGCCCGTCAGTTCGGACACGTACAGGTCGGTGGGCGCGGTCAGGCCATAGGTCGACACGGACAGGTTGGTCACGCGGTACAGCGCGTACTGATAACAGTAATGCGCGGCCTCGGCAACAGTGGTGTCGCCGCCGTTTTTGGTCGCGATGGCGCTGGCGGACACGCCGTTTTGTTTCAGTTCGACGTTGATGCGCGCCGTAGCGTCCAGGTTGCCTTCCTGAATCAGGGTGTTGGCCGACGTCAGATAGATGCCGTTGTCGCTGTCGCCGGTTCCGATGCGCACGCCGCCGGACAGCTTGAACGTGCCGCCCGCGAACTGGACGGCGTTACCCGTGCCCGACGCGGTGTTTCCGGTCAGGGTGAGTGTCCCGGACGCGGTCAGTGTTCCCCCGGTCAACTGGACGGCTCCACCGGTGCCGGCCTCGGCGCGGTTGTCGCTGACAGTGCCTGCGGACAGGTTCACCGCGCCTGCGGACAGGACGATTGCGCCACCGCTGCCGGCGCTGCGGTTGTTGTCGATCATGCCGCCGGTCAGGTCAAAGACACCCGACACGTTGTTCACGGTCACCGCACCGCCGCCGGTGGCGGCCGCCGCGCGGTTGTTGGTCAGACGTCCCCCGGTTTGCAGGCGGACCGTACCGTCGGCAACCGTGACCAGCGAATCGGTCGCGGTCGACATGTGTCCCATCGCGCCGTCGATCGTCAGGTCGTGTATGTTCAGGACGCCGCCGCCGCTGACAGCCAGCAGCGGTCCGGTGAACTCGCTGGGGGCGTATTGGCGTGCGACGGTGACGGTCGTTTCGACCTCGTCCCATTTGGTCAGGTTGATGGTTTTGCCCGCGCCCACCGTGGCGGTGGTTGCAACCGGCAGATCCGCCATCACATAGACGTTCGAGACCCCGGCGGGTGCCTGGTCGACAGCGTGTGCGATGGTCGCATAGGGCGCAGACAGGGTACCCAGACCGGTAGTGTCGCTGCCGGTCGGCGACACGTACAGGTCGAACGAATCGCCCAACAGGTATTCTTTGGCGGTCTGCGAGGGGATGATCTTGTTGCCCTGGGGCAGCCAAATCATATGGCGCGCCTCGGATTCACTGACGCTGCCGGCGGCGGTTTTCACCGCAATCAACGAGCCGGTGGCAGCACCGGCCTTGGTTTCGATATACAGTTTCGCGTCGGTGGCAAAAGCCCCGTTGATGGTCAGCGCCGCAGAGCTGCCCATCCAGATACCGCGGTTTGCCGTGCCGGATCCGACCTTTGCGCTGCCGGACACGTTAAAGGTCCCGTTGTAGAAATAGACGTCGTTTCCAAAGGTGCCGGCTTCGTTTCCGTTGATTTGTCCGCCCGACATCGTAAACGTTCCGCTGTTGGTGACCTGCAGACCACCGCCGAAACTGATCGAGCGGTTGTTGGTGATTGCGCCGGACAGCATCGTGAAGGTACCACCGTTAATCATCACCAGCGAGGTCGCAGACGGCACCTGTGTCTTGCGCCCGTCCAGTATCAGATCGCTCATCGTCAGGTTGGCGGCCGCGCCCAGCGTGATTGCAACACCGGTGAATCCGATGGCGCGATAAGCGTGTACCTCGTCTGTGGCGCCCGACCATTTCTGCAGCGTGACGTTACCCGATGTGATAACCGCCTCGCTGTTCATCGAGATGTTGCTCATCACATAGACGCCGGTATTGACCCCGGCGCCGCGCGGCAGCTCCAGAAAGGTCTTTGCCAGCGTCGCATACGGGGCATCCACCGCACCGGTGCCGGTGTCGTCCGAGCCGTCGCCGGCGACATAGAAGTCGGTGTACAGCAGACCCAGGGTATAGTTGCGCGTCGAGGTCTCGGGCCCGATGGTATAAGCGCGCGTCTTCCAGTGCAGATAGTCGCCTTCCGCAGGTGTCGAGTTTCCGCTGACGCGTTCGGCGACCTTTGCGGAAACCTGTGCGTCACTTTTGCCCTCGAAGTTAATCCAGCTGGTGGCACCCAAATTGCCGCTGATGGTCAGATAGCGCCCGGCGCCCGCCAGATATATTCCGTTGTCATCGATCGCCGTTCCGATTTGGGGGCTGCCCGCGACAATCAGCGAACCCGAATAGTAATAAATACCGTTTCCGTTTACCGCCGCATGGTTGTCGGTAATCACGCCGCCGTTGATGGTCAGCGATGCCGAGGCACCCATCACATACGCCGCGCCGCCGTTGGTCGAAGAATAGTTGTGCGTAATGTTCGTATTGGTCAACAGACAGGTCCCGTATACCGTCAGCGCCGACGCCGAACCCGGCACCATGTCTCCGTCCAGCGTCAGGTTCTGTATGGTCAGGTTTCCGCCCTCCGCCGCCACAATCATCGTGTCGACGAAATGCTGGGCGGGGTCGGATGCATGCCGGAAGCGGATGATGGACAGCGGAGTCGATACAGCCGGGTCATTGGTCAGCACGATGGTTTTACCCGCCGGGCTGGTCAGAGTGGACTGGATCTGATAGTTGTTTTGCAGATAAATGTATACGGTGCCCGATGCGGCGGCCTCGGACACGGCTTTCTGCAGCGTGGCAAAGGGGTTGGTATCGCTACCGTCGCCGGTGTCGTCATTTCCGTTGGCGGAGTTCACATAGATGTGGTTGGGGTCTGACACCGCAAAGGTCTTGATGGCACCGCCCAGTTTTTTCATAGTACCCGACGTGGATAGTGATTGCCCTTTATCCACGTCAGTGGATACGGGGGAGTCGGATGTCGGCACCTGGGATGAGACGGAATCGTCCTGTTGTCGGTCGCCGGTCTGATTCTGTGAGGAGGAATTTGTGACATCACCTGTGCCCTGTGGATCAACCGTGGTTGTGTCACTGCTGTCGATGCTTTGGGTTTGGGCCGCATTCAATGCCGCCAACTCGTCTGCCGACGCCATTGCGGCAGCAAACGGCTGCACCAGCAGTACCAGCGCCAAGAACAGCGCAACGGTCCGGTGTGAGCGAATACTGAGCTTCTTCATCTCTTCAACCTCCATCCCCGGTGGTTTTCCCGGTATTCGCCGTGCCTTTAGGCTGAGCCTGCACACGCACAGGCGTGTCAGACAAGTCGGTTTCGGCGGTAAACACCGGGTCGTTCCTCACGTGCGCGACTGACTGTCCGGGTGACAGAAAGCCACACATTGCACTTTACCTGTAAAGCCGCTTTACAGTGCAAGTAGTTTTTCCTTATCCATTTAATTCACATGACTTCCCCGCCGATATGCATATTGGCACATAGGCAATGACAAATATGCGGTTTACAAAACGCGGTGGTGCAAAAAATTGCCGCTATCCGCCTTCCGTAATCTGAATAAGCGCTTTGTGGTGCACCCATTCGTCCGGTAACTCCCCATCGGGGCTGCGCGTGGAAGTCCCTTTCCCCCAACGCCATCTGATACAAGAGTGTATCATTTCCGGGTGTCTCCGCCAAATTTTCGTAACCTTCGTAACCGCTCCGTTTGTGCAATTCGGGGAATTCGGAGACGAAGACTTGGGAAATCATTCGCAGGCATCGCCGACAGGCTTTCAGGGAAAAGTCGGTGTCCTTGGCGGGCGGGGCTTTGCGAGGGGTGCGAAGCCCCGCCCAGGGCGACCCTTCGACGCGAGGGTGGATTGCGAAGGGTCTGGGTGGTGCGAGTTCTATGCGGACCTCCTGCCGTAACGCGCCGCAGGTCCCGAACACATAACAAAACGTTTCGCCGTGCGGCGAAACGTTCGGGGTGTGGCGTGGCTGTACGCTTAAGTGATTCGGCCGACTCTGCCGGATTAGGCCGGATTAGGCGAAGTCGGACGGTGTGATGTTGTCCGTGAAATTTTTCAGCGCTTGATCGAACTGTTCGCTGGACATCGCAGGACCGATGCCGACGTGCGTCACCACGTTTGCATCCACCGCCGTCAGATCAAAGACCTTTTCATCGATATACAGCGGCGCTCGCTGGCGCACGACCAAGGCAATGGCGTCCGACGGACGGGCGTCCACCACAAAGGTCACACCGTTTTGCCGGAACGTCAACGACGCGATATAGGTCCCGTCGATGAATGAATGGATTTCAGCATGCTGGATATGCGCCCCCATCGTCAACATGATATTGCAGGTCAAATCGTGCGTCATCGGACGCGGGGGTTCGTTTCCCTGCAGGGCACTGACAATCGAATACGCCTCGATGGGGCCCAGCGCAATGGGAACCAGTTGTGGCGGTGGCTCGGGCGCGTCGGCACGTTTCAGCAACACCACCGGTCCGCGGGTGCTGGGGTCGAACGCTATGGCTGCCACGTCTGCTTGTAACATAGCGCCATTATACGCTGTTTCCACGACCGTGTGGGCATTTCACGCGACCTTTCATAAATAGCACATAACTGATGCTATATTCACCCGAATGGCATCTCCCGTCGATGCCGTATAATGTCAGCAATGGCACAGGTAGACACCAATATCGATTTCGACCGCGCACGCCGCTGCGGTCAGCCCGAGGCCATCTTTGCCCAAGGCAAAACCCCCGAACAGGTCGCCCGCATCGCCCGTGACCTGTATGCGGCGGGAAACACCGTCCTGGCAACCCGCGCAACACCCGAACACCATGCCGCGGTCGCAGCCGTCCTGCCGACTGCGCGCTATCACGATACGGCGCGCCTGATAGTGGTCGCCCGGCAGACCGACACAGGCGCCGGGACGCACTCCCCCGAATCTGCCGAATCCGCCGCCCCCACAAAAACCGGCGCGGAACCCGCGGCCGCCCGCACCATCGTGGTCGCCACCGCCGGCACCTCGGACCTGCCCGTGGCAGAGGAGGCCGCCCTGACCGCCGAAACCTATGGCGCCCCGGTCATGCGCCTGTACGACATCGGAGTCGCGGGCGTGCACCGCGCGTTGGCGCACACCGACCGCCTGGAGGCAGCCGGCGTGGTCATCGCGGTCGCCGGCATGGAGGGCGCGCTGCCCTCGCTGATTGCCGGGCTCACCGCCTGTCCGGTCGTCGCGGTTCCCACCTCGGTCGGCTACGGCGCGCATTTTCAGGGGCTGGCCGCCCTGCTGACCATGCTGAACTCGTGCGCGGCGGGCATCGGGGTGGTCAACATCGACAACGGCTACGGCGCGGCGATGCTGGCATTGAAAATATTGGGAGTGCGTTCGTGACCGGCGTCGCGTCCCGCATCGCACATCTGGACTGTTCGACCGGCGTGTCCGGTGACAAGTTTCTGGGCGCTGTGCTGGATGCCGGGCAACGCTTGGGCGTATTCGACCTCGAACGACTACAGGCGTTGGCAGACGAACTGGTGCCGGGTGTTACGGTGTCGGCGTCGGCCGTGGTGACCGGGGGTGTGTCGGCACTGCAGATTCGCGTGGATGATATGCGCGACGATGCCTCTGCTGCCACCACGCGCAGCTGGGCGGATATCCGTAGTCTGCTGAGTGGCCGTGACCGCGCGCTGCAGGTGTTTGCGCAGCTGGCTGCCGCAGAGGCCGCTGTGCATGGTGTCCGGGTGGACGACGTGCATTTTCACGAGGTCGGCGCGGCTGACAGCATCGTCGACATCGTGGGTGTATGTGCGGGGCTGGATGCGCTGGGCATCACACGGCTGTATGCGACGCCGCCCGCGTTGGGGGGTGGCACCGTGTCGACGCTGCACGGTGTGTTGCCGGTGCCGGCACCGGCCACCGCCGAGCTGCTGGTCGGAATCCCCACTATCCCCGGCGACGTGGATTGCGAGCTGACCACGCCGACCGGAGCCGCTCTGTTGGGATCGGTGGAGGCGTTCGGTCGTATGCCTGCGGCGACACCGCGGGCGCTGGGTTACGGCGCCGGGACCCGTAACATAGGGCGCGCGAATGTGTGCCGATTGATTGTCGCGGACGCGGTCGATACTGCAGTTGATGCCGCAGACATCCCCCAACCCGACGCGACCGTGCTTTTGGAAACCAATATCGACCACATCGCCCCCGAACAGGCGGCCGTTGCCGCAGAAACGCTCTTGGCAGAGGGCGCGCTGGACGTATGGGTGACGCCCATCGTGATGAAAAAATCCCGCGCGGCGTTGCAGCTGTCCCTGTTGGTGCACCCCGATACAGCCGAGCATTTCGCGACACGCACGATAACACTGACCGGCAGCCTGGGGGTCCGCGTCTGTGAACAGCCGCGTCTGATTGCCCCGCGCGAACAGCAGCATATCGCGACACCTTGGGGTAATGTTCGTGTGAAGGTCTCGCAGGGACGCATGCGCGCCGAACACGACGACATCGCCCGCATCGCCCGCGAATACGGGCTGGATTACCCCGACGTGCTGGCTTATATCAGCGCCCTGATGCGCAGTACGCGCGAGGCATAGCGGTCCGGCAATGCCTCATGCCCGCTGCAGCGAAAAACACGGCGCGCCGTGTCCGCCCCCGCCCCCCGCGGTCTCGCGCATCGGTCCGGTGACCATCGCCCGCGCAGCCCGCATCGCAGCCCTGCTGCAGGCGGCATACCCGGGCGATCCGGTCCCGTCGCTGAACTTCGCGAACCCCTACCAATGCGTGGTCGCCGTGTCCCTGTCGGCGCAAACGACCGACGACAACGTCAACAAGGTGTTACCACAGCTGTTCAGCCGCTGGCCGGATGCCACCGCACTGGCATCAGCCCCCCTGCCGGAACTGGAAGACTGCATCCACAGCCTGGGCTTTTACCACAACAAAGCTCGCAATCTGTTGGGTCTGGCACGCATCGTCTGCGACGAATACGGAGGAGCAGTCCCCGACACGATGTCCGACCTGCTGCGCCTGCCGGGCGTCGCACGTAAAACTGCGAATATCGTACTGGCTGAAAGCTTCGGGGTGGTCTGTGGCATCGCAGTCGACACCCACGTGTTTCGCATCGCGCATCGCCTCAGGCTGTCGCGCGCCAAAACTCCGGCACAAACCGAGGGCGACCTGTGCAAAGCATTTGCCGCCGACCATTGGTATCGCGTGAACTACGAGATGATCACGCACGGCCGCCGCATCTGTACCGCACAGCGTCCCGCCTGTGCCGATTGTGTACTGCGGACCGAATGCCCCTGTGCCGACCGCGTGTAGTATTGCGAGCGCCAAACCGTGTACTCGACGGCGCCGTTGCCGGCGCGATGCCCCGTCTCGGGCTTACCGGCTCGCGAAACAACCGAGGACGTTGTTTCACTCGCGTGGATTGCCGCGGATGCGCGATGCGCATCCGAATCATTAATCCGGGAGGGTGACGGTGGGGGGGAGCTCGCGTGTGTCGGGGCGCATTTCGCTCAGCAGGTGCTCGCCATCGTCGACGATTTTGCTGATCGGTAGCTTCATATAACGCGCCCAGGCTTCCGCCGCCACCTGTCCGTCGGGCAACAAGATCTCGCCTGTGCCCTCCATCAGGCGGTTGCGGTTTTCGGTCAGTCGCGCGCGCGCCCACAGTCCCTGACCATACGGTAAGGGCTTACGGTACTTGACGCGCAACTCCATCGTGACACCCCAGGTTTCGGGCTCTTCGACCTGGATGGTGCGCCCGATCAGTTCGTCCAGCAACGCCGCCTCGACCCCGCCGTGCGTGCGTCCCGGGTAGGATTGATGCTGTTCGTCCGGCGTGAAATACGCCAAGAGGGTGCCGTCATCACACTCCAAAAATTGTGTATGCAAGCCGGCGTGATTGTCCTGTCCGCAGACCAGGCACATACGAGAGACCTCGTGAGCTTTGACTACGCGATATTCCATATTTCTGTGACCCCGCTATCCTAACCTGTCCGGCGCATATTGTTTCGGTTTTCTGTTTGCCCCCGCAATGTTTCCTGAAAAGAACATGGTGGAGATGATGGGGCTCGAACCCACGACCTCAGGCTTGCAAAGCCCGCGCTCTCCCAGCTGAGCTACATCCCCACGACAAAGCGAATAGTCAGTATAACGCAAATTTTGCGGCGCGTCACCTTGACGAATGGTTTTGATGCGGTATACTTGGTATTCGCTGTTTTTGGGGCCCGTAGCTCAGTTGGTTAGAGCGCACGGCTGATAACCGTGAGGTCGGTGGTTCGAATCCACCCGGGCCCACCAGCTTCGCTGTTGTTTCCAGGCTGTTGTTTCTAAGCGGTTGTTTCCATTCTCTTGGGCGTTGCGCCGCGCCTGCATCCTTGCTATATAATTCCCTTCATGAATTACCTACTGTATAACTTGTTCTATCGCGGCGACGGAAGCTTTTTCATCCTGTTGCTGGTCAGCTTGGCGCTGGGTGGCCTGACGCAGCTTTACATCAAATCGACCTATCGCAAATGGAGCCGCGTGGCATCCGCCAACGGCTTGACCGGATGCCAGGTTGCAGAAAGCATCCTGAACCGCAACGGTATCGGGCCCGCGATTTCAGTTGCCCCGGTCGGGACGGCCGCCGCACGCACCCCGGTACGCATAGCACGTGCCGGCGGCGGGGCATTATCGGACCATTATGACCCGCGCACCAATGTGGTTGCGCTGTCCCCGGACGTTTATGACCAGTCGACGGTCAGCGCCACGGCGGTCGCCGCACACGAGGTCGGACACGCCCTGCAACACGCACGTGGATACGCATTCAGCACGCTGCGGACCAACATGGTGCCGGTCGTTAACTTTGCCGGCAGATTTGCCTGGGTGCTGATTTTCATCGGTGCGATTCTCGGTTTTCTGCAGCTGTATTATGTCGGCATCGCCTTTTTTGCCTGCACGGTATTGTTCCAGTTCGTGACGCTGCCGGTCGAGTTGAACGCTTCCAGCCGCGCACTGGCGCAACTGCGTGACGGCGGACTGGTCACCGCACCCGAACTGGCCGGTGCCCGTCAGGTGCTGACGGCAGCCGCGCTGACCTATGTGGCAAACGCCCTAGTCTCGGTACTGTACCTGTTGTATTATCTGGGCATTTTCCGCCGCCGCTAATTACCTGCCATATAACGACAAAAACCCGGTGTCATTGCGCACGGGACACCGGGCTATCGAATGGTTGCCATCTGCCGGTGGCTAGCCGTCGGTGACTTTCACGATCGGTGCAAAGCCCACGACCAGTTTCTTTCTGCCGACGGTGTTCGGGAAATGCACATACAGCGCCTCGCCGGCGATTTCCTGCACCTCGCCGCGTCCCCAGACCTTGTGGCTGACAGTGTCGCCGACTGCAAATTTGGGCGCGGGTTCCGCCTTTTTCGGTTTCGCGATGGTCGGGCTCCAGTCACCGACCGCAACCCCGTGTCCGGACACCCCGTGGCGATCCCCGCGTTTATCCCAACCGGACGTGCCCTGAAAACCGGCGCTCCCCACGCCCTCGATTTCCAGCAGCTCGCGCGGCAGCTCGCCGATAAAACGGCTGGGATTGTTTTGCACAGGCGAGCCATAGCTCATGCGGCTGGATGCGTGTGTCAGGCACAAGCGCTCGCGCGCACGCGTAATCGCCACATATGCCAAGCGGCGTTCCTCTTCCAAGCCGTCCGCGTTCGATGCGAACACGGCGTTTGCGTGCGGAAACAGGCTTTCCTCGAGACCTGCCACAAACACAACCGGATATTCCAGCCCCTTTGCCGTGTGGACTGTCATCAGGGTCACGCTGTCCGATTCCGCAGACAGTGCGTCCAAATCGGTCCGCAGCGCCAGCCATTCCATGAACGCCGGCAGCGTCTGTTGGTCGTCGTCGTGGGTGGCGGCATAGTCGGCGGCGACGTTCACGAATTCCTGCAGGTTCTCGGCGCGTGCCTGGGCCTCGTCGGTGCCTGCCGCCTGCAAAGCCGACAACAGACCGGACGCGGTGATGATCGCCTCGACCACTCGCGGCAGTTCGCCGGCATAGCTGCGCATTTCATCCAGCGTCTGCAGAAAGCCCGCCACCGCATTGCGGGCCGCCGCTTTCAGGCGGGGCAGCGGGGGGTGTGGGGTCGACGGGGACGGCTGATCCCCGTCATCTGCCACCGCCAGACGCATTGCGGCCTCCAAAGACACACCGCAAGCGGCGGCGATAGCCGTCAGCGTTTCCAGGGACGTACTCCCAATCCCGCGTCGCGGGGTGTTGATGATGCGGCGCAGGTTGACCTCGTCGGCGGGGTTCACCACGACTTTCAGGTACGCGGTCACGTCGCGAATTTCCGCGCGGTCGAAATAGCGCGTCCCGCCGACGATGCGATACGGTAGACCGGCGCGCAGCAGCGCGTCTTCCAGTACACGGCTCTGTGCGTTCGTGCGATAAAACACCGCGAAATCCGACAGTGGGCGTGCTTCGTTGCGCGACAGTTGGTCGATACGGGCTGCGATATAGCGCGCCTCGTCGTGTTCGTTCTGTGCCAGATACAGCCCGATCGCGGCACCTGCCCCGCGTGTCGTATAGAGGCTTTTGGCCTTGCGCCCGACGTTATGGGCCACCAGCGCGTTTGCCGCATCCAGAATGTTTGCGGTGCTGCGATAGTTTTGTTCCAGTTTGATGACGGTCGCATCAGGCCAGTCGCGTTCGAACTCCAGGATGTTCGTGATGTCCGCACCACGCCAGCTGTAAATCGACTGGTCGTCGTCACCCACCACCATCAGGTTGCGGTGCTGCGCCGCCAACAGGCGCGCAATCAGATACTGCGCGTGGTTCGTGTCCTGGTACTCGTCGACCAGCACGTGGTCGAACCGGCGCTGCCATGCCGCCAACACATCCGGGTGCTGCTGAAACAGCCGCACGACATTCAGCAGCAAATCATCGAAATCCATCGCGTTTGCCGCCAACAGCCGCCGGTCGTATTCCGGATACACCTGCTGGGCTGCGCGTTGGACCGGGTTCGAGCCGAACGCCGATAGGTCGCCCGAGCCCTTCATTTGGTTTTTCGCGTCGCTGATGAGGTTGCGCACCGTATTCGGCGCGATGGTCGTGGTGTCCATTCCCTGTTCGCGCATGATGTCTTTGACCAGGCGCTTGCTGTCATCGTCGTCATAAATTGTAAAGTTCGGTCGGTAGCCCAGATGTTCGGCCTCTGTGCGCAAAATGCGCAGGCAACAGGCGTGGAAGGTGTATATCCACATTCCTGCGCGGTCCGTCCCCAACAGTTTGTCGATACGTTCACGCATTTCGGCTGCCGCCTTGTTCGTGAACGTGATAGCCAGTATTCGGTAGGGGGCAACCCCGTGGGTTTCTATCAGGTGGGCGATGCGCCAGGTCAACACGCGGGTTTTGCCGCTGCCCGCGCCTGCCAACACCAGCAGGGGGCCGGGGTCGGCGGTAACCGCGGCCGCCTGCGCATCGTTCAGTTCAGTCAGGTCAAGCACAGTTCCGGTAAATCCTTTCGTTCATTTGTGAAACCCGCCCACGGGGATCGGGTCGGTTGCTTTCGATGTATCGCGGTTGTCCAGCTTATACGATTTTTTTGCCGCAAGCGACCGCAAGCGGCGTCAATTCCGCGCACAACTGCATCAGCTGCGCCGGTGTCAGTGATTGACGACCATCGGATTTCGCGTGAGCTGGGTCGGGGTGTACCTCGACCATGATGCCGTCGGCACCGGCTGCCAGCGCGGCACGTGCCGCGGCAGGCACCAAATCTGCGCGCCCGGTTGCATGCGACACGTCCACCAGTACGGTTGCGGCCGCCAACTGTTTGACCAGCGGCACCGCCATGACATCCAGTGTGAAACGGGTCGCCGTTTCAAAGGTGCGGATGCCGCGTTCGCAGAACAGAACGGCGGCGTCCTCGCAACGCAGGTATTCGGCCGCCTGTAACCATTCCTCGATGGTCGCGGCCATCCCCCGTTTCAGCAGGACCGGTTTTTGGCGTACGGCTGCCAGACGTCCGACCGTTTTCAGCAGCGCGTAGTTTGCCATGTTGCGCGTGCCGATTTGCAGGATGTCTGCGACATCGGCCACCGCATCGGCGTGCGCCGGGTCACAGATTTCCGTGACGGTGCGCAGATTGAATTCGGCCGCAACGTCACGAAGCATCGGCAGAGCTTTTGCTCCTAATCCTTGGAAACTATAGGGGGAGGTGCGCGGTTTGTAGGCCCCGGCGCGCAGGTGGTGCAACCCCAGTTCGCTGACCGTGGCCGCGACCTGTGCCAGCTGTGTGCGCGATTCGACCGCGCAGGGGCCGGCGATTATCGTGAACGTGGATTGCGCGCCGATGGCTGTGCCACAGTCGACGGCGGCCGGTGCAGCGGTCAGTGCGTCGGCCGATGCGGCAGCGTTCGTTCGTGCGTTTGCGCCCTGCGCGCCTTTTTCCTCCGCAGCGCCCTTCACGCCCGCGCCTCTTTCATGACCTTCAGGATGGCGCGAAAGACCTCTTGGACCTGTTCGTCATACAGGGGTCCTGCGTTCAGTTCGCCCACGCGTTCCAGAATGCGCGATTCGCGTGCCGGGTCGTACAGCGGCAACGCGGCGTCCTGTTTCAGAGCACGCACCGCCAGCGACAGACGCGCGCGTTCGTTCAGCGCCGTAACCAGTTCGCCGTCCAGCGCGTCCAGCCGGGCGCGCAGTCGAGTTATGTCGTCAGTCATCGAGTTTGGTGAAAGCCGTTTTTTTGGCGCTGCACAGCGGGCAGACCCAGTCGTCCGGCAGGTCATCCCACAGGGTACCCGGCTCGATTCCGGATTCGTCGTCGCCCAGTTCCTCGTCATAGACGTAGCCGCAAACCTTGCATTGATACTTCGCCATCATCCATCCCCTTTCTATCGGAACAACCGACGATTCCCCTCAATACTAGCTGATATGTATGATATTCGAATTAGTCGCAGGATTCGGAAATTGCACGATTTACCAACAGGTCCATCATGTCGTCATCCAGACGCTTGATGGCCTGCAGCTCGGTCAGTTCGTCCTTGCTGTCCTCGGGCTGCCACTTTATCCAACCCAGGCGCATGCCGTCGGGGTTGATCACCCACAGGTCATAGCACCAACCCAGCGACCCGCAGTCCATGAATGTGCCCTCCAGGTGCACCCCCAGATGACTGTATTTGCTCAGGAGGCCGGATATCCGTCCTCCCTCGAATCGCATGGTTTCCATCAACACTCTCACCTTACCTGTCCGTGCTGTACGTTCCGTTCGTAGCAGTGTCGTAGCAATATCGTAGTGATAGTACTGTTCTGTTCGGGCGTGTCGGATGCAACAATAGATGCGATATGCGCGATTCGGCGCCGCCCTCGTCAACCCGAGCTGCCGACCGTTAAGAAAAACTCGCACAATACGTGCGAGAAACTGTCAGGCAACACACGCTGTTTTCTTATCAACGCATTCCATTATGCCACACGATACGCCCGCTCCTCAGATTAGACACAGTTAGTCACATTTCATACACACGCCTGTAACATAGCGGCTGCGCGGTATGCCAAACGCCGCAGCCCGACCGATGGATCGCCGCGGCGGCGCGGGTTTACGTTTTGTGCGCGTCAGCGCCACAAAACGGCGCCGGCGAATCATTGGTCCGGGCGGGGTGCCACCCGCCCCGGTGGATTGCCGCGTCCGCCTGCAGCGCCCCCGGAATGACAGCAATATGGTCCTATTGAATTACGGCGCCGGCGGCGCGCATGTCGTCCAACGCGCGCGCATCATCACCGGCGGTCATATTGACCGCGCGGCAGCCGTCGGCAACCACGGTCACGGCAAAGCCCTCGCGCAAAGCATCCAGCACCGTCGCCCGGACACAGTAATCGGTCGCAAGCCCCACAACGGTCAACTGCGAAATTCCCTGTTCGCGCAACCATTCCGCCAGCCCGGTCGAGCTCTGCCGGTCGTTGTCATAAAACCCGGAGTACGAATCGACTTGCACGTCACAGCCTTTGGTGAACTCGCGCACAATCAAATCGCGCCGCAACTGCGGGTGATAGTCCGCACCCGTCGTGCCCTGCACGCAGTGGTCCGGCCACAGCACCTGTTCGATGCCGCCCAACAACACCACGTCGCCCACGCCCACGGGTCGCGCGTTTCCGGCAGGGTCCGGGACGTACTCCCCCCCATGTGCCGACGCAAACGAACCGTGCCCCGCCGGGTGAAAGTCGCGCGTCGCCAGGACCGCGCCGCCTGCTGCCGCGAACTGTTCTGCCAGCGCATTCGCGACCGGCACCACAGCGTCGCCGTCGGCAACTGCCAGGGCTCCACCGGCGCAAAAATCGTTTTGGATGTCAACCAGCACCAGGGCGCGTTTTCCCACGGGTATCTCCTGTCTGTCGGGGTTTCGTTTGGAGGTTCAGTCTAGCAGACGCCTGTGGCACCCTGTGACACATCGGGGGAGTGCGTCCCGGCGCACACCTATGCCTGCAGCTGCGGCGATGAGTGGGCGGGGTCCCTCGTCCTGAGACCCCGCCCGTGGGGGTTGAGGGACTTCCCCCCAAACCGTATGTTCCCCGCATCAGTCCGGGTCGACTGTAGTGGCGACGGCGCGCGAAAGCCGACAGCGCCACGTACAATACGACCGGTACGCTCTCATTTCGCTGTTCTTTACGCTAATCCGTGACCCATCTGTGCATCTGTCGCATTTATCGCATCTACCCCTCCTGACGTGGGCGTCGTCCTGCGCCCCGCCTGTGGCTTGATGGTACCACATCGGCACAGGCCGTACAATCAACTATTTAGTTTTGACAGTTTTGGTCGAGCTGTAGGATCCGTAGACGCGCGAGCCCGCAATGGTCGCATAGGCGCGCACCTGCACCTGGTAGCCGGTCCGCCGGCGCAGCTTGCGCAGAGTCAACGTCGTCCGGGCCGCACCGACACGTTTCGTGGTCCATTTTGATTGTCCGCGGCGCCGGTAACGTATCTGGTATCCGCTGACACCGGTCTGTTTCTTCCAGCGTACCCTCAGCGTTTTCTTTCCGCGTTTGACCGCGGCCACGACGCCCTTTGCGGGCTTGACCGTCAGTGTCGGCGTGCTGGCGATTTTCTTGTTATCCACCCAGGCGGTAAAAGTCGTCTGCCCGGGTGAGCGTGCCGTCAGCCGCTCGCCCGCGTCAACGGTCGCAACCGCCGCATTCGATGCCGTCCAGCGCATGCGCTCCGCCGGAATCTGTACATACAGAAAGATCTCGTCGATATCGGCACGCTGGCAGATCACCGTCAACTGCATATGCGAGCCCGCTGCCACCGTTCGCCGCGTCGCGCGGATGTCACCCGCCCAGCCGATGTCATAGCGCAGCGGGAATTTCGTGGTGTCGACCGCAATGTCGTAAATCCCGCTGACGTTTGCCGGCCGCGTTGCCCCCACGGGCGCGGCGTTGCTGAAATCCTGCGCCCAGCCGTATCCCGCGCCGTCCTGGTGAAAGACCCCGATGCCGATGGTTGTCAACGCCGGGTTCATAATGTTTGCCCGGTGTCCGGGTGAATTCATCCAGCCCCGAACCATCGCCGCTGCGGTGGGATAACCGGCGCCGATGTTTTCTGCCGCCACGGCACCGGTCGTATAGTTCGCCGGAAAGGCCGTGTAACACGGCGTCCCGTCGGGGCGCGTATGGTCGAACACCAACAAACACTCCCGCGCACGCACCATCGCCGTTTCGACCAGCTGCGCGTCCATCGTCAGCGGCGCCAGCCCCTCTTTCGCGCGTTCGGCGTTCGTCAGCACCAACACCTGCCACGCCGCCGCATAGTCCAGCGTGCCCGAAATGGGGACCTGTGTGTCGACGGCGGCCTGTGCCGTGGCGGGTCCCGCCGGCGGATTCAGCGAGCTCAGCGAGCCGATTATCGGCAGCAACAGCAGCAACGCCAACAGAACCGCTCCCGCGCGCAACATCGCCCGCTTATAGGGGGTCATCGTAGATTCGGAGGAGTGCGTCCCTGCCGCTTCCTCGTTTCCCCACTCGACCAGTAATTGCTCGATTTCCTCGTCGGAAAGCGGGTGCATATCGATGTGTTCGTCGTCGGTGTACATATTCAGATACCGCTGTCGCCCTCCGTTAGCCTGTGCCGCACAGTCGCTGCTGTTCTGCTGTCCCTGCCACCATTATACGCCGATACCCATTATTCTACGAAAGGAAGTGCGATTCGTCGTTCGTGGAGTCAAAGAGCCCGCACACCAAACAGCAGTCGATACTGGTCATAAACAGACTGTAGCAGCGCCGGGTTCACATTCCAGGTCCCCGTGTACAGGTTTTCCTCTGCTAGCTGAAAGACGTCACGGTGATACTCCATCGATTCCATTTCATAAGTGACCTCATTATTCACGCCATAGCTGAATTTATACTGCAATCCTCCGGAGTGCTTTTTGCTGTATTTGTTAACCCAAATTTCAACGGCCCGAACCAGCTTGTCGTCCTCATAGTGGTACTCGGTCAGGTAGAGTTGGCCGAAAAACAGACGCTTCAGGAATCCGTGTTCGATACACTGACGGACGAAACGAATCGGTCGCAGCTGCTCGTCAAAATCCTGGATCGCCACGTGGGCCACGTTTCCCTCCTCATCCCACAAAACGCCAACGGTGCTGTTTGGGGAAGTGACGATTCGTTCAATCCCGGGAAGCTCTGTATCTTCGCTTGAAAGCACAAACTTCAGAGCATTGTATTCGTCGTATAGATAGCGGAAGGCCCATTCCTTGTCCTTTCTCACCATTGATGAAAGGTACCCGTTTCGCATGCCCGGATCCGACATCACATCCAAATGGGATGGCGAATGAACCCCCCGGAATAGGTACTCTCCCCCATAGCAATAGTCTGATTTTGCGTGAGCGGGCAGTATACCATCACCGGCATCAACGCGATATGCATCCTGCCCATCCAGAATGGCTTGGATGCGCTCCTGCTGTTCACGAACTTCTCTTTTTGTTATGAGCACGTCAGCTTACCCTTTCTCTATTCCATACAGCAGCCGGTGCTGATTGAAAAAAGTCTGAAAAAGCGCGGGATTCGCACTCCAATTCCCTCTATGCATGTTTTTCTTTTCCGGCTGAAAACTGTCGCGGAAGTATCCCATCGTTTCCTTCGTGTAGAAGACCTCGGCATTCACACCATAACGAAATCCGAAACGCACTCCACCGGAGAATCTATTGCTGTATTTATTGTAATGAACATCAAGCGCAGCCTGCAGCTGATCCCCCTCAAACTGATACTCTGTGAGCTTGAGCTGCCCAAAGAAAAGGCGATTCAAAAAACCGCGTTCAATACTCTGATGAACAAAGCGAATCTGTCGCAGCCGCTCATCAAAGTCTTGGATCGCCACGTATCTCACATTTCCCTCCATATCCCACAGCACCCCGATAGCGCTATTTGAAACGCATGTGATTCGCTCTATCCCCGAGTGTCTTGTTTCTTCACTTGAGAGAACATATTTCAACGCACCGAACTCATCGTAGAGGTAATGAAATGTCCATTTTGCGTTTTCTCTTTGCCTTTGAGTAATATACCCATCGTGCATATGCGGATCTGTCATTCCATCTAAGAGATGCGGGGAATGAACCCCTCTGAATAGGTACTCTCCCCCATAGCAATAGTCAGATCTTGCGTGAGCGGGCAGGAAACCATCACCGCCGTCAACGCGATATGCGTCCTGATCATCCAGTATGGTTTGGATACGCTCCTGCTGTTCACGAACTTCTCTTTTTGTTATGAGCAAATTGATCATTTGAACGCTAGATTCATCCCTTTCAATAGCACTTTGATAGATGTAAGTCGGCATGCAATTTGAGTGGTTGCAAACAACGAAACCGAACTTCGCTTCCGTGTAATCATTGCGTTGACAAGATCGAAATAAGCTTTTCTGTGTAAACGCTTGTGAAAATTATAATTTAGTTCGACTTTGTTCAATTTTGAATCAACTGAGATGCCGACGTCCTTCAACACCCTTCTGGATGACTCTGCTGCGCGCGCCACTTGTGCAACAATGTGGTGGACCTCCGTTTTAGGCGTCTTTTTGGGAGGATTGGCTTCGTAGCTTTTTACTAGACCCTTGGTCAACAATGCAACGTTGGCAGCCGCAAAAGCTGCAGCTGCAGCTCTCTGAAGCCAAATGACGAGCTGATCCCACGGTATTGTCTGAATGCCGTTAAGCGCTCGCTCTGCCAAAACGTCGGCGAATTCTCCACTGGGATCCACACTGCCAATCGGGTCTCCCGCGCAGTAGAGATATGCGCTCTTCTCACCGTCGGCTTTGGCAACATCAGGGCTCAGGAACGAGCAGGCGATGGCGTCATAGTAGCGCTGGGCGAGGTAGTAAAGACCGCTGTGGGTGTCATAGACGTATCCTGCGTAGCGCAAGGGTTGCCGTTGGGCTATCTGGGCAATGAGGGTGGGGGTGAGGGTCTGTCCCTGTCCCGAATAGACGGTTTGTGTCAGCAGGTTTCCGTAGGCACCATAGGAATAGCCGGCAAAGCGCATGCCGCTGCCATCCGCCAGTTCCAATACGTCGCCGCGTTCATTGGTGAGTATGCGGAAAGCTACGGAGACGGTGCTCGTGCGATAAAGCCCCTGTGCAGGCTTGCCGTCTGTTCCGTAGAGGTAGTCCACCGACCAGGCAGAAGTACCTGTGGCGGAGATGCGAATCAAGTTGTTTCCCTCATAGGTGTATGCGTAGGTGGTCGTCTGTCCGCCTTCAGTGACAGTTGCTTTGGTGCGCATCCCGTCAGGACCGTAGGTGTATGCAGCAGATGTGGGATTGGTGCCTGTTTTGGTGAGAGTGGAAAGTCGTTCCTTGTTCCAGGTGTAGGTGGCAGTGTCGTTTGCGTTTGCGTCTGTGACCGAAGAGCTGAGCCTGCGTCCGTTCGTATCATAGCTGTAGGTTGCTGTGAAGGATGCGATGGTGGGATTTGCGGTGGCGGCAGGTTCAGAGTACGAGGCAGTCGCAGGAATACCCTCAGTTTGCGTTTGATTAGAAAAAGTGCCGGCGAAAACCGGCACAGGGATACAACTGAACACCAATGAAAAGCTCAGCAGCAAGCTAGCTATTCTGGTCCCCATGCTCTTTCCCGCACCCCATAAACAATCCGTGCCCTGTTTCCTCTGCAAACCGCTCTCCTCACTGCGTCCTCACGTACAGGCTCTCCATGGAGTTATTGGGGATAACAATAAAATACCTAGCGGACCTATGTCAAGTGATTTTCTTTGTTGTTTTCGATGCAATCGGAATAATATGCAAGATATAAATATTCTAGATAGAAAATATACAGAATAATCAGGACAAATCAATTTCCCTGCCACCATTATACGCCGATACCACTAGGCGATGGCGGAGAGGATGTCGCCGGTTTCGCGATAGATCCGGATCATATCGTGTGCAGGGGTACGACGTTGTGCCAGCATATCGTCCAGGGGGTCCAGTTCACGTGCCCACCCGAGCGGCAGGGCGGCACGTGCCGCCGCGAGTACTGTGGCGGCGCCCTCACGAATGTCGGGGTCATCAAAGGCGTATTCCGCAGCCAAACGATGCGTCGCCGCGTGGGGCACCGTGGCGCGACCGTTCAAGGAATCGTCCAGGACCACTCCCAAGAGTAATGCCCCCAATGCGCGGAATGCGTCCAGCTGACGCGGGCAATCAAAGGCCTTGAACTCGATGCGGCCCGCCTCTGCCGGGATGCGCGCCGTATCCATCAAGGTGGGGAAGCTGGGGATGATGCGGTCGGTCCGGTCGGTGAACATCAGGACCGAGGGGCGCGGACCGGTCCGGTAATAGGTCCGGCGGGAGTATCCGCCCCACAGGCTGCCGCCATAGAACGGCGACGTGAAGGAAAAAGGCACTATCCAAGGGCTGTAATAGGTCAGCTTGCAGGCTATATCGTAGCAGGCATCCAGGTCACAGTCCGGGTGCGAGAACGACACATCCGGGCCGTAGGTCAACATATGGATGTGGGCGGTTTGTTCCTCGGGGGTGGCGCGATCGACGATTTCCCAGTCGTTCAACGGGGGGTCACAGACGTATTCGGTTTGAAGGGGGTTCAGAGAACAGCGGGCAGCGTGGTACCCATAGGGAGCCGCCGCCGTCTGCCAGCGGGCGAAATCGGCAATCAGGGTGTCAACCGCCGCGTCCAGCGAGGCACAGATGGGGGTGCGAATCTCGAAGCCTTTCGGTATGGTCCGCAGGTATTCGCCCGTGTCCGAAAAGCGCTCGAATCCCTCGATGTACCAGCGCTTTGCCTTGATCCCCAGGTCGCCCGTGCGCAGGGTCTGTGCGTCCGAGGCAATCAGCGGCAATGCGTCAATCACGCGGGTGTATTCCTCAAACGTCGCGTTCGTGAAATCGCGCCAGCGCCCCTCCGCGTCGATGATGCCGTATTCGTGTTCTATCCCAAAACGAAATCGATCCGGTTCAAGCATATGTCGCATCCTCTCTTGTCCCGCGGAGGGGGTGATGTGGTATCATCGGTAGGCTTGTTTTCTCGCAGGCATCGGGCTGTGGCTCAGCTTGGTAGAGCGCTCGGTTCGGGACCGAGAGGTCGCTGGTTCAAATCCAGTCAGCCCGACCATTTCTTTTCACCTATACACTCAGCAGAAATCAGCATCCTTATGCGTTGTCCGGTGCCGACGGCAGCCCGACCGCGTCAGCGACGTCACCGGTGTCGATGCTGCCCACTTTATCCAGCTGTCGCTGAATCTGGCGGGTGCGCACCCCGGATAGATCTTCCAGGTTCTTGTCTGCCAGTTGCAAGTTGCGGCGCGCCTTGTCCAGCGCCTCGGCAAACTTGTCGAACTCTTTGCGGACGTTTTCCAATACCTTCCACACCTCGGTCGAGCTGCGCTCGATGGCCAGCGTGCGAAACCCCAAGCGCAGACTGCTGAGAAACGCCACCAGATTGGTGGGCCCCACCACCGTCACGTGGCAGTCGCGCTGCAGGTCGTCAAACAGCCCCGGCACCCGCAGGATCTCGGCGTACAAGCCCTCGGTGGGCACAAACAGAATGGCAAAATCGGTGGTGGTCGGCGGATTGATGTACTTGTTCTTGATGTCACCCGCGAACTTTTTCAACGACTGCACCAGCCTGCGCTGTATGACCTCGACCGATTCATCTCCCTGACCATCATGGGCATCCAGCAGACGTTCGTAGTCCTCAATCGGAAACTTCGAGTCGATCGGCAACAACAGGCCCTCATCATCTGCCGCACGCCCCGGCAGCTTGATGGCGAACTCCACCCGTTCCTGGCTGTTGGCGCGCACCTGCGCATTTTGAATGTACTGTTCCGGGGACAGAATCTGTTCCAGAATGGCCTCCAGTTGGTGCTCGCCCAGATTTCCGCGCGTCTTGACCGAAGACAGCACCCGTTGCAGGTTTCCGACGTCACTGGCCAGGCTTTGCATTTTGCCCAAACCCTCGTAGACTTCTTTCAGCTGAGTTGACACCTGCGCAAAGGACTTGCTGATGCGGTCTTCCAATGTTTTCTGCAGCTTTTCATCGACAGTCTCGCGCATGCGGTCCAGCTGGACCCGGTTGTCATCGGTCAGCGCCTTGATGCTGGTTTCGGTGGTGACGCGCACGGCATCCAGTTTGGCATCCAGCGTCCGGCGGATGTTTTCCAGCTTTTGTTCTTGCTGGCGCGCGGTCTCGCCGGTCAGCTGGGTCAGCTGTTGCGACTGTTGCGTCAGTCGTTCATTCAGCTCTCCGCGCAGAGCCGCCGCACCGGCCTCGCGGCCGGCCTCGATACCGGCGGTCAGCGCCGTACGGGTCGCCGCATCCCTGCGACCCAGCACCGCTATAATGACCGCCGTGGCGACGCCCAGCGCCACCACTATCACCGCACATGCCGCCCATATACTCCCCGAATCCATGCTGTCCATTCCTTCCGTTTCGCATTTTCACGGCACCTGCCGGCGCGGTGCAGTACCGCATCCACGGCCCGATCGGCGCACATGCACGCCATCATTCACGGCCCATTCACAACAGCCGGTCCGCGTCTGTTCCCAACTGTTCCCCATCATAACGCAGGGCTCCGACATTTGTGTGTTACACTGCCCCTATGGCACAGGCAGTACACGGTTCGAACGGTATGACCCCACGCAGTGTTCACGGTGTTCGCAGCAAAAAGGCCCGCCCCATCAAGCAGTATTCGGTCGGAGAAGAAGTCGCGAACAGTATCACACACGGCATCGGCGCCGCCCTGGGGGTGGCAGCCCTGGTATTGCTGTGCGTGTTTTCGGGGCTGCAGGTCCGGACCGGGCTGCCCTTGGCGGGCTTGAAGCTGACCGCGTCGGTCATTTACGGCGTGTCGATGATCCTGGAGTATTCGGCGTCAACGCTGTACCACGCGCTGACCAACGAACGTGCGAAAGCCGTGTTCAAAGTCCTGGACCACGCCGCGATTTACCTGCTGATTGCCGGGACCTACACGCCGTTTTGCCTGGTCACGCTGTGGCAGAAATCCGGGATGGGGCTGTCGAACGTGGGCTTGGGACTGCTGATTTTCATCTGGGCGTTCGGGCTGGTCGGTATTGCCTGCGAGGCCTTTTGGGTGTTTCGCCCGAAATGGGTCAGCGTCGTGATTTACCTGGCGATGGGTTGGGCGGTCGTGTTCAGCTTCCGCACGGTGGTCGCGAACCTGGCGATGCCGGGGGTGTGGCTGCTGATTGCGGGTGGTCTGGCCTATTCAATCGGCACGATTTTCTATGTCATCAAAAAGGTCCCCTATTTGCACGCCGTCTGGCACACCTGGGTGCTGGCGGGGACCGTTTGCCATTTCCTCTCGGTCATCCTGTACGTGATTCGCTAGCCGCTGAAAACGCGGGGGAGTACGTCCCGCCGACCGCGCATACCGGCACGTCGGTTTCACCGGCGGCGTCGGCGTCGGCGCAGGTACAGCCCGATTCCCACCACCAGTACCAGACCCACGGCGCCTGCGATCGCGACAATCAGCATCTGCCGTTCGTAGGCGGACAGACTGTGCGGGCCGGTAACCGGGGCATCGGGCACGTATTCTGTGCGTTCGCCGGTTAGCACCAGTCGATGCGAGTTGATGTTCAGCGGCGTGCAGGTGACCAGCGTACACAGGTCGCGCCCCGCCACCGGCGCAATGTCGACCAGCGCATCGGGGGTCACGACCTGGATTTCGACAATGCGATACGCAAATGTTTCACCCAACACACGCAGATAGAACAGGTCGCCTATTATCAGCTTGTCCGCGTTGGTCAACAGTTCGTTTCCCGGCAGACCCCGGTGCCCCACCAGCACACAGCGCGTGCCGACACCACCCACCGGCAGCGCGGTCGACGGGATGTGCCCGATGCCGCGTTGCAGCACGTCTTCGGCGGCGCCATGAAATATCGGCAGTTTTGACCGAAACAGCGGGATTTCCAAATACCCCATCATGCCGTTGCCGCTGATGTCCAATACCGACAGGTAATCGCCCGGGTACTGTGCCCCGCTGCCGCCGACGAAGGGGTCGGCGTGAATCGCACCCGAAATCGTTCCGTTATAGTGCTGCGCGCGTTCCAGTTCGGCCGCCGCCAAATCCGACGTCAGCGCCTGCACGTCGCGTTCATACAACTGAACCAGTTCCAGCGCCTGTCGTTTGTTGTACCAGCTGGAAACCCAGGGGTAGGCCATAAAGCCCACCCCTGCGATAACCAGTAACACTGCTAATACCGTGAAAACGCGTCGCACGTTCTGCCTGTGCGCAAACGCCGGGAGCATCGCAGCCCGGGCGCCTGCGACCGTGCCGGCCTTAAGCCTGTGCGCCCTTTTTGCGGCGGGTGCCCACCAGGATACCCACGCCCAGCAGCACGATAACCACGCCGCCGATCACAAAGTACAGGCTGCCCTCGCCACCGGTGAACGGCAGCAGGAATGCCTTCGAGTTGTAGATCTTGTACGGGTTTGACGGGGTCGTGCTCACACCGGTCGCCGTGTTCTGCGTATAGCTGGTGTAATCGACCTTGACAATCGGAGTCGCATTCACGTCCGGCAGACGATACCCCGCAGGCGCATCGGTCTCGATCAGATAGTAATACGCCGGCGTCGCGGTCTTTTCGTCCTCGGCGGGGTCTGCGTCCTGCAGCCCGTAGGACAGACCCGTAAAGCTCGCCGTGCCACCCGATCCGGTCGTGACCTCATAGTCCGCGTAACTACCCGTCACCAACCGCTGCTCGTAGGGGCTGTTTGCGCCCAGCACGGTCACGTTGCGCGCGGTGGCTGCCGCCAGGTCCGCCTGGTACTGCGCGTAATCGAACTTCAGGTTGCCGGAGTTAACCGCGCCCCCGGTCCAGTTGGCGGCGGTGTTGTAATAGGTCGATTTCGGGTCGACCTTGATCAGCTTGAATTTCGCGCCCACCAGCTGCGTGGTTTCCTGCGTGTCCTGTTTCAGGATGCGAAAACCGCCGGTATAGATGTACGGAATCTCGCTGGGACGTTCAATAACGGGCGGGGGAGTGGGTCCCGGCGGTGTGTCTTCCGGGTCATCGGGATAGCTACTGTCCGACCCGTTGTATTCTGACGTATTGCAGAACTGCAGCTTTGACTCGTTCGGTATGGGCACGTTCAAGGCCGCGCTTTCCAGAACGGTCGTCGTCAGCTTTACGTGCAGCAGCTTGAAATAGTTATAGTCGCCGGTGTCATTACCACTGTTGTCCGGATCGTCATAGCCCAAACGCGCGCGACCCGCATCGGTCAGCACGATTTTCAGCACACCGCCGCCGGCAGGTGTGGTGTTTCCGGTCACCGTATAGGTGTAATCGGTCCCATAGGCCAGCGTAATTCCCGCATTCAGCGTACCGGTACGGTCGACATAGCTGTCCGTATAGATGCTGATGCTGTTAGTATCCAACAGCAGCCCTGCGCTATAGGTGTCGACAATCGAGTACCGCGAGCCGTTGTCTGCAATGCGTGCCGGGATCTCTGCCGACAGATACCAGTTGACCGGTTCTGCGTAATCGGCACCGCGCGCATCGGTCAGTTCTTCCTGCAGACCGGCGGTCGCCGTATCGGTGTCGACGCCGCTGCCGACCTGTTTGTGCATTTCCAGATCCTCGTTTTTCGGATAGGCATGCACGTCATACAACAGGTAATCCAGGCTTTCATCCAACCCGGCTGTGGTGCCGTCATCGACTGAACCCTGAATGGTGGTCGGAATATAGACCAAGAAGGGGTCTGCCGGTGTTGCGACCGCGCCGGGCTTTTCGCTGACCAGGTAGATACCGACCGGCAGGTCATCGGGGCTGCCGGTGGATGCCTCACCGTTGCTGTTCGTGACGATGGACTGTCCCAAGCCGCCGTTTTGTGACGCGCGGGCCCAAGTGGTATCGGGCTTGTAGTACACATCAGATGCCCCGCCGTTCAGGACAAACACGACATCCGGATCACCTGCGGTGGTCGTGGTCACCTTTTGCACATAAAAAGTGATGTTTGCCAGCGGGGTTGCGCTGGACGGTACCTGCGTGTCGTCCTCGCGCCCGTCGTTTCTCCAGTCGGGATAGTCGGATGGACTGTCCCCTTTCAGCTTGTACTTGTGAATCGTGATCGACCCCACATGTGCCGGGTTAATCACCGTGTCGTTTGTGGCAGGCGACGTGAACCCGGATGCCGGCACCAGTGCCAACACCAAGGCCAACGCCAGCAGCAATGCCACAAACGTCGTCCGTTTCGTTGTGCGCTTCATGGCTGTTCCTTCCCTTCGAACGTAGACCCCTTCAGTCGTTTTTGCATTACTAACAGACCCGCGCCGATCGCGATAGCCGCAATCATGGCGATAAGCAAGGTAATCGACTCGCCCGTCTTTGGCGGTTGAATCGGTTGAGCCGCAGGAACCGCGGTATTCGCAATCCGATATGCCGCCGTCGTCGCCGAGCCCGCCGCACTGACGCGCACCACCGCCGGCTCGGTGGGCTTAATATAGCCGGCAGGGGCAGCCACCTCGACCAACCAATACTCGCTCGCGGCCACGCCGTTGGCATCCCCATACTCGCCATACGCCAGGCCGCGGAAAAACGCCAGTCCGCTCGCATTTGTCTGCTCCTCCCAGTCGGCTCCCTCGCGTTGCACATAGCCGCCGGTCCTATAATCGGCGGCATAATCGTCACTCAGTTTCTTCACCAGACGGAACCGTGCGCCCGCCAGTGATTTCTTGCTGCTTTTCGCGTCTACCTTTTTCAACCCCAACACCCCGGTGTGAACCTCGGGGTTTTCGGTATCCAGCACAATGCGCGTCGCAGACGCATCGACATAGGTCAGGCGCGCCGGCGTATCCACCGCCGTATTCAGTGCGATGTTTTCCAGCAGCTTCGTCGGCACATACAGTTCCAACACGCGGTACCCGTCGACCTTTTGCTGCCCGGCGGGCGTCAGCGTATAGGAAACCGTCGTGCCTGCCGCGCCGTCCCCGGTAACCGTCAGCACGTAATCGACGCCCGCGACCAAATACAGCGGCGGATGCAACAAGTCACCCTCTGTCGCCCAGGCGCGAATACGCACGCCATCCGCATCGACCGACAGACCCGGCTGATAGTAATCGTCGACCGTGTACTGTTGCGCGTGTGCAATATCGACCGGCACGGTGGACGCGACCTTCCACAGCACGGTGTCGCCGATGTTCGCGCTGCCGTCCTGCCAGCCGTCGGCGGCACCGTCGCTCGCGTGTTCGGCATAGGACTTGTGAATCAAAATCGGCTCGGCCTTGGGATACACCGTCACGTCATACACCAAATCATCGGCAGGCCCGATGGTTTCGATTGCCGTGGGAATCTGCACCATAAACGGCGGCTCGATATCAATCGTCCCGGTCCCCGACAGTTCCGTCACCAGATACAAACCCAGGGGGAGCGTGCCGAACGATGCCTTGCCCGCGCTGTCGGTCGTCGCCGTTTGACTGTAGGCCGCAGCCCCGGTTGCGGCTATATAGTATTCCCCGTCATAACTGAACAGCGCGGTGGACGCGGTTCCGCCCGCTACGACATGGACCAGCCGGAACCGGGCACCGGCAACCGGTTCGCTGCCGCCGCTGTAGCTGTAAATGTCGGACGGTTGCCCGGTCGCATTCGGGACGGCTGTCGTGCGGTCGTCGACCTGATACTTATAGATGGTGATCGAGCCGTGCGTAGGCGCGGCTGCCGCAGGCGCTGCGCCTGCGAACACGGTACCTGCCACCGCTGCCGCCAACAGGATTGCCGGCAACAGAACCGTGAGCACCTTCCCCATAGCCGTCTGCCCGGTCTGCCCGTTCTGCCCGGTGTCTGTGCCGTCGCCCTTGCGGCGGGGACGCAGGAACCATGCCACGACACCGGCGATTATCAGCACCATGCCGATGACCCACACGACCCACATCCGGGTCAAGCCCCCCGTCATGGGCAAGGTCGCCCGCCGGTCGTTGCGCAACCGCAGCTCGTTTCCGTTGGTGGCATCGCCGTCATAGTTGCCGGATTCGAACGCAGGCGGCTGCAGGTTGCCTTTGCCGTGTGCGGTAATCGACACAATGCGGGCGTCTGCCGTTGCCTGATAGGGGTCGATGGTGATTTCCCAATACCCGAACGGCACCGTATACCCGGCAGGTGTTCCGGTTTCTGCCAGTACATACACATTTGCATAGGGCTGACCGCTGCCGTCATCCCCATACAGGGTCAGATCATCGAAATGCACGGTTCCGTTTGCCGTGCTGACCTGCGACTGCCAAGCCTCCCAACAGTCCCCGGTGCTGCCGGCCTCGTCGTGGCCCGCAGCCAGGTGCGCGGCATCGTTGGTGGGATCCCCGTCCGCCAACACCGAGCACCGATACAGCGTGAACTCGGCGCCCGCCAACGGATAATCCATACCGTTTGCGGTGAAGTACTTGGTGAAGTCCAGATCGGTCGACTTTTGGTTTGTAAAGGTCACGACTTGGTGTCCCTCATCATTGGACGGGTCCGCATCCCCGTGCGTATCCAGCACCACCAGCTGACCCGACACCCGGTCGGGGGGCACGTCGCCCGGATCCGTATAGTCGCCGTCGCCGTTTGCGTCAATGGCTGTGTCCGGTGTCACGTCGATCAGGTCGGGATCGCTGTCCGCATCATGCGGAAGGACGGTGTCGTCGGGCACGGTTTGCACCACGGTGGCAGCCCAACCCGGCAACACGGCTCCGGATGCATCGGTTTCCGTGACGCGATAGCGCGTTCCGATGGGCAGACCCGCCGCAATGGTTGCGTGCTGACCGACCTTGATGGCAATCACGTCACCTGCCATCACGAAGCCGTCGCTGCCCACGTCGTCCTGGTCGCTCTGGTACAGAGTATAGGGGGAACCCACCGAATAGATCTCCCAGTTTTCAACCTGCTGTGCATCAGGCAAGGGATTTCCCGCCCCATCCAGTTCGGTCCGATCGAACTCGACGCGGAAATAGAAACGCCGGTCTGGATTGGCGGCGTCGTCCGCCCCATACAGCTGCTTTGCAATCGTCAGCGGGAAGGGATCGACTGTACGCCGGTCATACACAACCGCATAGGCGTCACCCGATGTCACCAAGGTATCGGGATAAATGTAGTTGTAGGCATTCGTGTACAGGTCATAGGGTTGCGTGCGCCCCGCTGCCGCGGGTCCTGCGTAGTTCGGGTTCAGGGTATCGGTGCCGTCATAGGTGAAGTTCGCCGGATCCCCGGTAAACGGTGACAGGGCATCGGTCTGGTGTGCCGATTCGGGGGCGGCCGCGCCGACGTCCTTTTTGCCGTCGATGACGATGCGATAATACCCGGTCTTGACCTCGTAATAATTCGCGTCACCACCCACGGCGGGCGCCGCGATTTCCTTCAGATAATAGGTCCCGGTCGGCAAATCGGGCAGCTGCAACACGCCGGAACTGTCGGTCATAAAGGTCGCGTAAGCAACCGCGGAACTGTTGGACAACACCAGTGTGCCGTCCGGATAGTACAGCGCAAACTCTGTGTTCGCCAGCGAGTCTTTGGTGTCCGCCGCGTACTTGCTGACGGTCAGTTTGTGTTTGACGACTTTGTTTTCCAGCGAAATCCATTTGCCGCCGTTCGTACGCATGGTTGCCGCATCATAGGCGGGGTAATAATAGACCGGCGTGGCATTCAACTCGTAGCCGGCAGGTGGTGTGACCTCAACAAACGAATAACACTTCGCCTGATCAAAGCCCGCAAAGGTCACACCGGCAACCGGCGTCGACACCGTACTGGTGAAATCAAAGCTGCCGTCGGCACGTGACGTCACCAACCAGGTCCCGACCAAGTTCGCAGGTACCGGCGACGTGCCCGTGTACTCCGACATCAAAAACGTCGCGCCGCCCAGACCCGCAATCAAATCGACCTTGCCGTCGGAACGGAGCATCTGATGCGGATGCTGATTGTCGCTGTCATTGGCAGGTGCCGTACCGTCACCCGCCGGATCCTCCAGCAGCTGATAGGCGACCTGCAGCTGTGCCTGACTGTACGAATCCGTCGGGTCGAACGTCCCGACGTAATCGCCCTTAACCATCACCGGCGTCACCGGCGTGTTGTTGAAATCATAGCTGTATGCAGGCGCCGTTCCCAGCTGCGTCACCCCGACCACCAGCGTTCGCGTCACGGTCTGTGTCAGATACGCCCCGTTCATCGGTGCATCAGCCACCGGCTGTTCGGTAATCCGGTACGTCCCCGCCGTCAGTCCCGCCAGCCAGGCCTGTCCGACAGCCAAGCTCTCGGTCGTATCATCTGCCGTGCTCAGCGTCCCCTGGTCATCGGTGTAGCTGCTGCCTACGCCGCTTTCCAAATCATAGGCTCCGGCGGTTCCGTCGCTGGTGGTGATCCAGGTGACATCATCGGCGGTCCCCGGCATCATATCCACCCCTGCGTCAATAACATAGGGTTCGAACACGCCGCTGCCGTCATTGCGTTTCTCGATATAAAAGCGTATCAGGGGGAGTGGCCCGCTGGACGTCAGGTCACCCGCCGCCACCGTGCCGTCTGCAGTCGGGATGCTGGTGGTTTTCGTCAGCTTCAGACGTGCGGGCACCGGAATCGGATAGTTCTTGATCATCACCGCGCCGGAATCATAGGACGTCCCCAGGGCTCCCCCGCTTGTCACTGTATGCACGGCGCCTGTCGCATCCAGCATAAAAGGCACCGGGTCGGTCAATGCCGCGTATCCGGCAGGAACCGTGGATGCGACCTCGGACAGGTAATACACCACGCCCACCTGCAGGTGTTTGAAACTCAGCTTGCCCGACGCATCCGCCACGGCGCTGCCCACCATCGGGGCATCATCGGCCGTGACGCCGGCAATGCCGCGGTCGCGCCACAGTTCGAACTCAACCCCTGCCAACGCTACGCCGTCAGAATAGCTCAGCTGCGTTTCAGGCTTTTGCACCAGCGTTTGATCCAACAGGTCGATACCGCGTTTGGCGACATTGACCGATGCCAGACTGTTTACCACAGTCACCGTGGTTGTCTGCGAGAACAGACCGCTGCTGTCATATGCCAAGTCCGCGTCGCTCAGCTCGGCGGTTGCCGGTGCGACCCAAGCCGTGCCGGACCAATAGGACACACTGCCGGCGACAACCGCGCAATGATCCGGATAGACCACGACATCAAACTTCACCCGATCCAGACCTGTCGGTGCCACCAGTTCTTCAACCGTATAGACGACACCGCCGGCCATATCATAGGCACCGGTCATGCCGGGACCCAACGTCAACAGTCCATTGATGCTCACCGTGCCGGATGCCGACACCGAGAAATTGCCCGTGTAGGATTTCCATTCCGACGCCGTCTGCAGACGTGCCGGGTTGGTGCTGCCGACCAAATAGTCGCTGTAGAGGTTAATCGGACCACGCGTGACCTTAAAGGTTGCGCCCGCCAGGGCATCCCCATTGACGCCGTCCACTTTGGCCAGCGTCAGGTTGCCGCGCACAACACTGCGTACATCGGGCATATTGGTGACCGGGTCGATGGCACCGCCCGCAACCGCATCCAGCGCAATGTCGTCGACGTGTGCCGAACCGCCCGGTATCGTGACGGTGTATATGGGCGTCGCCACGCTGACCGGGTCATAGCCTGCCGGCGCCTGGGTCTCGCGCACGTAATAGGTTCCGGGTGCCAAGCCCTCCCAGATGGCAAAGCCGCCGCTGTTGGTGGTCTGTTCGGCAATCAGGCTGGCGGCGGTGCATGCCGCATTCGAATACAGCCCGAACTTCGCCCCTGACAGCGGCCCGGTGCTGACCGTGCCCGCCTCGTTCAGGCCTACCTTTTGCAGGCGCAGGCGGGTCGGCAACGGCGGGTCGCTGACGGCAGCCGGTGTCTGATAGATGTCGTCTGCGCTGACTGCTGCCTGTACCCCGCCGTGCGCGGCATCCAGAATGCCGTCGGGTCCTGCGTTCCAGCCGTTTGCGTCGTGGTAGTCGTCAGTACTGACGGCCGCCTGTACCCCGCCGTGCGCGGCATCCAGAATGCCATCGGCGCCGGGTGCCCACACACCGACCGACCCGAATGACGAGGGCTGCGGGGTACCCACCGCATCGGCAGTTGTCGGGTTTCCGGTGTCATCGGCCGTGCCCACGATACCGTCCAGACCCGCGCAATCGGGTATTCCGTCACCATCGGCGTCTGTGTAAACACTGATGGGAACCGCCGACACGTAATAATCCCAGGGAACCGCTTTTTCCAGCACCGTGACATTCCAGCTGTCGCCACAGATGTCATAACCGGCAGGGGCCGAAATCTCACGGATTACGTATTCGCCCGCGACCACCTCGGTATAGCTCAGCTCGCCCGCAGCGTTTGAGGTCTTGACCTGTAACAGTTCCTCGGTGCCCTCGTCGGTCACCGCATACAGCCCGAACTTTGCGCCTGCCAGGGCGGCGTTGGTCCCACCGGCGACTTTCTTGACATGCACGCTGGCGGCAAAAGGCGGCACCTGGTTATAGACGGATGGGACTTCCAGATAACGGTTTTGCGTGTTGCATTTCCAGACGAAGTTGTTGATGGCGCGCATGCCGACCTCGGTCCCGGTCAGTGGCGCATGCATATCGACAATGATATCCAGCGGCGTGTTTTCCAGCACACGCAGCGCCGGCGTGCCCTTGATGCGAATCGCACGAACCGCAGCGGGGTCAATCGTGCCGCCCGCCAGATCCGCCAACAGGAAATAGTCGGTCGCATCCACACCGACCGTCGACAGTCCGACGTTGATAACCCCCGTATACCAGGTATACCCGGCAGGCGGGTTCTCGAACCAGTACTGCACGTCGGCGGCATCCTTGACGCCGTCGGGTGTGCCGATGACATTGGTCAGGTTGCCCGGGTCGGGCTGCGCGATGTCGCCCAAATCCGCAGGGATTGCCGTGGCGGGGTTGCTGACCAAAAACTCCACGGTGTAACCGGCGGGCACCCGCACGCCGACCAGCTCGTCGGCGAACTCGCTGTTGCGTTCGGCCCACACCCCGTCGTTGTCCGGAATGATGGTGTGGTCGCCCACATGCGGCAAAATATCCAAAATCTCAAAGGTGTCCTCGTGAACCGAGGGATCCGTGTTGTTCTGGACCCGCAGCCGGTATTGGTAATCGTATGCCCAGGTCGCAGCCACGCCACCGGTACTGACCCCTGCCAGCTGAACCGGCCTGCCGTCGCGCGACGGCGGCGTGGTCTGCCATGCCCCGTATGATGTCGAGGTGACCTTGGTCCGTATCGACTTTTGCGCAATCAGCTGCCGGGTCGCACCGGTCACACCGACATCGGTGCCGACCAGGATGTCATCGCTGTCGTCTGCGGGTGTGGGGGTCGCGTGGAAGGGGTTGTTACCGTCGACGATGCCGTTTGAGATCTCGTCGTTCACGTTGTACTGCGGGTTGTCGATGTTCGTGCCCGTATTCGGATCCGACACATAACGCGCGGGAGTATAACTCTCGCTATCCGTGCCGACCTTAACCACCGTTGCGCCTGTTGCGTCGTAATCCATAAACACGCGGTTCAGCACCGTCATCGCACCGGCGGACTGGTCGATATAGCCGCTAATTTTACCGACGACGCCTGACTGGGCAACCGCGTTACCGGTAACGTCTTTCAAGAATTGCGTAGTATACAGCTCGCTGACCTTCAGGTGATCGATTTCAATGCGGATGATGTCGTATTTTTTACCGGCATTGTCAATAAAGCCGTCACTGACATACTGCACGGTGTATGCCAGATCATCCGCGTCAGGCCCGTCGCTGGATGCCAGCACCAGCTGGGTGGCGGGGGTGAATTTCGTGTAGTTATAGCACGGCGGCAGCACATCAATGATGACCACGTTGTCCAATTCCATATCGACGCCACGGCAATCGCTGTTTTGTGCGCCGGTTTCTGCATTAAAAGTATCCAACTTGATGGTATAGTCCACCGCGTCGCCTGCGATAAAGGGGTTACCGGCAGGCACGCTGGAAAATTTTTCGATGCCCAATCCCTCGACTTGGTTATGGATACGAATCGTATCGAACTGGTCGGCGTGGTTCACAGATTGCGTGAACACGGTGTTTCCCGTTTCCGGGTCGACGCTAGACTGCACCAGGGTGCGGGTGACCTCGCCCAGGTTCCAGAAATAATCGTCAGCCGTACGCGAAACGGGGTCATAGGCACCGCCGCCGTATTCGGTTCCGTCATTGTGCGCGACCGACGTGCCGCCCATAATGCCTTCCCAGGTAATAGACGGATCGCGCAGTTCGGTAAAGATCAGAACGCTTTTTTCTTGGCCGCTGCGGACAGTCGTCAGCGAGTTGCTCACGGTGACTTTATAAATAGCATCACGGATGTCGGTCGGGAAATTGATCCGCTGTGAGACCATCTGCTGGAACAGGATACTGCCGTCTGATGCATAGGCGGTGACAACAGCCGGGGCGAAGTCATTAACGCTTGCGCCCTTGAAACGCAGCCGGGAATCATACAAGGTGTCGATAAAGATCAGATTCTTGAAATAGGATCCTTCCGGCAGGTCAACTCCGTTTTCATCCCTGCCGGCAACAGAGATATCCCAGCGTTGTTCGCCCACGCCCGAATCCGGGCTTTGGTTCTTTTCGATGGCGGAATCATAAAACCAGCCCTGACGACCGATGATGACCTGACCGTCGCCCGGCGCAATCGGTTCGGGTGCCAGGGCTTCATGGGTCCCCGCATAGGTATCGTCCAGTTCGCCTGCGGCAACAGCAGGAGATGCGGGAATGACATTCAATCCGTCGGTGCCGTTTTCGCTGTCGGCGGTTTCATGGGGTCTGGTCGATTGCTTGGTGAAGTTTCCGATGGGAACCCCTACAACCAACGACTTGATTGAATCCGCTCCGCTGAATTGGGTCATATCCCCGTACAGGGGGCGATAGACCGATGCCACATAGGATGCGTTGTTCACGAATTCGTGGTCATCCCAAGCATAGGGGAAGTCCAGAATCAAGGTCGCCGATGGCGGGGTCGTGGTGCAGAGTTTGTCGTAGGTGTAACTGACTTTGGTCGCGGTCAGGTCGCTCAATGATCCGGTGTAGACAACCTGGGTGGTGGGCCCCGAGAAATTCTGATAATAGACAAACGGACCGTCCGCCGTGGCGGGGTTACCGTCCGGATCTGCCACATAGACCCAAGTTCGTCCGTCGTCTGCCGTGCCGTAAATGCCATCGGGTCCCAGTTCGTAGACCTCGGTGATTTCCCAACCGGGATTTTTGGCAGGATCAAAGGTCGCGATAGTCCGAACCTTACTGCCGGTTGCCGAATCGGAGGGATCGCCGTCCAACAGGTGATCGTTCACGTAATAGATCGGGAGCGTATCCGTATACGTGATGTCTGCGACGTTACGGTTAAACGATCGGTTCACACCGGCTTTCAGTGTGTAAATCATCGTGAAGTCGTCGTAGGTGTAAAACGCGCTTTCGGTCGACGACCACGATGCTTCAAAGTTTGCCACGTCGTCGGTCCCCGTGGGGAATTGCGGCGCTTTGGTCGTGATAGGTTTGTTGATGGGGCGCGCGCTTTTCACAAAGTCGGGTGTGCGATACATCCCGCGCAAGTACACAATGGGGCGCGCCTCTGCCACGGGGCGTCCGGGAACCACGGTACCCGGAGTCATGCCGTAATAGGTGCCGCCGCCGGTGGTCGATTCCGCCAAGGTCACTGTGTGTTCGGGCGTCACCAACGCCGCATAAATCGGAAAATCGCGATCCATCTCGGTTCTACCCGGAATCAGTTGCCAGAAACAGGTCGGCGAAAAGGTCCCTGCCGGCAACGAGCCGGTAAAGGTAAAGGTGACGATACCTGCCAGCGGATCGTTGCTGTAAGTGTAGACATTCGAACTGGACGCCCCCACAAACTGGACGCGCAGGGGGTCGTAGCTCAGTTGTACCGTCCACCCGGCCCCGATGGCCAGGTTCGGGTCGTTGCTACTGTTGGTCAGCCCCCAAGAGGTTTCCAGTATCTTTCCGATTTCGTCATAGATTTTGACCCCGCTTTCGTACAGGGTGTAGATGGCGTTCTGAGACGTCGTGTCGCGTTCGTAATAGAACGTGAACTCGTTTCCCGGCTCGACCCAGTCGGGGTCGGACAGGTTATCACTGCTCGGGAAGGTGACGTTGTCAATCGTCATGGTCGACGAGTTCGACGCCACCAGTTTGTAGCCGGCGACATCGAGCGCCTGAACCACGGCAGTATGGTTGACGGCATCATACGGCGCCTGAACGATGCGCCCCGGTCGCAGATCCACATTGGGAACACTGTCGGGTTGAGAGGCCCGCCACGCGGCCAGGTCAGATTGATACTGTGGGTCATCGACTCCCAATGGGTAGCTGACCGTGTCAGTCGGGTCCGGTCCATTGTCATCGCCGTCCCCGATATAGACATAGTTCACGCGGATGTTCACCGGATTGATGATGTAGCCGTCTTGGGTCGTGACGGCGCGCGCGTTACCCAGGATGTAGACCGGAACATGGTTGTTTCGGTTGAAAGTCTGGTCGACGTTTGCCATCGCGCTGTCATCGGTGACCGTGCGCGTCGGCGGGAGCAGGGCGTTTTGTGTCGTGGTTGCAGACGTGGTGAAGTTTTCGGCATACAGGTTGTCGGTGGTGTTATCCGCTCCGATGCCACCTATCAAGACGTATCCCAACTGGGAGCCGTGCATGGCGTCACTGACGCTGCCAAAGGCGCTTTTGTGGACGACGTTGTTGGCGTCGGTGTAGGTCGGAAAACCGACGAAATCAGTCGAATCGGTCAGATCCAAGTACGAGAGTGACGAATAGAGGAAGGCTTCGGCGCCGATGCGTTTCAGCGCAGGCAGATTCGATGCGTTCAGTTGGGTTATCGGGACCTGGCAAAACGCCTGATAATCGATGGTTGCCAGGTTATCCAGCCCAACGCTCAGGTCCAGATAGCTGAGCTGCGCCCGGTAAAACGCATCGTATCCGATGGCATAAATACCCAGATCTTCCAGTGTCACCTGCAACAGGGGTGAGGCAAAGAACGTGTAAGGCGGAATGCAGTTCAGGTTGGGTAGGTTTTTCAGGGTCAGCGAGGTCAGCTGTTCGTAAGCCTTTTTGGCGAGATTCGTAGTATCGATGGGATAGGGCAGGCCATAGTGTGTCGTGTTGTAGCCCTGAAAATCCGTGACCAACAACCCGTTCGAGTCATAGAGAAATGCCTGTTGTTCTGCCAAGTAATGCAGTTGCGGCAGATTTTCCAGGGTCAGCGAACGCAGGTTGGTGGTGGTGCGACCGGCCGAAAACGCCAGGCCCCCAATTTCATAGAGCGCCGGCAGATCTTTGATCGTCAACTCGTCTCCGGCATAGGCGGCAAAGGACAGCATGCCGATGTATTGCAGCTTGTTCAAGCCGGTGAAATCCAAGTTTTCAATAGGCGAGTTGATGAAGGCGGCAAAGCCGATTGATTCCAGGTTCGGGGCCTCGGACAAATCCAGTTGCGTCAGGCGCGCGCCGTAAAAGGTCCGGTTACCCTCGCCGCACAGATAATAGCTGGCGCGTTTGTAGGCGTCTCCCAAGCTGCCGCCGTCGACACTGCCTATCATGCGCAACGAGGTGTTGTTCTGCAAAATCAGGGAAGTAATCAGGGCGCCGCCACCGGTGGTCTTTTCAACATAGGCGGTATTCGGCATCGAGCCGTCCGAGAACGCACGTGATCCGATGATTTCCAAGGCCGACAGACCGGACAGATCAACCGTGGTCAGACGGTTGCGATAAAAGGCCTCGTAACAGATTTTTTTGAGCGCGGTGTCGCCTGCCAAGTTCAGGGTCTCGATGGGGGATTCCTTGAAGGCCTCGTCCCCGATGATTTCCAGGTTCGTCAGATTGCTCAAGTCCAGGCCGGTCAGCTTCGTCGCATTTGCAAAGGCACGTTCACCGATAATCTGCAATTGCGACAGATTCGTCAGGGTCAGGCTTTCCAAGGGCGAGTTCAGGAAGGTCTCGTTTCCGATGACCCGCAGCTGTGGCAGGTTGTCCAGCGTCAGCTGTGCCAACTGCGCGGTCTCGAACGTGCCCAGGTTACAAATGGCACCGGTGCCGACGTTGGTGATGCCGTCGCTTTGCTTGTCGCCATAGATGCCGATGTTGGTCAGGTTGGGCATATTACGTATGGTCAGGCTGGTCAGGGGACTGCCATAAAAGGCCTTGGGCGGCAAACCGTACAGCCCCACGTTGTCGATGGTCAGCGTGGTCATACTCGGTAAGCTGTTTCCGAAAATGCTACCCACGATGGCGCTGCCCTGTAACTCGTCATCGTTGGTGCCGGCGATGCCGTCTGCTCCGTTGGTCATGCAATAGGCGGTCTCGATCGTGGCGCCGGCCTTGTAATCGGTCGACTCGACCGGTGTTCCGTTGTAGCTAGGGTCAGCACGGTTCAGGTTGACCAGGGACGGCAGGTTGCGCAACACCATGGTCTGCAGGGGGGCCGGCGAACCCTCGGTGTTGTATTGTCCGAAAGCGCCCGCGGCCAATATTTTCAAAGCCGGCAGGTCTGAGAGCACCAAGCTGTCACCGCTGTAGTAAGCAAAAGCCATAATGTTGATGAGCTCAATTGAGGGTGGAAACACGACGTCGGTGATGGGACTGCTGCGAAACGAGCGCGTGCCGATATTTTTCAGTGCCGTGTTCGTGCTGAAGTCCAGTGTGCCCGTCAGTTTTGCGTTGGCAAAGGCTTCGTTTCCGATCGTGTCCAGATGCGTCAAGCCGGTCAGGTTCAGACTGGTCAGATAGCTGCCGCCCTGATAGGTTGTATCGGCAGGGTTGCCCTGATTATTCTGTGAGAAAGCGTTCTTGCCGATGGTCGTAAGCAAGGGGTTGGTGGACAGGTCGAGCGCAGTCGCGCGGTTTCTCGGGAAGGCTTCCTGACCGATATCGGTCAGCGCGTCATTGTTGGCGATAATGAGCGTGGTTGACTGGGAATTGTAAAACGCCCGGTATCCGATCTGAGTCAGACTGTCGTTGTTGTCAATCGTAATACCGGTCAGGTTCATATCCTGGAAATACGACGTCTGCGTAGGAGGTGAAGAAGTCTTAATTGTGTTAGCCGGAGCCATGAGTGTGGCAAGGCTGTCATTGTTTGTGATCACAAGCGTCGTCAGGGGAAGATCTTCAAATCCATGGTCGCTCGGCCCCCAGGATGCGCCGCCCACCGATGTATGCAGGTCTACCAGACTGTCACAGTTATCGATGATCAGCGTCAGGACTGTGGATGTCGTAAGAGGGGTTCGGGTAGCGATACTATAGTTAAAAACTTGTGGCGAAATCACGGACAGTTTCGGGTTGTCTTTGATTTCGAGGGTGGTGTTGCCGATGTGTCCGAAGTTCTGTCCGTCAATGCGCTCGAGCGAATCCATGCCGCTGATGTTCAGATCACTGATGGGATAGTCGCGGAACGCATGCTGGCCGATGATTTTCAGTTTGTCCAACATCGAGAGGTCGAGCGGGAAAGCCGGGATGGTGACGCTGGTGTAGCCGGCGGCGCAGAAGGTCGCGATACCGATCTGCTCGAGGTTGGGTGCGCCCGAAAGATCGATGCCGCGCAGCTGGGAGTTCATAAACGTACGACCGCCGCCCCCGGTGTAGTCGCCGATGGCCACCAGCGACGGCAGGTTGGAAAAGTCGATGGACTGCAGGGAATTGCCGCCGTAGCTCGCGTTTGTATTGGACGAAGCGTCGGAAAAGGCAAAATCACCGATGATCGTTAGCGAGGTCAGTCCGGAGAGGTCGAGGTTGACGACCTGGTTCCAGCGAAACGCATTGTTGCCGATGGCACGCAACCGGGTCAGGCGTGCGCCGGGAACACCGAAAATGATGTCGCCGTAGGCGCCGCCCGTGTTGACGGGAGGATTGGTATTGTCGGTCGTCCAAGGTGACGCAAAAACCGCGTCGCCGATGATTTCAAGTGCAGTCATATTGGACAGATCGATGGCACCGGGTGTATTGGTGCCATCTTTTGTGTTGAATTTGGTTGCCCCACCGGCACCGGTGCCGGATATCGCCACCACCGGAGTGGAGGTATCGGCTTTGATCCCCGGCAGCACCAGGTCGGCGCGGGCGGCGGGGTTACTACCATATTTACTATTGCCGGTCGAGGAAAAGCCGGTGACAGTCAGCCCGGTAACCGATTCGGTGTAATAGGCTGTTGTATTGGCATATTTGGTGACCTGCACGGTAACGGTCTCGTTGACATAGATGAAGTCACGATATTGCCACTGGCTGGCGGTGCCGTCGGCACGGGGAATGTATGCCTGCATGGGATCGGAATCAACGGTCACCTTTATGCTGCGCCTAGTCTCATTTCCGGCAGAGTCGGTGGCCTTATAGGTGATGTCGATTACCGTGCCTGCCACGGTGGTCATACCGGTGGTGATTTGATTGCCGTAATACGTGCTGCCGATGGCTATAGTCTCGATAACCAGGGCGGGTTTGTCGGCAGGATTGGTGCTGGTGGCGATTGTCGTACCCTGCCAATCGACGGCCGCAGCCCAGGACAGTATCTGCGTTTGTGTATAGGCTGAACTTTGGTTGATGTAGCGGTCGGATGCCGTAATCGTCGGGTTTTGGGTTGCGGGCTCGTACAGGAACGTCACCGATTCGTGGTCGGGATCGGCTGCGTTGGTCCCGATGCCGGTGATGGAAATTGGTGCCGGATACAGCGGGTTTCCGGTCACAACCTGATAGCCCACATAGATGGGGGCGGCAACCGCAACGGTGGTGCCCCGTTCATACAGCACGTCGCTGCTGTAATCGTTGCCGGAAATAAAGGGAGAGCCTATCGGCACATAGCTGTCTTTGTCCGCAGGTGTCACCGTGATGGTCACGGGATTGATGATAAAACCGCTGCCCCCGGAAAAGTGCGAGTTTTGGGTCGGATCGTTGTCGGTTACTGACAGCGCCACCACCCGGCCGTTGCTGTCAAACGCCGTATCTGCAATCGGGTGGGTCGCCGGAGTGGGAGATGTGAGCGTTATAGCGGGCAAAGAGACGTGCGTCAACAGGTTATTGGCGAGAGCATACTCCCCCACAGTGGTGACACCCGGCAAAACCAGTGTGGTCAGACGGTTGTTTTGAAACGCCGCGGTGGAAAGCGTCGTGATGTTTGTGGGCAGCGTGAGCGTGGTGAAGCGGTTTTCGCGGAAGGCCGATTTGGCGATTTCGGTCAGCGCGGGGTTTGACAGGGTCGAGAAATCAAAGCCGGTGTCGTCGGTGGTCGCGGGCGTGCCTTTGTTGTCAAAGTCCGCCAGTTCGTTTTGCATGAACGCTCCCTCGCCGATTGTGGTGATGGACGTCGGGAGCTCCAGTTTGACCAGATCACAGTTGTATGCGGCGTGTTTGCCGATGTCGGTGAAGCCTGCCGGGACGTGCAGACCGGTCAGCGCGCGGTCCGAGAACGCGTCCGTGCCGATTTTGGTCACCGGGGTCGCGGCAGTCGGGAAGGTCGTCGGGATGTAGACGTCGGTGTCGACCAGCAGTTTTGCGATGCCGGATGCCGATAGTCCGGTGATGGTGTCGCCGGTAGTCAGGAAGTCCGATTCGGACCAGTCACTCCAGCCGGCATGTGCGGCCAGGGCGAACAGAACGCATGCCGCCGCCACGACAATCGTCGCAAGTAGTACCGGGCGACGCCGTCGGCCGCCGGTATCATTTCGGTCCCTTGCGGTCACAAAGCCCCTCACGCCTCCTGTGCCTGACGCTGCCCCAACCCTTACGCAACCCCGTATACGCAACCCTGCCTGTGGAGACCTCTCTTTGATGAAGTGGATTGCGTGCTTCTATCCACCACTGAGATTATCGCAGATACGTTCGCGTGCGGCAACAAACCGTCATTTTTGACCGTTTGGGGAGATTCGACGGAGGTTCGACCTCGCCGGAGATTCCACGGGAGTTAAGCGGGTTAAGCGGGTTAAGCGAGAGGTTCTGAGTGGTGCAGAGGTGCGCAAGCGGGTGGGATATAATCATCACCACTATGCAGGAGGGCGTCTTTCAACATCTGGGAAATATCACACGTGCCATGGACGCGCGCCAACGTCGGATGGCGCTGGTTGCCGCGGGTTGTTTCATCGTGTTGTTGGCGGCGGCCATCGTCTTTGTCGTCCTGCAGACAACCGGGGTCCTGCATCCCACCCCTACCAACGAGGCACAGTTGGCATACACCCGCGCGGTGACGGCGGAAGCAGAGGCGGTGCGTATCGCCAAAGCCAACGGCATCGACCCCGCCAGCGACAGCGCGGTGATAGCCGCCCGCGCCGATCTGGCTCTGGCTGAAATCGACTTGGGACAGGCACGCAGCGCGCTGGATCGCATCAAGCCCCTGGCACATGCGGACGCGAACAACGCACGGGTCCGCTATGTCTATGGGCTGGCACTGCAGGAAACGGGCAGCAAACGTGCCGCGACTGATGAATTTGCCGCCGCCGCAGAACTGGCACCCGATACCGAGCCCGAGTTGCGCCGCCAAGCACTGGCCGCCTGGGGCAGGCGTCTGGCTGACCAAGGGGAAGAAACCCAGGCACTGGACAAGCTGACCCAAGCCGCACTGGTGGGACCGACCTCTGCCGCGTTGGCACGGGAAGCCGCAGATTTCGCACGCGAGCTGGATGACTGGCAACAGGCCGCCTATCTGTACACGCTGGCAGCCGCGTTCCAACCCGATGACAACACCGTCACCGACGCACTGGCTGACATCACGAGCAAGCACCCGGCGGACGCCGCGGCGGGGGCTGCGGCGGCCCGGCAGCTGCTGGGAGACGCGATGGGCCCTGCGGGAACCGTGACAGATGACTGACGAGCGACTGTTCATACTCCCCCGAGATATAACGCATCGGCGTATCAGCTGGGCTTTGGTCAGCGTGTTTGCGGCGCTGTTGGCGGGGGCGGTTTTGCTGACCATCCTGTTGCTGGCGACGGTCAGTCCACAGGGTTTTCGCAGCACCGTGAGCACGACTGCGATTGCTGCTTATAAACAGTCGATTTATTCTGCCGGCGACGGGCTGCTGAACCGGCCGAGTGATGTTGCGGTGTCGCCCGGCGGCGAGCTGTTTGTGGCCGACACCGGCAACCGGCAGATTTGCGTTTATGACAGCAAGGGCTCGTTTCAGCGCGCGATTATCACGCTGGATGGCAGCGAGGTCGCTGACCACGCAGACGACGAGCCGCTGCAACCGGGACAGGCGGTGGAGCCCTGGCGTCTGGAAAGCCCGATGTCGCTGGCATTTGCGAGCGACGGGCGACTGTATGTTGTCGATAGTTCGCTGCAGATGCTGTTGCTGTTCGATGCAGAGGGGGAGTTTATCCGGGGCATCAGTTTTGATGAAGAGACGCCTACAGGTGTCGATGTCAATGTGGATTCCCACGGCTACGAGCGTGTGTATGTGACCTTTCGGTCGGGTGTTGCCACCGGGGATTTGGACGGTTCGTTCGATTACGCGGTCATGAACTGGGGGCGCGAGGTCGCCCAGTTCGACAACCCGACCAGTGTTGTGACCAGCGGGACGGCGACCTATGTGTGTGATGCACTGAACTATCGCGTGCAGGCGCTGACGGGGTTCGAGACCTCGCCTGTGGCGCTATGGCAGTTCGGCAGTCCGTTGCCTGCCGGCGAGGGGCTCCGTTACCAGGGGGCGGACCGCCGGTTCGGCTTTCCGGTGGATATGTGCCTGACCGGGGACGGGCGGCTGATTGTGGTTGACGGTCTGTCCAGCGAGCTGGTCGTGCTGGACGCCGCTACGGGCAGATTTCTGTACACGGTGTCAGATGCCGGCAGCGACGACGGGCTGTTGTATTATCCGGCGGGTATTACCTATAGTGGGCGGAGTATCTATGTCGCGGACAAGTTCAACGACCGCGTGACGGTCTTTGATGACAGCGTGCCGACGGCCGAACCGCAAAAGGTCGTGGCCGCGGGGTCCGGTATCAACCGCTGGTGGTATTTTGTGCCGTTTCTGGTTTTGCTGGCGGCGGCGCTGGGACGTTTGTTGACCATACGCGCGCCGCGCTATCTGATGGACCTGGGCTTTTTGGAGGCACTGGCGACCGACACGGTGCTGCTGGATTTTGTGCGCGACAACCTGCGGGCGATTGTGGTGCCACTGGGTATCGAGTCGTATGCCACGCGACTGTTCCCGGCGATGAAGATAGACGCGCGCGTTTGGGATGAGGAGCAACTGGAGGAATTGCGCGCACAGGTGGTGCGCCTGGATGAGCACGACGCGGCGACTCTGTTGGTAGCGGAAAAACTGCGCGACCGCGACTATCTGCTGACGGCCAGCGCGGAGCTGGCACAGGCCGCCGAGACCGAAGGCATCGCGCATTTACGGTACGGCGAGTTCAGGTCCCTGGTCTATGCCGGTATCAAAGACGCGGAAGAGAAAGGCGGCGTAAGAATGAAGGTTGACGAGCATCAACGCCCCTAGAAATAGTTCTTATCGTGAACGATGTGCCAGCGTCCGTTGATCTGAGCCCATCGCTAATTGACCTATCGGCCATATCGTCGGTTTGGACACAACACCCGCAATTACCGGACGCCCTGTAGCGCGCCACTCCGAGGCGCCCCTGCGAGCGCAAACGGGTTTTGCTGTTCCGCGAGCTGACGAGTCTGAGGATGCGCGCGTGCGCATCCGGATCAATGACCTGAGGCGGCGGGGGTGTGCATCCGTCGGTCGATGGGACGTACTCCCTATAATTGCAAAGTGTTGAGTTTGTGGAGAGTTTGACAATATCGCTTTGACCTTGTAATCTATAACTGTATTGTTTATTTATGGCACAGAATAGCCGGTGCAACTCAACTGAAGGAGGAAATAATGAAACGGCTGATTGTATGCCTGTGTGCGGCTTTGTTGTCACTGTTGGCAGTGGTGCCGTCGGCATTCGCGAAATGGGACGTCGGTTACACGGCTCCGGGGTCAGGAGTTGTGGCAAAGATTGTCGTGGCGCCCGACGCCTCTGCAGTCACGAAAAAGCTTGTCCGCAATTCTAGGGCAGCAGAAGCAGGACAAGAATGGTGCGACCCGGAGGATACTTTCACTTTCAACCCCGGCGCAACCTATTACCTGTTCTTGCCGATTGAAGACAACACTGATGCGCATCCGGTTCTCCCCGATATCAAGGCTGATGTGACCGTTGACATGGATTCAACCGTTACCACTGTCGGTGTTGGATTTTTGCAGTATTTTGCGCATGGTTGTAATAGTATTACCTCACTCGGAGTACCTGATACCTCTCACCTCGTTTCTGTGGGATCAAAATTTATGTTTGCGTATGCATCTAACTGCGAAAATCTTGCCTCTCTCGCCGTTCCCGACACTTCACACCTGGAATCGATTGGCGATGACTTCATGGAGGCATATGCCTGTGTGAGCCCCAGTCTGACCTCACTTGATGTGCCTGACACATCGCATCTGACCGACGCAGGAAACAACTTCATGTACTCATATGCCTCCGGTTGCACCAATCTCACCTCACTTGATGTGCCTGATACTTCAAACATCTCCTCCGCAGGAATCCATTTCATGCGATACTATGCATCTTATTGCACATCGCTGAAATCCCTGAGCGCCCCGGACACCTCAAGCTTGAAATCAGCGGGGCCGCGTTTCTTGGAAAGGTATGCTATCGGATGCAGCTCGTTGACAACGCTTGGGATTCCCGACACCACCGGCCTGACACACGTGGCGGCGTATGGGACGGAAGATGCTCCGATGTATCACTATGCAGAAGGATGCACTTCCCTGAACACGCTGATAGCCAGCTCCGGACCCGGTTGGCTTACGGACCATGACACCGACTGGTTGATTCCCGACGAGGCAGCTGACGACGGTGAACTGGATATCCAGGTCCCCAATGACCATCTGGCTGAATGGGAAGCACTGCGTGCAGATGGGAAAACCCTCGCATTAAACAAAGTTCGTTCTGTGAGTGGTTATGAGCCCGTCGACAATTCTGCCGGCGACGGTGAAAACGGTGCAAGCACTGACAGCACCAACACGGCACCCGGCGGCAGTGGCAACGGCGGAAGCAATGAGGCAACCGGCACAATTCCCGGCGGTAACGACAACGGAAGCTCCACGGCGACCGATACGCCCTCGAGCAATGGAAGCGGTTCAAGCACTGAGGACACCGTAACAGCGGGCGGCGGCGAGAATAACGCCGGCACCGACAACACGAACGCAGCCGGCAGCGACGAGACCACCGGCTCGGGCACGAATGGTGAAAGCGGTTCCAGTGCCGATACGACCAATACCCCCGGCAGCAACGAAAGTACCGGCACCGCATCGGGTGATGACGCAGGCAGCAGTACCGAGAGTACCGGCACCGCGCCAAGCGATGAGACCAGCGGCAGTGCGGAGAGTACCGGTACGGCTGCCGATAATAAGGATGGTCAAGCGGGTAACTCCCCCGATACGGCGGGCACAAAGAAAGACGACGCGTTAAAAGCGGACGCACAGAAACCGGTGATCGCGCCCATCAAGAACAGGACGTATACCGGCAAGGCCATCAAGCCCGCCGTTAAGGTGACTTGGGGCGGAGTGACGCTGAAAGCAGGGACCGATTATACGGTCAGCTATGCCAAAAACGTGAAAATCGGCACCGCAAAGGTGACGGTCAAGGGCAAGGGTAAGTTCACGCAGACGTATACGCTGACCTTTAAGATCGTGCCGAAGAAAACGAAGGTGAAAAGCGCCAAACCGGCCGGCAAGCGCAAGGTCACCGTGCGTTGGAAGAAGATCAAGGGGATTACCAAATACCAAGTGAGTTACCGCGTCAAGGCAAAGCACGCCAAGAAGTGGAAGACCAAGACGGTCAGCCGCAAAAAGGTAAAGCGGGTGCTGAAGAAGTTGAAGCACGGCAAGCGCTACCAGATTCGCGTGCGGAGTTATAAGACTGTCGCCAAGGTTCGGTATTACAGCGCTTGGTCAAAGATCAAGAAGACCAAGAAGGTGAAATAGGAAAGCAGCGCCGCCCCGGGTTTTCCGGGGCGGCGCGCCTGTAGAGTAGTAGGGTATAATGAGGGGGCACAGTGAAGGGTGTCTTTTTACGAGAGGGGTTATCATGATGGGCTCAATGGGCTTAAGGGAGCGTGTATCCGCGTATCTGAAAACCGCGATTGTCCTGATCTGCGTTTGTCTGTTGCTGTCAGTTGCTGCGATTGCAGGAGCGCGCGAGCTGTCCTCGGACGGTTATCTCTGGATTACCGATGGCGCAGGAAATAATGTGCCTGTCGTAATTGAGGGCGTGGTTCAGACGAGCTCGGGCACGGGCTGGGCATATGCGCCTGAGACCAATACACTGACGCTTAACAACTGTGCCCTCGAACACATAGTGGGCGACGGTATGGGAGAGGTACACCTCGTCATCATTGGTGAAGTCAGCATTATTCGCAGCGACGATTACAGCCCAATTGAATTCTACGGGAGATTGAGCTGGGATGAGGAAGAGGACGAGGACGTGTACATTCCGGGTTCGGTTGTAATCACCGGTGACAGCACAGCGCGGCTCATCTGCGAGAACGTCGCCCCGAATTCTGGTGGAGCCGGAATCTATGGTCGTGACGGCATTACCATATCGGGAGAACTGTATGTGAAAGCCACCGGTGGATGGGCAGGACTGGGATCTAACGAAGATGCGGCCATCACGATCACAGGCAAGCCCACGGTAATAGCCGAAAACCAAGCGGATTATTATTGGAATGAAGACTGTGATTGGAACGCGCCCATTTGGGCACACTACATTCAGATAGATGGAGGCACGATTACCTGTAACATTCTGGGTGACGTTTTCAATAACGTCATACCCTCTTCGATCACTGCCGGAGGCGGTGATGGAGGCAGCTCGGTCACCATCACCGGCGGCACGGTCAACGCGCCTGATGGGATCCGGAGCACCGGAGACAATGCGGGTGTCATCATCACCGGCGGTATCGTAAACGCGCCTTGGGATCGCGTGACGCCGGCTCCGGTTGATGGTAGTGGTGAAACCGTGACAGACCCTGCCGTCGGACGCACCGTGTTGGTGATAAACGGCAGTGGCAGTGGGAGCTACAAGCCGGGAACTGTCGTTCCTATCACCGCCAATGCACCGGTGGAAGGTAAGGTCTTTGATAAGTGGCTGGTGTATGGTGGCGGCAGCGTAGCAAACGTGAATGCATCTAGCACCACATTCACGGTGCCGATTGTCGGCAGCTCGTTTACGCTGATGGCAAGCTACAAGAATGCACCTGTCACCACACCGTCGGGGACTGACTCGGGCGACAAAACCACCACCCCGTCCGGGACGAACCCGTCCACAACAGTGACCAAGCCCGGCAAGGTAACGGTAAAATCAGTCAAAGCGGCCAAGAAGAAGGTCACCGTCAAATGGAAGAAACTCGCCGCCGCCCAAAAGGTCACGAAATACCAAGTACAGTACCGCATCAAGGGAAAGAAGTGGCAGACCAAGTATATTAAGGCAGCCGCTGCCAAAAAATCGAGCTTGGTGATAAAGAAGCTGAAGAAGGGTAAGAAGTACCAGTTCCGCGTACGTGCCTACAAGACGGTCGGCGGAAAGAAGTATTATGGTGCTTGGTCGAAGGTCAAAACCTCGGGCACGGTGAAGTAGGAAAGAAACGCCGCCCCGGGTTTTCCGGGGCGGCGCAATCACAGTCAAGCTATTCTTCGCCTGCCAAGCGTTTCAGCCCGGCGTAGTATTCGTCAACGTCGCGCTGGATTTCTTCCAGCAGTTCGGCGTTCTCGGGGCGGAACAGGTGCTTGAAACGCCCCTGCGTTTTCAGGAACTCCGCCACGGGGCGCGGCTCGCGTGCGCGCGCCGGTGTGGTCAGACGCCACACGCCGTCCTCGACCTCGAACACCGGCCAGAATGCAGTTTCAACCGCCAGGCGCGCGATGGCGGTGGTCTGCGCACCGTCACAGCGCCAACCGCGCGGACAGGGCGCAAACACATTCAGGAACGCCGGTCCCTCGACCGCAAAGGCCTTTTCGGCCTTGCGCACCAGGTCCTGCCAATAACCGATGGAGGCCTGCGCAGCATAGGGAATGTGGTGTGCCGCCATAATGGCGGTCAGGTCCTTGCGGCGCTGCGGCTTGCCTGGCTGGACGCTGCCGACCTCGCTGGTGGTCGCCCAGGACCCGCGCGGAGTCGCGCTGGAACGCTGGATGCCCGTGTTCATATAGGCGCCGTTGTCATAGCACACATACACGATGTTATGCCCGCGCTCCATCGCACCCGACAATGACTGCAGACCGATGTCATAGGTCCCGCCGTCGCCACCGAACGCAACGAATTTCAGTTTACGCTCGGGGTCGATTTTGCCCGCACGCTGCAGGCCTTTGAAACTGGCCTCGACACCGCTGATGGTGGCTGCGGCGTTTTCAAACGCATTGTGGATAAACGGCGTGTCCCACGAGCTATACGGATAAATGGTCGTCGAGACCTCCAGACACCCCGTCGCACACGCAGTCACGACCTCGGTGTCGGCACCGGCACCCAGCATCACCTGGCGCACCGCAATCGATGCCCCGCAGCCGGCGCACAAACGATGCCCGCCGACCAAACGGTCACGGGTACGGGACAGTTCTTTGATAGTAGCCATCTGCAATCTCCTATCGAATTCCCAGATAACGGGGGGTCGGGTTCAACAGCCCGTCACCGTCGTCGGCAACGTCCGCCAGGTCGGCATAGACCTGTTCGACCAGATCCAGCCGCACGTCGGCACCGCCCAGTCCGTATAGGTAGCTGCGCACCGGAACCTGAATGCCCGCCCCGTACAATGCCGCCAGCGTATCCAGTGCCAGCGGTCCGGCAGGTGCACCGAAGCTCTCGGCGCGATCCAGCACGGCAATGGCACGTGCGCCGGACACAGCCGCCGCCAAATCCGCCGCCGGGAACGGGCGATAGGTCCGTACCTTTACAACCCCGACCCGCTGGCCCTGTTCGCGCAGGCGGCGCACCACGGCGCGCACGTTACCCGCCGCAGAACCCATAATCACAACCACCAGGTCGGCGTCGTCGACCCCGTAGGACTCGACATGTCCGTAGTCGCGCCCGATGACCGATGCCCACTGTGCCCCGACCTCGCCGATAATCGGCAGGGAGGCGTCTATGGCGTCGCGCTCGGCCTTTTTCACCTTCATATAGGTCGGGCCCAGATTCGCAAAGGCGCCGACCATCACCGGCGACGTGCTGCGCAGTAAGGAATCGTCCGGGACATACTCCCCAACAAAAGCCTTTACCGTCGCATCATCTGCCACCTGTCCGCGCGCGATGGAGTGCGTGGTGATGAATCCGTCCAGCGTGGGCATGACGGGCAGGCGCGCGGCTTCGGCAACCCGGGTCGCGATGATGGTGTTGTCGTAGGCTTCCTGGGCGTTTTCCGCCATCAGGATGATCCAGCCCGAATCGCGAGCACCCATGACGTCGCTGTGATCGCCGTGAATGTTAATCGGGGCGCTGATGGCGCGGTTGGCGTTGATCATAACAATCGGCAGGCGCAGGCCCGACGCGATGTGCAGTTCCTCCCACATCAAGGCAAGCCCCTGCGAGCTGGTGACCGTAAAGGCGCGCCCGCCGGCTGCGCTGGCACCGATGGTCGCCGACATCGCGCTGTGTTCCGATTCGACCGTCACGTATTCGGTGTGGACGCGCCCGTTGGCGACGAATTTCGCGAATTCCTCGACAATGGTCGTCTGCGGCGTAATGGGATAGGCGCAGACTGCGTCCGGGTCGATTTGACGGAAGGCCTCGGCAACAAACAGGTTGCCGGTCGAGGCGATGGTGCGCTGTTCGACCGCCGAAAGGTCGACGGCGGCTGCGCCGACAACAGCGGTGGGTGTGGTATCAGTCATGGCGCTCACGCTCCCTGGGTGATTTCCGGTTCGGCGGCAGCGTCGAGTACCGGTTCGTCATGGCATTCGTGTTCGGGGCGCATATCCAGCGCGTCGAATCGACATTCGACCGCACAGATGCCGCAGCCCTTGCAGTGGTCGTAATCGATGCCGGTCATCTGTTCATCCGCCACCGTAATCGAGCTGTCCGGACAGTTCACCCAGCACAGCAGGCAGTGCTTGCATTTATCCGCATCCCACACCGGACGCATGCTGCGCCAGCCGCCAGTCACGTAATCGACGGAGTTTCCGGCAACGCCCGCCATCCCGACGGGGAAATCGGCGACATCCCAATCGCCAAACCGCGCGGTCGCGTCGCGGAAATCGACCGGGATGGTCGTGGTGGGGATACAGGGCCGCGCGCCCGGTGCGGCCGATGCACCGCTCGCACCCTGTGCGCCCTGTACGCCGGTGTTGTTCTCAGGCATCGTAAACCACCTCCTGATAGGCACGACGCACGCTGTCCAGGTTGGCGTCGATGATTTCGCGTGCGAACTTTTTCCCAAAAGTCGCCTGTAGCTGTGCCAGCACGCTATCCAGCGCGACCACCGGTCGCACGCTGACCAGAGCGCCCACAATCGGCGTATTCGGGATGTCGCGTTTAATGGTATCCAATGCAATCGCGCTGGCGTCCACGGTCGCAACCGCGACACCCGCGCCCAAACCCAGCTGCGCGCGAATGGCGGCCGGCGCAGACGGGCTGTTCACAACCACCGCCCCGTCGGCTGCCAGCCCCTCGGTCACGTCCACGCTGTCCAGCAGCGTGTCATCCAACACGACGACGATGTCGGGGTGTTCGATGTTGTTGGAAATTTCAATCGGGGCGTCCGATATGCGGGTGAAGGCCTTCAGCGGCGCGCCCATGCGCTCGGGCCCGTATTCCGGCATCGCCTGGAAATAGCGGTCCTCGCGCAGCGCCGCCTCTGCAACCAGTTTGGCTGCGGTCACCGCGCCCTGGCCGGCACGCGCGTGCCAGCGGATTTCGGTGAGTTCGGCAGACATGGCTCCCCTTTCTGTTGAATCGGGTGAATCGGTCGGTAGCTTTTCATCCTAACAGAATAAAACACGGGGGAGTACGTCCCGCAGCCGCCGGGTACGCGAGCGGTGCCAATTAGTACGGGGGACGGGATGGGGGAGTGCGCCGGGACGCACTCCCCCCCTGAAAACGAAGCTTGTTGATGACGCGTGCTGTCAGCTGCGCGGGTCGCCGGTTTGCACCGGGTTTTCGCTGTCCATTTGCCAGACGAACCAACCGCCGTCGTACAGTTTGATGTTTTTCCAGCCGTTTTGGTAGCACAGCAACCAGGGCACGGTCGCGCGCCAACCCGTGCCGCAATAAAACGCGATGTCGTTGTCCGGGCCGACGTCCCATTCCTCCCAGTAATCGGTCACGATGGAATCCAGCGATTTGACCAGGCCGTCGCTGTCATAGTAATCGGCTTCGTCGTGCCCCCAAACGGCGCCTTTGGGTTCGCCGGCGCGTTTAATGTAGTCGTAGCCGCTGGTTTTGCCGATGAATTCGTCCCAGCTGCGAATCGACACCAGGCGGAAGTTCGGATCCGCCTGTGCCGCGATGACTTCGGCCGGCATCGCCAGCACGTATTCGGGATGCGCCGGGATGGTCGCGCCAAAGTCGGGCGCCGCGTTTGCGGTTTCGGCCGCGTCGCTGGTGGGATATCCCGCCGCCGTCCACGCCGCATAGCCGCCGTCCAGCACGTGGACCTCGTCGACACCGGCCCACAGGCACACGAACGCAAAGCGATCGGCGCCGCTGTCGCTGCCGTACACGATGACCGGCGTGGTTTTGGTGATGCCGAAATCAGCCATGACCTGCGCGATTTCGTCGCCGGTGCGGATGTTCCAGTACTTGTCCTCTTCAATCAGGTCGGTGTTCAGGTGCAAGGCGCCGGGTATATGCGCCTTTTTGTAATCATCGCCGGCCTCGCCCCAGCTGGCCTCGACGATGACCGCCGTTTGCGACTGGGCCTCGTTACCGTCCACGACCGATTTGACCCATTCGGCGGGGACGAACACCTGGGTTACCGGGATCGACGATTCCGCAGCGCCGTCCGCCGCGGGTTCCGTTGTATCTGCGGTCTGCGCAGTATCAGTTGTGGACGCGTTGTCCGCTTTGTTCGCGCACCCGGCGACCACACCCGCACACAGCACCACAATACACAGCATGACAGACCAAACCAAAACGCGATGTTTCATGTGCCTCCCCTTCTCTCCTGTTGTTCTCTTGTCGAAACGTGCCTCCGAATTCTCCTGCTGATTATTATAATCGTTTATGCAGACTATTAGTGAATGTTTCAGTAAGCGGGGGAGCGCGTCCCGCGCATTACCCATCCTGCAGCCGCATCCGCCGTGTCCGCCTCACATGGCAAACGAGGCGGGCTTGATGCCCGCCTCGTCGGTTCGCAGACCGTCGCGCGTTTGTCGCGCGGCGGTGCTCTTACGCTTGCGGCTTACAGGATCTCGTCGGTGTCTTCCGTCTCGTCGTCCGCCGCAACGTCCGCATCCGCACTCGTATCCGTGCCGGCACCCTCGACGTCCATCGCGGTCTGCCCCTCGGCGACCTTGGGTGCCTTGCTTACCTTTTTCTTCGCGGCGGTAAAGCGCGCAATCGCGCTGACGCAGTCACTCTCGCCGACATTCATCACCTTGACGCCCTGGGTGGCACGACTCAACAGCGAGATGTCTTTCGCCCGCACGCGAATCACGACACCTTCTTCACTTACCAACATCAGCTCGTGTTCGGCGTTCACTATCTTCATGCCCGCCAGCTGACCCTTCTTGCCTGTCAGCACGATGGTCTTCATTCCCTGCCCACCGCGGTGGTGCTCGGTGTATTCGCTCAATCGGGTCCGCTTGCCGTAACCGCGCTCGGTCACCACAAACAGCTCGCTGTCCTCGGGCGCTATTTCCATGCCCAAAACCGCTTCGCCTTCCTTGATGGCCATACCCTTGACGCCGCTGGTATCGCGCCCCATTTGGCGGGCCTCGCTCTCATCCCACAAAATGGCCTTGCCCGCTGTGGACACCATGATGACCTTTTGACCCTGATGCACGCGGCGCACGCTGATCAAACTGTCGCCCTCGCGGAGCTTAATCGCGATGATGCCGCCCGCATGCACGCGCGCATACGCCCCGATGGCGGTCTTTTTCACCATGCCGTGTGCCGTCGCAAACAGCAAATTCTCATCATCGGGGAAGTCTTTGGTGTTGATCACCGCCGCTATCTTTTCATCCGCCTCGAACGGCAGCAGGTTGATCGCAGCCGTCCCACGCGCGTGACGGCTCCCCACCGGCAACTCGTGCACCTTCAGCTTGTATACCTTACCCTTCGTCGAGAAAAACAGCACATAGTCATGCGTGCTCGCAATGAACAGGTTCTCGACGAAGTCGTTATCTTTCAGGTTGACGCCCGCAACCCCCTTGCCGCCGCGTTTTTGTTGGCGATAGGTGGCGACCGGCAGCCGCTTCACATAACCGGCCTTGGTGATGGTGACCACCATATCCTCTTCGGCAATCAGGTCCTCGACATCCAGGTCGCGCGCAGCCCCTGTGATCTCGGTCTTGCGCTTGTCGGCAAACTTCTCTTTAATTTCCAGCAGCTCGTCTTTGATGACACCCAAAATCAGACTCTCGTCGGCCAGCAGTTTCTCGTACCACGCCATCTTTTCGCGCAGGTCCGCCAACTCCGCCTCGATTTTCTCGCGTTCCAAGCCCTGCAGGCGACGCAACTGCATGTCCAAAATCGCCTGGGCCTGCACGTCCGAAAACCCGAACCGCGCAATCAGGCGCTCTTTGGCATCGTCATAACTTTCGCGGATAACCTTGATGACCTCGTCGATGTTATCCAGCGCCAACACATAGCCTTCCAGCAAATGCGCGCGCTCGCGAGCCTTGCGCAGTTCGTATTCCGTACGACGGCGAATGACCGCTTGCTGGTGTTTGATATAGTGCTGCAGCACTTCTTTCAGCGACAGCACCTGCGGCACCCCGTCGACCAAGGCCAGCATTATCACACCGAACCCCTGTTGCAACTGGGTGTGCTTGAACAGCTTGTTCAACACCACCTGCGGGATTGCCTGCTGTTTCAGCTCGATGACAATCCGCATGCCCTTGCGGTCGGACTCGTCACGCATATCACTGATTTCGGTCAGCTTTTTCTCTTTGACCAGATCGGCGATTTTCACGACCAGCTTGGACTTGTTCACCTGATAGGGAATCTCGGTCACAATTATGCGAGTGCGTCCCGTCGACGTCTGTTCCACATGGGCCCGGCCGCGCACCGTAATGCTGCCGCGCCCGGTCGCATAGGCGTCCCGAATGCCGTCGCGACCCATAATGATGCCCGCGGTCGGAAAATCGGGACCGGGCAGCACGGCCATCAGTTCATCCAGCTCTGCCTCGGGTTTGTCTATCAGCAACACCGTGGCGTCAACGACCTCGCCCAGGTTGTGTGGCGGAATGTTCGTCGCCATACCGACCGCAATTCCGGCAGAACCGTTCACTAACAGGTTGGGATAGCGCGCAGGCAGGACCAGAGGCTCTTGCAGTGATTCGTCGTAGTTCGGACCGAAATCGACCGTTTCTTTGTCCAGGTCGCGCAACATCTCGATGGCTGCGCGCTGCAGGCGGCTTTCGGTGTAACGCATAGCCGCCGGGCTGTCCCCGTCGACCGAGCCGAAGTTACCCTGACCGTCGACCAGCGGCAGGCGCATTGCAAAGTCCTGCGCCATGCGCACCATCGTGTCATACACCGCAACATCGCCGTGCGGGTGGTACTTACCGATGACCTCTCCGACTGTCCACGCAGACTTTTTATAGGGTTTTTGCGGGGTTAGACCCGATTCGTTCATCGCATAAAGGATGCGGCGGTGTACCGGTTTCAGGCCGTCGCGCACATCCGGCAGCGCACGCGCCACAATAACCGACATCGAATACTCCAGAAAGCTCTGGCGCATCTCACGGTGCATCGCTATCGGCAGTATTTTGGTGTTGTCCTCTATACTTAATGTTTCATTATCGTCAGCCACGAATTATTCCCCCTAAATATCCAGAAAACGAACGTCTTTGGCGTGTGCCTGTATGAACTCACGCCGGGGTTCCACTTGGTCTCCCATCAGGTCGGTGACCGCCTGTTCCGCCAACAGGACGTCTTCGACGTCCACCCGCAACAACGTGCGCGTCTCAGGGTTCATGGTGGTCTCCCACAGTTGCTTGGGGTTCATCTCGCCCAGACCCTTGTAGCGCTGAATGTTGTATTTGGCTCCCTCGGGCAGCAACTTGATTTGCTCCTGCAGCTCGTTGTCGCTATAGGCATAACTGGACTTGCGCCCCGCCGTCAATTTATACAGCGGCGGCTGGGCAATGTATACATAGCCCGCATCCAACGCCTCGCGCATGTAGCGATAGAAAAAGGTCAGAATCAAGGTCCTGATGTGCGCCCCGTCGACATCAGCGTCGGTCATGATAATCGCCTTGTGATACCGCGCCTTGTCGACGTTGTATTCCTCGCCGACCCCGGTACCCATCGCGGTGATCATCGCCTGGATCTCCAGACTGGACAGCGCACGGTGTGTCCCGGCACGCTCAACATTCAGTATCTTTCCACGCAGGGGCAATATCGCCTGAAACGTTCGGTCGCGCGCCTGTTTGGCGCTGCCGCCTGCCGAATCTCCCTCGACAAAGAAGATCTCTGCCAGCGCCGCGTCCTTGATGGAACAGTCCGCCAGCTTTCCGGGCAGCGTGCTGTTTTCCAGCAGGCTGGTTTTGCGTGTCATCTCGCGCGCTTTGCGCGCGGCCTCGCGCGCTTTTGCCGCAGCCGAGGCCTTTTTCACAATTTCTTTGGCGGGACCGGGGTGTTCCTCCAAATATTCCGCCAGCGCTTGGGTGACCGCCTGTTGCACAAACGCGCGCATCTCGGGATTTCCCAGTTTGGTTTTGGTCTGACCCTCGAACTGGGGGTCACGGAGCTTGACCGATAGAATTGCGGTCAAGCCCTCGCGGATGTCGTCTCCCGACAGGTTTGCGTCTTTCTCTTTCAAAATATTTTGGCGTCGAGCATAGTCGTTAATGGTGCGGGTCAGGGCATTCTTGAACCCGTCCAAGTGGCTGCCGCCCTCGTGCGTATTGATGTTGTTGGCAAACGACATGGTGTTGTCGCTGTAGCTTTTATTCCACTGCAACGCGACTTCGACTTCACCCTCCACACCGGTTTGTTCGAAGTAAATTACACGACTGTTCACCGTTTCGCGGTTCTGGTTCAGGAATTTCACAAAGTCGATGATGCCACCCGCATACTTGAAATCCTCGCGACGCGGCTCCAGCTCGCGCTCGTCAATCAGGGTGATGCGCAGGTTGCGGTTCAAAAATGCCGTCTCGCGCAGGTGGGTTGCCAGTGTCTCGTAGTCGAAATCGACTGTCTCGAAAATGTCGGCGTCCGGCCAAAAGGTGATGGTGGTACCGGTGGTTTTAGTCGCTTTGCCTTTGGTCAGTTGGCTGACCGGTTTCCCCAACTCGTAGCGCTGCGACCAAGTAAATCCGTCGCGGCGCACCTCAACATCGACACGTGTCGACAAGGCGTTCACAACGCTCACGCCCACGCCGTGCAAACCGCCCGACACTTTATAGGACTCGCCGCCGAATTTCCCACCTGCATGCAGCACGGTCATAACGACCTCAAGCGTCGGTTTGCGCAATTTGGGGTGTTTGTCGATCGGAATGCCGCGCCCGTTGTCGACAACGGTCAACCCTCCGTCGGCGCGAAGGGTCACATCTATACCGGTGCACTCCCCCGCCAAGGCCTCGTCGACCGAGTTATCCACGACCTCGTAGACCAAGTGGTGCAAACCACGCGGCCCGGTCGAGCCGATGTACATACCGGGGCGTTTGCGGACTGCTTCGAGTCCCTCCAAAACCTGAATATCTTTTCCTGAATAATCAGTTTTCTTCGCTGCCAAGAATCTGCCTTTCTCGTTGGTTTCCAAACGAAACTTTTTTCGCGCACTTCCCTGCTTTTCAACGCATCACATGAGCCTGCTTGCTCATTTTTTGCTGTCGGCTTATCTGTCGACTTCCCTCAATATCTTGTGGTTCGTGAATATTTTACCACAATAACTGGTATTTGAACGCCCCTCAGGCGCGCTGTAACGCCATTTCAGGCGTTTTGTGGCTTTCCTGTAACTTCGACCGCCACTTTCCGTAAATTTTGCGCTTCTGGCGCAAAGAAGTGCCCCCGCACTTGGTGTGCGGGGGCACATTCCTGCGTGTCGGTTGACACGCTTAAAATCAGTTGCTGTAGATTACTTCCAGCTGGCCTTCACATAGCTGCAGTTGACATAACCGGTAATGGTCTTGCTTTTTTGTTCTTGAACTGAATCTTGTACCAATCCTTTCGTCGTGCATTCTGACATAAAGAAAACTCGCCACTGCGACCATATGTCTGCGTGAGCGAGCTTCCCCTCTGTCGCCTTAACTTTACGACGCCCAGTGTATCAGAATTGTTCAATGATATAAACATATAATATCGTGTGTCATTTATGCGACGCCCGATGATTATTAAATATTTTTTGAAGAATTTGTTTGCTGTGGTTTTACCATACAGCGGACACGCTCAACCAGATCCGCCCCCATGTCCTCATTGAGGGCACGACAGTATTCGTCTCCAAAATAGGCGAGCGAGTGCGCCCACGCGGCCTCTTTCACTTCAAAAACCAGCTCGCGCTCTCGTATATAGCAGGTAACAAGGGCCTCTGTTGCCGCCGGACCGATAATGCGCTCGATGTGTTCGCGCACCGCCGCGGACACATGCCCGCGGGTACCGTCCGGGTCATTTCTTTCCACCAGGCGATCCAGCACCACTGCGAGCGGTGTGGTTTCACTGATTTTTTCTATGTCATCAGCCTGCATAACGTTACGCCACCGTTACCGGTTTCTCGTGTGCCGGAATCCCGCCGGCCGGCGGGAGGGTGACCGTTTTGGCGCGCCCTAATAACTCTTTCTCAAAATAATCAATGTGTGCGGTGGTTATTACCGTCTGGGCCACGGTCCCCACCATACCTGCCAAGCGCGCCCGTCGACCTCCATCCAACTCACTCATTACATCGTCCAATAACAGCAGTGGGCGTGCTGCCCCCAGCTCTTCGATTACGTTGATCTCTGCTAACTTCCACGCTAATGCAATCGAGCGCTGTTGTCCTTGGCTGCCGAATGTTCGGGCGTCCTTACCATCTAACGTAAATGCCACATCATCACGATGTGGCCCCACCGCGGTTCGTTTGAGGGAATGCTCTTTTTCCTTGTTTGCGGCCAAAGCGCGCATCAAGCAGTCTTCCACGTACGTGTCCGAATCCCCACCCGATGGGGAATCTGCATCCCCCGCGGGGTCCGGGACGTACTCCCCCATCATCCATTCGGCGCGATAGGAAAGGTGCAGTTGAATTTTCGCGTCCAGCGCGCTGTGGTGCTGCTTTATATGTGGCACCAAGAGATTGAAAAGGGAAAGGCGTTTTTTGTAGAGCGCCGCACCCACGCGGACCAATCGATCGGTCCACGCCTGCATAAGGACGCCGGAAAAAATATTTTCTTTCAATAAACGGTTACGCTGTACCAATATTTTTCCGTATTCGGAGCGCAGGCGCCGATAGGTCCCGGAAAGCTGTTGTCCCAGTTCGTCGAGCGCGTCACGCCTTTTTTCGGCGGAATCCTTAATAATACGTAAGTCGCTCGGAGTAAATATTACGCAGGGAAGCGGGCCTGCGACCGGATTTTTTACGCTTGCGGGTTTTGTATTGACCTCGTACGAGCGTTTTCCCTCTTTAAGGAACAGAGTGACTTCGCGTCTGAGCGACCCGTCTTGTGCATAGAGATGGGCCTGCCCGTATTCGCTGCCGATGTGGAGTAAATCCGCCGCCAAAGGACGACGAAAACTGCGCCCTGTGGTGAGTAATTCCAAGGCCTCCAGCAGGTTGGTTTTCCCTGTTGCGTTCGGCCCGGTTAATATGGTCAGGTTCGGGTCGAGCTCAAGAGCATAGTCGTCATAGGAACGAAAGTTTTTTAGCGTGAGGCTCTTTACAATATAAGACATAGCGGGGCGCAGACACACAAATCCCGGTGCGTTAGTGCGCCGCCACAGGCATCACCAGATAGGTAAAGTTTTCCTCGGGCGCGCGAATAATACCCGGTTTCATGGGCTCTGACATCTCAAATGTGATGAATTCACTTTCAACAACTGATAGCCCATCAATCAGGTAGTTGTAGTTGATGGAAATGTGGTTGTCCGCCCCTTCGACTTTTACCGGTATTTTTTCCTCTGCATTTCCGAGATCCTGTGATTTTGAGGAAAGTGTTATGCGTTGGTTTTCGGTTGAAATTTCCATTTTTACCGACGCGTTGTTCATGGCCAACAAAGAAACCCTGCGGGCCGAATCGAGTATCTCATTGTGGGTTATGGTTGCCTTTGTATTCCATTCGCGCGGAATCAGTGATTTATAGTTGGGATATTTTCCTTCCAGGCGGCGGGTTACGAACAGAGTTTTCCCGAAAACAAACAGAATCTGTCCGGCCGAAACCATTATTTTAACGACATCACTTTCATCGACCATCCGCCCTACTTCCTCGAGGGATTTACCGGGTACCAATACCTCAAAGGGGGTGTCGTAGGCCTTTTGTGCAATTTTTTCTATAAGGGCCAATCGATAACTGTCGGTCGCCACCATTTTGATTGAAGGCCCATCCATGGACAACAACACCCCGGTCAAAATAGCGCGTGTCTCGTCGCGGCTGACGGACTTACTTACTTTTTTTATCATGGCGGGTAACACGCCCGCGGATACTTCCCTTTTGTTTTCTTCATCAAATTGTGTGGGGAAGGGGGAAAAATCAGACGGATTAATAGTCCTTATATCAAAGACCGATTGGCCGGCAGTAATATGCAGGATATCTTCCTGACAATCCAACACAACTGATGTCTCGGGTAGGGATTTTATGATATTTGAAAAAATCTTTCCGCCAACCGCGACCACACCCTCTTCTTCAACCAGTGCCACAGCGCTTGTTTTTATAGAGGTTTCAAGGTCGGACGCATAAAGGGTAATACCACCTGTAGTAGTTTCAATCAAAATACCTGATAAAGAAGGAACGGATGGGCGCGACGCAGTTGCCCTAATAACCAAGTTGATGGCATTAACCAATTCACCCTTAGAGATACTGATTTTCACGTTCGTCCCTTTCTCTTAAAGCGGCTGTTCGTTCGTTCCTTATTCTAACCGTTTCGCGCCGGCGTGCCGATGCTTCCCGGTTTGGTTTAATCGTATTTCTTTTATATATAAAACCAACAATAAAAACAATAAGGGGTGTGGATATGTGGGAAAAGGTTCTTTCTCCCGCTTATCACGCGTGTGTCCACTAGGAAAACTTTGTGTCTAACACCCCTTACTTATCCCCTTAATCCCCAACAACAATAAAAATCCCCACAACCAATAATTTTTTCCACAAACACAGACACCTTATCCCTGATTTTTCCCGGTTTTTTACACAGCCTGCTACCTCGTCCTATTCTGAATTGCTTTTCGCAGCTGCTGAACCTGCGAATAAAGATCCCTATCATCCTGAATTTTTTCCCTGATTTTACCGTGTGCATGCATAACCGTGGTGTGGTCTCGTCCACCAAAAGCCTTGCTGATCTGAGGATATGATGAATCGGTCATCTCATAGCACAAATACATGGCAATATGGCGAGGCAGAACAATTTCATACTTTCTTTTACTGCCCACCAAGTCGGCGTTACTTAAATTGAACCACCGGCACACCTCGGTCTGTATAGCGGTAATAGTCACCGGCTTATCAACGCGCTCGGGGAAAAAGTCCCGCAGGGTTGATTGGGCGACATCCAGGCTCACGGTGTGTTCGCGTTTAGTTAAACCTAAATAGGCGGCGACGGTTGCCGCTGCACTTTCCAATTGGCGGACATTATCGGTCGCTTTTTCCGCAATCCAATTGAGTGCCTCGTCAGTAAATTTAACCGCCATCGGGTCGGTATATTTTTTAAGGATGGTATAACGCACCTCAAAGCTGGGAGGCTGAATATCGGCCAGAATACCCGAGGAAAAACGCGAGGAATAACGATCGTGAATATTCATATCCAGCGGGCTGCGGTCGGCGGTCATGACAATCTGACTATGTTTATTCATAAGCTCATTAAAGGTGTGGAAGAATTGGTTCATTGTTTCTTCCTTGCCTTCCAGTATTTGAACATCATCAACCAACAATACGTCCGCGTTGCGATAAATTCTCCGCATTTCATCCATGTTGCTGTTCCGGTGTTCCCGGTCCGCCTGGGTCAGAATATTCATATATTGCGTCAGAAAGTTCTCGCTGGTGGTGTAGAGAATTTTCTTCGCCGGGAAAGCATCATGTACATAAGCGCCGATCGCCTGCAACAAATGGGTTTTTCCCAACCCGGAGCCACCCCAAATAAATAAAGGGTTATAGCGTTGACCCGGCTGTTCCGCCACCGCCAAAGACACCGCCTGGGCGAAGCTGTTGGTGTCTCCGACCACAAAGGAATCAAAAGTGAGTTTGGGGTCGAAGCTGGTGGTGAAGGTGAAGCCCGCACGGTTCTTGAAAAAAGGAGAGATGGGCTCCAAATAAGGCGTGTTGTCGGGCCGCGGCGCGGGCTCGGTCACCGGCGCGTGCGGGGCCGGGGCATTGTCCCCCCCGACGTGGTGGCGCGCAAAATTCGGGTCGGTTGCCGCGAACGGAGCCGGGGCGCTGGGGACGCGCTGGGTAAACGTGTCCTGCATTGAAGGATCGACCACAATTGACACGGACATATTCTCGTTTCCGGTGACCTTACGGATTGTCTCGTTGATCAAATCCAGATGGAACCGTTCGGCTAGACGACGGGAGTATGCGTTGGGCATACCGACCACGTACACTCCGTCGTCAGACATCTCGACAGGCAGCATTCGCGAAAAAACGCTCCTAAAACGTGTTTCGGTAATACGTTCGGGGATCAAGTCCTGGATATGTTCCAGTGTTTCCTCCCAAATCAAGTCGATATCAACCGTGTCGGGGGTAGGGGCGTCTTGCCCGCCCGAAATATCCGGCGACGTTGTCAATTCCGATGCGTCGTGTGCTTGGCTCATCTGTTTTCCATTCTGCCGTTATCCAAATAAGCGTTCAAATATAGGTGCCCCTGTTCGGTCATGCGTCGCTTGCCTGTGCCGACCGCGCGAATCAGCCCCGCTCGCTCCAAGTGGGACAGGTCACGGTAAGCGGTGGCCAAACTGATATCCAACAGCTCAGAAATTAAACTGGGACCACAAAGGTCACAATCTGCCACCACAACCAAGACCTCACATTGCCGTTCGTTCAGGCGTATGGTTGGGGAGTACGTCCCTGCGATTTCGTGTGTCTGTGACGGTGTGTGCGCGGGAAGGGGCTGTGTGTATTGTGAGTTGCCCGTCCCGCGGTCAAATAAGATGGGGCGGGATTGTCCGGTGTACACATCAGCGTGTGTAACCACGGTATTTTGTACTACCTCGTGAGCGGGCAGCGGCGGCAGGCAGAGCTCGACAACGGTCCCGCTGCCCAAATTATCGCTGATGGTCAGGGTGCCGTTCTCGGTGTCAATGAAGTGTTTAACCATAGGCAAACCGCTGCCCACTCCTGCGATCAACTGTTTATTGCGCCAGGTTGCGGTGCTGTATCCGGGCAGCAGAACCGCCTGTTTGTCCGCAATGCCTTTTCCTTGGTCGGAAAAGGTGATATGGCGGCCGCCCTCACGAATGGAAACAACCACCTCGCGAAATTCTGCATGGACCAGGTTTTCACAGAGTGCATCGATAACCGGGCGGGACCAGCGAGGGTCGCGTTGTGACGCCAAGACATAGACGGTCGAGCCGATTTCCTTTATATACACAGCGGGGTCTGCGAAGTCGATGCTGTGCAATGTGGGGGGTTCGAGATCGCTGTCATAGACAGCGACGCGCGCGGTGCGCGGAGAGAGTGCCCCGGCGGCCGGCGCGCTGACCTCTCTGATATCTATGTGAGCGCCCGCGAGCGGATCGCAGTCGTTATACAGTCCCACTTTTCAACTTTCCACAGCTCGGGGGTCAAAGACCCGGTTTTCCACACTTTCCAACACAGATAAAAACCTACATTTAGCGGGGAAACAGCGCTTCTAGCTGCGATTATGTCCCTTCGTTCCGGAGCGATAATCGCGTTTGCTGTGGCTTTCATAGTTTTCCACAATGCTGGGGAAACTGTGAGAAAGACACGGCGGCAAAGCCCTTTCTTTCCCTGCTCAATCTTTTGTGGAGCAGCACACGCGGGGTGTGCCCTCACCCGGTACTTTTCACCGGCGCTGAAAAGGAGCGCCTGGCAATGGGGCGAAAATCGCCCGTTAAGGAAACGGGTGAGCTTATCAAAGTGCTGCGCGTCCGTACATAGCGCGCTTTGGGTGTTTCGGTCGTTTTCTGTCGCTATCGCCTTTGCTGAAAAGTACCAATCCCTCTGCCGGAGAATGATAGCAAAGCAACACAGGAACGCCAATCGCCACGAGAGGGTTATCCACAATAACACACTATGCGAGGGCGGTTGCTTTTCTGTGTTATCCACAGTTTCCACAAAACGAGAGACGCTTCCTGGGTGTATTTCGAGGGGTTACATTTGACCTCGGCAAATTGATCACAATTTGACCGCGGGGGTAATTATGGCTTAGAATGGTCGACCCTGTGAAATACACCCCGTAGGGGTTACCGAGAGCAGTTCAGCAGCATATGGCTTAAGTGTTGTGTTTAAGCGCTGTGAAAAAAAGGAGGAACCGTGAGTAAGAGAACGTACCAACCGAACAACCGTCACCGCGCCAAGGTGCACGGATTCCGTGCACGTATGTCGACACGCGGTGGTCGCGCGGTCTTGGCTTCTCGCCGCCGCAAGGGACGCCGCGTCCTGTGCGCATAAATACGATTCGCTCGTCCGACCACATCGGGCGGGTGCTTAATCGTGGAAAGCGCCAACGCGGGCACTCCGTGACCCTGTATGTTGCGCCCCGCGAATGCTCTGGAACTGACGACCCGCACCGGTGTGCGGGTCGCGTTGCGTTTTTGGCGGGCAAACGCCTGGGGGGTGCGGTGTGGCGCAACCGGGCAAAACGCGTGATGCGCGAGGCATACAGAATGGCCGTTTCGCCGGAGCAACCGGATGTCCTTCAGGAATATGATATAATGATGGTCGCAAATAAATATACCTCGAACGCGGGTGCGCAGAAGGTGTCTGAGGAGTTTTGTGAACTGCGAGATACTGCGATTGCCCGCCTGCGCAAAAGCGTTGGGGACAAGCGCGGCTAGTTATGCTATTATGGTTCGACCATTTGACAAAAAATTATCGGGTGCAGTGCGGTGGGTACTCCGTATCCCGCGCCTCATCCCGATATTGCTGATACGGGGATATCAGCAGGTTCTCTCTCCCCTCTTTCCACAAACCTGCAGATTCATACCGAGCTGTTCCCAATATGCGGTTATAGCTTTGGAACGATATGGCGTTATTAAGGGCGGCTGGTTGGCGACACGGCGTGTGTTGCGCTGCCACCCCTTTAACCCCGGGGGATTCGACCCGGTACCGTAGGTTTGCTAACAAGGAAGCAGTAGGCTTGGCAGAGGAACGGTTGCACGGCAACCGGCGAACGAGAGAGAGGTTGATGGAGTGAATATCTGGACCATGTTTTGTGATTTGATTTTCTGGGTGCTCAAGGCGATATACAGCTTGGTGGGCGACTGGGGACTTGCCATTGTTGTGTTGACGGTTCTGTTCCGATTGGTACTGTGGCCGTTGACCATCAAACAGACCCGCAGCATGACAGCGATGCAAAAAGTGCAACCCTTGATGCAGCAGATTCAAGAGAAGTATGCGGACGACAAAGAAAGAATGAATCAAGAGATAATGAAGCTCTATCAGGAGCACAAGGTAAACCCCATGAGCGGGTGTTTACCGGTGCTTATTCCTTTGCCGCTGCTGATGGCATTCTATACCGTTCTAAGGCCGGATACCGTGGACAAAACCGGCAAGGTTACCCGTGCGGGAGGCCAGCTGTTCCAATGGCTGGCTGCGCACCCGAATGTGAAAGGGTCCTTTTACGGCATATTGCCCGATATTATGACGACGCCGAAAGCCGAGATGGCGCACGGCTTTCTGACGGCGCTGCCCTACCTGATCGCGCTCGCAATTTTCTGCCTGGGTATCATCCTACCGACCTTGCTGCAGCCCAAACAGGAAAATAACCCTCAGGCCCGCCAGCAAAAAATGATGAGCTATATGATGGCGGTCATGTTTTTGTTCATTGGCTATGGGATTCCCGCCGGCTGCCTGCTGTATTACGACGTGTCGTCGGTGCTGATGATCGGTCAGCAAATGTTGACCCAGCGAGCGCTGAAAGCGGAAGCGGAAAAAGCGGACAACGAAATTGAAGTAGATGCGCGGCCGAAAGTGAAAAAAGGCAATAAAAAAGCGATGAATGAGACCACCACGAGCGATGTGGCGGATAACGATAGTTCAGCACAGGAATAGGGAAAGGAACCGCAATGACGAAAGAGTACACTGCAACCGCTGAAACCGTCGAAGAGGCGACACAGGAAGCGCTGGCCGAGCTGGGCGCTGATGCTGAAAGCGCGGAAATCGAAATCCTGCAAGAGCCTGAAAAGCACCTGTTTGGAGGAAACAAGGAGGCCATTGTGCGTGTGGCGGTGAAAGCAGAGACGGCATCGGCGGAGGATTCCGCTTCTGCAGGCACGGAAGGAGCAGAGGCTGAAGAGGATGGGGGCGAGTCGGCAGAAGCCGAGAAGCCCTATTTTGTCGACCCGGTGGAGTTGACGGATGAACAAGTCGACGCAATTGCCGATTGTGGCATCGAGACCCTGAAGAAGCTCGTGTCCTTCCTCTATGACAAAGAAGTTACCATCGAGGAGTTCGAGGGTGACGACGGGGAAATCATTCTGGATATCTCTGGGGATGATATCGGTGTCTTGATTGGGCGGCATGGACGTACGATAGATGCTCTGCAGGTGGTTGTTTCCGCAGTAACGACCAAAAAGATGGGGACGCACTACCCGTTGTCAATCGATGTTGAGGGGTATAAATATCGCCGTAAACAAAAGGTGGCCGAGATCGCTCAGCGTTCGGCAGAGCGTGCCAAGCGCACCGGACGTCCGGTTGCACTGAAGGCGATGACGGCACAAGAGCGCCGCATCGTGCACATGGCACTGCGAGAAATGCGGGGCGTTTCCACTAGTAGCGAGGGGCAAGGCGCGTATCGCCACGTGGTCATTACTCCCTCAAACTGATCTATCTGGCAGAGAGCATTGCAAGGGCGGCATACATGCCGCCCTTTCTTTTGACAAAACTTCACGGGTCAAGGATTTTTGGCAGAACGCGCGGTTGTGAGTGCAGCTCGGGAGAGCAGTCTGGAGAGAACTCGAAAAGCAACGAAGAGGCAACCGCGCCCACGCGAGTTTGCACGTCCCGTTTTGTTCATCTACTATTATCTCGAAGGTTTCACGTGAAACATCCCGGCCGGAGGTCAGAATATGTTTCACGTGAAACATAGAGAAAAGGAGCGAGGGTGCTGGCCGAAGAACTACAAAGAAGTAATATCATGCTCAGCGACGAGCAGTGTGCCATACTCCAACGACACCTCAATTTTGTAGTCGAAACCAACACAAAAATAAAGTTAACAGCCATCACCCGGCTGGATGAGGGGGCCAGAAAACACGTTGCCGATTCTTTGCTATGTCTGCCCGAGGTCGACGGAGCGCCTGCAGGGCCACTCTTGGACCTGGGATCAGGGGGAGGTTACCCCGGCATCCCTTTGGCCGTCGCCACAGGGAGAAGAGTTGATCTGCTGGATGCTGTGAAAAAGAAAATGCAGATCATCCAAGAGTTTATCGATTCCGAGGCCGCTCTTAAGGAATCTGTCCGTACCCTCCCCTATCGTGCTGAGTCTTGGGCGGAGGAAAGCCCTGAGAGCTACGCAGCAGTTGTTGCGCGTGCCGTAGCACCGTTGCCTTCTCTGGTCGAGCTGGCGGCGCCGCTCATGATGGATCACGGCACGTTCATTGGGTTAAAAGGTAAACCGTCCGAGGACGAAATTGAGCGTGGTCACCGGGTTGCCGACGAAGTTGGGTTGGAGTATGTCTCCCTGCGGGAGTATACTTTGTCTGAAGGGGAAGAACGTTGCGTGGTGTGCTACAGGAAAGTACGCGAACCCAAGCGGCGGCTTCCTCGCAGAACGGGGCTTGCGCAGCACCGCCCCTTGGCTTGAGTGAGGGAGGAAATAATGACGAAAGTTGGCGGCTCATGATGTTTTGGCAAAAGAATGAGGCAGCGGCGGGGGTTGAAACAGACACGGCTAGCCGTAACCGCGGTGCAGTGATACTGGCTGTCGTCAATCAAAAGGGCGGCGTGGGGAAAAGCACCACAGCCGTTAACTTGGCTGCCGCACTGGGCGAGGCAGGGAAGCGTGTCCTCGTCGTTGATATGGATCCCCAAGGGAATGCGACATCCGGGTTCGGGCTGTCAAAGAATCACCGTGAATCCTGCATTTACAACGCTTTGTTGGGAGAAGCGGATATTGACAGCTTGATAGAGCGCTATGGTGATTACCACGTCGATGTGGTTCCTGCCACCATCCAGTTAGCCGGGGCAGAGGTCGAGTTAGTAACTGCTTTGAGTCGTGAGACCAGGCTGAAAGGCCTGATTGACCCTAAACGGGCGCAGTACGACTACATTTTAGTTGACTGTGCTCCCTCGCTGGGTCTACTGACCATAAACGCGCTGACAGCCGCAGATGGAGTCATTATCCCCATTCAGTGCGAATTCTATGCCCTGGAGGGTCTGTCCAAGCTGCTGGACAGCGTCCGTTTGGTGAAAACCCACCTGAATTCCAGCCTGAGCGTGTTCGGCGTTGTTATGACTATGTACGACGGGCGGACGAAACTTGCCTCCCAAGTGGTCGACGAAGTGCACGAGTTCTTCCCCGAGGCCGTGTTTGAAACTAAGATACCGCGTTCCGTCCGCGTGTCGGAAGCACCTGGCTTTGGCCAGCCGGTAACTGACTATGATCCCAAAGGAAAAGGCGCTGTCGCCTATCGTGAACTTGCAAAGGAAGTGATGCAGCGTGGCTAACAAGATCGTTTTGGGTAGAGGGCTGGCAAGCTTGATTTCAAGCGCTTCAGAGGAATCGGGAAAAGCAAAAGAAGCTGTTGATGAACTGCGGGTTGATTTAATCGAGCCGAATCCGGGGCAGCCACGCAGCGAAATCGATGAGGAAGGCATTGCCGAACTGAGCGCATCGATCGCTCTGCATGGTTTGCTGCAGCCTATTTTAGTGCGCCCCCACGGCGAAAAATATGAAATTGTTGCAGGCGAACGCCGTTGGCGCGCCAGCCGCATGGCAGGTCTTGAAACGGTGCCCGTGCGGATCGTGTCCCTGGATGATGGGCAATCGCTGGAAATCGCGTTGATTGAAAACCTGCAACGCGAGGACTTGAACCCCATCGAGGCAGCGTACGGCTATAAGCGTCTGTTGGCAGAAAAGCAGATCACCCAGGCGGATCTGGCCGAACGCGTGTCCAAGTCGCGCGTAAGCATCACCAACGCGTTGCGCTTGCTGGATTTGCCCGAAGAGGTGCAGGCCCTGGTGTTCGAGAACAAAATCTCTGCCGGCCACGCGCGCGCCATTCTGGCTGTTCCCGATGACGAGACGCGCGTGAAGCTGGCCCAGAAGGTCGTCGAGGAGGGACTCTCGGTGCGTGCAATCGAGAATCTGGCTCGCCTGTCTGTGGCAGGTGGCATTCCTTCTGCCGGAAAGCGACCCGTGTCCCCGAAATCCTACAAGGCCGTGGCACGCAAGCTGCGTCGTTTTCTGACAACGAACGTGCGCGTCAAGCAAACGAAGGACAAGAAAAAAATCGAGATCGAGTTCACGGACGAAAACGATCTGGAGCGCATCTATCGCGTCTTGACGGGCGATGATAAGCCCTTGGTTCGTGCTCAGTAGCGTCGCCATATATTCTGTTACGGCAGGTAAGTTATGACCTTAAGGGTTATAGTCGGGCCACCCCAATCGGGCAAGACCGATCGGGTATTGGAGTACCTGTACGGGCAAGGAATGCCGGTTACCTTGGTTTGCGCGACGCGCTTTCTGGCAGATGCAGTCGGGAGAAGATACGCCACTAGCGACAAGGCACGCGGTGTCCGTGACCACGCCTTCAGCGGGGCCGGGTCGACCAATCAGTTGGAGGCAATTACTTGGACGCAGCTGATTGACAGCGATTGGTGTGCAGCGGGCGACAGCCGAACTCTAATTACTCCAACTGCGCGTGCGGAGTTAATGCGTGTGGCGCTGGAAGACCTGGCGGAAAAAAAGCCTCTGCCGAAAAGCTTGGCTACCGCCGGCGGATTGCGGTTGCTGGTGGAGTTGGCACGATATGGCGCGGCGACAAAAGTCCGCACCGAAGAGGTCATGAGTGGGACCGAACGATGCATACTCGAGGTATTGCGAGCATACAAGGAAGCTCTCATGAGGCAATCGCTGGTTGAGGAGGCGGATGCGGCTGCACAGTTGGCACAGACGGGTTATGCACGCGACCGGGCTTTCGGTTGGTTGGGGTTCACCGAATTCAGTCGCAGACAATACGAACACGCGTTTATGATGTCCGAACACCGACCCACAATTGTTGCGTTGACCGCGGAAAAAAGCCATCGGGCAAGCGAATTGGGGCTGACGTGGCTACAGCGCCTGTTAACAGACGGTGCCGAGCTGCTGGAAGTCATCGACATACCGCGCCGGGACAGACAACACACGCGACTGAGTACCGAATTTGCCGATGACGCCCCGGCTGGCGGAGAGCACACAACACCGGATGAGAGCGTTCAGTTAATCCTTGCCCAAGGACACAACGACGAAAGGGAGCAGCTGGTTGCTGCCGCATCACAAGAGGTCGCAGCAGGCAGACGGACCGCAGTGGTGGTGCCCGACTTGGTTTCTCGCGTACGTGAACTGACGGCTGCTTTGGCTCAGCGGAATGTCGCTTTCGATGTGGACATGCGCGTTCCGTTAAACCGAACCGGGTTTGGAGCTGCCCTGACGGCTTTGCTAAGGCTGTGTGTTGACGAAGAGGAGTGCGCATCTGCGGCGGCTGCGTTTGTCACATCCGCATACAGTGGGGTGACACCTGACGAGGCGCGTGACCTGGATGCCCGGTGGCGCAAGTTCAAGACAGCTCCCCACGACATATTGAATGGCCTACATACCAAAGGCGCCGACTACATCAATTTGATCGAGCGAGGACATCGCAGCCTCCACCCGGGCGGGGACGCGGCCGGGCGGACAGCATCCCGTTCTGCTTCCCAAACGAAAGGACCGATACGTGCACACGTGAGCGACTGGAGCGAGGTGTTCAGCGAGTTACTCGCCAACGGACTCAACAGCCCCGAGGCGGGGGAATTTGTCCGTCGCCAAGACGCCGCCGCACACAACGCCGCAACGAAGGTGTTGCAGGAGTTGATGGAGCTCCGAAATACCGAGAAGCACGCGACGGCAGCTGGTTGGAAGCGACATCGTCCGGGTTTGGCTTGGTTGAAAGATGATCCCATGTTGAGCCCCGGCGAGTTATTGGCGGCGCTGGATGACTGCCCGGTTACCTTGACCGCTGCCCCCGGCAGCAGGCGGCTGCTGCTGACCGAGCCGCACCGCGTTGCGGGACACCATTTTGATTGCGTGATAATGGGAGCACTACACAAAACCGGCTGGGATGGCATAAATGATACCGATATAATCACAGATATAGGATCCCGTCTGGGCTTGCCGGTCGGGCATATGGCGGAAGATGCCGTCGATGCCGCCTTGTATCGTTGCTATCGCGTGATGGGGGCAGCGCGCAGCAAGTTGGTTTTGATCGGGCAGAGCCATGACGATGCCGGGGAAGCAGTGATTCCGTCGGGATTTCTTGAGTTGCTGCAACAAACCGTGGATCACCCTGTGTGTGATGCGGCGCCTTCGGCCCCAGAATCGCACCGGCAGAACTATAGAGCGGATGCATGCCCCAAAACATTGGCGATACCGGAACATGGAGCGGAAGCATACTATGACCTGGGACAAACCGAACCCTTTTCGGTCAGTACGCTGGAGTATTACACGCTCTGCCCCTTGGGATGGTTTTTGCAACGCTCTATCAGGGCAGACGAACTGGACAAAGAGTTCGGTGCTGCCGACATGGGGACTTTTTTCCATGCGGTACTGCAGAAGTTCTATGTCCGCCTGTCTGAACACATCTCTGGAGCCAAGCGTGTGACCTGCGGAAATCTGCCGCTTGCGCATGAGTTGATGGATGCAGTCTACACTGAGGAACTGGAGGAGCTGGCAGAACAGGGATTGGAGCCGCGAGCACGGTTTGAGCTGGAAAACGAGAGAGGCAACCTGCATCGTTTTCTGGAAAGCGAGCCGGTTTTTGCACCCGGCTTCCACCCCCTGGTCCATGAATACCGGTTCGGCGATGAAGGTAACGACGATCCGGGCGGACAACCCGGCCCCCCGGTGCGTTTTGGGGGTGTTGCCCTGAGGGGCAGAATCGACCGCATCGACATCGAGAACCGCGATGGGGGCACAGGACCGGGAGCGGAAAGCGACCTGCGACCGGCAGCACGCATTATAGTGACGGACTACAAAAGCAAAAATCCTGACGGCACACTGAAACCGCCGATAGAAAAAGCCAAGTTGATAAAGAATGCCCGCTATCAGGGTGCGGTGTATCTGTCGATCGCCGCCGACTTGCTGCAAGCGCAGCCGGCGGCCTTTAGTTATCGCGGGATTCGAAACGCACCGGACCTGAACGTGGCGTACCGCAAGGACCTCATCGAAAAAGAGGAACTGGGACTGGACCAGTTGGAAAAGGAACTGGGCGCGACCGTCGCCGGGAAAACCGCGCTGGAACCCGAGGCATACGACGATGCGCTGGACGAAATCCGGCGACGCGTTGCCGCCGCTGCGGACGGGTTGCGGCAGGGGCGCCTGTCGCGCGCTGCTGCCAAAACCCGCATGTGTGCCTATTGCCCCTGGGAGGGCTGCGACCATTATGAGGAGCCCCGCTGGTGACATCCCCGTCGGTTGATAATCCGTTCAATCTGACCGCACGCCAACTGCAGGCGGCACAGCTGTCGAACCGCGGACCGGTGGTGGTTGGAGCAGGTGCCGGTACGGGCAAGACCAAAACGCTGGTTGCCCGCTACATCGCCCTGTTGGATGCAGGGCGTGCCGCCGGGACAACCGATGCCGGCGTCGTGAATGCAATACTCGCGATCACCTATACGGACGCCGCCGCGCTGGAAATGAAACAACGGATCGAGGAAACTCTGCGCGACCGCGGTGACCACGAACTGGCGCGGCGCATACCGTGCGCATGGATTAGCACCATACATAGTTTTTGCAAACGGATCTTGCGCAAATACGCACTGGAGGCAGACCTGGACCCGCACTTTAGAGTGTTGGACGCAGCTGATGAGATCAAAGAACGCACCGACGAGTTGCTGCTGGATGCCATCATCGCCAACCGCGCAACGGGGGAGTACGTCCCGAACCATAGTCTACGTGCAGACTATGTGTCGCTGTTGCAGCATATGCCCGAGCGTACGGTGCGCCCCGCAATTCGCGGGCTGGCGGAAGGGTTGAGAGGGCGAGGTGTCGATCTGTCAGGGACAGACGGGCGGCAGGCTCCCCCAATGATTGATGGTTATGCGGAAATGCCCTCGGGTGTGGGGCAGCAGGCGGGCGAGACGCTGCTGCGTTTGGCATCGGAATGGTCGCATATATATGCGCGGCAAAAAGAGGCTCAGTCGGGGCTGGACTTTGATGATTTGTTGCTGTATTGCAGGCGCCTGATGCAGAGCGATGTGGTGGCGCAGCGTGTGCGCGAGCAGTTCACGGCGGTGATGGTCGACGAATTCCAGGACACGAATCGGGTGCATTTGGACATCATCGAGCGCTTCGAGGCGCATAAGCTGTTTTTTGTCGGAGACCACAAGCAGTCGATATATCGGTTTCAGGGGGCGGAGGCCGAGTTGTTTGTGGCGCGCGAGGCCCGGGCACAGCGCGAGGGTCTGCATATCGAATTGGACCGGAACTTCCGGTCAGACACCGGCGTGTTGGCGTTTTGTAATCGATTTTTTGCAACCGCGGATGTGCTGGATAGTCCGGCGCCTGTGCTGCTGGATAGCAAGGGGAATGCGACAGATGATATCGCAGATGACCGGATTGCCCAACGGGTGCATCTGTTGTCGCTGGATGCCGGGGGGAGTGGACGCAAGGGAGCCAATAATGCGGAAAAACAGGCGGCAGAGGCGGAGTGGATCGCCGAGGTTATCGAAGATCTGCGCACGACCGGGAAAGATGGTGGTTATACCCTAAACGATATGGTCTTGCTGGTTGAGACACGCAGTCAGGGTGACGGCTTGGCGGCAGGTCTGCGTGAGCAGGGCATTGAGAGCTTTTTTGTGAAAGGGGAGGGGTTTTATACCCAGCCCGTTGTGCGCGCGGTCGCCGATTTTGTGCGTTGTTTGCGAAACCCCGATGATGACGTCCCGTTTTTGCGGCTGTTGTTGGGTGCGTTCGGGCGGCTGACGGATGCCGGGCTAGTGGCGCTGGGTCAGGCGCGCAGGGCGTATCGGGACGAGGTACACAGCCTGTGGCAGACCGCGCGCGACCCGCGTTTGCAGATACCGGCGGCTGATGGCGCAGAGCTGGCGGGGCTGGTGGATTGCATCGAACGGGGACGTCTGCGTCTGGGGGTGACCTCGCTATCGGAAATACTGGAATCGGCTGCAGGCGAGCGCGGCTTGGACCGTGTGTGGCCTGCGACCGGGACGCTGGAGCAGCGTCAGGCGGCAGCGAACCTGTGCAAACTGTACCGCATGGCCGATGATTGGCAAAACTCAGGCGGCGAGGTGTTGGGCTTTGCTGATTATCTGGAACGTCAGCGCAGGCTGAAAGACAAAGAACCGCAGGCAGCCATCGAGGTCGGCGGGGGAGTACTGCGGATGATGACCATCCACAACTCGAAGGGCGATGAGTTTCCGGTCGTGATAGTTCCGCTGGCGTCTTCTGATAAGGACAAAGGGGCCGATAGTGGGCGCCATTGGATGCTGGGAGAACGTGCGGAGGACGGCGCGCCGTTATTGGCGCTGCGCTTCGGGAACAGCGGGGACCCCGCCAGTGATTCCTGGGCTGCTATTGCGAAAGCGGAAACCGCGCGTAATTGCGAGGAAAAGCGGCGCCTGTTATATGTCGCACTGACACGTGCCGCCGAGCATCTGTTGGTGAGCTATCAGGGTGACGGCGCGGCAAAGGGCGGCTTGAGCCGGGCTCTTACCGACGGCATCGCGGCGGCGGGGCTGGAAGGACTGGTACAGGTTCGCCCGGTGGGAAAGGCGAAGGATGACTGACATACAGCAGACGATAGAGCTACCCCAGATTTCGGCGAGCGACATTAACAGCTATCGTGAGTGTCCGCGGAGCTTTTGGTTTTATGTCCTGATGCGCGCGGGCGCGTTGGTCGATCGCAACCCGGACGCCGCGCTGAATCGCGGATCGATATTGCACCTGGTTCTGCAACACGCCGTGCGCGTCGGGACAGACAGCGGGCTGCCCGAAATTGATACGGAACGCGCGACGATTCTGTTTGGCCAAAAACAGGTCGACGACCCCGCCGTCCGTACCGAACTGTTGGCTGCAGCACAGCACACAGTACACTCCGATGCTTACCTGCGCCTGCTGGATTGTGCCACCATCCATCGCGAGCAGCAGTTTCATCTGCGCCTGGATGACACGCATTACCTGAAAGGTTTTATGGATGCCGTCGGATACGACGTGGATGGCACGGCATATATCCTGGACTACAAATCGGGCACCAAAGTCGCCGATGACCCCGAAACCCTGCGTGCGTCCTATCGCGATCAGGCCGATTGCTACGCGCTGGTTGCGCTGTCAGGCGGTGCGCCGGCGGCGCAGATTTGCTTTATCCGCCCCGAGGTCATGGTCGATTCCGGCCGCGCAGCGGGCGGCGAAGCCGAGCCCCCCCGGCCCCAGACCTTCAGTTTCAGCTACGCGTCCGGGGACGTCGCCGCATTGCGCGAACGGATACGGGCGGTTATCGGGGACATGGAACAGGCGGCGACCGCGTCGACCGATCAGGTCGACCGCAAACTGTGCAAAAACCACTGCCAGGTTCCCGCACGTATCTGTGCGGTGAAACGTGCCTTCAAAGACGAGCGCAAACAGCCGGCGCAACAGAAACAGGCCGACCGGGACCCGCATCCCCAGCCGGAACCGCACGAACAGCCGCCCGACGGGGGCGCCGGGACGTGCCTGCCCGGGCGACAGCCCCGACCACCCGGCGCCGGGACACCCTGATGGTGCAGGATTTCCTGATACCCCAGGCGACCATTGCGCGCAGCGTCCTGTATTCGGACAGCGATTTCGTCTGGTGGCTGCTGTTCGCGTTTCTGGTTGCGGTTGTCGCTGCGGTGTGGGCGATTATGAGCATCCGCATCAGGCGCGCAACGCGCGGGATGCACGATGATGTCGACTATGACGATGCCGGCACCAACACCGTTACTGCTGCGGATGGCGTGGGCGGACCGGAGCGGTTGTCTGATAGTCCTGAGGCGGGCTCGGGGGAGCTAGATGTCGGCACCCGGTCTGCCGTACCGGCCGCGACCGGCCAGCTGCCCACAGGCGGCGTCGATGTCGGCTCCGCGGCTGCGCCGGATGCTGACCTCGATACCGGACCTGCGCAAGGTGGCGGCAACTGAGCGCAACGCGGCGTCTGTGGTGCGCTGAGCAGGTGTGGGAGTTGTGGCAGGCGCGCCGGGAGCGCCCTGCATGGCAGGCGTGGCATGTATGTCAGGGGCAGCACTCGCGCCGCCACCACTGCCGGTACAGCCGCGATCTATCGGATTGATGCCAATCAGGTTCACGTGGGCGTGCACACGTCGCGCGAAATCACACAGGGCGTCGACCTCTGCAGGCGTGTCATTAACGCCGCTTACCACCGCATATTCCAGACTGGCACGCCGCCCGGACTGTTCACGATAGTCGATCAACGCATCAGCCAAGGCGGACAGCGGCTGCCCGGATACCCCCGGCATCAGACGATCACGCGTCGCCTGCACAGCCGAATGTAACGACACCGCCAGCGTGAACTGTTCGGGCAGCGCGGAAAACCGCCTGATGCCGTTGACAATGCCCGCGGTCGATACCGTGATATGCCGCGCCCCGATACCCAAACCACCCTGCGAATCGGATCCGTTTGCAATGCGCAAGCCCTCTACGACGGCATCAAAGTTCAAGAACGGCTCGCCCTGGCCCATCACGACCACGTTGCCGGCCCGCACACCAAAATCGGCCGCGACCAAGCGGATCTGTTCGGCGATTTCACCGGGCAGCAAATCGCGGGTGAACCCTGCGCGGCCCGTTGCACAGAAACTGCATCCCAGCGCACAGCCGGCCTGGGATGACACACAGACTGTCAGGTGCTTCGGCGAGCGCTGTTGTGTCGGTAGTGTCCCCGGCTCATCCGGAATACCGACGCATTCAACCGCGACGCCGTCGGCGAACTGCACCAGATATTTGCGCGTGCCGTCCGTCGACTCCTGTCGCACTAGCACGTTCCCCCGTCGCAGCACCGCGACCTCCGCCAGCTGTTCACGCAGTACTGCCGGCAAGTTGCTCATCTCGTCATAGTCTGCGGCTCCGTGCGTCCACAACCAACCTGCCAGCTGCTGCGCCCGGTATGCAGGCTGGCCCAACTGTGCCATCAGGTCCCGGTAGCCTGCCGGCCCATAGGCGAAAACGTCAGCGCATACGTCGGTGCACACATCGGCGCATATGTCACGGCTTGTATTCACTGTCCCAGTATAGCGAACCGACCAACGGTCACAGTTGCCGGTGCATTGCCGCGTGATGGTCAGCCGCGTCCCGGTTGGAGTACTGCAGGGCCGGTGCCCACGTTCGTTAGCACGCGGCGCCGGGACGTACTCCCCCTGCTCGTTACGCAGAGACGCAGGCATCCGCAGCGGGCATGATGGGTTTACGGCTGGCGTTGACCAGGATGTAGCCGCGCTGTTCCCGTTCGGTCTGAATGCGATAAATGCCGGGCAGGTCGTTTTCGATCAGGTAGCGTGCGATCAGCATGTTTGCCAAGATCATGAACTCTTCGATGATGTGTTCGGCCGGCCCTCGGTTGCGAATACGGAACGTGATGTCATCGACGGTCAGGACGGGAAGCGGTTCGGGATCCGTAACGATACGCAAACCGGCGGCCCGGCGTTTCTCGCGAAGCTTGGTTGCCAGTATGTGCATGTGGTTGAGGGTATCAGACATCATCCCTATCCTGCGTCTGTTCACAGTCGATGGTGAAACAGGGGACATGGCGCAGGTCGATATAAGCGGCGGATGGGTCGACCGGGATGGCGGGTGGCAGACCGTTGCGTGTGATGGCAACCACGTCGCGCGACCTGCAACTCAGCTTCAGCCCATCTGCGTCATTCGCGACACGTAGCGCAGTGCTGTCATTCCGGGGCGCCGCAAGCGCAACCCTTAAATCCACGCAGCTATCGAACCGGCGCACCCCATGCATTCGCGACAAAATCCCCCCACACCACCCCCCGCCCTGCTATCATATACACCAATCAACCCCACGGCGCACAGAGAGGACCCACGCTGAAACCCACCGGCACACCCAGCCCCGCACCCGTGTACCCCGCCGGGACACCTGAAATTTCGCGCGCGCGGGGGGCTCAGAGCCGTAATTTCGCCCACCCGCTGAACCCAAACCCCCAGGACCTGTCGGTCCATACGGGGGAGTCGAAAACGCTCCACCCCGCGCCACCCGCCCGAACGCATCACCCCCACACAACCACACATCCCGAATCCCCGACCCCGGACGGGTTCTAGCCACCCGTGGGCAAAACCTACAACAACCGAACGCTGACAGCCAAGGAGCTGCCACGCCTATCATCGCCCGTGCTGCTCTGCGTGCAGAGGGCGGACTACGACAAGGCGATTGCCGAAGCGGGCTACCAAACCATCAGCCTGAACCTGCCGCTCGCCCGCTCGTTGGAAGGTCTGGCATCGGAGGAAATCCAATCGGCTATCAACGACAAAATACGCGAGGCTTTGCCGCAACAGCAGCCTGTCTGCCTGACC
>JAISUC010000008.1 GCA_031272275.1 Actinomycetes bacterium | reverse complement strand
GGCACCCGAACCTGGGGTACCGCCTTCGTTTCCGTTCTGGAACCAGGCGGCGTTGCCGGTTTGCGTTCCGGCCGCCGTGTAGCTCAGGTTGGCGGAAACGTTGCCCTTGGACAGAGCGGTGGTGATCACGGTGTCTTTCTCGTCTCCCAGCATGAATGCGTTCATACCGTAGTATGCAGAGGGCTTGTCGCCGTGGATTCCACCGGTGTGGCATTCACTCACGCAGTTTTGACCGTTATGGGGACCGGATCCGGTCTGTGCCCACTCGATTTTCTTGGTGGCTCCGCCGCCACCCCAGACGGTGTGGCAGTTGACGCAGGCGTTTCCATAGGTCAGGTGGTTGTCAACGGTGGTGTACTGGCTGGTGACATAACCCAAACCTTGGGGGGCGCCTGCAGCCGTCGGGGCCGTTGAGGTCTCACCGGATGCATAAGCCCGGTGGGCAGAGTGACAGACCGCACACTTCACCGTGGCGATTGTGTAGCCACCGTGAGCTGTCGTGGTCTCACCCAGTGCGGTCTGAAGACCCAGATTGTCGTCATTGGCGATATCTTTTGCACCGCTCCAAGACAGATAACCGGCTGTGCTGTTGGTACCGGCAGCAGGAGTGCTGCCGACATCAAATGCGCCGGCGTATTTTGCCATAGCAACTGCGCTGAATGCAAGGACGAGCACTGCTGCCACGGCAACTACGAACATTGCCTTTTTCTTCATGTTGTTGTCTCCTTTGATGAGGTTAATGATAGTATGTGTCATTTCTTTTCACACCTCCTTTCCATGACAGATTTACTTGCGCGACTGACATACAAATCAGCCGTAGTACTCCTATGTAGTGGCGTACAAATCAAGGTTCTGTTACACTTTGTCTCCCGCTCCTCCTTTACTATCATACAAGCCCCCTCCCTTAATTGCAAGTTGCATTTTATGTTAATAAATTGTGTGTAGTTCTGGCTCAATATAACCGGGCCTGCCCTGCCGCAGCAGGTGATACATGCAGTTTTGTCTCATTTTTGTGGCTGTTGAGCCGCGCTGTTCGCGGCCGACAGTTGCGCTAACAGGGCTTCAGCAGTCGTGATCGATGGAAACTCCACACCGGCTGATCGAGCATCTGCGAGCATCCGTTTCTCCCAGACAAAGTCCGTCCTATTGGATATCTGCGCATCCTGCAGCGAAAGCAGTGCAAAACGAGCTGCATTGGGCAAATAGTCGCGAATATAGCCCGGTGCACAATCAACCGCAGTCTGTGCCGCGTGCAACTGAGTATTATCAGCAGAAATCATGATCCCCAATTCCAGCAAGCGTCTTTCCGTTAAAGGGTTATCGGGCATTATTCTTTGTGCCACGAGCTGTTGGCGGTAGTTCTGTTCGGCTGTGGCATACGTTTTGTCGCCTGCGCTTAATCCCACCGCTTTCCACCCACCGAATCCCACCAGAAGGATTGCGCAAATTGTACAAGCGGCCGCAAGCGCAATCTGCCCGGTTCGTTTCCGTCTATCCGCATGTTGAATTGTCGGTTCCTGCCGCAACGGTGGTGCCACCGCAATTGCGGCCATCGCGACCCCTGCAAATCCCATCGCATAGTGAAACGGCGTAAGCATCAGCGAAAAAAGCCAAGTCAGTGTACCCGCAAAACATACAATACGGAATAGGGTCGCCTGCGCATTTCCTTTGTCCGCAGACAGCCTGCGGACAAAAACTGTGACCCAAGTCATTGCCAAGACCAGTGCTGCTATTGCCCCAAAAGCACCCAGTCGCGTCAGAATATCCCAAAAGAGAGCGTGTGGCGAGGGGGAGCTGAAGACGGTCGGGTCGCTGCCCAGCGTCGAGGTCAAGGTATAGATGCTGCTGTCATAGAAACGGTACGAGCTATATTGGAATCCTGCAGACCCAAAACCAAACAGGGGCTTTGTTGCAAACATCCGAGCTGCTGCATCCCAAAGAAACAATCTACTGCTCAATGAACTATCGAGCCTTAAGTAATCACCACGATTCAGCAAAAAAGAGCGCAAAGAAGGAATAGAGGCAACCACAATCCCTAACACGACACATGCTATGAGCACCATCGAGCAACGAACGATAACCCGTGCAAACCGGTCGCGTATCCCCAACTGCTGTGCAAATGCACCCATAACCAATAAGCCGAAGACCATTGTCACCAGTCCAAGCATCCCCTGAGAGAAGGAAAAAGCGACCACAAAGAGCAGCCCCCCCATCCACCACACCAGTGCAGAGTTTATACTCCTCCGCTGTGAGCGACCCAGCATCGTAACCATAAGGAACGGCAACAAAGGCGCCAAAGCAGGGACCGCGTAAGCGGGTGAGCCGAACACAGAAGACATCCCGGTGGTTACACGGGTCAACACACCCAAGAACGTGAACAGGCAGACTGCCACAGCGGGGATTTTCAGGTTTTCGGTGGTTCCGGTAAAGGGGAAAGCGGTCGCAACCATAAGTATGAACGGGAAAACCACCCAGAGAATGAGTGGCATATCACCATACATGTCATATAACGCAACCTGAAAAGGCCAAGGATTGGCAAGAAACGAAATTGCGACTGCCACGAGAAACAGTGCGAGAGCGAGCAGCAACACAGTCGACAGCTTGTCAGGTTTCGCATGTGTGGGAAAAAAGACGGCTAACAGTATCGCGATCGCTGCGAACACGCAGAAGCTCAGCTGTGCAAACGGCTTATCAGGCAAGCGATAGAAGAACCATGAACCCGGAGCCAAGAGCCCCAATACCAGCAAGAGCGCAGTACGGTGTGTGGCCAAGCCCGGCGCAGGAGTCTTTCGGGCGGTTTGTCGCTTGGTGGCGATGCTAGAACTGGTCGGCACCATGGCACTGGAGACAATCTGCTTTCTTATGACAGTTCCAGCAAGTTTTGATACCAAGGCGGGCAACATCGTCATCGTGCAAGCTGTCAGCATAGCCGGATGGGTGCGGCATACGCAGACCATGGCAGTTGTCGCAGCCTTTTGTCGCATGGCATTCGTAGCAGTGTCGATCTGCGGGCACAGATGAGGTGAGATTCTGTGCGTTTTCGGGTGACGGCTGGTCGTTCACACCTGCATACACGCCGGTCAGATGACAGGTCTTGCAGCCCACGGGGGCAATCTGTCCGTCGTGGCATTTCAAGCATTCCTGCATGCCGGTGACCTGCTGAGTGATTTTTTGGTTTTCGCTGCTTAGGGTATGGCATTGCAGACACGACATTCCGGCCGCGAACGGTTCGTAGTGCGACATCCGCACGACATTGCCATAGACCTGGCCCTGTTCAGTGGAGCCTGCATGACAGCGCCCGCATGCGTAATCTGATGTTGTTTGATAACCCGGGACATCGGTTTTCTGGAATGTGCCCACAATGATGTGCGCAAAACGTCCCGGCATGCCGGTCGTCAGACTGGCAAATGTCCCGTAGGACTCATGGCACTGAACGCATCGGGTCTTTTGGTGGGGGTCACCGTCCGTCTTTTTCACGTGCGCAGCCACTGCGTCTGTGCCTGATGCCAAATGACAGGTCAGGCACACGCGATCGACCTGGGTGATTGCACCGGCAGTCAACCAAATCAGGAAGAGAATAATCAGCATGGTTCCCGCTGAATAGTACTTGCGCATCCGGTCTTTGGGCTTTTCCAGTTGTTCTTTGACGACGTATTCGACTGCCTGACCGTCATCGGTGGTTTCTTCGGGGCTGCGATAAACTGTTTCAACAATCAGCTTTGGTTTTTTGGGGCGAGTAAACCACGCGACGATGGTGATGATTACAACCAAGAGCAAAACCGCGATGATGGCAACAATCAACAAAAAGGCAATCGGGTTTGAACCGGGATTCTTGAGGATTGCCGCAATGCTTGCAGGTATCGTCGAAAAGTCCTTCAACTGCATCGACGAGGTTACCGTCAGTGTTTCCCAATCTATATGAAATGGTCCGATGTTCATTTTGCAGCACCACCCGGGTGTGTATGTGCCTTGTGGCAATTCTCGCAATCACTTTTCAGGTGACAGTTATAGCAAACCGCGTCATCAGCAGCTGCAAGTTTCGCGTGGCTGTTTTTCATGAAACCCGTGGGATGCGGCATGGTGATTCCGTGACAATTGTCGCAGAAGTCGGTGTTGTCGTGACACGTACCACACTTATTATCTGTTTTCACGGCAACCGTCCCGTGCATCTGCATAAAGTTCTTTTGGTGAGGGACCCCTGCACCATGACAAGGTTGGCAGAACGACTGTTGGTGGCAAGACGCACAGGTGTCCTTGTCTCCCATTCCGTGCGTCTGTTTCCATTCCGGTCCATGGGTTGACCCAAACAGAGAATTCGTCACCTGAGTCGGGCGCTCATAGTTCCCCGCATGGCATTGATTGCACTGTTCAGCAGAACTGACCTCTGATTCTTTGTGGCATGCAACGCAGGTGTTCATGTCATAGGTAGCAGCCCAGACACGTTCAAGCTCATGTGCGGCAGTTGCATGACATTCGATGCAATCGTGATTCGTCGCACAATTCTCGTGGGAAATAATAATCCCGTTCGAAGTGGTCGTCTCTTGAAACGCGTCGGAGTGGCAGCGTTGGCAATTCCGCGAAGACACCGTCGCAAGTTGAGCAGGAATCGGCGGCACCAAAGGAATAATCATTTGGTACATGACTTTTTCGCGGAACGCCACGGCACCGCTCCCGTCATCGTTTCTCCCGTGGCAAGACGTGCAAGCCAGTGCGTTATGCGCATGCGTGGCAACCGAGGATTGTGCTCGGCTTTCGGCAAGGTCTTTGTGGCACAACGAACATGACGGCACCCACGCCACCGCCACAAGCCCGGGTATCAGGAGCAACAGCAGCAGTGTCGCCACAACCCAGATGACAATCCGGAGGAGCTTTTCCTTCCCTTTTGTCGGTATCTTCGGTTGTCGATCCGGCAACGAGCCTGTCTTATCGGCTGCACCGGTTGACTCGTTGTTTACCAAAACCATTACTCCCCTTCTGCTGCCTCTGCTTCCCCGGCCCGATCATCCGAACCATTTGAAAGCGCACCCTCTTCTTGATCACTCCCCCCGCTTAACACTGATTCGGCATGCTCTAGCGCAATCGCCTTGTCACGTTCCATTTGTTTCTTCTCGCGGCGCTTACGCAGGAAACGCCAAACCAGATATAGTATCGCACAGAGTATGATCAACAGAATAGGGACGCAACATGCGCCTAAGGGACTGGTTAACTGTGCATTCAGATCTGCCAGCAAACCTCCGCCGGAACCGGGGAGCTTGATGATCTGTGCGCGAAAGTTTCCGGAATCGGTCAGGACAAACCAGTCGCGCTGCTTGTCATAGCTGATGTCCGATGAATAGGCCAGCTGTCCGTCTTCGGATCCATAGGTGCCATATTTCGCCAAAAACGTTCCGTCCTTGGGGTCAAAAGCGGCGATGGTGAAATCAAGTCCGTCGATAATAATGAGCCTTCCGGCATTGTCAATTGTGATTCCCATGGGTTGTTGCATAGCCGAGGGATAGGTTTTTGCAATTTCGTCAGGGGTTAACCCGCGCTGGTCGGTCCCCTCATTTCCGGCAACCCCCAGCTGTACCATCCACACCTTGTCGCCCGCTGCATCGTACTTGCTCAAACGGTTGTTGTAGGTGTCGACGATGTAGGCATTGCTTTCCTCGTCCAACGCCACACCGTTAATGGTGTCGAACTGGTCTTCCCCATGCCCCCAGTCACCCACGTACCCGATCAAGTCGCCGGTTGGAGAAAAAGCCACAAAGCCGTTGCGAGCTCCAACTAGCAGCATGTCGTCATTAACTGCAACCGACATCGGCTGAAAAACCTCGAGGTTGGCAATCTGGTTGTGGTTATTATCGTAGATAAGCACATTGTTGTAAGTCTGCTGTGCCACGTAGATCCATCCGTTTCGAGCAACTGCGATATCAGATGGAAAGTTAAACGCGATATTGCCTGATGCGTCTTTCTCGAACAACGATTTAAACGTGCCGTTCCAGTTGAACTCGACTAAACGAAAGCTATCTTGGTCTGCCACCCAGAAACCACTGCCGTCCGGGTCAACAGCGCAGGACGCCGGGCTGATAAGCTGACTGGCATCCGGCCCGTAGGCATAAACTGAACGTATCCATGTCACGCCTTCTGTAGGGGCATCATAGTTACGTTTGGGTTGTAAAAAATTAGTCAACAAACCACATGCCAGCAATAGGAGGATTATCAGAATTGCCAACAAAATTGCCAGTATTATGCGCCCACGTTTGCTGATCGGCTTTTTTTGCTCGACAGTAACGGAATGACCCACCAACTCGGCCCCTTCGGGCAGACTCTCTACCACCGTGTTCGCCTGATTGTTGTCTGTGCGTTGCGCCATGTCAGTCTCCAGCCTTCGTTGCTTGCTCCGCCTGCTCTAAACCCGCCTTAGCTTCCTCGCTGTCAGGCATGAACTCCAGTGCTTTTTCAAAGTCCTTTTTTGCCGACTTTGCGTCACCCACTTTAAGGTATGCATTCCCGCGGTCAATAATCACTCCTGCCTCCACGGGATTGAGCTCAAGATAAGGATTGAGATTTTCGATCACCTTTTCCCAATCCCCCTTTTCCGCGTAATACGACGAGAGCCGTAACATGCTATCCGTATAATTTGCATCCGGCCCAAACGCGCGAGCCCAGTTATCGGTTTCACCCAATTCATCATATGCCGTTTTGTATACCGTGTAGGTTTTTTCTTTCACCGATTCAAAGAGTTTTGCTGCCTCATCCTTTTTGCCATCGTACAGGGCAAATGTGGCTTCGATGAATTCGAGTGTGTCACCACGGGAAACATCGACCTTTTCCTGCGTGACGGCATTTTTGAGTTTCTCGAATTCCTCTGCAGCCTGCTCGCGTTTACCTGTATTCAGGAGGGTTAATATGTAGTATTGCCAGTCCGATGCCTGTGATTCATCATTGCTTTCCAGCTTTTCTTGAGCGAACAATCGCTCACGCTCGGTCATCGTTTGCGGCGTATCGTCAAACGTAATGTCGCCGCGTACGAACAACACAACGCCCGCCAACAAACCACCAACCAACACAACCAGTATCGCCAATCCCAACAACCTGACTACGGGGTCCTTAAGAAACGTCCCGCGTTGCGGTGTATCCTGTTGTAGTGTTACCCGCCTTGATACAATCTCTTTTGTTGCGAGCGACCCATCTGCGCCCACTGAGTCGTCGTTTTGTACTGTGCTGTTCTCATAAACCATCAAGCGTGCCCTCCTGATGCGAATCGTCTCCAAATCAACCACACCGGCACACGAACTACTCCATACCTCAGATAGTATACAGCATGGAGGAATATTTTTGCAGGAGGATTTCCCCTATAATAAGTTCAGCACATAACCCCCTACTAGAAGCGGAGTTCACCTATGATGAAGCGCAATGGTACTCGAACGCTATCACACCACGTCCTGTTCATTGCCATCGTGACGTTTTGCTGGATAATTGGTGGCATCCAGGCAATTGGGGCGGCGCCTGTCAAGGCACTGTTGACCGAAGTGCAGATGATCTCGAGCGAATCCGCAGACCAACAAACCACCAGCATAACGTTTTCAGGGGGAATATCCATGCATAATTCTTTCCCCTGTGTTGTGACGTTCTCGCTCCCCTCAACTTTCAAGCCGGGTGAGATGACGGAAGTAGACACAAGCTCCGGCGCTCCACTGGAAAACGGAACGATTGAATACTCGAAAAAGACCGAGAACGGCAGCACTGTTTATTCACTCACGCTAACCAAGAGTTTTGGGTTTATGGCGCATTTTACAGTTGACGGCACCGTATTCGATCGCACCACCCAGATGGGAGAGAATCCTATTGCGTCCATGATGTTCATGCCGGATTCCGACTTGAATACACTGGTAATTGGATTCGAATCCCCCAGCGCCGACCTAATTGGAGCCGGAACCGATGTGCAGCTACTGGGGGAAAGCGAAGACGGCGGTGAAGTATATGGAATCGTCTATCAAAACACCCCCAAGGGCGAGCGCCAAACTGCCGTTGTGGCTTTTGCGTCACGTGCCAACCGCGATGCAGCTTTAGCGGAACAAGAAGCAAAAAACAGTAATACCGATGCCCCACTGTATACACAGCAAGGGTTTTGGTTTACGATTATTGGGATTGTGCTAGCAATCTGCATAATGGTGCTTATCATCGTTCTGATCCGCAGACGCAGGTAAGGTCGACCGAAAAGAGGACACGCAAAGGCGATACAAATCAATGTAGCGGTTTGTCATATGATTAAGCGTGAAGTTCTGGTTAGCCCATTTAGTTGCCTGTTGCCCCATAATGCTGCGCTGGGAGATATTTGAACGCAACGCGCAGAGCTGAGCAAGCGACACTTCTACGTCTTCGCGCGGGAAGAGGAAGCCCGTGCTACCGCTTTGGAGCGTCTCGGGCGTAGCACCGGCATCAGCCACTACCACCGGTAACCCGCACGCTTGGGCCTCCACAATCACCAGACCAAATGACTCGGCCATTGCGGGGTGAAATAGCACATCACTTGCCTGATAATACCGAGCCAATTCCACCTGATCCTGAATGTAGGGTGTTCGTATCACGATAACCTGCCCACACTGCTCGTGCAAGGTTAATGTGCCTCCAATTTGGATGAATACAACTTGGGCCAAGCCATCATTCAGCTCAGCAAAACCTTCCATGACGCTCCGCAGTGTTCGACTGTCTTTATAAGGATTTTTGTCAAGGGCCGTAACTGTCAGCACTACAAATGCATCGCTGGGAAGACCCAGTTCATCTCTAACTTTTTGCTTATCTGCAGGCGCAAAAATTTTCGTATTAACACCATTCGGAAGTACTGTCACGGAGGCAAAGTCACCTGCCATCGGTGATTGATTAACTCGATCTGCCATCCAGCGAGACGGAACCACAACATTTATCCGGGCACCGGACCATACCTGATACTTCCACAGCCAATTGCGGTGTGCATTGTCGCTATGCAGAGTTGGAGGATAGTCGAGATGGGAACAGTTGACGCACCTCGTTTTCCAGCGGTCACAATCAAGCGAATGGGCACAGTGCCCTGTAACTGGCCACATCCCATGAAAAGTATAGATTATCGGCACATGCTGAGAAATTGCCCCTAACGCACGGAAATCAAAATAACCAGAGCTAGGATAGTGCAAATGCAGAACATCCGGAAGCGTATCGGACATACCCAAAACATGCTTCGACCCAGGGAAATCTAAGTCATCCAGTGAGCGAATTCGCCTGAGCGCTCGTCCCGGTTCCGCCAACGCGTAAATCAATGCGCGAGCAACACGCGCAGTTGCTGATTGTGATGCCATCGCAGTATCTGGGGCAACGCGATGAAGTAATTGTGCCCAGTGCGTCCGATAGTATTCATGTTGCATTTGTTTCACTGACTGACTGTTGCCTGTTTTTCTTCCAACGACCAGAGTCGAATAAATCCCCCTGCTTAATAGCTCATTATGCAGGTCCAATGCAACTCGCTCGGCTCCACCATCGTGGTCAGCTGAACTGAGTTGCAAAACATTCAACGAATTGCGTGAGTTAGTTGTGCCGGAACCCATCAGCCAAACCGCTCTTTCATTTGCTCAGACTTATGGGAACAGGCAACGATAACAAGTGGGTAGATCGGGTCATAATGCTCAAGCTGTGCCGTGTCAACGTCATCTATGCAGAGTCCTTGGATAAAGGCAGTCGCAGCGTATGCGTTACCGTAAGATGACACGCGGAACGAATCCTTGCCAAAAGCTCTACTGAGTAACCCGGACATACTTTGTTCCGTAAAGCGCCAATAATCTCCCCAAAGATCACGGTCAGATGGGCTGATAGGTGAAATCGACGGAACAGTTATCAGTGCCGTGCCACCCGGTTTCAGGATGCGACATACCTCCCGCAAAGCTGATTCCGCCTCAAAGATAAACTGCAGTGTTTGGGTCAGTATTACGCAGTCGTAAGTAGCATCCGGTATTTCGGGAATGCCACGCAAATCACCAATTATCGTTGTCTTGGTTTCGCACGCAGGCATGCCGAGTGTGTCGACACGACGAAGCGCCGCGCCGCCAAAACGTGACGCATAGCGGTCCTCTGCTATTTCCAGCACATCATCGTGAATCAGATCGGCATATTGGTTAAGGAAAGTCTCAATGTAGTAGCGGTCAATTGCCGGACCTCTATTGCTGCCAAAAACCTCACCCACCGGGTTCGTTGTTGAAAAGTCCCCAAAATTCACCCGCCCCACTTGAGGGAATACAACCCGTTTACGCAGGAAGGTTCGCCAGGAATTGCGGAGCGACAACAATAAGCTGCTCATTGCACCCTTAAGACGGTTCATTTTGGCGTACCCCTCCTCCTGCGTGCATCATCCAATCCTCCTTTGCCCCGTAATAAAAATCAAACATCGTGTGTGCCATATGTTTCATTGTATAGTTTTCCAATACCCTCTTTCGGGCAGCACGCCCCATAAGGTGACGCAGCTCGTCTGAAACCATCAACCGCTGCATGCAAGAAATGAGTTTTTCTGGAGCGTTCTCCTCAATAAGAAAGCCCGTTTCTCCGTCAAGCACCATTTCCGGAATACCGCCCACCTTGCTTGCTACTACGGGAAGACCACATGACTGAGCTTCGAGTATCGCAACAGGAAAATTCTCTGCGGGCGATGTGTGTACCAGCGCATCGGCGGCTTGCAGATGCGTGGCAACAGCCATTCTTTCTGTTAAATAACCCGTCCGAATAACCTGCACCGATTCCGGCAGGTGCCCGTCGAACTGCAGGTCTCCAATAAGCAGCAAGGTGAGCTGCTTTGCAGGATGTTTACCTTTGTCATGCCGCCGTACCTCAGCAGCACAGCAGGACAGGGCGTCGATTGCGGTACCGACATCTTTGAAGGGGTTGCGCCCACGATGGGAACTGATCCCTGAAAAAGCGAACACAAATGAGTCCTGCGGGATTCCCAGTTTTTGGCGAATCGCTTGTTTTTCAGCGTTTGTGACCGGGGAAAAGACGTCGTCATCCACTCCGTTGGGAATAACTGCCGCATGCCGAATCCCGCCGGCAAGAAACGATTCTTGCGCAAGATTCATAAGCCACCGCGAAGGAGTCGTAAGATAAATTCGGCTGGTTGAAAAAATGCTGCGTTTTTTGAGCCAATTAGTCGCCGTCTTATCACGTGGAGTAATATGTGGGGTTTTCGACTCCCCCGAAAGCTGTGGGCATTGACCGCATCCCGTACGCCATTTGCCACACCCCAAATCATGCATGCAGTACCCCGTGAAAGCCATCATGTCATGCAGCGTGTAGACCAGAGGAAAACTATGAGACATATGCGGAAGTTGACGCAGGTCAAAGAATCCACCAAACGGATTTTGCACATGGATAACGGGATTGTCTGTTGCTGCTGCAAGCTCAGAAACGTATGTGGTTCCGGGAAAGTCATAATCAGTGTACCCGAGCCAGTTACGTGCAGTGCGAACCGGATTTGCAATAAGCGATCTGAGTGTACCCGAAGAGTGATTCCCCGAAAGCAACATGCGTTGCCACGCACAGCGCCTCGCATCATTCGGCAAAACATCCACGGCGGGGGAATCAGAGCGTTTGCGAAACCCAACCAGTAGGTGCGCGTCAAGACCCTCGCTGAGATAATGTCGGTGTAAATCCATCGCGATTCTATCGGCACCACCTGCATAATCCCAAAGTGAAACTTGGATGGGCGCGATACGTGCATCGTGATTGCGGGTGGAACCGTTAGTCATGTTGTCGTTTGTCCTGCCTACCGGGCATACCGGACATCAACGCCGACAGCATACCACGCACAATAAAGCTGCGTTCATCACGAGAAAGTACACCGAGCCATTGCGTGACATACGCCACAATCAGGACGATGCAGAGATGCACAATCAACCCGGAAAAACTATCAATTGGCAAATAGTGACTCAACGCCCATGACCCGGCAATGATAATACCCAGCGCGGGAAGCTGTGGTATCACCACGTGTACCACCCAATCGCGAACGGGGACCTCTGTTTCCGGCAGCATAATCCGGGCATAAAACACCACTTCCAGCAAGCCGGCAACACAGGATGCGAGCGCCACCCCCTGAATGCCCATAACACGTACTAGTACAACAGAGAGAATCAGGTTGAGTATACTGGCGCCAATAGTGTAGGGTGCCCATTGCGCCATCTTATCTTTACTCATCAGGATAGAGTGCCCTGCCATCAACAGCGGATTGATGACAGGAACCAAGAGGAGAAACCGGGCAATTTCACCCGCTTGGCGGAATTCCTCACCGCACCATACCACTGCGATTGTCGGAGCAAAAGCAAACAGTGTGGCAAGTGCCGGACATATCAGTAGTGAGAGATAGCGTGAGCCGTAAAGAAAGGTATTTCTGACTTTTTCTGCCTGATTGGAGGCATGCAAGTGGACCATATGGGGCATGAGCGCTGAAATCGCCAAGTCATTCACCGAGTTACTTAATAGGCTCATTTTTGCCGCAACCTCAAAAAGCGCCAATGACGAAGCGCTGACCATAATGCCCAGCACAATTTTATCGGTCTGTTGCTGCATCAAAAAAGCAGTGAGCTGAATCAGGAAAACAGGAAACCCCAGACCCAATAAATGTTTCATCGCAAAACGAGGGGTCCGTGCTTCGCGAGGGACACGGGAAGACAGCTGCCTTGCAGCGAAAGCCGACATAATCGTAGCCGCGGCAACCACAACGACTGAGTTTATCGCCGTTAACACCAGCGGTCCTTGACCTGTTACCAAAACGAACACAATAGCTAACCCGGTCCCAATTGCGCTGAAAAACGTAGCGAATGCTATGAGCTTGTAATGCTGAAATCCGGTGAGTATGTGCCTGCCAACCGACAGGGGGATTGACAACAGTTGCGTACCTGCCTGGAAAAACAGCATAAGTTTCAGCAAATCGGCTTCTGTTGTGTTCAAGGCAAACAACGAGTGAGAAAACATGGCAATAACCACAAGAGCAAGTGCTGATAATACCCCTAAACAAAAATGTACTAAAAAGTCCGACCGCACAGTCGCCCACAGTTCCGCGTAATTACCTCGCGCATTGTACTGTGCAATTTCCTTGGCAGTTATCGTTCCCGCGCCCATATCAAAGAGTGGGAGGAAGCTGACCACAGATGAAGCGAGCAAGAACAACCCGTACACCGAATTGCCGTACGCGCGCAACAATAGAGGCAGCGTCACCAAAGAAACCAGCATCGACACCACCTGAGAGCCGGCATTCAAAGCAGTGTTTACAACAAGCGAGCGCTTACTGACCGGGGACATAGGCAAAGAGCTTCTTCCATTTTTGAATGATTTTATACTGAGGGTTGGCATCCAATATTAAGTTTTCAAGCACCACGGGATCATCCGGCAGATGATAGTTTGCTATGGAAAGTTTGGGGGCATACCGCGCCAGCGTTTCTGTGGCGCCTTGCAACATATAGCGCTCAGCGCCCTCTATGTCTGCCTTTATGAAATCGACGCGTTCTAGCTTGTTTTCTGCGACGAAGCTGTCCAGTGCGTATACCTGTGCTTGCGGCTCAGTACCAATGGTCCTGTGGTTTTGGATGACGCTGGCTTCGTCCATGAAATCGGGGTTCGTATAGAAAGTGACCATGCCATCCGCTTCTAAAAGTCCCGCCGGGATCGGTGCAATGCGATCGGCAAGTGACGGATTGAGTTCGAGTGTCTGCAACAGATACCGATTATAGACATCGGCAACAGGCTCAAAGGCAAACACAAGCCCCCCCCCCTCAACTTTTTTTGCCGCCAACAAGCTGAAGTCACCGATGTTTGCTCCTGCATCAATAACAACATCCCCGGGATGAATCATAACCGCATGGTATTCGCCCGGACCTTCCAGCAACAGGTCGTACAAAGCATAATCACTGCCGATATCAAGGTCCATTGCATACTGGGCGTAGAAATCCTGAAGAGCCGGGGCGAATATGAGCTCTTCTGAACGATCCCCCGGAAGAGGAAAATGAAACTCCCCCACTGAAAGACAAGCTGCTTCAGGGCTCATGAGACCCCGAATGAATTGTGTCACGGAATGCGAAGGATCATCTGCGGGAAACATGCGCCCAAATGCGTTGACGGTTGCACTTCCCAGCAATTGGCGGCGCTTAATGCTTTTTAATGCCGATAGACGCTTATTGTTAAGTGTTTCTTTCCAGATTCGGCAAAGACGGTTATCCTGCGGCATAATACACAGTTCTGCTATTAGGTCAGCATTATCGAATTCGTCAATAAGCTGCCTGAAAAACTCGGAACGCCGTTTACAGCCACTCAGCAAGCTCACGTTTTGACCTTTCCCAAGGCTCGAAACGAAATCGAGAGAAGTCGCAGTGCGCACAGAATTGTGGGGGGGTTAATAGAAAGCGCAGAGCACGCCATGCATTTGCGAGCGTTTTTGGTACTGCGAGGTCAAAGTAATCCGCAGTGGATGGCGCGAAATCCATGAGTTCAAAGTAGCGAGCGAAGCAATCGGCATAGGCGATGGTGCCACAGTGATAGAGTCTGCCATTGCGGATTATGGGACATACGTTATACCCCTCGCACAGATGGAAGGAATCATAGGCCGACTGGCCGGCTGACAGATCCAGGGGTAAAACAAAAAACTGAGTAAGAAGGGGTGTGGGATCAAGTCTGACGCCAAATTGGGCAGCCTTTCGCTCGATTTGAGCCATGTCGACATCAATGGGGTAGCGACTGATGTAGAGAATGGTGTCCGTTTCGTGCAAACGGATCCAGAAGCTGTCAGGCATCTTTGTGAGGAGGATTCCATTTGTTAAGAGCGAAATTTCCGTTGAGGATGGTAGTAGGTCACGTGCCATCGCAACAAAGCGTTCGATATCCGGATGCAAGAGCGGCTCGCCGCCCATGAGGTAAACTTGGTGGATATCCGGAAAGAAATCAGACATCGCATGAATATCGGCGCTGAACTGCTCGATTGGTACGAGATGACGGGGTGAAATACTGCTGAAATGCGAGCAGTTTTTACAGGACAGGTTACAGTGGTCCGCAATATGAATTTCGAAGTGATAGAGGCGTGGTTTCTTGCGTAGCACGAAGTGCCGGAACCAACGCGACAACGCCGATTGCCGCGTTATCTTTGATGTGCTGGTTGGACGTGAGCGATTGACCGAAATGACCGCCGTCCTAAAGGCTTGAAATATCGGATGAGGGAGAAGAACACGCAGAATACGTCCGGCGAGCGTCGCTCCTGAACGCGGCAATTGTGTTGCACCCATTTCTTCGCCAGCGTGAACCAAGTTGTCTCCTGTACGCACAGTCTGCCCCAACCGCTCCAACACACAACATTATCGCACAGGTGCCGAAGCGCGATTCACGTGATTCGCGGATCGGCCTGGGTGTACCCGGAAGCAGTATCTGGGCGGGTGCCTCAGCGATGCCGATCAGCCGATCGGATTCCCGTCATCGGGAACAAAACGGGGAACAAAACATGATTATTACAAGTATAATTCTCGGGAGATAAGCACCATGCGCAAATAATCCGTAGCGGACAGCGAATGAACGCAAGGAGAGCCAAGTGGAAGAAAGCAATCGTCTTTCCCCCTGCACTGTACTTTGCGCAGTATGGGCGGGGCTTGGTGTAGCAACTGTTCTGATTACGCAGGTGCTTTCGCTGTTTCACGTGTTGACAACAATAGGCGTTATTATTGCATGGGCACTGGTACTTGTCGCGGTCACCATAGCATTGGCGTTTCACCCTCGCTACTCTCAGCACTCATTTGCCAGGATTCTTACGTTCTGCAAAACATACCTATTTTCCTTATCGCTTGTTGAACGGGTCTTGCTCATCGCTATTATGTTCTGTTGCTGCGGGACTCTTGCCTCGGCATTGCTGTATCCGGTCAACAACTTCGATGGTCTCGCCCACATTATGCCACGCGTGTTCTTTTGGATTCAAAACCGATCCGTTGCACCCTTTCCTGCAACCTATGGACAGCAGCTAACCACTTATCCTTTTGCCGCGTATGCCATAACCAACCTGAAGTTGCTCTGCTTCGGTTCCGATATCCTAGTTAACACCGTTCAGTGGTGCGCCTACTTGGTTTCGGTTTTCCACGTCTATTTTCTTGCTCGTTTATTGGGTGCCGGCAGGATTGCGAGGTTGTTCGGCGCCTTAACCGCTGCGACGATTCCGATGACGTTGTTACAGGCAACCACCATTCAATATGACTTGGTTGCTGCTTCATATATGCTGGGTGCGACCCACGAACTGGCGATGTTGTGGCAACTGCGGAAAACTGCTGATTGGCATCTGCGATGGCAGCACGCAGCAGTTCTGGGTGCTCTGTCGGGTTTGGGGCTCTTAACGAAAATCACGTTCTTGTTGGTCATGTGGCCGTTCTTTGGGAGCTTTCTTATTGCATTACTCGTCCGCAGCGTCCGCTACCGTCGAAGTGCTGCGGCTCTCATCGATAGCGACAATGCGGGCACGCTATCAGACTCCTGCGGAAGTCGATTCAAAAAGTTCAGGCATGCTCGCCAGCTGATGACAATCGCATTATTCGGGGCTCCTTTTCTGCTGGTAACGGCAGGATGGTTCGGATCGAATACCTATTACTATGGTGGGGATGCGTTTGCTGCGCGCGTAGAGGGAAATGCTCACGTGTTGGTGACTGATTGGCACCCACGGCTGCTCTTAACAAATGCAATTCGATCGCTGGGAATGGAGTTGAGCACACCCGTTTCAACAGTAAATGAGCTTATTGCCTCAAAGATGAAAAGCGCAGCGACCACCGTGGGAATTGATTTGGATACAACAGTCAATATGGAAAACCCGCGTGCGTATGCACTAAATGTTGAGATAACAAACCATGATATGGCGGGGGCTCCGGTGACAGTTGCATTGATTGTGGTGGGAGTGGTTGCTGCGTGTTTCACAAAAGGAGAGTTTCGGCACCGATTCCTGGGGTTCACCGTGCTGACGCTGATTGGCATGGTGACAATCGCCACACTGGTGACATGGCAACCCTTCATCACGCGCACGCTGGTGGGCCCAATGATGATGCTCTCGGTTATGGTGGGTTGTACCGTGGACGGATTAGGGGCGCAGATGAGCGCGGGAAACAAGACGGACGTGGGGACGCGCTCCCCCGGAAAGCCCCGCTTGGTCGTTGTGCGGACTGTGCGCGTTTTGGCGTGGGGATTGTTGGGAGTCTCGACAGCGTTGGGTGGACTGGTCATCGTGTTCAATTCACAGGCCCCACTGATCTCGCAGGCCTTACGACCGGGTAGCGCTGGCAGAGATTTGGGATGGTGGAACAGGACGCAACATGAACTGCTGACTGAAATGCTGACACCTGAGTTAACTCCTGTTGTGGAGTGGTTGGATGCACCCAAAAATGTCAGCGGAATACGCGTGGTTGGGTTGGCGGGAGACGCCATTGCCGGGCAGCCGCTCTATCCACTGCTGGAAGCAGTTTCACGTTCAGGTACGGACGGGCGTAAACCGCAGGTCGTTGTGTTGCCGGAAGCAACTGTTGCGGGGTCGGAAAGGTTTGGTTATGTTGGCACTCAAGTTGATGGCAGCATTGCCGATGTGCCGGATATGCTGATTTTCTTTTCGAGCAATGAGTTGTCTGAAACACGTGTTGGCGAAGTGCGGTATTCGTCTGCATATTGTGAGCATTTCCCGGGTATGGGATGCTGGGTGACAATCCTCCGGAGAGCCGGCTGAATGAAAGATGGCCAGTTGCACCACGGGCGGGGATAAAGAAATGGAATGAATGGCGCGAATGGTATGATGCTGATACGGTGAGTTGCCATGAGGGTATTATCGCACGTGACGCAGACCGTGACGCAGGTAACGCAGGCAAGGTGACACACAAAACGGGGGAGTGCGTCCCGCACTCCCCCGTTATCCCGCCTATGACAGCAGTCGGAAGCTGTCGGCGACTGTCACGGTATGACGGTTGGGCTAGTCGGCCGAACCGTCTGAACCATCCGAATCGGCCGGTTGCGCCTGCCGGCGGCGATGCAGCACCACCACGGTGGCAGCCGCTGCCAGCAGCACGGCTGCAACCGCGCCCCAGGCAAAGGCTTCGCCCGCCTGTACGCCCAGGTCTGCAGGCTGCGTGCGACCGGATTGGCCGCCGGCAGTCGTGCCGGTGGTCCCGGTGGTGCTGCCTGCGGAGTCCGCGGCGTTCGTGCCCGAACCCGAACCGGTCCCGCTGCCCGCTGTGCCACCGGACTGCGGACGGTCGGTCGCAGCCGACCCGCCGGTTCCGTCGTCGCCGCTGCTGCTGCCGTGGTCGTCGTCACCGGCTGCCAGCACGGTAATCACCGCGCTTTTGGCACCCTCGTGGTTCAGCTCGGAACCCTCGGTACGCCAAGTGACCGTCCAAGTCCCAACCGGCAGTTCCGGCGCGCTGTCGGCGTCGAAATACGCCTCGTCGCTTTCAGCCGCCAGCAGCCCCAGCCCGGACCCGGACGTCAGCTTGTAGTACACGCGGTAATCGGTCACCGCCGTGGTGTCAAAGCTGACACGCCCGTCGTGGGTCACATAGTGGTTGCCCGCAGGCACCTCGGTCCCACCCACGTACAACAGCGTCGTCGGGTTCGGCACCGAATACAGGGTCTGCACGGTGCCCGGCTGACTGTTCGCCACCCGCGCAAAGCTGTTGCGATACGCACTGGTTCCGGCAGTCTGCAACACCACGGTGGTTTCGGTGCTGTCGGTATCCGCCAGCCAGAAATACACCCGGCCGTTATCGGCGGTCACCACGTCCCGGATGCCATAAACGACACCGGTCACACCGACGCCTTCTGACGCCGCCACAGCCGGAACGCCGTCAATGCGACCGGCGGTGACGGGACGACCCTCACCGATATCGGGATCTCCCAGTGTCAGCGTCGCCAAATACACCGCGTGTTCGCCATCGGTCGGCTGCGGGAAGACATAACCCGTATCCGCGAATTCCGCGTCTCCGTTGACGGTACGGACCGAGCCGCCGCGAATAATGACATGCGCCGTCACGTTTTCAGGCAGGCTGTCGTCCTCGTTACCCGCGCCGATGGCAGCACCGACTGCATTGGTCTGAACCGGCAGCACCGCGTTACGAATCACGCCTGCAGTCACCGTCCCGCCGTTGATACGTACGTCGCTTTCCATGCGATACACAGCTCCGATGCCCGCACCGCCGTAACGTTGGCTCTCGTCGCCGGTGCCCAGAATGCTGTAGGCCTGCACGTTGCCGCCGTTGATGGTGATCGTACCCACGGTGTCATAGCAGCCCGCACCGATACCCGCGCCGTCGGCCTGGTTCAGACCCGCCCATGCCAGCACCGTGCCACCGTTGATGGTGATGTCACCCGCAGTGCTTTCCGAGCTGCCGCCGATGCCGGCCGCGTCAGCAAAGTGGTCAGGGTAATCGGTGCAAAACGCCGTGACGTCGCCGCCGTTGATGGTGATGGTACCGACCGGCGCATAGCCGGACGCCCCGATTCCGGCACCGTAGCCCGCACCGTTGCGTGCGGAATACGCCGTGACGGTTCCATTGTCGAGTGTGATGTCTCCACCAGCCTCGTCCTGGCCACCGTAACGACCCCGAGCATTGGGTGCGGTCACCCCGACCGAGCCGATGCCGGCTCCGTCGGCAAAACTCTGCCGGTCCGGTCCGGGGATCTGGCCGCTGCCGGCCTCGACGTTGCCGGTACCGTTGATGGTCAGATCCGCGCCATCCGCCAAGGTGATGCCGCTCATAATCTGTCCGGCACGCAAGGTGTTGGTGCTGTCGGCTGCCAAGGTCAGCTTCAGGTTGCCCGACAGCACGGTCAGGGCTGATCCCCAAATCGAACTGTGGTTTTCCAGGCGGACCCCGTTCAGGGTCACGTCGGCCGTGGCATCGTCATCAGCCAAATCGACGATGATGGCCGCGTTGTCGTGCACGGCAGAACCCGTGGTTGCAATCTGGATGGGCATCGTGGTCAACACCGACAGGATGCCGTTGTTATAGCTGTAGTCCCGCCCGATGTCCCCCTGGGTGCTGACGGTAAAGATACCGGTTGCGCTGTCCGGCAGCGCGCCGCCGCCCGCGGTCAGCTGTGCCTGAATCCCGGCCGGTGCCGGCAGACGGAAATCGCGGCTGTAGTCGCCGTTTGCGGTCGACAGCGCGACCGTGCCCTGCTGGGCATGTGCGGGCAGCCAGAAAAACACGGTGCCCGTCGCATCGGTTTTCACGTCATGCAGGTTGTAGGCATCCCCTGTGGGCGCTGCCACGTTTTGGGTCGCGACCCCGTAGATGCTGCCCGACGACAGGCTGACGACATCCGACTCGCCCGCATTGCCCAGCGTGAAAGTCGCGGGAACCAGCTCGCGGTCCTGCGCGTCAACGGGCGTCGGCGTGATGTTATAGGGCGCGCCAAAGGCAGTACCCACCTGGACGCTGCCGCCGGTTATGCGCACACCCTCGGCACGTGCCGCGGCCTCGTAGTTGTAGCCGTCGCCGATGGCGGGCGCGTTTTCCTCAGCGTTCACCGAGGAATCCGCATAGACGGTGCCGCCGCTGATGGTGATGGTACCGACCGGTGCCGTCCTTGAGGCGCCGATGCCGGCTGCGTTGGAGTAACCGTCCACCGATCCGATCGCGCGAATGGTACCGCCCGTGATGGTGATGTCGCCGGTGCGTCCGTTCAGGTTTCCGGCGCCGATGCCCGCGGACTCGGCAGCACCGCTCTCGCTGGCGATGGCGGTGATGGTGCCGCCGTTGATGGTGATGTCGCCGGTGGTGCCCGCGGTCGCCATACGACCGTAGCCGCCGCCGATGGCGGCACCATAGGCGCGACCCCGTTGGCTGCTGTTTGCGACGACCGTGCCGCCGTTGATGGTGATGTCGCCGGTGGTAGCGGCGTACGTGTCGGACCCGTAGCCCGCACCGATTCCGGCACCGTATGATACGCCCGTCACGGCAGCGCGCGCCGTCACGTTCGAATTGGTCAGCGTGATGTCGCCCACCCTGCTGCTCTCAATATTGGCGCCGTAGCCCCCGCCGATGGCGGCTCCGTACGCCTTGGCCGTACCCGTGGACGCACGACGTGCATATGCGGTGACGCTGCTGTCAGTTATCCGGATGTCACCCACCGCGGAGGAACGCACAATGCTGCCATAGCCCGCGCCGATTCCGGCGGCGTATGCCGCACCCGTGTCGCTGGCATAGGCGGTGACCCGGGCGCCATCGCTAATCACGATGGCCCGGTGCACGGCACTGGACAGCGTCGATTGGCCGAATCCGGCACCGATACCGGCACCATAGGCGGTGTTGGTGGCAGATGAATACGCCGTCACGTTTCCACCCGAAATCGTGATGGTCTCGACCGTCGACATGTTACCGATGCCGGTTGTTTCGGGACCAAGCCCCGTACCGATGCCGGCGGCATACGAGACGCCGCTGCCGGCGGCTGCAGCCGTGACGGTGCTATCGGTAATGGTGATGGTTTCGATCCTGGTGCCGCCTGACCACCTGGAGCCCGACTTGCCGGCACCGATGCCGGCACCAAAAGCGTATCCACTGTTTGCACTGGCAATTGCAGTCACGGTCGATTCCTGGATCGAGATGTGTGGAACGCAGCTGCCGTTGGCAGAGTCAGAGGGAGCAGAACCGATGGCTGCCGCATATGCGGCTCCGCTACCTTGGGAAGCATAAGCGTGCACCGTGGCGTTCTGAATGATGATTGCATCGACGCAGGCTTTGTTGATACCGGAATCTGTGGCCTTGACGTAGCCGGCCCCGATTCCCGCACCATAGGCACTGGTAAGGCCCGTAGCGGCATACGCCAAGACATTCCCACCCAGGATACGGATGGTCCCGACAGCTGCCGTTCCTGCGGCGGTGGCGGATACATTGGAACCGGCACCGATGCCGGTGCCGTACATCCCGTCGCAATATGCCGTGATGGTACCGCCGGTAATGGTGATGTCGCCCGCCTTTGTGCCGTTATACGTGTTTCCGATGGCGGCGGCACTACCGCGGGTAATCGCGGTCAGCGTGCCCGTACCCCCGATGCTTACGCTGACTCCGTTGGAAATTTGAATGGCACCATACCCTTCCCCGCCACGAACCCAGTTCGTGCTGCCGTCCGCCAGGGTCAGGTTGGTTACCTGTCCGCCGCAGACCAGCCCGGCGGCATTCGCGCTTCCACCGTCAATTCGTACGCCTGCCAGGGTGATATTTGCCGCCTGGGTCGAGGACAAAGCAACCGATATCCGGTTGGTGGTGGCCGACGCATTATTCGCACTGGGGTAGGACGGGTTTGACAGGGTCCTGATAGTGACCGGATTGCCGGTTCCCACCACCAAGACCGTATCCGCACCCGAGCCCGTGGTACTGAGCCCGCTGGCGCTGTCTGCGGTGACGATGAAGTCACCAAAGGTGTACTCGGCGCCGAATGCCGCTATCGGTCGCGCCAGCAACAGTGCTGATGCCGCCAGCACCAGCGCTATCGTCGCGACCAGCAGCACGTAGCCCCGTGTCTGCCTCTTTCGTGTATGTTCCATATCGCATACTTCCTTTCCGTATCCGCAGCCGGTGGCACGCGTAGTCGTGCCGGTCAGGCTATTGTGACTTATGCGATAGCTATTCTAGCATTTTTTTGAGATACGTTCAATCACATTTGTAGAAACTGTGAACAGTCGACAGTTGATGATTCGGTTGCTCCCGTGCTACGCACGGGTGCTGTTATCCGGCGACTGTCGTCGCCGGTGGATTGCCGCGGTCGCTGCGCTCCCTCGCAATGACGGGGTGAGGGCTGCTGCCGCCCCTGCAATGACGTTTGGGCTTGGAAGTTTTCGGAATACTGATAACGATCGCTTTCCCGCCGTCATTGCGAGGGCGGCGGTTTTTGCCGCCCGTGGCAATCCACCGGGGCGGGTGACACCCGCCCCGGATCAATGATTCGGATGCGCGTTTACGCGCATCCTCAATGTCACGTGTTCGCGCAACAAAACCGGTTGCGCTCACACCCAGACTTTTTCGCGAAACGGAAATGCTCGTTTCGCTCAGGGGGCGGCACGGAGTGCCGCGCTACGGGGATTCCATCAATTGAAACTTCGCTGATTGACCTATCAGCCATATCGCCGGCTTGGATACATCACCGACAAATGCAGGACGCCCTGTAGGGGGGCACTCCGTGCCCCCGCGTGGCGACGGTAGTCGCCACAGAACAGGCCCCGTGGCGTGGCTTTCGCCACGGGGGCATTGACGGGGTGAGGGCTGCCGCCGCCCCTGCAATGACGTTTGGGCTAGCTCAGCAGGGCTTGGATGTGGGTGGCGGATTCGGCGCAGGCGACGTCATGCTTGTCGCCGGTGGCGCGCAGCTTCACCTCGACGGTGCCGGCTGCCAGTCCGCGCGCACCCACCACCACCTGTACGGGCCAGCCGATCAGGTCGGCATCGTTGAACTTCACGCCCGGGCGCTCGGCGCGGTCATCGATCACAACCTCGACGCCGGCTGATGCCAGTTCCGCCGCCAGCGCATCGGCTGCCGCCGCGACGGCTTCATCGTCGCCCAGACGAATCACGCACACCTCATAGGGCGCAATACCGACCGGCCAGATGATGCCGGCCTCGTCATTGTGCTGTTCGACGGCAGCCGCCAGACTGCGCGTAATGCCCCAACCATAGCAGCCCATGATGATGGGGTGTTCGACGCCCGATTCATCGGTGTAGTTGACACCCATTGCCTGTGAGTATTTCGGGCCGACCTCGAATACCTGACCGACCTCGATGCCACGCGCACGCTGCAGGGCCTGCCCACAGGTGGGGCAAACCGCCGGCGTGGCGTCGACGTCCGGGACGCACTCCCCCGCCTGTTTTTCATCTGCAGCCGCCGCGCGGGCTTCGTCGGATTGGTCGCCCTGAAACACCTCGATGTCAGCCGCAAAGCCACAGTCGCAGTACACGATGTCGGATTCGCCGGCGTCTGCCAGCGCCATGAACTCGGCCGTGACCTTGCCGCCGATTTGTCCGCTGTCGGCTTCGACCCGACGCCAAATCAGCCCCATACGGTCGCATATGCGCCCATAGGCCGCCGCCTGGACCTCGTAGTATTCGGACAGCGATTCGGGCGTCGCGTGAAACGAATAGGCGTCTTTCATCAAAAACTCGCGGCCGCGCAACAGGCCGAAGCGCGGACGGATTTCGTCGCGGAATTTCGTGTTCATCTGGTACAGGCAAAACGGCAGCTGACGATAGCTGTGGATGTCGGCGGCTATCAGTGCGGTGATGATTTCCTCGTGCGTGGGTCCCAGGCAGAACTCGCGTTCATGCCGATCGTGCAGGCGCATCAGTTCCGGGCCGTAGTCGTTCCAGCGGCCCGATTCGTCCCACAGCTCGCGCGGTTGCAGGATGGGCATCCGCATTTCGCGCGCATCCACGGCGTCCATTTCCTCGCGGACGATTTGCTCGATTTTGCGCACGACGCGCCACCCCAGCGGCAACAGCGTATAGACGCCGGCCGCGGTTTTGCGCATGAAACCGGCGCGCAGCAACAGTTTGTGGCTGGCCAGTTCGGCCTCTGCCGGGGTCTCTTTCAGGGTCGGAAAATAGTATTCGGACAGGCGGACGGGTGTCGTTGCCGTGTGTGTTGCTGCAGCCATGGGTCGGTGTTACCTTTCGTGGTCGATACGGATAATGCGTGCAGCTATTGATTGTATCGCAAGACCCTTTATCACCGATGCGTATCGATGATACGTTATCGCCCGTTATCGCCCGTTATCGATGATACGGGTGGCCGGCAGAAATGCGGCAGGCACGATACAGCTGTTCTGCCAGCATCACGCGGACCAACGTATGCGGCCAGGTCATGGATCCCAGTGACAGTTGCTCATGGGATGCGGCAACAACCTGCGGGTCTAAACCGGCAGGCCCGCCGATGACGAAACACAGGTGCGAGGTGCCGCGCGTCTTCAGGTCCTCGATATGTGCCGCCAGCCCCGGGCTGTCGTAGCTCCGCCCGTCCAAAGTCAGCGCGACGACGTGTGCGTCTGCGGGCATGCGGCGCAGCAGTTCTGCGGCCTCGTCTGCCAGGGCGCGCTGTACTCCCAGACGGTCCACATCGCGGTCGGCGATGTCTATCACCGACAGGCGCACATAGGGAATCAGGCGTTTGGCGTAATCGGTGAACGCGTCGCGCTGCCAGGGTTCTTTCAGTTTTCCGACGACCAACAGGGTGAGTTTCATATGCGTATTATGGCACAGAAAACAGGCGACCCGAAGGTCGCCTGTTCTCGGCTGTTGTCGCCTGTCCGGCCGTCCGGATTGCCGCGCCCGCACAATACCCGGGCGCGCAATAACAACGAGGGCGCAGGGACGTACTCCCCCTGTGCCCCCCGGGTGTTATTGCCCCAGACCCTGGTTGCGGAGCATTTCGTACAGTTCCTCGAGCGTGAATCCGTCGTGCGGGTTGGATTCGCTGTCGCCGCTGTCCGGGGTGGTCTGCTGCTGTTCCTGTTCCTGCTGTTGTTCCTGTTCTTTTTGCGCCTGCTGTTCGGCTTCGTCGGTGCCCAGTGTCGCGCTGACGGTCTGTTTGGTTCCGTTGCGGTACAGTTCGACCTCGATGACGTCGCCGGCCTTGTGCGAGCGCACGGCGCTGAAGACTTCTTCGGTGCTGGTCACTTTGTCGTCGCCGATGCGCACGATGATGTCGCCTTTCTGGATGCCGGCCTTGCTGGCGGGCGAGTTTTCGCTGACGGCGTTGACCACAACACCTTCGTCGACCGCAAATCCGTACGCTTCGGCGATTTCGGGCGTGATGGTCTGGGTGCCGATGCCTAGGAAAGCGTGCGTTGCGGTGCCGGTGTCAATCAGCTGGTTGGCGATTTCTGCAACCGTGTCGACCGGGATGGCGAAGCCGACGCCGGCAGACGAGCCCGAGGTCGAGTTGATCAGCGCGTTGATGCCGATCAGTTTGCCGTTTTTGTCGACCAAGGCGCCGCCGCTGTTGCCCGGGTTGATGGCGGCGTCCGTTTGGATCAGGTCGATGTATGCGGTCAAGGTGCTGGTGCTGGCCATCAGGTCGCTGCGGCCCAGACCGCTGATGATGCCGGTCGAGACCGATTTTTCCAGACCGAAGGGCGAGCCCACCGCCATCACGTACTGGCCGGTCAGCAGATTAGACGAGGTCCCGATTTCAATCACCGGCAGATCGGTCGCATCAACCTTGAGCACCGCGATGTCGGTCGAGGCATCGGCACCCACGACCTCTGCGTCATAGGTGTTGTCGCCGGCTGCGACCTTTATGTCGGTCGCGCCCTCGATCACGTGATAGTTGGTCACGATGTAGCCGTTGCTTTTCAGAATCACGCCGCTGCCGCTGCTGGTACCGGTGCTGGTGCCGCCGGTCCAGGGGTCGGCCTCGCCCTGAACGGTCGCGCTGATGCTGACCACGCTGGGCAGGACCTTTTGGGCGACCTGCACGGACAGTTCGTTTTCGCTGGGATTGACCGCATCAGACGGAATCTGGATGGTGGCATCCCCGCCCGTTTCGGTGGCAGTGCCCGTTTCGGTTTTGGTGATTTCGGTCGTACCGGCATCCGGGCGCAGCCGCAGGTACAGCGCACCACCGGCGGCAATCACACCGCACAGAATCACGACCACCGCAATCACCGCGACCAGCCAGATCAGGTGCTTGCGGTTGTTGCGGGCGCGTTCGGCCGCCGGTCCGGTAGGACCACCGGGTGCGCCGGGTCCCGCGGGCTGCGGGGTGGGGCCGGTCGGTCCGGTAGGTCCGCCGAAGCCCGACATGTCAGGTGCGCCGGTCGCTCCGGTCGCATCGGTTGCACCGGGCGCGGGCGCGGGCGCCGGCATCGGTGTGCCGGGCGCACCCCCCGCAGGCGGCGTCTGATAGGTATAGGTCACCGGCTGGGGAGTCGGTTCCGCAGGGTTGGGGACGTAATCGTTGTTGTCGGGGCTCATCGCTCTCTCCTCGTCATCGTCGCTATGGTTATTCTGACGCATATACTTTACGCCGTCGGCAAGCCACAAAACGGGTCTTCACACTTGCTCCATATTGTAACTGTCTGTGCCCCATAAATCGTACTGCAAACGCGGTATTACGTGCAATAAAAGGTCAAAACACAGGGGCGGGCGCAAGCGCCAGGCCGAGCCTACTGGTAACGCAGGGCGTCGATCGGATCGAGCTTAGCCGCCCTCCTGGCCGGATAAAACCCGAACACGATACCGATCAGCATACACACGCCGACCGCCAGCAGCACCGGCGTGAGGGTCACTGTGGTCGTCACCAAGTCCGCCGCGTTGATGATGGCGGCAGCCGCCCAGCCGACGGCAACGCCGATGACGCCGCCGATGGCGGTCAGCACGACCGACTCGACCAGGAACTGCAGGGTCAGATTCCCCGGGGTCGCCCCGATTGCCTTGCGCAAACCAATTTCACGGATGCGCTCGGTCACGGTGGTCAGCATCATGTTCATGATGCCGATGCCGCCGACAATCAGCGAAATCGACGCGATGGCCGCCAGCAGCGCGGTCAGCATCCCGGTCACGTTGTCCGCCATGTCCAACAGACTCGACATGCTGGACACGGTAAAGTCCGCATCGTCGCCGGTGGGGTCATAGCCGTGCCGCGACTTCAACAGCATCTCGGCCGCATCGGACACGGTTTCCATAACATCTTCGCTGGTTCCCTCGACATACAGCGTATCGTATGACCCCGAGCCGGTCAGCGCCACCGTCGCCGTCGACAGCGGCACATAGATGGTTGCGTCATTCGACACGCTCTGCACCGCAGAACCGCCTGACGAGCTCAGCACTCCGATGACTCGAAACTGCACGCCGTCTATGCGGATGGTCTGACCCAGAGCGTCCGCCGCCACGGCATCGTCGCCGAACAGGGTGGTCACCGAACCGTCCGACAGCACGGCAACGCGCACGCCGGCGTACTGGCTGTAATCGGTGATAAAGGTCCCGCGTTCGACCGTCAGGCTGCGAATCTGGGCATACGCCGGCAGGCAACCGACGACACTCGCGTTCGTCGAATACTCCGCCGCCCCGCTGACCACGTCAAAGTTACTGGACCGCACAGGGGTCACCGCCTCGACGCCGTTCAGCTCGCGCAGCGCGGTGACGTCCTCGTCGGTCAAACCCTCGCCGTCCACGCTCGGCATATTCGAGATGGTCACCAGGTTCGTGCCGACGCTGCGGATCTGATCTTGAATGCTGGTGCGCGTGCCCTGCCCGATGCTCACCAGCGCGATGACACTGGCAATACCGACCACGATACCCAAAATGGTCAGGGCGCTCCGGCCTTTATTCGCGCGCAGCGACCGCGCGGTCTCCAGAATGATATCCAGCAGGCTCATACGCCGTCGCCCCCTGCCTCCACGATCGGCGCCGTCGCATCGGACGCCGAATCCGGCGGGTCAAAAACCCCGTCTGTTTCCGGGACTGCAACCGGGTCCGCGACATCCCCCTCCCCCGATTCCGCAACAGAATCGAGCGCAGAGTTGTCGCCTTCGGTCAACAGCCCGTCGCGAATCGTCGCCACCCGATGCGCGTGACGCGCGATTCCCATGTCGTGCGTAATCAGCACGATGGTCGCGCCGTCGCGGTTCAGTTCCCGAAACATGGACAGGACGGCTTCGCCGGTTTTGCTGTCCAAGTTGCCGGTGGGTTCGTCCGCCAGAATCAGGCTGGGGTTGTTCACCAGGGCGCGCGCGATGGCGACGCGCTGCATCTGCCCGCCGCTGATTTCGTTGCTTTCGTGCGAGTAAAGCTTTGCCGGCAGACCGACGCGTTCCAGGGCATCTGCCGCCAGGCGTTTGCGTTCGCGGCGCGAGACGCGCGTGTATGCCAGCGGCAGCATCACGTTTTGCAACACCGAGGCGCGCGGCAACAGGTTGAAGGACTGGAACACGAAGCCGATTTGCGTGGCGCGCAGGTGCGCCAGTTCGGCCTGGCCGTAATCGGCCGAATCGTAGCCGTTCAGCAGGTAGCTGCCGCCGGTCGGGCGATCCAACAGGCCGATGATGTTCATCAGCGTGGATTTGCCGCTGCCGGAAGGCCCGATAATCGACACGAAGTCGCCGTGGTGCACCGCAAAGTTCACGTGCAACAGCGCGGGCGTTTCGCCGGCCGCCGTGTGGTAGGTCTTGCCGACGTCGACCAGTTGGATGACGGGAGGTAATGGAGTCATCACGGGCGTTCCTGAATGACGGTCATCTGCGGGCCGCCGCTGCCGGACCCGCTGCGTCCGCTGCCGGACGAAAAGGTTCGCATGCCCCCGCCCATGCTCATGCCCCCGCCCATACCGCCGAATATCGACGAGGACGAATCATCGGTCGCAGACGTGTCGATGGTCCCGGTGATGACGACCTGGCCCTCGGTCAGACCGGACGTGACCTCGGTGTAGGTGTCGTCAGCCAGTCCGACCTCGATAGGCACCGACTGGGTCGAGCCGGCGGTCTCATCCAGCACCTGCACGGTCCAGCCGGATGTTTCGTCGCCCTCGATAGCCGTGTTCGGCACGCGCAACACATCCGGTGCCGATGCCAGCACGATGACCGCGCTGGCGTTCATGCCCGGTTTCAGGCGTGGGTCGGGGTCTTTCAGCGTGATGGTCACCGGGAAGGTCACCAGGCCACCCGACGCAGAACCGACAGGAGCGACCTCGGTCACCGTCGCGGTGGCCGTAATATCGGAAAATGCGTCAAAGGTCAGCCGGCAGGTCATGCCGACCTCGACCGTGTCGACCTCGGATTCGGTCGCCTGAACGGTCAGGGTCATTTTCGACGAATAAGCGACTATCGTGATTCCCGCGGTGGTACCCGCCGCCGCATCGGTGCTGTCGGTGGCGTCGGATCCGCTGCCACCGGTCCCGCCCGAGCCGGATGCGACCTCGTCGCCTTTTTCCAGCCCGACCGCCGTCACTACACCGCTGCGCGGGGCGGTGACCACGGTGTCCTGGCGGGCCTCGACGGCGTCGTCATAGTTTTCCTGTGCCTCGCTCGCGTTTGCGCGGGCATCGGCCAGCTGGCTTTTGGCCTGCGCCACTTGGTCTGCTTTCTGGCGCTTGCTGTCGGCCGTACGGGTGTCGACGGTTGACGCTTTCGCCGTTGCCAGCGATCGTTTCGCCAGCGTCACCTGGCGGTTCGCCGAATCCAGTTGGCGTTTGGCGGCCTGCACGGCGTCCTCGATGCTGTCACTCGTCATATCGAACAGCACGTCGCCTTTCTCGACCTCGTCTCCGACCTCGACCGAGACCGACTTGACCGTCCCTGCCACCGTCGGCGTCACCACCGTGGTGCGCGCCGCCGCCAACTGCCCGGAAGCGCTGATGGCTTTTTCGATGTCGCCGCGCGATACCGCCTCGCTCAGGTAGTTCGCGTCGGTGGTTGAGCCCCCGCTCCACGGTTGCACGATAACCAGCACGATCACCGCCGCCACCACGATGACCGCGATGGGGATGATGATTGCCGCTTTGTTTACTCGTTTAGCCATCAGTCGTTCCTCTACTTCCCGGTTTGCGCGCTCGCGCGCCTTGGTCGGTGTCCTATCCCAGGGGGGGGAGTGCGTCCCGCACTCCGCCGCCTCATGCTGCCTGTCTGTTACTGCGCGGTTATTGCGTTACCGAGACATCCGACTCGGGCACGACGCCTCCGTCGCCGTTGCCGCCTTGGGGTGGCTGACCCTGTCCGTCGGCACCGGGTCCCGGCAGCTCGCCGTTTTCGCGCATTTCCTCGATTTCTTCCTGCGACAGTTCGTTTCCGTTCTCGTCGGTCATCCGGAAACTCTGACCGGCTCCACCGCGGAACTGGCGCACGCCCGACGGCACGAACATGATGCGCCCAAACGCAAACAACCCGATAATCACCAACAGGATGACCGCCAACACGGCGATGATCGAAATGTAGATGATGTGCGCCTTGCCGCCGGATTTCTGTTTCGGTTCGGGCATCGCGGGTGCCGGCATGGTCGCAGGTACTGCTTGCGGTGGCGCCTGCGTCGCGGCTTGCGCAACGGGATGCTCGGGCGGTGCGTCCACAGGCGGCACACTCGACGGCGCGGGTGTTTCGGGTGTCGGTACGGTGGTGGAGCTTGCTTCCTCAAGCATGACTTCCTCCGTTCATCAGGTGGTTCTCGTAAGCCAATACAACCAGCTGGGCGCGATCGTGCGCGTCCAGTTTTTGCATGATACGGTTGACGTGCGTTTTTGCGGTTGCCGGCGAGATATACAGCTGTGCGGCGATGTCATCGTTGCTTAAGCCCCGTGCAACCAGCATCCAGATTTCGAACTCGCGCTCGGTCAGGGTCTGTTTCATCCAGCGCGCCTGTGCCGACAGACCGTCGTCCCCCAGTTGCGTCGGGACGAACTCCCCCGCTGTAAAACGCTCGATCAGACGCCGGGTCACCGCAGGCGACAACAGCGCGTCGCCTGCCGCCACCGTACGCACGGCATCGACCAGGGTGCGGGGGTCGGTGTCTTTCAACAGAAAGCCGCTGGCCCCGATGCGCAGCGCCCGATAGACGTATTCGTCCAAGTCAAAGGTCGTCAGAATCAGCACGCGGGTGGCCGGGCACAGCTCGAGTATTTTTCCGGTCGCTTCGAGCCCGTCCAACAGCGGCATGCGGATGTCCATCAACACGACATCCGGACAGAGTTCACGAACCAAGTTCACGGCCTCGATGCCGTTTGCGGCCTCGCCCATCACGGCCATGTCCGGCTGGGCGTTCAACATGACGCGAAAGCCGCTGCGGACCAGTTCCTGGTCATCGACGACGAACAGACGGATGGGGTGTTCGCTGCTGTAGCCGCCGGGACCGCCGGGACCAGCGACTGCGGACGGCTGTTGTGTGGATGCGACAGCGGTGTCAATCATTGTGCGGCTCCGTCCGTGGGAGTGGTGGGATGTGCGGGTGATTGGGGATGCACGGGTCGCGCGGGCAGGCTCGCGCGCACGACAAAGCCACCCGCCTGTGGGTCGGGGCCCGCCTGAAACGCGCCACCCAGCGCCAGCGCGCGTTCACGCATGCCGGCGATACCGTGACCGTCGGCGACCGTGACGGCGGGACCTGCGTTGTCGTCGCGTTGCCCGTTGTCGCGGATTTCCAGATAGAACTGACCGGCCGTTGCCGCCGGACAAATGGTGACCGTCGCCGTTGCGGGCGCCTGTGCGTGGCGCAGCACGTTGGTCAGGGCTTCCTGAATGATGCGAAATGCCGCCTGACCGCTGGCCACCGGCAGGTTGTCGAACGGCAATACGGCAGGGTCGATGCGTGTCTGTACGTCCAGATTGCTGCGGCGAAACGTCGCCAACAGTTCGTCCAGATCGGACAAGCCCGCCTGAGGCGTCAAGGGGGCGGTGCCCTGCGGTTTCGCCCCGTTGACTGCATCCGCTGATGCAGCAAAAGGGCCGGTCTCCACAGCGCGCAGGGCACCGACCACCTGACGCAGCTCGTCCAAGGATTTTTGGGCGGTGGTTCGTATGGTGGCGACGGCTGCGGTAGCAGCGTCGGGATCTGCCAGAATAGTGGCCTCGGCGGCACCGGCCTGCACGGCGATGGCCGCCAGCGAATGCGCCGTGATGTCGTGCAGTTCACGCGCGATGGCCAGGCGTTCCTCTTCGGCACGCCGTTCGGCCTCTGCGCGTGCGGCGCGGGCCTCTTCCTCAAAACGGCGGTGTGCTTCCGCGATGTATTCGCGGTGCAGACGGGTCATCCGGCCCAACGCTGCAAAGGCGACCGCCGAAAGGACAATCTGCAACATGGAGATGACGGTGCGCCCACGGGAGAGGTTCATGAACACAAGCGCCAGACCGGATGCCCCCCCGCCTTGAGGAAGAACCTGACCGGAACGGTCACGGAGAATCAGATTACTGTCGTCAATGCCGAAATACTCCAACGCGTTATCGTCGGTGTCACTGCGCGTGTCGGACTGCGGATCGACGAAGACGCCGTTTCCCTGGTCCTCGCTGCCGGTCCTGACCGACACCGCAATCGGGCGCACCATGGGCGCAAAGTGATTCACACCGACCAGTGCCAAGCAGACGATCACGGTGGCTGCCACCAGGCGCTTGGTCGAGACAAGCGTGCCTGCAGTATAGAGCGCCACCAAAGGACCGATGAAGGTCAACAAAGGGTCGTGCGTCCACAGTGCCGCCGCGCATTGCCCGACCGTCACCACGGCAAGTATCAACAAAGGATAGTTTCGTCGCCAAATCAGCGGCAGAAAACAGATCGCGGTCAACAGAATCGTCACCCAGGGCGAACGCGCGTGAAAGCCGGTTACGATATCCAGCCCGTTCACGTCGACGTGCGTCATGAAGTTCGAGGCAACGCTACCCAAAAACACCTGCAGCCACCCGATCAGGGTCAGCCCGACAGCCAGCAAAATGTCGAACCTGCGCGTGCGCGTCGTATGGGTGAAAGCCGATTTCATACCCAACATACTAACCCAAGCCGCAGGCTAAACCATACCGCGTCAGGTGTATTTCCATGGACACCCCACCACCATCATTGCCCCCGTGCAGTCGCACGGGAAAGCACTAGTACACATAGTGGCCGGCGTTAACATGCGCGATGCGGGTTTCGTCACGGATGGCAAGCCGCCCGTTCACGATCACGTGCGTCACCCCGTTCGGGCGCGCCACCGGATTACCTGCCGGCGGGAAATCCGCGACCGGGCGCAGGCGTTCCAGGTCCAGCACGACCAGGTCGGCATCGGCACCTGCCGCCACGCGTCCTTTGTTGTGCAGGCCCAAGATGCGCGCCGGATAGGTGCTGCAGCGTCGCAGGCCCTCGATCAGGTCGAACTGCCCGGCATCAGCCACGATTTCGCGCAGGAACTTGGGGAAGGTCGCGGAGCCCTGCGGGTGCCCACCACCCAAAGCGGCGGGACCGACGTCGGTCGAGGGGACGCACTCCGCCAATTCATAGGCCGCACGAATGTCGTCGGGGTTTCCGACGCGGACGATAAAGACGGTTTTGGGCTCGCGGCGGGCCTCGATGAACAGCCGGCGCGTCATCTGTTTGCCGTCGTGGATGCCGCCGAACGCGGTCATGTCCGCATAGTCCCAGTCCCAAACGGCGCGCGCGCTGTCCTCGAACAGTGCCGAGCCCGCAAAGGTCGCCCAGTCGGTGTACATGCCCGAATCGACCGTGATGTCGGCACCCCGGGCGCGGTAATCGGTGATGATTTCGATAGCGCGGCGCAGGTGGGCGCCGGTGTATTGGTAGACCAGGTGCGAAATCTGGACGCGGGCTCCGGTTTGCAGCGCCAGCTCACAGGGCTCGGTGACCGATTCGGCGGGAGTACAGCCCTGCGTGCGCGTGTGGATCGCGGCGATGCGCCCGGCATCGGCGGCGGTCTGTGTCAGGGCCAGCAGCTCTGTGAATGCCGCGCCCGGCGTGTAGCCCACCCCGAACGACACGCCCGCGGCACCGGACGTATAGGCAGCACGCGCAGCGTCACACATGCGGGCGATGTGTTCGGGCGTCGCGGCGGCGTGTTTGTCGGTGCAACCCGCGGCAAAACGCAGCGCGCCGTGGCCCACCAGCGTCCGTTGGTTCACGGCGGTCCGTCCGCAGCCGGCGATGTATCCGGCGACGTCAACCGGCGAAAAGCTGCAGTTGCCGTTCAGCATGGTGGTGACGCCCTGTGCCAACAGGCGCTCGGCACAGTCGCGGTCGGTGGTGGTATTGGCCGCCAGACGCGGGTCCGTGTAATCTTCGTCCAGAAAGGGCAGGTCGGCGTGGGCATGCAGGTCGATGAAGCCGGCGGTAATCACGCGGCCGGCTGTGTCCAGCGTTTCGCGCGCGGCCGGCAGCGCCACCTGTCCGGTATAGATGCCGCTGATGCGCCCGGCGCGGATTCCGACCGCACCGGTGGTGTCGAGCCCGCTCGCCGGGTCGATGATGCGTCCGTGGGTTAACAGCAGATCGAGCATAGGCACCCCTAATCACCTGTGGATTGATGGCAATAAAAAGCTTTGCAGTTTTTTTTCATCAATCCATCATCCGTTTTCATTTGCGCGACACATGCCATATCTACACGCAGGGGGAGTACGTCCCGGCGTCGCGTCGTGTCATTTCGAGCGCTGGATGAAGAAATCGCCCATCGACAGCAGCAACTCGCGCGCCCGGGACGGCGCCAGAGCCGCCGTCAGGCGCGCCTTTGCACCGTGGACCAAATCGGCGGCAAAGTGACGCGCATAGTCCAGCGAGCCGGCACGCCGCATGATGTCAACCGCATCTGCCAGCTGTTCGGCATCGTCGGTGTGTGCGCGCAGCAGTTCCAACAGACGCGTCCGATCGGCGGCGTCTGCGTGCGCCAACGCATGCAGCGCAATCAGGGTCCGTTTACCCTCGGTGATGTCTGCGCGGAAGTCCTTGCTGCGGTCGGCACCGTCCAAGTTCAGGATGTCGTCTTGGATCTGGAAAGCCAGCCCGGTCGCCATGCCGAAATCGCGCAGGGCTTCAACCGTCGCGTCGTCGGCACCGCCGATAATGGCACCCACCGCCAGCGGTATCGCGCCGGAATAAAACGCGGTCTTGTGCCGCGCCATCAACAGGTAATCGTCGATGCTAAGGTCATAGCGGTCGTCGCGCACCCAACCGATATCCAGTGCCTGGCCCTCGATGGTGCGCGTGGTCATGTCGACCAGTTCGCGCAGGACGCGGATTTTGGTCGCGTCGTCCAACAGGGGGTCTGCCACGACACTGCCGGTCACCAAGGACAAGGCGAGGTCACCGGCGTTAATCGCCAGCGCCTCGCCCTCTTTGATGTGATAACAGGGTTCGTCGCGCCGCGTGGTCGCGTCGTCCTCGATATCGTCGTGAATCAGCGCGGCCGTGTGGAAATGCTCGATGGCGGCGGCACTGCGCAGCGCCAGCGCGGGGTCTCCGCCCACCGCTTCGCAGGATAACAGGCAAATCAGCGGGCGGTGGCGCTTGCCCGAATTCGCGCTGTATTCCGCCAGCGGCGCATACAGATAGCGCACCATGTCGCCGCTGGCCGCCTGCTCGCCGTTGAAATAATCGGCCAGATGGCGGTCGATCTGTGCGTGCTGACGTTTGAGGTAGAGCTCGAAACTGAGTCGCGGCACGGCCGTCTATTTGACGATCTCGACCAAGGTGACGTCGAATATCAGGGTCGAGTTCGGCGGAATGGATCCCACCTGACGGTCCCCATAGCCCTCTTCAGGCGGAATGGTGACGGTCTTGGTCTCGCCCACCTTCATCCCCGGGATGGCGGCGTCAAAGCCCGCGATCATCTGACCGGCACCCACAGTGAACTCCAGCGGCTCGCGGCCGATGGAGGTGTCGAACTGTGTCCCGTCGGTCAGCTTTCCCGTGTAATCGACCTTGACCGTGTCGCCTGCCTTGGCGACCTGGTCGTCACCCGAACCGCCACCGCAGCCTGCGGCGGCTGCCGCTCCGAATCCCAGCAAAAACAGCATCATAAACACCAGTACCTTTCTTTTCGTACCATTCGAAACTACGCGAGTTACTCTCACAGCTTGCTTATCCGTCATACCAGCCTCCTGACCGAATGCTCCCAGCGTCCTATTGTAGCCCAAAATTTCCGCTACAATAAAACGACACGCTGGCGCACGTCTATGGGGGCGTATTCCAATTGGCAGAGAAGGGGGACTTAAAATCCCTACAGTGTGGGTTCGACTCCCACCGCCCCTACCATCAGCGCCATTCTGATGGTGTATCTCTTTGTCGGTCTGCAGAACCATGCGCGAACACGTAGTATCCTAATAGCTATGTCGCATCTGCATATACCCGACGGTGTGTTGCCCTGGTGGCTGATTGTCGCCGGCTGGGCAGTACTGATTGTCTGGGTCGGCATCATCTGCCGCATATACAGGGGGAGTGCGTCCCGTCGCGTCGCCCGCATAGGGGTGGTCAGTGCCTTTATGCTCATCGCCATGTCGCTCGAAATAGTCCCCTTGGCCTACCACTTCAACTTGTCAATTATCGCAGGTGCCCTGCTGGGCTGTGCGCTGTCCCCGGTTGCCGCCGTTATCGTCGTCACCTTTCTGGCGCTGATGGGGCACGGCGGGGTCACCGTCATCGGATTGAACGCCTTGGTGTTAAGCTGCGAGCTCTGTCTGGGATCGCTGTTGTTTCGGGTCCTGCGCGGATCTGCCACCGGCCCCGGTCGATGCGGTGTCGCCGGTACGCTGGCAGTTCTGATCACGCTGCCGATAACGACGGCGGCAACCTTGGGGTTGACTGCGCTGGGGATGGACGTGGGAAATCTGCCCCGGGTGATTGTCACGCTGGGGCCGATCGGCTGGGCGGCAGAGGCCGCCCTGACCGGGCTGACCCTCAGCTGGATTGCCCGCGTGCGTCCGTCGCTGCTGGATCGCAAGCACAGGCGGACCGGGGCATGAACCTGCGCGACATCGATACCTGTGCCACCGGCGGGACGGGCTGGTTGCACCGCACACCGCTGGCGGCAAAAGCCGGCGCTTGGCTGGTGGCGATCGCCCTGGCCCTCACGTTACCGGCAAACCGCACGGGACTGTACGCGCTGGCGGCATTGATACTGGTACTGACTGTCATTGCCATAACGGCGCGCCTGCCGTGGCGCCTGTATGCGACGCTGCTGGCATGGCCGCTCTGCTTCGGCTGCCTGTTCGCGATAACCTGTGATCTGGACGGTGCCGCGCGGTGGATGCTGATTGCACGCGCCGTCGGTGTTGCGCAAGCTTCGCTCACGGTGGTGCTGACGACCCCGTGGCCGCGACTGGCGCAAGTAAGCGCGCGGACACTCCCCCGTCTGTTAAGTGACGCGCTGATTATGTCCTGGCGCAGCTTTTTTCTGCTGAACGATCGGATGACGGCGCTGCTGCGGGCGCTGCGCCTGCGTGGTGGTTTGCGGTGGCGACGGCCGCTGCAGGCGCTGGCGGCGACGGCGCGCGCGTTCGGGACGCTGCTGTTGTATGCGATGGATTTGGCGGACCGCGATTGGGACGTGCTGGTGCTGCGCGGATACGACGGGAAGTTCCGGGTCGGCGGTGTCACTGTCGGTGTCAACGGAGAAACACCGGCGCGCCCACAGCCGGGAATGGAGGAAACGCTATGAACGACTGTCCTGCCTGTGAAAACCACCTGCATCGGCATGGTCCGCACGCCGATGATGTCGCCTATGTCAGTTGTGTGTCGCATCATTATCCGGATGGGACGGCGGTGACCTTGTGCGGGCTGGATTTCTGTGCGCACGCGGGCGAGCGCACCGTGCTGCTGGGACCGAACGGCTCGGGCAAAACGACGCTGTTGTCACACCTGTTGGGGCTGTTGCGCGCAGACGAGGGCACCGTGCGCGTGTTGGGTGCCGACCCGTCGCGCGAGTGGCGGCGCATCCGCGAATCGGTGGGCGTGATGTTGCAACAGGTCGACGCGCAGCTGATTATGCCGACGGTGGCAGACGATGTCGCGTTCAGTCCGCGCCAGTACGGCTGGGATGACGCGCGGGTGAATGCGGCGGTTCGTGACGTGCTGCAGTTGCTGCAAATCGACGACCTGGCCCAGCGCAGCCCGCAAAGTCTGTCGGGGGGCCAGAAACGCAAGGTCGCGTTGGCCGGAGCCCTGGTTTGTCGGCCGCGCCTGTTGGTGCTGGACGAACCATTCGAGGGACTGGACCCCGCCGCGCGCGGACAGATTGTCGAGTTGCTGGCGCAGCTGTCGCGTGATGAGGGGGTCAGCGTCGTGATGTCGACGCACGATATCGATGCGCTGGCGGAAACCGCCGATTACTGTTACGTGTTACAGACGGGGGGGCGCATCGTGCTGGCGGGGACTCCGGCGCAGGTCTTCGATCACCCGGACGTGCTGCGCGCAAGCAACATCCGACCGCCGATTCTGTCGGAGCTGTTCGAACGTCTGGGGTCGAGCGCGCGCCCCTTGACGATCGACCGGGCGGTCAGCGCCCTGCAACAGGAATGAGCGACCGCGCTCTGACCGTGCGCAGGCGGCGCGCAGACGGCGTGGACGACACGGGCGGCGCACACGGCCGCGGGCTGTTCTCCCCCTACTTTTTACCGGGTTTCTTAGAGCTCACCAGCTTTGCCCGCAGCACATAGTGGGCGTTCTTTGCCGTATACTCACAGGTCACCAGCGTAACGACGCGCACCTTGCCCTTATAGGCCGAGAGCTTCTTTTTCTTGGTCGTGAACTGCGTCGACACCTTGTACTTTTTGGTCGCCTTGGGCGTGTACACGTACACGTACTGATGCTTTTTACGGAACTTTGACGTCCGGAAACTGTTCAGCGAGCCGAACATCGACTTGTTGCGCATGTGGTGTCCGTAAATCGGCGAATCCAAACCGCTCAGGTCCTTCTTTGCCTTGCTGTCCAGGAAAATCGATCCGGCAGAGCTCTTTTTCTTGACCGCATTGCGTTTCAGATAGTACTTGTTGTTGGAATGGCGCGTGACCGGATAGTCGATCCGCGTGTTCGGGATGTAAATCCACGCGATGATTTCCTTGTTCTTTTTCTGTAGCTTCTTAAAGTTGATCTTGCGCTTCTGCGCTTTCGCCAACGAGCTGGAGCTCTGGTTGCCGCTGGTTGCCAGACCACCCGGCTTTGCCTTACCCAACAGCGCGCGCAGATACGTCGACAGCGAGAACTCGGCATCGGGGTTTACGGTCTGATCTTCCGCCACATCGGTGTCGCCGTCGGTGGCTTCGTCAGTGGCATCCTCGGGCGAATCCGCAATCGCGCGCAACTCTTCGTATTCTGCCTCGTCCTTGACGTAGTCATAGGCGATATTGCCCAATTGATACCCGGCAAATGCCATCACGCCGATAGCAATAACCAGCACCAGTCCTCTGACGAACTTAGACATCAAAACCACCTTTTCTCTCGCACAATACGACGTGTGAAACGCCACCATTCATCCGACAATATGATACGCGACCCGCCGCCACATACACAAACTGCGGTACATCTCTACATAAACCGTTAACAATATCTCCACAAGAATTCAGGGGGAGTGCGTCCCGTCGGTCCACGCGCCGCCGGCGGCACCGTTAGTCCGCAGACCGACACCGAAATGCCCCGCTGTGTGCTCGCACTCACTCATAGCTAATTGCATCGCGAATAGACACCTGCGCCGCCCTCCACGCCGGCAACAGCGACCCCACCACGCTGATCAGCCACACGATTCCCAGTGTGAAAAACACGCCCGACGTCGAATACGAATACGCCAGCTTCATATCCAGTGAAGTAATCAGCGCCTGCATCAGCCCCCATGACAGCGGCCAGGACAGCACGGCACCGGCCGCCCAGGAAAGCGTCCCGACCACCAGCCCCTGCGTAATATAGATCCCGAAAATCGAGGCATGACCCGCCCCGACTGATCGCATAATACCGATTTCGCGCGTGTTTTCAATCACGGAAAGCGTCATCGAACCGGACAGGCCGATAATTCCAACCAGACCCAGTGCCGCCGACATGATGGTCAGTATCGTGGTCAGAATGCCCAGCTGGCTGCCGGTCAGCTCCAGCTGTTCGACGGCGGTTTGCGTGGATGAAACGGGGATATGCTTGTCCTCCAGTCGCGTTTCCAGCTGGCGCGCCAAGCGGGTTTGCAGGTCGGTGCGCTGTTTTATTTCCGCCAAGGTATCGCGCCGGACCGCCCCGTCCGTCCCCTGAACCAGCACGCGGGTCGCGTTACCGGGAACCCCGGACAGATTTGCCAAATCGTCACGTTCCATGTACAGTGTCGCACCCTGCAGGCTGCCCGTCACGATTCCGACCACGGGGCGCTGGACATCCTGTCCGTTCACGGTCAGCGTCACGGTCGATCCGACCTGCAAAAAGTCCTCGGCGCTGGCCAGATCGGTCGTCACCAGCACGGCTTCCTCGCCCGCAGCCGGCGCGCGCCCCTCGACAAACTCGAAATGCATGATATGGGTATCCCCGGGAATACCGATGGTCCAGAACGAATCGTTCTTGGTGCCGTCAGGACGCTGTATCGTGACCCTGCCGTCCAACCAGGTTTCGGCGTACTCCACCCCGGAAATACCGCCTGCCAGACGTTCCAGTTCCCGCTGGGACGCCACGCGGGTCAAGATGACCTGCGCGTCATAGCGCCACCAGCCGCCGACGTTATCCACCGTCCGGTTCAGGCTGGTTCCCACCGAAAACACCGCCATGACGGTGGCCGACGCCAACATCAGGGTTATCAGCGTCATGATCAGCCGTCCCTTGTGCGCGAATGTCGAGCGCAGCGCCAGCGCCGTCGGTCGCGGCAACATGCGAATGCGACCCAACAGCCGGTCGATCACACCACCCCCGAACGTGACGCCTGCGACCTCGGGGTTGAACGCGTCGACAATCGGTCGACGAATTCCCTGGATGATGGGAATCAGTGCCGCCAGCGCCGGCAGCAACAAACCGACACCGAACAGGGTGGCGGTTACCCAGAACGGAAAGGTGTAATCGCTGATCTGAAAATTCAGGATTCCGCCTGCGTAATCGATGAACCAGTTTCCGAACCCGATGCCGACGGGGTATCCGATGATCACCGCCAGCGCGCCATAGCACAACACCAAGCCCAGATACAGCCCCGCGATTTGCCCGCGTCGGGCGCCCACGGCTTTCATGATGCCGATTTGTTTGGTCTGCTGGACCAGGATGGCACTGACCGTGGTGACCACCAAAAACCCGGACAAGGCCAGCGCCATAAATGCCATAACCAGCAACAACACGCTGACCGCGGCAAACAGATTGCCAAAGAAATGATAGTCGGGCTCGGGCACCTCCATGCGCGTGACCGTGATGCCTTGGGCGTCCAGAACCTGATCCTGAATCGCATCTGCGATGCGCGCGTTTTGCGCGCGGGTACGGCTGCCGGTCGTGTTCACGCGTATGGTGTTGATCGCATCGGCCTGGCCCAGTCCCGCCAGGGCATCGCGGCTGACATAGGCAGTGACTTCCTCGAAAAACATCGTGGGGATGGCATTAATGTCGTGCACGAATCCGCTGATGCGCATGACGCGCTTGCCGCTGCCGGTATCAACCAACAGGCGGTCCCCGACCGCCAGCGGATATTCTTGCGTGGCACTGGCCTCGATGATGATGTCGTCCGACCCGGGTGGCCAAACCTGTGTGTCCAGCCGGTTCAGATGGCTGACCTCCGCACTGTCGAAATCGGCCGCATCCAGCGCAGCGATGCTCAGCGACACCGTGTCCCCACCGGCATCGGACAGTTCCCGCAGCGCGGTGGCGTCATCCATATCGTCAGGAACCACCATATAACTCGCGTCAAAGATGCGCACCCCCACTGCGGAGGCGACCTGGGGACGTGCGGTGATGCGGCGTACCACCTGGGGCGAACAGTCACTGACCGTATAGGTGATGTCCGCGCGCTGTGACTGCGCGAAATCGCGATCGAATTCCCGCAACAAGACCTGGCGTCCGCCCAGGGTTGCGGCAATCGCCAAAATACCGACGGCGATGGATGCGACCACCAGCAAGGTCCGGGAATAATTCGTCCCCAAATCGCGAAAGATCTTGCGTACGCGCGGGGGCAGCACCACCGTCAGCTCACCCCGTAACGTCGACGTCAGCGTACAGCGAGTCGTTGGAAATCACGCCGTCTGACACCGTCAGCGACCGCGTCACGCGCGCCGCCAGGTCCTTGTCGTGCGTCACCATCACGATGGTCTTGTGTTCCTGGTGTACCAGCCGCTCGAACAGGGTGAACACGGCGTCGGCCGTCTTGCTATCCAAGTTTCCGGTGGGCTCGTCAGCGACAATCAGCGGCGGGTCGTTTGCCAGTGCGCGCGCGATGGCCACGCGCTGTTGCTGTCCGCCCGACAGCGCACTGGGAAGCTTGTGCGCGTGTTCGGCCATCTCGACTTCCTCCAGATAGTTCAGCGCATAATCGGCGCGTTCGGTCGGCGCGTGGACCTTGCAGAAATCCATCGGCAGCATCACGTTTTCGATGCAGGTCAGCGTCGGCAGCAATTGGAAAAACTGAAAGACGACCCCGATGGTACGCCCGCGCCAAATCGCCATCTGGTTTTCATTCAGCGTATGAATCGGCGTATCCTGCACCCAGATCTCGCCCGAGGTCAAATGGTCGATGCCGGTAATCATATTGATCAGCGTGGTCTTGCCGCTGCCCGATTTCCCGATCAGCCCCACGAATTCGCCCGGATACACGTCCAACGTCACGTCATGCAAAGCCGTGAACGGAACCGCGCCCTTGGTGTAGGTTTTGACGACGTTTCTCAACCGAATCAGCGGGTCGACGGTGCGTATGTTGCGGATGGCTCCCATAGGGCATTATTGTCGCACATCATGCAGTCCGTCCATCAGAGGGAGCACGTCCCGAACCTCGTCAATGTATAGGACGAATTATGCGAACCCGACGCTATTTCGGCTTGAACGTGGCGCGTGAGCCGGCATCGTTGATCGACACCTGCGTGCCGCGCGCAACCGAGCCCTTTTTCAGGATCTTCAAAACGCGCTTGCCTGACGCACCCTTTTGCGGTTTCGGTGCAAATGTGTCCAGATGCACCGGCGTGGCGCTGACCGCATCCACCCCGTCCGCCGTCAAGGTCAGGTGCAATATCGCACTGTCGCGCCCGGACGCGGCACCGGGACTGAACACAAAGTTCCCCATCGAATAGGCAATCAAACCGTCGCGGTAAAACTCCACGCCCTGCAACACATGGGGGTGGCTTGCCAACACGGCGTCTGCACCCGCCTTGATCAACGCGCGGCCTTCCTTTACCTGGCGCGCCGTCGGCGTGTAGTTGTTTTCGATGCCCCAGTGCATAGCGACCACCGTGTAATCGGCCGTCTGCGCCGCCGCTTTCACGGCCGAGCGCACCGCCGCGAAGTCCTGGGTATAGGCACAGCCGCTGCGTGTCGATGTCGCCGCAAAATCAACCGGTGTGATTTCGCTGAAGGCCAGAAACGCCACCCGCGCCCCGTTTGCTTTAACGATCACCGGAGCCCAAGCGGCGTCGCGGTCCGCCCCGCCACCCACCGGGGTCACGCCGGCGTCTTCCAGCGCGTCAATGGTATCGGCAAAAGCCGTCCGTCCGTAATCCAGGCTGTGATTGTTCGCGACCGAGACCACGTCAAACCCCGCACGCGCAAGTGCCGCGGCAGCCGAGATCGGTCCGCGGAAGGTGTATTGCTTGTCGGCAGGCTTTCCGCGCGACGACAGTGGCGTCTCCAGATTCCCATAGGTGATGTCGGCATCCGCCAGACGTTTCCGGACGGCCGCCAGCAAGTCATCGGGGTCGCCCATCGAACGCGCCCCGCTGCGGCTGAAGGTCATATCACCCACACAGACGATACGCACATCCGGCGTCGCAGTCGAAACACCCGACCCGTCCGTCGCGGCGTCGGCAGTTTGGGGGAGTGCGTCCCCGGCCGCGTCGCTTCCTGCAGCGTCGGCGGTCGCAGTCGCCGCGTTCGATGCGCCCGATGCGTTTGATGCGTCCGATTGGGGGGTGACGATGACCGGTGCTTTGGCGGGGCGACAGCCGATCAACAGGGTCAGCGCCAACAGAGAGACGACCGTGGCTACCGCCGCAATCCCCCGTACCCGACCGTACGGGCGGCGTGCCGGTTTCGGTACGTGCGCGGACATCAGGGCAGCCGGCCGGCGGCGATCTGTACTAGGACCTGCGGATACAGTTCGTGTTCGGTCGCGTGGATGCGCTCTTCCAGCGCTTCCAGGGTGTCATCCGGCAGAATCGGAACCTCGCGCTGCGCCAAGATGGGGCCGCAGTCGTATTCTTCGTTGGCGATGTGCACGGTGACGCCGGTGGTTGCGACCCCGGCTTCAAACGCATCGCGGATGGCATGTGCCCCCTTGAACGCGGGCAGCAGCGCCGGGTGCAAGTTCAGGACGCGATTAGGGAAAGCATCCAGCACGCGCGAAGTCAACAGGCGCATGTAGCCTGCCATCACGACCCATTCGGCTCCGGATTGCAGCAGCTCGTGCGTCAGTGCCCGGTCGAACGCGGCGGCATCCGGGTAGTTTTTATGCGACAGGGCGACCGTCGGGATACCGGCCTGTTTAGCACGCGTCAACCCATAAGCGTCCGGACGCGATGAGATCACGACCTGAATCGTCGCATGCAACGTCCCTGCCGCAATCGCGTCGATGATAGCCTGCAGGTTGCTGCCGCTGCCGCTGATCAACACGGCGATTTTCAGCTGCTGTGCCACGGGGGCTCCTTTCTGTGCGACACCACCGCGGTGGTGATGCGGCGGTGCTAGCGGTAACGGACGGTGCCTGTGCCGTCGGTGATGGTCCCCAGCCGGCAGACCGTTTCACCCTGGGCGGAAAGCACCGCCGCCGCCGCGTCGGCGTCTGCCGCCGCGGTCACCAAGGCCATGCCGATGCCCATGTTAAAGGTCGCGAGCGCATCGGCCCCGGTCGGGTCCAGCCCCGCGTCCACTGCAAAGGCGGCGGGCAGTGCAAACGCCGCGCTTTCGGTCAAGGCGGACAGGTCGACCAGCGCGTCCACGTCAGACGGCAGGCAGCGGTTCAGGTTTTCGGTGATGCCGCCGCCGGTGATGTGTGCGATACCTTTGACGGGTTGGTCGTCGAAACCGGGATCGGTCAAGAGCATCCGGACCGCGCGCACATAGATGCGGGTCGGTGCCAGCAACAGCGCGCCGAGCTCCCCCAGTCCTTTGTAGTCCGCGCGCAAGTCCAGCTTGCGTTCAGCCAACACGCGGCGCACCAGGGAAAACCCGTTGGAATGCAGGCCGGTGGAGGCCAGGCCCAGCACGACGTCGCCTGCCTGAATGGTCGCGCCGTCGATGATGTCCGGGCGATCGACCAGACCGACGCAGCAGCCCGACAGGTCGAACGCGTCCGGGTCCATGACGCCGGGGTGTTCCGCCATCTCGCCGCCGACCAGGGCACAGCCGGCCTGGCGGCAGCCGTCGGCAACGCCCGATACGATGGCCGCGGCGCGCGTGCGGTCCAGTTTGCCGATGGCCAGATAGTCCAGAAAGAACAGCGGCTCGGCACCGGTGGCCAACACGTCGTTTGCACACATCGCGACCAGGTCGATGCCGATCGTGTCCAGCCGATCCAGCGTGCGGGCGATTTCGATTTTCGTGCCCACGCCGTCGGTGCCGGATACCAGCACGGGGTCGACCATGTCGGCAGCGGCGGCAATCGAAAACAGGCCGCCGAAGCCCCCGATGCCGCCGATGACCTCGGGGCGACGTGTGGTTTCAACGGCGGCGCGAATCGCGTCGACGGCAGCCGCGCCTTCGGCGGTGTCGACTCCGGCGGCGGCGTAAGTGATGGGTGTGTCGGTCATACGATCCTTTCGTTCAGTCGGCCGATGTCTGCCAATCAGGGGGGATTGATCCCTATCCGTCCATTTCAAGTAATCGAGCTGAAAGTGGGCCAAAAAAAGCTGTAAAGCTTTTTATTGGCAGCATCTTTCAGCGCCAAACACAAGCAAGGTCAAGGTCAAACCCGTTATGGATTGCCGCGGCGACTACGTCGCCTCGCAATGACGGGCGGGGTTGTCAAGGTCGAGCTGAAAGTGGGCCAAAAAAAGCTGTAAAGCTTTTTATTGGCAGCATCTTTCAGCGCCAATCGGTGAAACCGCATCATGCCATTTGTGCCAGGTTGGCGGAAACATCCAGCGGATAGTCTCCGTCAAAGCAGGCACAACAGAACTCGTCAGCCGGGCGATTCGTGGCCGCCACCATGTCCTCGCGGCGCAGGTACACCAGCGTGTCGGCGCCGACGTGTTCGCGGATTTCCTCGACATCGGCGCGCGAGGCGATAAGCTCGGTGCGCGTCGGCGTGTCGATGCCCAGAAAACAGGGCCAGGCAACCGGCGGCGATGTCACGCGCAAGTGCACCTCGGTGGCACCGGCCTCGCGAAGCATCCCCACCAGCGCGCGCGTCGTGTTGCCGCGGACAATCGAGTCGTCGACCACGACGACCCGCTTACCCTCGATGGCGTGTTTCATCGGGTTCAGCTTCAGGCGGATACCGCGCTGGCGGAGCGACTGTCCGGGCTGAATGAAGGTGCGGCCCACATAGCGGTTTTTCGCAAGCCCGTCCCCATAGGGAATGCCCGACGCCCGCGCATATCCGATGGCGGCCGGTGTGCCGCTGTCGGGAACCCCGATGACCACATCGGCGCGCACGGGTGCGTGCTGTGCCAGCAGCTCGCCCATGCGGTGGCGACATTCATACATGCTGCGACCGTCGACCACGCTGTCGGGACGCGCAAAGTACACGTATTCGAAAATGCAGCGCGCCAACGCGCCGGGACGCACTCCCTCGCCTTTGGCTGCCGCGTCGGCGACGTTACACGAAGCCAAGCCCTGGGCGTCGATGCGCAGTATTTCGCCGGGCGCGACCTCGCGGACGAACCGGGCACCCAGGATATCCAGACCCGTGGTTTCGCTGGCGACGACCCAGCCGTGTCCGGGAGCCAACGAGCAGCTGCGTCCGCCCTCACTGACCTCGACCAGCTCGCCCAGCACCAGCGGGCGGATGCCCAGAGGATCGCGAAAGGCATACAGTGCGTTTTCGGTTATCAGCACGACGGCATATGCCCCGCGGATCAGCTCCATCGTGCGCGCGATGCCGTCGCGAATATGGTTGGTCTGTTGGGTGAATGCGCCCACCAAAGCCGCGATCGCCTCGGAATCGCTGTCCGAACGCAGGCGCACGCCTTCGTCGATCAGACCGTCGCGCAACGCCGCCGTGTTGACCAGGTTTCCGTTATGCGCGAGCGCAATCAGTTGCCGGTCGATGCTGCTGAGGTGCGGCTGGGCGTTTTCCCAGCTGGTGGAACCGCCCGTGGTCGAATAGCGGGCGTGCCCGATGGCAACCTGGCCGGGCATGGCCTTCAGATCGCTCTCGCGGAAAATCTGACTGACCAGCCCCAAGTTCTTGACGGCGGTCACCGTCGAGCCGTCGCCCACGGCGATTCCGGCGCTTTCCTGCCCGCGGTGCTGCAACGCATGCAGCCCGAAATAGCACATGCGGGCGACGTCTTCGCCCGGTGCGAATACTCCGATCACACCACACATCAGCCGTGCACCGCCTGTTCCAACGCGCCGTGATAAATGTCTGCCGCCGTATCCAGATCCAGATCCAGCTTATCCTGTATCACCAGGCGATTTCCGCCGACGTCTCCCAGCACGCTAAAGGGAATGCCGTGTGCCGCCGCAGCGTCCAACACCGCGTCCACGTTCGCGCTGTCACAGCTGACCACCACGCGGCTTTGCGTTTCGCTGAACAGGCTGACCGCCGCCGGCAGATCGTCATCCAGCGCGACCTCGAACCCGACGCGTCCGCCTATTGCAGATTCTGCCAGCGCGACCGCGACTCCGCCGTCGGAACAGTCATGCGCGCTTTTCAGCAGACCTGCGCGCACCAGTTCGCGCACGGTGTCTTGGACGTCGCGTTCCAGTTCCAGATCCAGAGCGGGGATCTCTCCTGCCACCCGGTCGTGTTCCAGACGCAGGTATTCGCTGCCGCCCAGCTCGTGTTCGGTCTGGCCCAACAGGATAATGGTGTCGCCCGCGTCCTTGAAATCAGCCGTGCAGACCCGGTCCAGGCGCTCAACCAGACCGACCAGCCCGACCTTGGGCGTGGGATAAATGGGCTCACCGAACGATTCGTTGTAAAAGCTCACGTTTCCGCTGATCACCGGAATGCCGAAACTGCGACACCCGTCCGAAAGCCCCTTGATCGCTTCGACAAAAGTCCAGTAGACTTCGGGCTTGTCCGGCGAACCGAAGCTCAAGCAGTCGGTGATCGCCGCAGGCTCGCCCCCGACACAGCTGACGTTACGTGCGGCCTCCGCCAGCGCGATCTGTGCGCCGCGGTAGGGGTTCAGATAGCAATACCGCCCGTTACAGTCACTCGATACCGCAATGCCGCGATCGGTCACCGTGCGGCCACCACTGTCGCCACTGCCACTGCGGGCACCGCGCCCGGTCAGCCCGATGCGCAGCACCGCCGCGTCGCCCCCCGGTTTCACGACCGTGTTGTCCATCACTTGGTGGTCATACTGTTCGTAGATCCACGCACGCGAACAGATATTGTGACTGCCCAGCATACGTTTCATGACCTCGTTCAACTCGCCCGGATCTTGGGGCAGCGCATCATCGGGAATCGACTCTGCCGCCAGACGCTCGATATACGCCGGTTTCGAGAAAGGAACATCGTATTCCGGTGCGTCATCCGCCAGTGACAGCGCAGGCATGCAGCCCACCAACGCATCCCCGTCGCGCACCACGAAGTCCCCGGTGTCGGTCACCTGCCCGATCACGGTTGCACGCAGCCCCCACTTGTCGCAGACCGCAAGTACTGCCTCGAGCTTTTCGGGTTCCACGCAGGCGAGCATCCGCTCTTGCGATTCACTGACCATGATCTCAAAGGGCTGCATCCCCGGCTCGCGACGTGGGACCTTTGCCACGTCGATGTCCAACCCCACACCCGCACGCGACGCCATTTCGGAGGCGCTGCTGGTCAAACCCGCGGCCCCCAGGTCGCCCAGTCCCACCAACAGGCCGCTTTCCAGCAGCTCCAGGCAGGCCTCGATCAGCAGCTTTTCCTCGAAGGGATCGCCCACCTGCACGGCGGGGCGCTTGGCTTCGGCACCCTCGTCGAACTCTTGGCTGGCCAGCACGCTCGCCCCACCGATGCCGTCGCGCCCGGTGGTCGAGCCGATCAACACCAGTTGGTTGCCCACGCCCGATGCCGTCGCGCGCGTCAGGTTTTCCTCGCGCAGCAGTCCTATCGACATCGCACCGATGATGCAGTTGCCTTCGTAGGCCGGCTCGAAATAGACCTCGCCTGCCACGGTCGGCACGCCGATACAGTTGCCATAGCCGCCGATGCCGGCAACCGCGCCCTCGAACAAATAGCGCTGGCGCGGCTTGTCCAAAGTACCGAATCGCAAGCTGTCAACACAGGCGATGGGACGCGCTCCCATGGTAAATATGTCGCGGATGATGCCCCCGATTCCGGTGGCTGCGCCCTCGTAGGGCTCGATGGCGCTGGGGTGGTTGTGGGTTTCCATTTTGAACGCAACCGCCCAGCCGTCACCCACGCTGATCACGCCGGCGTTTTCGCCCGGCCCCTGCAGCACGTGCGGACCGGTCGTCGGAAACAGGCGCAGGTACTTTTTCGAATGCTTGTAGCTGCAATGTTCCGACCACATCAGCGAATACATATACAGCTCGCAAATCGTGGGAGTGCGTCCCAGAATCTGCGTGATGTGTTCGTATTCGTCAGGTCGCAGGCCCAGCTCGACTGCCAGGACGGGGCCTTTGTCGGCACCCAGGTCAGCGATCGGTGTCGCCATGGTGTTCCCCCTGTTCGCTTGAGTTGCTTTCGTTCGATTCAGTTTCATCTGCCGGCTTTGTGCGGCGGGCGGCGCGTCCTTTCAGTACGACGAACCACAGGTAGATCAGCTCGACCAGCGCCACGATGGGGCTCAGCGCGACCGCCGCCATCGCGCAGTAGTTATCGGGCAGCAATCCCAGCAACTGGTCCAGATACCCCAGCAGGGCGACGATGAAATACACGCCGCCGAACATGGTGTAGGTCAACAGGCTGCCGACCGGTACCCCGTGCTGTTCTTTGATGCTGCGCCGTGCGGGACGGATCGAGTCGATGCACATCGCCAGCGCCAGCAACTCGATCAACAGAATGCCGCCCCAGATGACATAAAAGGTCAGGCTGACGTTTGCGGTGAGTGTTTCAGGCATCGGTACGGTGCGTCCCCGTCGTTTCCCGCATGCGCCTTACGCCGCAGCTGCCGCAGCGGCAGCGTCGGTGCCGGTCAGTCCCGCTACCGCACGAAATATCGTCTGTCCGTCAATACCGCCGCAGACCGGATCAATCACGCGTTCGGGGTGCGGCATCAGGCCGAATACGTTGCGGCCTTCGTTACAAATTCCGGCGATGCAGTCACGCGCACCGTTCGGGGCGCATGCCAAATCCCCGCCGTCATCGGCACAATAGCGCAAAATGATGCGGTCTGTGGCCTGCAGTGCAGCCAGTGTTTCGTCGTCACAGACGAAGTTCCCCTCGTTATGCGCCACCGGCATCCGCAGTACGCGGCCCGCAGGTTCGTTCAGCCAGGCGCAGGAGGCCTGGACCCGCAGCGGCAGCTCGCGACAGATGAACTTCAGCCCGGTATTGCGTATCAGAGCACCGGGCAATAGATGTGCCTCGGTCAGGACCTGAAAACCGTTGCAGATGCCCAGCACGCGCCCGCCGTCTGCGGCAAAGGCGCTGACCGCATCCATAATCGGCGAGAAACGCGCCACCGCACCACAGCGCAGGTAATCTCCGTAACTGAATCCACCCGGCAGCACGACCGCATCCACACCGCCCAAATCGCGATCGTTATGCCACAGATAGCGGTGTTCGATTCCCAGATATTCACAGGCATAGGCGACGTCTTGTTCGCAGTTGCTGCCCGGAAAAACGATGGTTCCCAGTTTCATGGACGTCACCCCACCGACTTGATTGCAAAGTCCTCGATGACCGGGTTGGCCAACAGCTTTTCACACATCACCTGCACCTCGTCAGGCGTCGCGTCGGCATCCAGCTGGATGAACTTTCCGATGCTGACCTTATCCACACCGGTGAATCCGATTTGTTCCAGCCCGCGCCGCGCGGTCTCGCCCGCCGGGTCGAAAATACCCGTGCGATAGGTGACCAGGATTTCATACTTCGCCATGTGCTCCCCCTTCTGTCTGTTATCTCGTCGTGCTGTCGTGCCGTCATGCCGTCGGGCGCGCGTTGCAGACGTCCACTTTCGCCTCAGGATTTGTTCTTTTTCTGCTTGCGCTTCGCCTCTGCTTGGGCTTCCTTTATCAGCGGGCGGATTTTCTTGAAATCCAACCACCAGGAAAACGCCACCACCGCCAACGCCGTCCACGACAACGCAATCGAGACCTTGTTTGCCGTGGCAGCCGGGATGCGGATGGTCTCGTAAAACCAGGGGCGCGTACTGGCCAGCGACAACGCCAGCAACACCACGCCTATCCCGAGGAATATCCACCACTGCTTGCGCAGGCGCTTGTATTCGGGCGTGTCCGGCGTCGCGGTCAGCCAGGCTTTGTCGTTGTTTCCGGATTTCTTTGCGGGCCGGTTCGTCACCGCACCGGCCTGTGCCGACGCACCGGACGCGTTACCCTTACGGAATCGGTCGTACCACTTTGCCTTGGGCGCTTTATCGGCTGCCTGGTATTGGCTGCGATAGGCGGGGCGTGCCCGTGCCGCCGATTTGCGCGTGGCTCCGGGAGGTTTCGTCTTTTTCTGATATCTGTTATTTAAGGGCGACCGTCGACTCACATCATTTCCTTTCCGATTGGAACAAACTTCTCTCCTGTTATCAACTCATACGCCTGTATATATTTCTCGCTGGTGCGTTGCACCACGTCGGCGGGCAGCGGCGGCGGCGTTTCTCCGCTATTCTTATCCCAGCCGCTGTCCAGCAGCCAATTGCGCACGTATTGCTTATCAAAACTGGGCTGCACCACGCCGGGCAGCCAGCCGTCCGCCGGCCAGAACCGACTGGAATCGGGGGTCAAGACCTCATCAATCAGCGTCAGTTGTCCATCGACCGATCCGAACTCGAACTTCGTGTCGGCGATGATGATGCCCCGTTCGGCTGCCACGTCGCGGCCGCGTTCATACACCGCGACAGCGGTGTCACGCAAGGCGCGGGCATCCTGCTCCCCCACCAGATCAACCATCGCGGCAAAGCTGATGTTTTCGTCGTGGTCGCCCAGCGCGGCCTTTGTCGAGGGGGTAAAGAGCGGCGCGGCCAGACGCGAGGCCTCCGTCAGGTTCGGCGGCAATGCGATGCCGCAGACCGAGCCGGTCGCGCGGTAATCAATCAGCCCGGAACCGGTCAGGTAGCCGCGCACGATGCATTCGACCGGCCAGACCCGGGCTTTGCGCACCAACATGAATCTGCCCGCCAGCCAATCGGCGTCGGCGGCGAATTGTGGCGGCAGGTCGGCCACATCGGCGGACAAGAAGTGGTTTGCGACCAGGTCGGCGGTCCGGCGATACCAGAACTGCGACAGGCGTGTCAGCACCTCACCTTTGTGGGGAATCGGCGTATCCAGAACGTAATCGAAAGCAGAGATGCGGTCAGTTGCGACCAGCAGCAGGCGGTCGCCCAAGTCATAGATATCGCGTACTTTTCCTTGCGCGTCGGGGTTCAAACCGGACGAGCCCACTGATTTTCCTCCTTTTTTCAGAACCCAAAAAATAATCGTAGCACAGAACCGCTCGTGACGCGGTAAAAGTACGCCCCGAATTCAGGTGCGAATTCAGGACCCGGTTCGGGTACGTGCTGATGGCATTGCGGGCAGAGAGCGGGTTTTATCCGTAGCCGCAATTGCGCGTGCCGGCGTGAGGGCGTTAGTCCTCGCTGTAGCGGGTGACGTCCAGCCGCCCCATTGGAACGATGGCCTTGTTGCGAACCGCCATCACCTCGGCACGAATGGCTTCGCGTTTCATCTCGCGGATTTCCTCGCGCAGCGCATCCACCTCAGCCTGCAGGCGCTCGCGTTCCTGTTCCAGGTCGATGATACGCACGACGCCGGCCAAATTGATTCCCTCTTCCTGGGTCAGCTGTTGAATCAGACGCAGACGGTCGATGTCGGCCTCGCTGTACAGACGTGTATTGCCGCCGGTGCGCTGTGGCTCGACCAGATTCTTGCGTTCGTAGATACGCAGCGTCTGCGGGTGCACACCCGCCAGCTCTGCCGCCACACCGATCATATAGACCGGACGGTTTCTATCGCGTCGTACCATTTCATTGCCCCTTTCAGCAGTGATTCTTTTCTTACCAGTGGCGCAGCTCGGCGCCGTCCTGGCCCAGCTGCTCCAGCAGTTCGCGCTGCTGCGCCGTCAGGTGACGCGGCACCACGACCTGGGCGACCACACGCAGATCCCCCGCCCCTTTGCCTTTCAGTTTGGGCGCGCCTTTGCCTTTCATCCGAAAGACCTTGCCGCTTTGGGTGCCCGCCGGAATCTTCAGCTTCGCGCGGGTTCCGTCGGGTACCGGCACGGTGACCGTCGTCCCCAGCGCCGCTTCCGCCATCGTCAGGGGCAACTCCAGCACCACATCCGATTTCTCGCGCTTGAAATACGCGTGCGGGGTAATGTGGGTCACCACGTACAGGTCGCCGCGCGGACCGCCCGCAACGGGCGACGCCGCACCCTTGCCCTTGAACTTCAGCTTGCCGCCGTCGGCAACCCCCGCCGGAATGTTCACGGTCATATCTTTGCCCTGACCGGTCCGTGCCGTACGCACCGCCCCGGTCAACGACTCCTCGAAACTGACCGTGACGTCGAACTGCAAATCCTGTCCGGGCTGGCTTGCGGCTTTCTTGCGTCCAAACCCGCCGAATCCGCCGCCGCCGGCACCACTGCGCCCGCCGCCGAACATCGAGCCGAAAATGTCGCCGATGCCGATATCGTCCATGTTGAACTCGACCTGCTGGTAACCGCCGCTGCCTCCCGGCCAGCCATAGGCGCCTCCGCCAAAGGGGTTCCCGCCGCCGGCACCACCGGCCGCTCCGCCACCCGGTCCATAACCCGGCCCCGGTCCATTCGGTCCGAAATACTGACCGAACTGGTCGTATTGCGCCCGCTTGTCCTTGTCGGACAGAACCTCGTAGGCCTCGTTTATCTGCTTGAAGGTCTCTTCGTTGCCGCCGGCATCCGGATGATGCTTGCGCGCGGCCTTGCGAAAAGCCTTTTTTATCTCATCTGCCGTCGCATCCTTTTTGACACCCAGCAGATCGTAGTAGTTCTTGTTGGTCGTTGCCGCCATGTGTGCTCTCGCTTTTCTCTCGCAACTCCGTCACCTGCGCGGATCCACGCACGACCCACGCAAGCCCCGTCGCCCGCGCCGCGCCCCGGCTAGCCGGCGGTACTGACAACCACCATCGCCGGTCGCAGCACCTTTGCCCCCATCGCGTAGCCCTTTTGCAGCGTCTGCACAACGGTTTGATCCGGCACGTCCGCATCCGGCACCATCTGCACCGCATTGGCCGTGTTGTGGTCAAAAGGCTGCCCGGTCGGGTCAATCACCGTGACGCCCTCGCGCTGAAACACCGCACCCAGCTTGGTATAAATCGCCTCGATGCCGTCCGTGATCTCGTTTTCGCTCTCGCGCGCATGCGCAATCGCGTACTCCAAGTCATCCATCACCGGAATCAAGCCTTCAATGACCCGCTGTCCGGCCCGCTCGACCGCCGCGGCGTGTTGGGCCGCCAGACGTTTCTTGGTGTTCTCAAACTCGGCCTGCGCACGCATCGCATACGCCTTCCAATCGGTCGTGTCCTCGACCGTCACCTCGGGTGTAGCCTCCTTATGGGGAGTACGTCCCGCCTCGTCCTTTGCGCCGGCGCGCCCCTTGGCTTTCACGTCGGCTGTGTCCTCAGGCGTGGCGGCAGCCGCTGAATCAGCGGCTGCGCCCTCACTCGTGACGTTCGCGTCTTTCTTCCTACTCATCGCCGTCCACGACCTCGAAGTCTCCGTCGACGACCTCGTCTCCGTCGGTACCGGCAGCGCCGTCCGCGCTATCGCCACCGGCAGCGTCGCCGGCTTCCGCCTGGGCTTGCTGGTAAGCGACCTCGCCCAACTTGTAGCCCGCCTGTGCCAGCGCGTCGGTCTTGGACTTGATGTCGTCGACGTCCTCGCCCTCCAGTGCGGTCTTCAGCTCGGCGACTTTGCCCTCGACGTCCGTCTTGACGTCATCGGGCACCTTGTCACCCAGGTCCTTGATGCTCTTTTCGGTCTGATAGATCAGGCTGTCCGCAATATTGCGCGCCTCGACCTTCGCCTTTTCCTTGGCATCCTCGTCGGCGTGTGCCTCGGCGTCGGCCACCATCTGGTCGACCTCGTTATCGGACAGCGTGGTCGAGCCGGTAATCGTGATCTTTTGCTCTTGGCCGGTTCCGCGGTCCTTTGCCGACACGTTCACGATGCCGTTTGCGTCGATGTCAAAGGTCACCTCGATTTGCGGAATACCGCGCGGTGCCGGCGGAATGTTCGCCAGCGTAAACCGACCCAGCGTCTTGTTCGCCGCGGCCATTTCGCGCTCGCCCTGCAGCACGTGGATTTCCACGCTGGTCTGCCCGTCGGCCGCGGTCGAATAGACCTCGGTCTTGCGGGTCGGGATCGTGGTGTTACGATCGATCATCTTGGTCATCACACCACCCATGGTCTCGACACCCAGCGACAGCGGGGTCACGTCCAGCAACAGAATGTCGCCCTTGCCGAAATCCCCGGACAGCACGCCGCCCTGGACCGCGGCACCCAGCGCCACGACCTCGTCGGGGTTGACACCCATGTGCGGGTCCTTGCCCGTGGTCTTCTTCACCAGTTCCTGCACGGCGGGCATACGGGTCGACCCTCCGACCAAAATGACCTCGTCGATTTCGCCCATACCGATGCCGGCGTCTTTCATGGCCTGCTGCACGGGCTTTTTGGTGCGATCCAACAGATCGCTCGTCAGTTTCTCGAACTCGGCACGCGACAGCGTATAGTCCAAGTGCTTCGGGCCGGACGCATCGGTCGTGATAAAGGGCAGGTTGATGTTCGAGTTCTGTGCGCTCGACAGCTCCATCTTGGCGCGCTCGGCGGCCTCTTTCAGACGCTGCAACGCCATCTTGTCGTCACGCAGCTCGATACCGAAATCACCCTTGAACTTGTCCGCCAGCCAGTCGATGACCTTTTTATCCCAGTCGTCACCACCCAGGTGGTTGTCGCCGCTGGTCGCCAGAACCTCGACGACGTTATCGCCCAGCTCCAGCACCGACACGTCAAAGGTGCCGCCGCCCAGGTCGAAAATCAGGACCTTCTGGTCCTTGCCGGCCTTGTCCAGACCGTATGCCAATGCCGCCGCCGTCGGCTCGTTCACGATACGCTTGACATCCAAACCGGCGATCTTTCCGGCGTCCTTGGTCGCCTGGCGCTGTGCGTCGTTGAAATACGCCGGCACCGTGATGACGGCCTCGGTGATTTTCTCGCCCAGATATTTCTCTGCGTCGGCCTTCAGTTTTTGCAGGATCATCGCGCTGATTTCCTCGGGGGTGTAGTTCTTGCCCTCGATTTCAACCTCGACACGACCGCCCTTGCCGCTGACGACCTTATAGCTGATGGTCTTGATTTCCTCTGCGACCTCGTTGTACTTGCGCCCGATGAAGCGCTTGATCGACCCGATGGTGTTCACCGGATTGGTCACGGCTTGGTTCTTGGCAGGCTTTCCGACCAGACGCTCCCCTTCTTTGCGAAATGCAACCACCGACGGTGTGGTGCGGTCGCCCTCGACGTTAATCACGATCGTCGGCTCGCCGCCCTCGATCAGCGCCATCGCGCTGTTGGTGGTTCCCAAATCGATTCCCAGTACTTTGCCCATGTTGTGCTCCTTTGCTCTTCTGTCCTGCGGGTGCGCCGATGCGCGTCCGTTGTTTCCGTTTTCCTTGTTGTCTGTTCCCCGGATTCCCCCGGTTGCCGCCCCGCACCGGGTGCCGATTCGACGTCCACCGAACCCGCATCCGCTACTGCCGGGGCTGAGCTGTTAAGCATAGTATAATCTATCAACGCCATTGTCAAGTTTTATCAGTGAGTTTTTTCACAAAATATTCAAATACTTATTTCAGCGCACATACGGGGGGAGTACGTCCCGCACATACGTATCGGGGCGGGCAAATGCCCGCCCGGTGGATTGCCGCGGCGACTACGTCGCCTCGCAATGACGTTGGTGGGGCGACGTCGGCGGGCTCGCGATGACGGTATGAAATTTCAAATTGTCATTGCGAGGGAGCAGGCTTTGCGACCGTGGCAATCCAGTGGCGACGACAGTCGCCACACGACAGATCCCGTGGCGTGCTTTTCGCCACGGGGCATTGGACGGGGCGGGTGCCCACGCCGCTCGCACGGGCAAGCGATTTGCCGGTTACGCACGTCGGCGGGACGTACTCCCCCTGTTAGCCCTGCTGTATTTGTGCAACGTCCAGCCGGAAATACTGCTGCGCCAGGTTGCGGAAATCGTCCTCGCCTTCCACCTCGCGTTCGGTCAGCTGACCGTTTTCGACGATTTTGAACACGTCCTCGGTCAGTGTGATGCGACCCGTAGGCGTCGGAATCGTGCAGAACCTGCCCTTCAGGAAAAACGAAGCCGGATTGGTCGAAGTGTAATAGTTGACCACATCGATATCAATCGGCAGACACGGGTCCTGCGGGAACGCATACATCCCGACCCAGCCGTCATCGGTTTTGCGCTCCAGCACGTGCCCGAAACGATCGTCCCAATCAAAGCGATAGCGGTTCACGAACTGCATGTATTCGGTGTCCACGTCAATCGGCAGCGGCGCGGAAATCCCCTCGACGCCGTAACCGACATCCGCCAGATAACGCGTGCCCTCGATGGTCACGACCAGCACCTGGTGCAGCGCCGCGTAATAGTCGCCGCCGCCCAACGAACGGCGCGCCAGATGGCTGGTCACCTGAAAGCCCAAGTGCTCCAGCACCAGCGCGAACCAGCCGTTCATCTCGAAACAATAGCCGCCACGCCGGCGCAGGACCAGCTTTGCATACAGGGTTTCGGGATCCAGCAGAATCGAGCGCCCACACGACACGTCCAGATTCTCGAAGGGAACGTTAAAGGTATGCGCGGTATGCAGCCCCTCCAAAGTTTCCAAACTGACGTCGCGCGGTCCGACATAATTGATACGGTCACAATACGCCTGAAATTCACTGTCTCGCATAGTCTTCCTCCCATTCAGCGAGCCGGTTTGTCCATCATTTCCATTGTACTGGGTTTCAGGCGCGACAACTCACATTCGCCACATTTCGCACCACTGCGCAAATACACAAATGCGGGGGAGTGCGTCCCCGCGTCTACCGGTTGACTGCGGCGCCGGCGCTACTGTGCCATGTCCGCTTTCAGGTCGCGGATCGCGTCACGATATTCGGGATGCGCGGTCCCCAGAATTTGCGTGGCCAGGATGGCGGCATTTTTCGCGCCGTTGATCGCGACGCAGGCGACCGGCACCCCGGTCGGCATCTGCACCATCGAGAGCAAACTGTCCAGTCCGCCCAGGTCGCCGGTTTTCATGGGCACCGTGATGACCGGCAACGGCGTATATGCCGCAACCACACCGCCCAGGTGCGCCGCTTTGCCGGCGGCGGCGATGATCACCGCAATTCCGCGGTCCGCGGCACCGGACGCCCATTCATGCACGCGCGCGGGACTGCGGTGCGCACTGGCGACGACCGTTTCGAACGGCACGCCCAAGGTGCGCAATTGTTCCTCGCAGTCCGCCATGACCGCTGCGTCCGATTGCGATCCCATAATGATGCCGACCAGCGGCCGTGTGTCCGTCATAGTGAATCCCCGCTTTCCGCAAATATCGCGCTGCCGTGTCCCTTACTCATTATTTCTCACCGCGCGTCCTGCACCGCCGCCGGTCCATAAAAAGCCGACGCCGGGACGCACTCCCCCATTATACTGACGAAAACCCCGTTGCCCGCCATATGTTCTTATCTGTTCTTGCACCGGTTCCGACCTTATCGGGCCGGCTGCCCGTACTTTGGCGATTTCGGGCAGTTGACTGCCCGTACTTTACTAAGTACGGGCAGTCAACGCCATCGAAGCCCATTTATAATTCTTTTTCGGACAGGCCGTAGCCTTCGGCGGCGGGGTCGTTATGAGGCTCGACGTGAATCACGATGTCGAACACGTTGTCCAACCGCTGTTTGATGGCGTCCTCGACCCGGGACGCAATCACGTGGGCGTCCTGCACGGTCAGGTCCGGGTCGACCTCGATATCGGTGTCGATATCCCAAAAGCCGCCGATGCGCCGAATCCGGGTGCGGTGCGGGTTGCCTGCGCCGGGGACCGAGTTGACCGCATCGAATATCGCCTGATACTGCGCCGTGCCCGCTCCCCCGTCCATCAGCTCGGAGTTGGCGTCACGAAAAATACCGATGGCGGTCTTTATCACCCAAACGCCCACCAGCACGGCAATGATTACGTCGGCGCGCCCCGAACCGGTCCAAAACGACAGGACCAATCCCGCCAATACTCCCAGCGATATCAGCACGTCACCCGCCATATTTTTCGCGTTCGCCGTCACCATCGCCGACTCGGCGCGGCGTCCCAGCACGTACTGGCTGAGCGCCAGCAGGATTTTCCCGACAATCGAGACCACGGTCGCCACCAGCGCCAGGCGCCCCGGAATTTCGGGCACGACACCGCTGAACAGGTTGGCGACCGAGCGAAAGATCAACTGTGCGCCGGCAAAGAACAGCACAAACGACAGCGCGGTGACCGCAATGGTTTCGGCGCGGCCGTGCCCCCAGGGGTGATCTTTGTCGGGGGGACGTTCGATGATGCGCACCACCACCAGCGTAATCAGGGATATCAGCACGTCGGCCGACGAATCGATGCCGTCGCCTATCAGCGCGGCACTGCCCGCAATCGCGCCGAACGCGACCTTGAGCACAGCCAGAAACAGGTTACCCACCAGGGCAACGACGGCGGCCAGCCGGATGGTGCGTATACGGGTGTCATGCCGAGTCATCGTCCAGTAATGCTAACACAGGGGGAGTACGTTCCGAACACACGTATCGAGGCGGGCATTGCTGCCCGCCTCGGTGGATCAATGACGTGGGTGGGGGCGTTACTGTTCGGTGGGGTAGCCCGCATCCGTCCAGGCGACGATACCGCCGGGATAGCGATACACGTTCGTCCAGCCCTGAGCGACCGCGTAGCTCGCCCCGATGTTGCTGCGCGGACACTGGGTGAATCCGCAATAGACGACCACCTTGGCCGCCTTGTCAGCCGGCAACAGCGCCGCGAACGCGTCCAACTGTTCCTGTGTGGCCTCGCCCTCTTTGGGCAGCTCCGCGTTGACCGAGCCCGGGATGTGCCCCTTGGCAAACGAGTCGGCGGGCATGGTGTCGATCACCGTCATCGGTTCGGCCGCATCGACCCACTGTTTCAGGGTCTCAGTGTTGACCAGCTGATACCCGCCGGCTGCGGTGTTGGTGACCAGGTCGATGGCCGCCTTTTCGATGGCGACCTCGTTACCGTCCTTTGCGGTCCCGGTCGCCGTCGAAACGCCGGTGCCTTCCTTTTTCTCCGAACATCCGATGACGGCAAAACACGCCACGACCAGCGCCAACACCAACCCGACATACAGCATTTTCTTCATGGCTCTCCCTTTCTGTAATGGTGTCCGCACACGCTTCCCTGTGATAGTCATATCTTATCGCAACTATCACCGACACGGATAGTGTATCATACTGTCTATGTGCACGGGACAACACCATATCCGCCGGATCCTACCGGTCCTGATCACGACGATCGCGCTGGGGCTGGGGCTGGGGCTGGGGCTGGGATTGCTGCTGATTGCCGGCGCGTGCAGCGCGGACCGACACGCCGACATCAACGCCCAACTGAACGCCGGCGGCATCACGCTGGGGATGAAACAGGCCGCCGTCCAAGACAAGCTGGGCGCCGCAGATCCGGTTCCCTGTGTGTCGGGCTACGAGCTGCTGTATCCGGACGCAGGGTTGACAATCGGTTTTGACAACGACCGGGGTACGGTGCGGCGTGTCACCATGCAGACCGACGCCTATGATTTCGGGGGAATAACGGTGGGGGAGTCTGTCCCGGACGGAGTTTCGGCTGCACGCACAGCCGGCTGGACGCCGGAAGAGGGTTTCAAAAGCCAGCTGCTGAAAGATGATTATCGCCTGATACTGAAGTCCATCAAAGGCGAAACCATCGACGAAATCACCATCGAACACCGCCTGTAGGCATAGACGCAGCTTCCGCCGTTTGATACGCACGCCGGTGCAGACGCCAGCGCCCGTTGGGCACACCTGTCGCTCAGTCGTGTTGCTGCAGAAACTCCGCCAGCAGACGGTTGTAGCGGTCGCGCTGTTCGATGTGCACGGAATGCGTGCCCTGTAGCAGCTCCCAGCGGGCGTTCGGGATACGGTCTGCCATCACCTTTTGCATCCAGGGCGTACATTCGTCGGCGACCCCGCTGGTTATCAGCGTCGGGATGATGATTTCTCCCAGGCGCTCGCGCACATCCCAATCGCGCAGGACACCGGTCACTGCGAACTCGTCGTGCCCCCACATCGTGGTCAGCACCTGCCCATAGTTGTCGAATGCCGCCTGCAGAAAATCCGGCGCCTCGTCCACATAGGCACAGGCGTAACGCCGATAGTATTCGTCCGTTGCGGCGATATAGGCGTCCGTGTCATACCGGTGCGTGCGCGTGCTGTCGATTATGGCTTCCTGCACCCAGTCCGGACAAAGCGCCAGCAGCCGCCAGGCCTCCGTCAGCCACATCTCCATCGCGGCAAACGACGACGCCAGCGTCAACGACGCCACGCCCGACGGCTGCGTCAGCGCATATTCCTGCGCCAGCATCCCGCCCCAGCTGTGCCCGAACAGGTGCAGCCGGTCCAAACCCAGCTGTTCGCGCACGGCGCACAGTTCCTCGACGAACAACTCGACCGACCATTCGGGCGACGACTGACCGGGCGCAATCGCCGATGCCCCGCAGCCGATTTGATCGTAGTAAATGACCTCGCGACCCGTTGCCGCAGCCAACCCATTTAAGGTAATCAGATTCCAGTGGGTGGCACCGGGTCCCCCATGCAAGGCGAGCAGGGGGAGCAAATGTCGCTCACGGTTCGTGTCCGCGCGCGTGGCTGCTCCCCCAACTCGTTGATACCAGGTGCGTCCCGCCCGCCATTCGACGTAGCCGTCGACGGCAGCGGGCTGCGGGATGTCTGCCAGGCAGGGTGCCGGCTGCAGGTATTCCGTGTAATGGGTCACCATCCCGCAGGTCCGTTGCTGTCGGTGTCGGTTGTTACTCGCTGACCTTGACGTTCTTGATGAACGTGTGCCAGAAATACGATGCGGTCAAATCGCTGATGCCTGCGGTGATGCGCTTGTTGGCGGTGATGATGACCTTGTGGTGCGTCCAGACGTAATAGGGCACCTGATCATTCACGATATCCAGAGCTTCCTGCATCAGTTTGGTGCGTTCTGCGTCGTCTGCGCTGGCCGCCTGTTCGTTCAGTTTGGCGTCGACGGTCTTGTCCTTGAACGCGGCGAAGTTGGATCCGCCCTCGCCGGTACCGTTGGACATCAGCATCGGCGTCAGGTCGGCCGAAGGATCGGGGAAGTCCGGGTTCCATTCGAATATCGCCATTTCGTACGGGCGCACGCCGTCTGTGATACCGGTGCCGAACTGGGTCGAGTTCAGCTCGTCGTTCGATACCTTTTTGATGTTCACCGTGATGTTGAGCTCTTTCAAGGCCTGCTGGACCGCCAGCGCAAAGGAGTTCTCGGTCGCGTTGCCACCCACCAACAGCTCGCATTCAAAGCCGTCGGGTTTGCTCGACTTCGCCAGATAGGATTTGGCTTCGTCCAGGTTGTACTTAAAGACCTTTGCGTTCGACTGGTAATCCAACCACGCCTGCTTGTCGATGGTGAACAGCTGCTCGGGCACCAGCAGATAGTTCGTGGGGTCTCCCCATTCGCCGACAATCGATTGCTGAATCGGCTCGATGTCGATGGCGCACGCAATCGCCCGGCGAATATTCGCGTCATCAAACGGCGCCTTCAGGCAGTTAAAGGTGATGGTCTGCATACCGCCCGACGGAATCATGTAATAGTTGACGTTCTCGCTTTTCTCGACATCCGGCAGCAGGTCGACCGGTGTCACCGTGTTCAGGTCGATTTGCCCGGAAGTGATTGCCATGATGCGCGTGGCGTCCTCGGTGATGATCTGGAACTCGACCGTTTTGATGTCGGGTTCGCCGTCAGCCGCTTTATTCCAATAGTTGTCGTTGTATTCCAGCACGATCTCGCTGCCGGGTGACCACGCTGACACCTTATAGGGACCGGTTCCCACAGGCCAGCTGCCGGGTCCGCCGTAGTCTTTGCCGGCCGCCTCGATCGCGGCTTTCGACTGGATCATACCACCCGTGGTCGCAAAGGTGTGCTTCCACAGCGCGTCTGCCTGCTTCAGCTTGACCGTGAACTGCCAGTCACCGGTTTGCTCGATGCTGTCCACGCTGTCATACATCCAGGACAGATAGCTGGCCAGATCGGCGTCGCGATAGCGCTCCAGCGAATACATGACGTCATCCATCGTCATCGGCGTGCCGTCGCTAAAGGTCACGTTGCTGCGCACGTTATAGACATACGTCGTCGGGTCGACCTCTTCCCAGCTTTCCGCCAGGCCGTTTTGCAGCGCGTCCTGGTTGTCGTAATACAGCAGTCCTTCGGAAATCTGGGTGACCACCGCGGTCGAATAGTCATAGGAATAAATCGCGTCCAGCGTCGGCGCGTCGAAACACAAACCGACTTTCAGCGTCGAGTTGATGGCTTTCGCCCCGTCATCGGTCGTCGTGGATGCGGGTTCTGCGCTTTGGCAGCCCACCACGGCCACCAGGCAGCACGCCAGGATGAACACCACCACCCAAATCGGAACCGTCATCAGCCGTGTCTTCTTCATGGCTCCCCTCTTTCTTTCCCGTCGCGGGAAATCGTACGGCGGCTTTCACAGTGCTATCGTATACTATTTCGCCCAGCGGTGCACTAGCGCAATAGCGCCGCGAAACAGCGCCGAAACACACCCACGCGCTCGCAGGCGTACTATCAGGGGGAGTACGTCCCTCAGGCGGTCATCAGCCGCATATCAGTCGGCGATTGAGGACAGTTCTTCGTTGCCGGGGTTCTTTTTCCCGCCGATAGACAGTATCAGGTTCAGCACGATGCCGAAAATGGCGGCCGTGGCGATCGCGGGTAGCTTGATACCAAAGAACGGGATGCCGTACGGGCAGGCATAGTTGCCCCCGACCCCGACAATCATGATGACGGCAATGACGCTGAGGTTTTTGGCGCTGAACATGTCGACCTTTTTCTCGATCATGATAGCCACACCCTGTGCCGCAATCACACCGAACAGAAAGATACAGGCCCCGTTGATCACCGACGCCGGAACCGTATTTATCAAGTTCGACAACGGCGATATGAACGACAGGATAATCGCGATGATCGCCGCCAGTCCCAACATACGACTGCTGAAGTTTTTGGTAATCGCCATCGTCGAGATGTTTTCGCCATAGTTGGTGCCGGCAGGTCCGCCGAACATGCTGGCGATGATGTCTCCCAGCCCGTCGCCCACCAAGTTCAGACCCAGCTTATCGGCAATGTGGTACTCGTTCGGGTCGCGCCCCTTTTCGCGCGCCAGGTTTTTCACGTAGATATCCAACTGAAACAGGTGCGCGGTCGATTCGGGGATCGTCGCAATGGCGATCGGCATAATGGCCAACACGGCAGGCCACGCAGTGAAATCGGGGAGGGTGAAATGCGGCACCGTGATGAAACTGCCCGCGAACACCTGACTGAAATCGACCACACCCAGAATAATCGCCAAAATGTAGCCCACCACGATTCCCAGCAAAATGGGCAGCTGCCCCAAAAAGCCCTTCAGGTACACGCTGAAACCGACGGTCGCCAACAGCGTCACCAGTGCGATGATCCAGTCGGCGTTATTGGCGGTATCGGTCGTGGCGCTGTAACCGATGGCGCTGGTCAGTGCCGTTCCCGCCAAAGTGATGCCGATAACCAAGGCAATGGAGCCGGTCACGGTCGCGGGCAGAACCTTTTCGATGGAATCCATCCCAAAACGACTGACCACCAGGCCGGCAACAATCGAGACCAAACCGGACATAATAATACCGAACTGCGCCTGGCTGATCAGCGCATCCGGTGCCACCACACCGTATTTTGCCCCGGTCAGACCCATGATGGCTGCCAGATAGCTGAAACTGGAGCCATAGTACAGCGGGATACGACCCCGTGTCACCAGCAGAAATCCCAGTGTCGCCAGGCCGCTGGCAAAAATGGTGGTCGAGACGTGAAAGCCTGTCAACAGCGCCACCGTCACAGTCGCCGGAAACATCACCAGCACCTGCTGCAACGCAAACAGTATCAACTTTCCGGCTGACGGTGTCTCGTCCGGTAAATACCCGATGCTGCCTTTGTCCGCCATAAGAATCCTCCCCTTTCAAGCGATGTGCCCGTGTCGCTGTGCGTTGGGACGTACTCCCCCGATGATTCCTCTGCAACGATGATAAACTATTCTGCGCAGAGATGAGCGAATCGGGGGCGCGCGCGGTGGTTCGACGCGGCGGGCGCAATCGCAATCATTGAGGAGGCGTGCGGCTGATGTGTCTGGCGATACCTGCCCGTGTGCGGGAAAAAACCGGGGTGAATATGGCTGTGGTCGACGTGTTGGGGGTCACGCGAAAGATTTCGCTGGACTTGGTGCCCGACGCCGACGTGGACAGCTGGGTGTTGATGCATGCGGGATTTGCCATCGAGGTGATTGACGAGGACGCGGCGCGCGAGACCATCGAGCTGTTGCACCGGGTCGCCTATCTGGATGAGGGAAAAAATGTTTTCGGAGAAGACGTTTAGAGACCCCGCGTTGGCGCGCGGGTTGATTGCGTCGATTGCGACGCTGGCGGCTCGGTTGCAGACCGGCGCCGGTGCGGGTGCGGGTGCATGTGCTCGGGCGGATGCAGAACCGGGCGGCGATTCATGCGCGGATGAAACCCGGGGGGAGTGCGTCCCGGCGCGTGGCGGTGCCGGCGCGCCGATTCGGCTGATGGAGGTCTGCGGGACCCACACGATGGCGATAGCCAAGGCGGGTATTCGCGATGTGATGCCCGACAACGTGCAGCTGATCAGCGGTCCGGGCTGTCCGGTTTGTGTGACCGCCAATCACGACATCGATACCGCGATTGCGTTTGCGGGGATGCCGGGGGTGTGCGTGTGCACCTTTGGCGATATGTTGAAAGTCCCGGGCAGTTACGAGACGCTGGCCGCGCGCAAGGCCGACGGCGCCGACGTGCGCGTGGTGTATTCGCCGTTGGATGCGTTGGAACTGGCACGGCGCGAACCGGAACGCCAGGTCGTGTTCATCGGCGTGGGATTCGAGACCACAGCTCCGCTGATTGCGGCGACGATTAAACGCGCCGCGGCAGAGGACGTGTTGAATTTCAGTGTGTTTTGCGCGCACAAGACGGTACCGGCCGCCTTGCGCGCATTGGCAGACGACTCAGAAATACAGGTGTCGGGCTTTTTGCTGCCGGGGCACGTGTCGACCATCATCGGCAGCGAGCCGTACCGGTTCCTGGCAGACGAGTTCGGGATACCGGGCGTGATTGCAGGCTTCGAGCCGCTGGATGTCTTGCTGGGTATCGAAAAGCTGCTGGCACAGCTGGTTGCGCGTGCTGTGGACGCAACGCCCGCACAGATTGAAATCGCCTATGGACGCGCGGTGGCGGCAGGCGGAAACCCGGTTGCGGTTGCGGCGATTGACGAGGTGTTTCAGGCGGTGGACGCCGAATGGCGGGGGCTGGGCGTGATTCCGGGCAGCGGACTGGCGATACGCGAGCAATACGGCGCGTTTGATGCGCTGCGGCGGCTGGCACCTGTGGTGTGCCCGGTGCGCGAGACACGCGGCTGCGAGTGCGGGGCGGTGCTGCGGGGACTGAAACGTCCGAACGAATGCCGGCTGTTTGCCGCGACCTGTCGCCCCGAGCGCCCGATCGGACCATGCATGGTGTCATCCGAAGGTTCGTGCGCGGCTTACTATCGCTACTATCGAAAGGACTAGAGGGTGGACGCCGAACGCATACAATTGGCACACGGATCCGGCGGGTCACAGATGCGCGATTTGATCGAGCGTGAGTTCGCCGCGGTGTTTCGCGACGTGCAACTGGAAGACGCCGCAACATTGGACCTGCCCCAAAGCTCCGACTGGGACCGGTCACCAACAGATTCAGCAAACCCAAGCGACGCCACAGGGGGCGACCTGACTGCGGCAACCAGCCAGGGGGGGGTCTCGCGCGCAGTTCCGCAGATGCGCGTTGGCTACAAGGCGCATCGAGGACTGTCTGAGCACGTGACCCCCCCCTTGTGGTCGCCGGGATCCCGACTATCCTTCTCCACTGATACCTTTGTCGTCCAACCCCTCTTCTTCCCCGGCGGCAACATCGGCCACCTGGCGGTGTGCGGCACCGTAAACGACGTCGCAACCGCAGGGGCCGTACCGCTGTGGCTGTCGGTGGGTTTTGTACTGGAAGAGGGTTTTCCGGTGAACGACCTGCGCCGCATCCTGCATTCGATGGCGGATGTCGCCGCAGAGGCGGGCGTGCAGATTGTGACCGGCGACACCAAGGTGGTCGAGGCCGGTGCGGCCGACGGTATCTTTATCAATACGGCAGGCATCGGTGTCATGCGCGCCGATGTTGCGCTGTCGGCGGCGAACTGCCGGCCCGGGGATGCCATCCTGTTGTCAGGCAGCATCGGGGATCACGGAATCTGTATCATCAGCCAACGCGAAGGGCTGACGTTTTCGACCGACATCGAAAGCGACGCCGCCCCGCTGGCACAATTATGTGCAGCCGTGCTGGACGTCGCAGGCGACACGCGCTGTTTTCGCGACCCCACACGCGGAGGTCTGGCGTCTGCACTGAATGAAATTGCAGCGGCATCCGGTGTCGGTATGCTGATTGACGAGGACAGCGTCCCGGTCAAAGACCAGGTGCGCGGCGCCTGCGAGATGCTGGGATTTGACGTGTTCCAGGTCGCAAACGAGGGCAAGATGATTGCCGTCGTACCACAGGAACAGGCAGAGGCGGCGCTCGCGGCGATGCGGGAAACCCCCTATGGGGCGGATGCGGCGATCATCGGGCAGGTCACCGACGGCGTGGCCGGCCGGGTGAACCTGCGCAACGCCTTTGGTGCCACGCGCATCATGGACATGCTGGTCGGCGAACAACTGCCGCGGATTTGCTGACAGGTCGGGGTCCGTGACGAAACGCACGCGCGTCATAGGAATCGTCGCGATTCTATTCGCCGGGGTGATTTGGGGCACCATCCCGGTCATCAAACAGCACATCCACGCAAGCCCCCAAATCGTCGTGTTCGGACGGGTCTTGTGTGGGCTACTGGCGATGTCGGTCTGGCTGGGCGCGCGCGGAAAGCTCCCCCGTGTTGTCCGACTGTCGCGGACCGACACCATCCAGCTGTTGATCCAGGGCGGCATCCTGGGTATCAACTGGCTGCTGTTTCTGGCGGCGTTCGATCACGCATCGGTCGCCACGGCCGAACTGCTGGCGTATTTCGGCCCCCCGCTGGTTGCGGTGATGGCCCCGTTCATGATCGGCGAGCGTTTCGACCGACAAATCATCCTGCCGCTGTTGCTGTCGGTGGCGGGTCTGGTCATCGTGGTTGCGCCGCACGGGCTGGGCGGGGGCGGGGGCACTGAACTGTGGGGGGCGCTGCTGGCGTTCGCGAGCTCGATCACCTATGCGATTCTGATGGTCCGCGGCAAAAAGTTCAGCCACACGATTGACCGCGACCTGATTGTCTGGTACGAATGCCTGGGCGCGACCGTCATCATGATCCCCATTGCGATCTGGTCGTATGCCCACGGCGGGGCTGCGGCGACCGGGGTTACCGACTGGGGCTGGATGCTGGTGCTGGGCGCTGTGCACACCGCCGCCGCGTCGCTGTTGATGTACGTCGGGCTGGAACGCCTGCGCGCCGACCAAAGCTCGGTTTTCACCTATGCTGAACCGGTCAGCGGCATCATTTTCGCTTGGCTGCTGATGGGTCAGCACCTGACCTGGACCGGTGCCGCAGGAGGGGCGCTGATTGTGATTGGCGGCACGCTGGTCGCACGAAACGACGCGTCACACGGCATCGAGCTGGGCTCGCTGGAGGCACCGTATCGCGGCCACGACCTGGGTGCGATGTGCGGCTGGCAGACCGCACCGGACGACGCGGATAGTTTATTGCGGGAGTTGGTCTGCATACGCGACGCAGTCCGACGCGATTTCACCCTCTGTCGCATCCTGGTCCTGGGAATGGGCGGCAGCGCGCTGGGTGCGCGGCTGCTGGCACAACTGTACGCAGATGAACTGGAGGGCTTGAGCGTTACGGTTCAGGTGTTGGACACGGTTGAACCGGCCACGGTAGCCGCAACACGGGACTGCTTCACGGCGGCTGACACCCTGGTGGTGGTCGCCAGCAAATCGGGAACAACGATCGAGGTCGACGCGCTGTGGCGGCTGTTTCACGCGCGCGCCGTCAAACAGCTGGGGGCGGATGCGGCAGGCAGTCACTTTATCGCGTTAACCGACGGCGGCACGGAACTGGAACAGGTGGCGCGCGAGGGTGGTTGGCGTGCCGTGGTGACGACCCCGGCAAACGTGGGCGGGCGCTATTCGGTGCTGACGGCATTCGGGCTGGCACCGGTGGTGCTGGCGGGCGTTGACGTGGGCGGGCTGCCGGCAGGGGCGCGTGCGGTGACATCGGGCGGCGCGGATGCGGCCCTGTTGGGGGACACCATCGTGCTGCCGGTGGGTGCCGACCCGCTGCAACGCGCCTATGCCCAGTGGCTGGAACAGTTGATTGCCGAGTCGCTGGGCAAAGAGGGGCGCGGACCGTTGCCGGTCCTGTGTGACGATGCGAGCGCGGCGCTTATGGCGGAACTGCCGCGGACAACAGTGCTGCGGCCTGCCCATATGAGCCCCACGGCGATGGGAGCTGCGCTGATGCGGTGGATGTATGCGGTGGAGGCGGCGGCGGAGCAGCTGGATGTCGACCCCTTTGACCAGCCGGATGTCGCCAGTGCCAAAGCGGCGACACGACGCGTGCTGTCGGAACATGAGACTGATGGCTATGAGGGTGCCCCACAGGTTCTGGGGTACGGAGACGCAAACGGAGTTTGCGTCGGAGACGGGGCACCCCGGGTTCTGGGGGGTACCCTCATTGCCTCCGCAACAGAAAACCACGTAGACGACAGCACCCGTTATATCGCCCTGTTGATCTGGGCGGCGGAAGATCAGCGCACGCGCCGGTGGGCGGAACAGACCGCCGCCGCCCTGATTGAAGCGCACGGCGTGCCGGTCACCGTGCAGTTCGGGCCGCGCTACCTGCATTCGACCGGCCAGCTGCACAAAGGGGGACCGGCGGGCGGACTGTTCGTGTTCGTGCGTGACGACGGGACAGAGGACCTGCCCATACCCGGGCGGCCCTACAGTTTGCGGCAGTTGTTCTGCGCGCAAATGACCGCCGATATCGAAACCTTGCAGGCGCGCGGACGACGCGTCCTGAGCTGATTTTTCGTATTTTATCCTATACATCGGGTTTTCGATTCGCTGGAATTCAGGCGCGCGGTCGGCGAAAATCTGAATCGGTATTTGGGAAAGGAGGGTTCGTGAAGCGTGTGGAAATGCCACCGGTAGCCATGCCGGAAAAGGGAGTTGTGCTGCGTCACAACAAGAACGGCACGACCTATGTGTACTATACGCTGCGTGCGTATCGCAACAGCAAAGGGGCACCTACCAGCGAGACCGCGCTGATTGGAAAACTGTGCCCCGACAGTGGCAGATTGATTCCCAACAAACGCTATTACGAACTGTTCCCCGACGTAGGAGCTGACGACGGTCTGCGTCAGCTCCCGTTGTATGACATCACCCAGCCACAGTCGTATCTGATGGATGCCCTGTCCAAGCAAATCGGCGTCACCGGGTGCCTGAAAGGGGCTTTTCCGTCGGTCTATCGCGAGATTCTGACCATCGCCTTTCATATAGCCAACGGCGGCGACACCCGCACGGTCAACCCGGACGGCAGTGAGGGTGACCTGCGGGCTGCCCTGCCCGGAGCGATTTCCCTGTTGGATATGATGAGCAGTAAACGTCAGGCGGATTTCTTTGAACGGTGGGCGAAACAGCGGCCCGAACGCGAATACCAGTGCTTTAACGTCAGTATGCGCATGCCCGGCAGACGCATGACCGACGGACCCGAATGGGGCGACTGCGAAGCCCCCGAAGACGTCTATAGCGTCTGGATGTTCATCGGGAAAGGCACGGCACTGCCACGGTATTATAATCGCCTGCCGGTCTATTCGTCGCGCCAGGGCATCCACGTGTCCGCCGTCCAACACGGCATGGACAATATGGGGATTCGCGACGTCGGCTTTTGCCTGGAGAAACGCTTTGTCACCGCCGAGAATATCGGTATGGTCTGCCGCAAAATCAAGCGGATGGTCTGCCCGTGGCCGGCGGACCTGGTCGGGTTCGAGGACCTGATTGAACAGATGGGACCGACCCTGCGCCACCCGGCAAACTGGCTGGAAAAACAGCAGTGCTACGGCAACAGCAAACACATCGATGTCGACGGTCAGAAACTGTATGCGCATCTGTATTACGACGCCCTGAAGGCCGCAAAGACCGAACGGGTCCTGTACGCGCAATTCGAAAAAGAGGCACTGACCATCGAACAGCTGGAGCGCGGTCTGCAGATTGCCGGCTACAGCGCCTATCTGAGCAACGATCCGACGCTTGCGACCCGGTATATCCCCCGCGTGTTGGTGCGCCGGGCACAGTTGGAAGACCTGCTGGAATCCATCCGCACGATTCCTGCGTTCTGGCGCCTGTCGGTGCACAACGAGGACAGCAAGGGCGGTCGCAGTTTCATCGCATTTCTGGCATTGACGCTGCGCCTGGCACTGTTGCATGCGGTCGTCGAACACCCGCTGGCACGCGGAATCAACTATCAGCGCGTGTTTCGCGAACTACACGATTTGCCGATGCGCAACGTGGAAAACCCGACCCCCATTCAGCGAACGATGCTGACCATCCTGGACGACCTGGGACTGTTGATACCCGGTCAAATGCCATCACGCCGCAACAATTCCGGCGGTTAGTTCCGGATGCAGTTCCGGGCAAAATGAAACCGGGCGGTGTTTGCACAGCGCCCGGTTTCCGGCTCCCTCCTTATTGCGTCTACTATTGTAGCACATTATCTAGTACCGCACAAGGGGCATTTCCATCAATCGTCCGTCAATCGGCAATCCCGTCCACCAAGCGCAGCAAGGCATCGCCCTCGGCCTGTGTCAGCGTAATTGTGGTATTCGGAATACCGGCATCACTGAACAAACTGCGAATATCTACGTCACCTGTCAGGTCCAAGCAATAGGGCAGTGTCAGATCGAGATCGCGCCCCAGCGCAGGCTTGATCACGTCCAGCATCTGTCGATACTGCTGAATGGTGATCCCATATTCTTTGCCCGGCTCGCCGGCATCGGTGTCCACGCCCCGGAAATCGGTCAGCGTTTTGTACGCATCCGTCCAAACCGCACTGAACAGCTCGGTCGGCTGCGGATCAGATTCAACCGGTTCGTCAGGCGTTTCGACATCCGCGGACACGGTGGGCTGTATACTCACCGCCACTTCGTCGCCGTCCGGCTCCCCCGGTTCCTGTGGATCGGACGGTGAGGCGGGCTCCACCACGGCAGTCGCCGCTTCTAGGCGCCACTCGTTGTTAACGGTGGACAGGCGGTCCGTTGTCTTCCACAGCATGATACCCATGATGGTCCCAATCGCGTCCGCGCTCCCCTCGTCCAGCAGATCATGTAACTGTTCTGACTGTGCGCGGGTGTATAGTTGCACGGTCTTGGGGAAGTACGTCCCCAGCTCATATCCACATTCAAAGCTGTTCAGACCCCGAACCCCACTGACCGTCAGGACAACCGGGTTCAGGCTGCCCACCGTGGGTGAACTTTCATCGCTTTGCCCCAGCTGCGTATACAGCGCGCGGAACTGCTGCTCGGGACTGAGCGTCTGATACTCCTGTACGAAACTGTCGTACAGCTGACGTCCCAGTTGCTCTTTGGTTTGTGTGCGCGTCCCCGCATCCATGACGTACATATCTGTCGTGACCGTACGGACCTCGCCTTGGTCGGGCAGGGCCGTCATCGCTTCGGCGGCTGTGGGGGACTGCAACAGCGCCACGATGAACGGATCCAGCTTGCTGATGTACTGGGGGATGGTCAGTGTCCGGTACTTCGTCTCCCCCGTGTTCGTGCGCACGCGCACCAACACGGTGGTCAAGCCCGACTGATCGCTATCGTATGTGGGATTTTCCAACATGTACGGGTCCTTACCGGTTTCGCTGAGGAGGTGCTGTGCCACCAGCTTCAGTATTTCGGGGTCATCCAGTTCCAGCTCTTTCAGCAACAGCGTGTTATAGTCCAGACTGTTCAAGCCGTCCGTATAGCCGATGACACTCGTCAGCAGGTCGGCGGTGCTGCCCCGATACGACAGGTCCAGCACCTGCACACCGGCGATGTCGTTTGCAGCCGGGGTGAACCGCAGCTCGTTACGCGCGGTTAGGGACGCACTCCCCCAGAAAACACCTGCCAATGCCAGCACTATCACATAGGTCCAGAGCACCCGCAGCAACCGGCGCGGGCTTTTGGTCGTTATCAGCTCGTAGGCGCAAAAGACGATGAGCGACAGCACCACAAAAACGATGGATGTGATGATGATGTCGGACGAATCGCCTGACGAGGGGGTCAACATCGACTGGATCGCCATGGCCAGCGCAATCAGGACGGGGAGCGTAATCGCGATGCGATAGACGTGCTGCAACAGGCGCGACGGGGCCGATACCTGCGCCGATTCGCTGCGACGGTGACGGAACAGCGCGCAGCCGACGACCAGGTAGATGGCGGCGAGCACCAGCGTGTACAACATGTTGGTGCCGCTGCTGAGGATGCGGTCCATGTTGCTGTCCATCACCGCGCCCGGCAGCGCAAACAGCGTGTTCGTCACGCGCCCGTTGAAGAGTCCCACATAGGCCGACGGCAGGTTGCCCACGATGCTTGCGACCATCGACGAGAAACAGGCCATGACGTAGCGCGGCAGGCACAAAACCAGCAGTGACACCACGATGTTGCTGAAGGTAGTCCCGGTGATCGCCATGCCCAGAGCGACGCCTGCGGTCGCGAAAAGGCCGGCTGTGAACAGGAAACCCACCAGGCCGGGCAACAGACTATAGGGCACGGTCGCGCCCAGCAGCGCATACGTGGCACTTCCCGCCAACAGGGTCACCGCGCAGGTCACCCATATCCAGGTGATCACGGCTGCAACCAGCGTGGTGAACAGCGCGCTGCGTTTGATGGGCAGAGCGTGGTAATAGTCGCTGGCGTTGCGCGCGTTGCCAAAACGGAACAGGTTCCAGGTCAGGACCAGCGGCAACAGGTACATCAGCGCGATGGAAAACGACAGCAGCTGCAGGCCGGAAACCGCCATGGTGGCAAACGCGGTCGGGCCGCTGCCGATGCGGGTGACAATCGGGATCAGCAGGGTCAAAATCAGCGCGATGCCGCCCAGCAACAGCGCGGGGAAACGCAACTGGCGCAGGGCCTCGCGGTACAGCTTCGGGCTGAACAGCCGGGTGGCGGGGTTTGTGGGGTTGGTCATGATGCCACCTCCTGGGACTGCGGGGCTTGCGGGGTTTGCGGCGATTCCAGCACGTCGCCGAATCGGTAGCCGATGGCCTCCATCTCGTACAGGAAGACCTCTTCCAGTGACAGCGGCAGCACTTCGACCAGCACAGGTGCCGGGTTCAACGCCGCCAGGCGCGCAGTGGCATCTGTCGCGGTACCACGCACGATCAGGGTGGCGACCCGTCCCATGCGGTTAAAGTCGACGACATCCAACCCCAGCGTGGTGAAGGGTTCCTCGGTGAAATCGGCTGCACATTCCGGGCCGAATGCCACCTGCAGCTTGATCAGCGAGGTCTGCAGGTCGCCCATGTCGCTTTCGAACACGATGCCGCCTTTGTGCAGCAACGCCAGCTGGTCACAGGTGTCTTCCAGTTCGCGCAGGCTGTGCGAGCTGATGATGGCACTGGCGCCGCGATCCATCACGTCGCGATAAATCAGGCGACGCACCAGCGTGCGCACGATCGGGTCCAGCCCATCAAAGACCTCGTCCAGCAACAGGTAGCGCGGGCGGCGCGACAGGGCCAGTATGATGGCGGCCTGGCGGCGCATGCCCTTGCTGAAGGTGTTCAGGTTCGCGCGCGGGTCCAGCTGAAAGGTCTGAACCAGTTCGGTGTAGCGCTCGCGGCTGAAATCGGGGAAGTTATCCGCATAGGTGTACGACATGCGCTCCAGGCTGGCCTGGGGCAAAAAGTACAGCTCGTCGGGCACGAATGCGATTTGTTCTTTGATTGCGGGGTTTTCCCATATGGCGGCCCCGTCGACGGTCAGCGTGCCGCCGTCGGGACGATACACGCCGGCTGCCAGCCGCAGGAAGGTCGATTTACCCGCACCGTTGCTGCCCACCAGTCCGTATATCACGCCCTCGGGGACCTGACAGGTCAGGCTATCCAAAGCCACCGCCGTCCCGAAGCGCTTGGTCAGATCACTTGCTTGAATCATGACCGTCCTCCTTTTCTTTGTATACTTCCCGCACCACGGCATCCACCTGCGTGCGCGGAACACCCGCCTGAGCCAAATCGGTCAACAGCGGGCGCAGTTCATTCAGTCTGCCCGCACGGCTGCGTGCAATGGCATCACGCGCATCGGGTGCGACGAAACGCCCCACCCCCGGTTGCGTATAGGTGATGCCGGCACGTTCCAGCAAGCCGTATGCTTTTTGTATCGTGTTGGGATTTATAGCCAAATCGATGGCGAGCGTACGCACAGACGGGATCTGTTCGTTGGGCCCCAAGGTACCGGTCAAAATCATATCCGACAGCTCGTCGACGATCTGCACATACGCAGGTCGAGACGAACGTCGGTCGATTTGCAGCATGCCTTCCTCCTTCCCCCTGGTGGTGTACTACCTGTCCTAGTACACTTTATACACCGCCCCTCGGCCCCTGTCAAGCCCTTTTCGGAAAATTAGTTTCCCGCGAGGAAGTGGTCGCACAGGGCGTGACGGGACCTGCTATGTGGCGACTGTCGTCGCCACGGGCGCCACGGGAGTGGCGCGCTACAAGGCATCCGGTAATCCCTCAGATTACTTGCAGATGCAGGACTCCCGTAGCGCGGCACTTCGTGCCGCCACGCGAGCGGAACGACGCGTTTGGTCGTTTTTTGCGAGCTGAGTAGTTTCGTGCGTGTGATAATGGGCGCAGCCCATACACGCACGAGGAAATGGGGGCGCGCGATGCGTTTAGCGCAGGGTATCGAGGGCTTGGGTGAGGTCTGCTGTGATGTCGCGCGCGTCTTCGCACCCGACTGACAGGCGGATGGTCGCGGGCGTGATGCCGGCGTCCGCCAACAGCTCGGGTGTCATCGAACTGTGGGTCGTTGTTGCCGGATGCGTCGCCAGCGACTTCATATCGGCGACATTCACCAACAGGCTGAACAGCTGCAAGGCGTCCAGCACCTGAAACGCCTGGTCCTTACCACCGACGACTTCAAAGGTAAAGATACTCCCGCCACCACGCGGGAAGTACCGTTCATACAGCGCATGATCGGAGCTGTCGGGCAACGACGGGTGATGCACCGCCGCCACAGCGGGGTGTGCACAGAGCACTTCCAGCACCGCGCGCGTGTTTTCCTGATGGCGCTGCATCCGCAGGGGCAGTGTTTCCAGGCCCTGCAGGAACAGGAAGGCATTGAACGGCGACAGGGACTGACCCCGGTCGCGAATCACCACCGAGCGTGCCCGGCGCAGGAACGCCTCAGCTCCGAACTGTTCGGTGAATACCAGTCCCAGGTTGGTGTCATCCGGCGTATTCAGCAGCGGATAGCGCGCGGCGTCGGTCCAGTCAAAGCTACCGGCATCCACAATCACGCCGCCGATGCTGGTGCCGTGCCCGCCCATGAACTTGGTCGCGGAATGCACGATGATGTCTGCGCCGTATTGGGCCGGCTGCAAAAAGTACGGCGTCGCAAAAGTGTTGTCGACAATCACCGGCACGCCGTGCGCGTGCGCAATCGCAGACACGGCGGCGATATCGGTGACGTTGCTGTTGGGGTTTCCGATGCTCTCGAAAAACACCGCCTTGGTATTCGCGCGCAGCGCCGCCTCAAAGTTCGCGGGATCAGACGGATCGACCAGCGTCACATCCACTCCGAAGTTCGGCAACAGGCCGGTGAACAGCGCGGACGCACCCCCATAGATGGTGTTCGCCGACACCACGTGGTCGCCTGCCGACAGCAGGGCTTCCAGCGCAACCGACACCGCACCGATGCCGCTGCCTACAGCCAGCGCAGCCAGACCGCCCTCCAGCGCACAGACGCGTTCTTCAAATGCGGTGATGGTCGGGTTGTTCGTGCGCGAATAGGCATAGCCGTCACGCGTGAATGCAAAACGTCCTTCGCCGTCGGCGGAATCGTCGAAAACGAAGGACGTTGTTTGATAAATGGGTACCGCCCGAGCGCCATAGGCGGACTCGGGCGATTCCTGTCCGGCGTGTATCGCCAGCGTATCAAAGTGGAGCTTACTCAGCGGTCTCCTCCACGATGTCTGCAACGACTGCGGCTTCGCCGGCGGCTGCGTCTGCATCCGCCACAGCTGCGGCCTCGGCTGCCTCTGCGTCGGCCTCCGCCACGGCGTCCGCGGCGATTTCCGCCGCCACTTCTGCGGTCTCGGCGACTTCCTCGGCGACCTCCGCCGCTTCCGCGGCCTCAACGGCTGCCTCGGCGACGTCGGCGGCAATCGCCTCGGTGACCTCGTCGGTCACGGCGTCGACCACGGCCTCTTCGATTTCAGCGATCTCGGCGGCCTCTTCGGCGTCCACGGCACCGGCAACACCGTCGTCGACGCCAGCAGGCGTTTCCTCGGCGGGCTGAGCCTTACGGCGAATCTCGATGTCATAGCCCAGATCGTCTGCGGCGGCACGCATCGACAGCGACACGCGACGACGCTCTTCGTTGATATCCATGACCTTGACGTCGACCTCGTCTTCGACCGCAACCACCTGGTCGGGGGTCTCGACGTGACCGCGCGCCATCTCGCTGATGTGCACCAGGCCCTCGACCCCGTTGCCCAGGTCGACGAAGATGCCGAACGGCACCAGCTTGGTCACGCGACCCTTGGTAATCGTGCCGACGGGGAAATCGCTGACCAGCGCCTTCCACGGGTCCTCCTGCGTCTGCTTCAGACCCAGCGAAATGCGTTCCTTCTTGACATTGACGTCCAGGACCTTGACCTCGACCGGGTCGCCGACCTTGACGACCTCGCCGGGGTGGTTGATGTGACCCCAGGACAGTTCGCTGATGTGCACCAAGCCGTCGATTCCGCCCAGGTCGACAAATGCGCCGAACTCGACGATGCTCGACACGGTACCCGGCAAAATCATGCCCTCTTGCAGCTTGGACAGAATCTCGCCGCGGTCGGCCTTGCGCGATTCCTCCAGAATCACGCGGCGCGACAGCACCACGTTGTTGCGGTGACGGTCCATCTCGATGACCCGAGCCTCGATTTTCTCACCCAGAAACGACTGCAAATCCTTCACGCGGCGCAGGTCGACCAAGGACGCCGGCAAAAAGCCGCGCAGCCCGATGTCGACGATCAAGCCGCCCTTGACAATCTCGATGACGTCGCCCAACACGGCCTCGCCGGTCTCGAAATAACGCTCGACGTCGGCCCAGGCGCGCTCGTACTCGGCGCGCTTGCGCGACAGAATCAGCCGACCCTCTTTATCCTCTTTTTGCAGGACCAAGGCCTCGATGGGGTCACCGACCGCCACCAAATCGCCCGGTTCGACGTCGCGACGAATCGTCAATTCGCGCAACGGAATGACTCCCTCGGACTTGTACCCGATGTCGACCAGCACCTCATCGTGCTCGATCTTCACCACCGTACCGGACACCAAATCGCCCTCTTCAAACGAGGTCAGGGTGGTATCCACCAACTTTTCCATCTCTTCCGGGGAGATGTCGACCTGCTCGAAGGTCGTACCGAATTCCTGGTCGCTCATGTGCGGACCCCTTTCGCGGGGCCCCAACCCTATACTTCCTACAGTTCGCGCGTACTCGCCTACAGGTCGCTGCCGTCGGGGCCATCAAATCGTAGCGCAAATCCCTATGATTCGCGCAGCCAACAGGCGGCGGTCACACTGACCGTCACCAAAGCCTGATTTTACCACATAATAGGGGGAGCACGCCCCGCGCCGGGACGTACTCCCCCACAATTTCTGCAACAGTTCGGTTCAGGTCAGAACCGGGTCGTGCACACCGCCGTTATTTCGTCGCCATCTTGAAGTCTTTGACGTAGAAGTTCCAAATCCAGAACGGGTCAAAGTTGACTTCTTTGACGTTGTCGGACACCGAAATCAGGTAGTTCGGGTGGTCCATGACAACCAGCGGAATCTGGTCGGTGATGATATTCAGCGCGTCCTGCATCAGCTCGGTGCGCTTGGCGTCGTCGGACAGCTGCGCCTGTTCATCCAGCAGCTTGTCGACATCTTTGTTGTCCAGGCAGCTGGTGTTCGAGCCGCCGGCACCGGCGTTGGTGCTCTTGAAAATCGGGACCAGGTCGCCGGACGGATCCGGGAAGTCGCTGAACCACTCGTACAGGCCCATGTCATAGGGGCGGATGCCTTTGTCGTCGATGTCTTTGCCGAACTCATAGTCGACGGCTTCGACGTTCGTGACCTTCCACAGTTCGACCTCGATGCCGATCTCTTTGAGCGTCTGCTGGATGGCCAGGCCCATCGACTGGAAGGTCGAGGTGCTGTCGACCATCAGGGTGCACTTAAAGCCGTCGGGCTTGCTGGACTGTGCCAGGTATTCCTTGGCTTTCTCGATGTTGTACTCGTACTTCACGATGCGATCGGATGCCTCGAAGGCCTCCCAGCTTTCCTTTTCGAACGTGAACATGGTCGCAGGCAGCGCCATCCAGTTGGTGGGCTCGCCATAGTCCTTGACGATGTTTTCCTGAATGGATGCCAGATCCAATGCGCTGGCGATGGCGCGACGGACGTTCACGTCGTCAAACGGCGCCTTGCGGCAGTTGAATGCCAGGAAGGTCAGACCGGCAGACGGGAACTTGCGGAGCTCGACGCCCTCGGCCTTGTCGATGTCGGATTTCATGTCGACCGGCGTGCTGACGTTGATGTCGATTTGCTTGGACGCGGCAGCCATGACGCGGGTCGAGTCTTCCTCGATGAACTGGAAAATCAGGGTCTTGACATCCGGCTCGCCCTCTTCGGCGGCGTTCCAATAGCTGGGATTATAGGTCAAGGTCATCTGTGAACCGGGGTCCCAGGACTCGATGACATAGGCGCCGGTGCCGATGGTGCCGGTGCCGGGCTTGCCCAGCTTATCGCCGACCTCTTCACAGTAGGCCTTTTGCAGAATGTGACCTGCGGTGGTCGCAAAGGTGTGCTTCCACAGGGCATCGGCGGTCTGGAGCTTGACCGTGAACTGCCAGTCGCCGGTTTGCTCGATGGTGTCGACGCTGTCATACATCCACATCAGGTAGCTGGCGATATCCGGATCGCGATAGCGCTCGATGGAATACAGCACGTCTTCCATCGTCATCGGGGTGCCGTCGCTGAAGGTCACGTTGCTGCGCACGTTGTACACATAGGTCAGCGGATCGACCTCTTCCCAGCTTTCGCACAGGTAAGGCTGCAGCTGGTCCTCGTAGTCGTATTTCAGCAAGCTTTCGGAAATCTGGTTACACGGCGGGTTGTTCGTGTAGTCGTACGCGAACGCCGGGTCCGTTGACGCGGGGTCTCCACCCAGACCGATTTTGATGGTGTCGATCGGCTTTCCGGTGCCGGTGGTGTCGGCGTCGGCGGACTTTTTCTGACCCGCGCAGCCGACCGCCAGCGCCGCCGCCAAAACGACGACCAGCGCCAACACAATCCATCTGACTTTCTTCATGGTTCCTCCTTCTTTGCCCTGTTCTGTGCTTCTTCTCTGTCACCCTGCTGCACATGTGTGCCTGTTCATGTGTGCCCGTGTGTCGCACGTGTCGTGCGCGAACTGATACCCCTGCACAAGCACGAGCACCTGCACCGTGACCCACGAACACATGACTACACCGAAATGTAGTACCGTAAGTATACCAGTTATCGAGGATTTGGGGGAGCGGGATGTCGTAAGACCGCGCTCCCCCGTAACACGGCGGTAATAGTGACCGCTGTGGTGGGGGGAGCCGGATGCAGTGCGGGTTTGTGGTGCGTTTACGCCGGGATGATGTGGGTGACGCCCGGGACCTTTTCTTTCAGGACACATTCGACCTGGGAGGCCAAGGTCAGTTGTGCCATGGGGCAACCGCGGCAGGCGCCCTGCAGCTGGACGGTCACGCCGCCGTCGTCGGAAACGTCGATCAATGCGATATCGCCGCCGTCTGCCTGCAGGCGGGGACGGATGGTTTCGATTACTGCTTCAACTTGTGCTCGATCCACAGCCATGATGGGGTGTTCCTTTCTGCGTGGCGGGCGCGCCCGTGCGTCCGCGTTATCCGCGTTATCGGTTGAGTTACTATAATAACAGTAGCAAATACAAGATACAACCGGATACCGGCTCAAGTGAGGCAGGTGAAAGGAGCGGGCATGCCGAGGGAACCGTATACACGTGTCGAGGGAACGCTGTACTATGCGGCGGACGGTGCGGCGGGGCGTGCGCTGGCTGCAGCCGACGATGAGCTGGGCGCGCTGATTGCACAGGTGGGCGAGGTCAGGCTGGATATCGACGGGGACCCGTTTGTTTCCCTGGCGCGCGCGATTGTCGACCAACAGATTTCCGGGGCGGCGGCTGCCACCATCTGGCGCAGGTTCGAGGCGCTGTGCGGAGGGCGTGTCACGCCGGATGCCGTGTTGGGTCATACGACACAGGACCTGCGCGGCTGCGGCCTGTCGGGGCAAAAGACCGGATACCTGCAGGATTTGGCGGCACACGTGGCGGATGGACGCATTGATTTCGCGGCGCTGGCGGAATATGAGGACGAGGACATCATCGAGACCTTGACGGCGGTACGGGGCATCGGGCGCTGGACGGCGCAGATGTTTCTGATATTTTCACTGGGGCGCCCGGACGTGTTTGCGGCAGATGACGGGGGCTTGCGCCGCGCGGTGGCGCGCCTGCGTGGGGTGGACGCCAACCTGCCGAAAGCCGCCATCGAGGCCATGGCCGAGGATTGGGCGCCGCACCGTACGGCGGCTGCGCTGTTCCTGTGGAAGGCACTGAACACCACTGACGACTAAACGGATGGGGACACGGTTCGGGACGTGCTCCCCCCCTAGTCGCACTACGCGTATGTCACATTATTGTGGTATATATTCTATGCGCGACAGAACTATTATGAAATGCTTTAAATGATTCGGGCGGGTTGCCACCCACCCGCAAGTATTTCCGCGCGACGCTGTGCGTCACCTGCAATGACGGTGGTGGGTGTTGGCGGAGGGGCCAAAAAGAAAAGACCCGAGGAGACTTCGGGTCTTTTCTTGTCGAGGATATCGGTCATGTAGACCGGATTCTCGATAGGGGTATCAGCTTAACGCCACAGATAGAGCAAGCGGTTACCCGTGGTGCTGTTTGTTGTATCGGCAGATCCGTCATATGGATTCAGTTTTGACCAATCGAATCCATTGAATGTGTTGGAATCCGGATTCGCGGGATGCCCCGCCCAGGTGCCATGGTGACCGCCGCTGACGCGGAGGTATTTCGCATCGTCGGCTGCTGCCAGATTGCCTGCAGCGAATGCGGCGTCGCCTGTTGCTTTGACGGTTTTCGCGTCAAAGGCAACGTGACACTTCAGGCATGCGGAATCCCAGAGCAAACCTAGACGTTGCGTCGGAGGCCCGATAACGTCGGTCATCAGCTTGTAGCTGGGATCAGCCAGTTTTGTGACATATCCTGTAGGGCTGTTGGCGGGAATGCTGGTGACTGTTCCGCCCCAGTGACCGGTTGACGTGCTTTCCTCGATGGCCGCCATGTTCGAGGCGTACATCCAAAGCGATGGGCGATAACCACCGGCGTAATTCTGATCATAGTCAACCGTGGTGAACGAACTCTGAACGACGTCGGCTGCCGTGTCACCCGGATTGCCATCCCATTCCCAGAACGTGATGTCGAATTCGCTGTGCGGCCATGCCGTCGAGTTGGTCAGCTTGCCCACGGCATCGTGGCACTGATCGCAACCATAGGCACGTGCGCTGTTGTTTTCGCTGCCGTCAAGCGAGGTAACCGAGTAGTAGTAAATGCCGGCTTGGGAGTATCCCGCGTAGCGATAACCACCGGCAACCGTACCACTGTGACAGGGAGCACAGCCGTGGGCGGACGAACCGTCGCCGCCTGCATTCATGGCACCCGGTGCCGTTGAGTGACCGGTTGCATTATGTGCGCTAGACGTTGTTGTGGTATCACGCGAATAGGTTTGTCCCCATACGGTGTTGCCGAATACCGAGTTGTTATGACAACCGGGCTTGGCACAGGTGTAACCTGTCACCAGCGAAAGCTGCGCGGCATACAGACCGGTATCGCCCGTTCCGAACTCGGACGGCATGTTTCCCATCATGGTGGGTGCTGTCGTGCCGTTCACAAACCAATCCAACGCCGAGTTACCGGAGGTCCCGGCGATATCGACGACCTTATTGCCGCCGGCTGTCACTCGACCAGCCTGTAGCGGAAGCTCAGCCGCAATCAGCGCATCGGTCTCGCCGCCCAACATGAAGGCATTCATGCCGCCGTATTGCGAAGTGCCGACACCATGGATCCCACCGGTGTGACAAGCGGAGCAGCCACCCCGGTGGGTGTGGGGTCCGTTTGCATGCTGATTCGAGTTGTTGGACCATTCAACCAGCATGTCAACCTTGGCAGAACCCCATGCAGTGTGGCACTGCAGGCAGGCATTGGCGCCGCCGTCGGTCAGATGGTTGTCCTGAATGACGCCCACGGTAGCACTGCCGGTTGCGCGGTGCGCACTGTGACAAACCGAACACTTTGTTGTCGTGGTGGTGTAACCCCCGTGTGGGGTCTCTTTTAATGCCGCTGAAACGCCGTTGGCAGTCATTACCTTTTGAGCATCCCCCCACGAAAGATAACCACCGGTGGTGCCGACTCCATTTTCGAGAGCACCTGCATACTTCGCCTGTGCGACCGTCGCCATGGCAAAGACGAGCGCGACCGCCAGGGTCAGTATGATCAGTGTTTTCTTCATAGTTGTTTGTCCTTTCCGTAAATAAGAGTTGTTGTGTGTCATTGTGTTATGCACCTCCTTTCCATGACGGGATGGTAAATGTCACCGACTTGCGTCGGGGAATTCCGCAATGTGGATGCGCATTGCGCATCCTTGCATACAACGTGGCAGGCGTAGCCATGCCACGATGGATTGCCGCGCCCGCCGTTGGCGGGCTCGCAATGACGGATGGATTAGGGCGCATCGGGGGTTCCTTCGTCCGTTCCCTCTGTGGCAAGAGCCTGCCGGTTGCGCTGTGCGTCCTCAGAACGCCTGCGATAGCGGCGCCAGAGCAGGTAGGCTGCCAGTATCAGCAGTATCAGCAGCAACGGGATACAGCATGCCGTCAACAGCGGGTTCAGCGTGTTGCGCAGACCCGGCAGGGCAGACGACGCCGAGCCGTCGACGCGGAACAGCTGCACGCGGCCCAGTGCAGGTTCGGCCTCGAGGAATACATCCTGTTGAAGGTCGTAGGCCAATGCCGAGGGGTATTCAAAAAAGCCGTCGTCGCGTCCGTAGCTGCCCCATTTGTTGATGAAGCTGCCGTCGGTGGCGCTGTAGGCGTTTACGCTGAAATCGAACATATCGATGATAACCAGGCGGCCGGCACCGTCCATACAAAGCCCCATAGGCATTTGCAGGTTGCCGGGATATTTTTCCAAGAGCTCGGCGGTGTCTGCGTCACGTCCACCGGTGATGCCGCCGTTTCCGGCGACACCCAGCTGTACCACCCAGACCTTGTCGCCCACGCTGTCATATTTGCTGACACGGTTGTTATAGGTATCCAACACGAACACGTTGTTGTCTGCGTCCAACACCAGACCGGCGACCAAGTCGAACTGGTCGTCACCGCTGCCGACCTGGCCGATTTTTCCGACCAGCGTGTAGTCCGTGCGGGAAAAGACGCCGAAGCCTCCGCGTCCACCGATTGCCAGGAGCTCGTCATTGACCGCAAGCGACTGGGGATTGGTGACCTTCAGCACCTGTTGCAGACGGAAATCGCGATCAAAGACCAGCACCTGGTTGTAGGTTTGTTCCGCGACGTAAATGGTCCCGTCGGATGCCTGCAGTATGCGCGAGGGATAGTTGAATTCGTATCTGCCGTCGGCCGGTTTGGTGTCGGCCTGTGCCAGTGCGGTGGGGACTGTGCTGGTCGCCAGCGTGAAATGCGTCACGACCCGTTTGAAGGTCCCGTTGATGTTGTATTCGATCACACGGAAATGTGACCCGTCCGCCACCCAAAAGCTGCCGCCGCCCGGGGCAACCGACACATCGTTCGGGTTGTGCAGCTGCGACGCGGAATCCCCGTAGCCATAGACCGAGCGCTGCCAGTTGATACCGGCGGTGTTTGCCGGGGTCGGTGTGTGTGGGGTCATCAAGTAATAAATCAGCCCACAGGCCGCCAACAGCAGCACTATCAACAGCACCAGCAACACCGCCAGCAGACGGCGACGGCGGCGCTGTGCGTTTTGTTGCTGTGCAGCATAGCGTTCAGCCAGCTGTTCCTGATCCAGCGCCTGACCCGGCACAAAGCCGGAGCCGTCGGCGGCAACCGGTACGGGCACGTACACAACCTGTGGGGTGGTTTGGGAAGCCCTGTCGTCCGGCATGTCGTTCAGCCTATCGTCCGACGCATTGTTTGGGGAGTTATCCGTAGGTGTCGACATCTTACTCCCCCTGTTTTTCGGTCGTGTCGCCAGTGTCGCCGGTCGCGGCCTGCAGACCGGCGGTGGCTTCGGCGTCACCCGGCAGGTATTTCAGTGCGGCCCGGAAGTCTTTGGCGGCGGCTTTGTTGTCGCCAGCAGCCAAATGGACCTGGCCGCGGGCAATCAGAGTGCCGGCGTCCGTAGCGTTTTCCGCCAGGTACAGGTCGTAGTATTTCAGCGCGTTTTCGTTGTCCTGTTGCGCGGCATAGATTTCGGCGCATGCCAGCACGGAATACAGCCAGTTGTCCTGGCGCCCACCGCTGGCCGCCCAGTTCATGTCGCCGCCTTTGTCCAGCTCGGTTTGGTAGGCGCTGTCGGTCAGGTCGATGACCTGCAGATAACGCGCCAGGGCGGCATCGGTGTTTCCGCTGAGCGCCAGGATGTAGGCGTCGGCGTAGGCGAGCGACTGGTTTTGTTCGTCGGTCAGTTTCAGAGTTTCCGCCTGGCGGAGCCTGGCCTGGGCGCCCGGGATGTCGCCTGCGTCGGCCTGTGCCATGGCGGCGGCGGCGTATTTGGCAGCGGTCGGGTTGTCGTCGATGTCAGATTCGGCGCGCACCAGGTCGGCGGCGGCGATGGTTTGGGGTGCCGGGTCGAATACCAGCACGCGGAACACGAATGCGCAGACTGCGGTCAACAGCGCGCCGATGACGGCGAGCGCCATGCAGAGTTTCAGGAAATCGGCGGCCGGGTCGCGCGGCAACGCGGTGGTGGCGGACACGGCGATGCGCCGTCCGGGACGTGCAGCGGCTGATGCGGTTTTCGCGTGCGGGGTCGACTGTTTCGAGGTCCCACGGTCGGTCACAAGTGTGTCTCCTCCACTTGATCGGGTCGGTTTGTGCGTGCGTATGCGTACGTGCGAGCGTGTCTGCCGAAAACCAGCCGAAGACGGTCGAAATCAGCCGAAAGCAAATCCACCCTCGCGCCCTGCAAAAAATCTCCGGGAATTATTATATTCGGGGGGAGTACGTCCCGTCCAGTGTATCCTATACGCTCGAAATACCTGTCTGATACCGCGCTTAACCTGCGGGTTTGTATTCTGTGTATAGGATACTGTATCCTATACAGGGAAAACGAGCGTGGCAGAGAATTACCCTGGGCGCACGTGCAGGGCAATGAAAGGGGATGCGCGGCTTGGATACCGTCGAGATGCCGGAAAAGGGCGTCGTGCTGAAACGCCGGAGCGACACCACGACCTACGTGTACTATACCCTGCGGTCATACCGCAACAGCAAGGGCAAGCCGACCAGCGACACGGTGCTGATCGGCAAGCTGGACCACGCAACCGGCCGCCTGATACCGAATGCGCGCTATCGGCAGCTGTTTCCGGTCGGCACGCGGGTGGGGGACGCACTCCCGCATATTCGGCAGAATGCACAGACGACCGACGGCTTGGCGTGGGTGCTGGAGCTGGTTGCGCGCCGGATTCAGCTGCGCAGTTGCCTGCGCGATGCGTGGCCGGGGATGTGGCGCGAGATCCAGGCGGTGGTGTTTTGGCTGGCTGCGGCAGGCAGGACGGACGGCGGCTTTGGCGATGGCAGCGAGCTTGAGCTGTCTGCCACCAGTCCGGTGGTCGAGGGCGTGCTGAGTGCGCTGACCGAGCGGTCACAGCGGCGGTTTTTCAAGCGCTGGGCGGCATTGCGTCTGGAAGAGGATTTTCAGTGTTTCGACGTGAATCTGGATGTCGCCTCGCCGCACCCGGTGGCGGACGCGCCCTGGGGGCAGGCCGATGTCGAGGCCGGGCCGACGCGCTATACCGTGTGGGCGTTTGTGGGCAAGGACACGGGGTTGCCGCTGTATTACAACCGGCTGCCGAACTTTGATTACCCGTCGCAGGCATTGCAGATTGCGGCGGTCGTGCGCGATTCGGCGTACCTGGGGATGAAACACATCGGATTTGCGTTCGGGCAGTCGATCGTCACGGTCGAGGCGCTGGAGGCGATTGATGCGCAGACTCCGCGGTTTGTCGCGCCGTTTCCAAAGCACATGCCGGAATACGCACGGCTGTTGCGCGACTGGGGCGGACCGCTGCGTCGACCGGAAAACTGGGTGCCGGGGTTGGAATATTACGGGCGGCATGTGCAGTTCGGGCTGGCCGGGCGGCAGTGGTACGCGCTGTTTTACTGGTCGGCGGACGATTATGCGGACTATGAACGCGCGCTGTTTCGGCGGGTTGCCGCGGGGGAGACCGCCGACGAGGCACGGATCGCAGACGAGCTGGCCGGAGCGGGATACCGGGCTTACACCACCAACGACCCCGACCTGCCGGTCGATTACGTGCCGCGACTGTATCGGATACGCCGCCAGTTCGAGGAAGTGTTCGAGCAGGTCAGCATGATTCCGGAGTATCGGACGCTGCCCTTTGCGCGCCAGGCGACCAAGGACGGGACGTCATTTCTGGGTTTTCTGGCGGTGACGATGCGCCTGGCGCTGCTGGCGGAGATTCGACGCAACGATGAGACGCGCGATTACTCGTGGAACCGGGTGATGTCCGAGCTGTCGCGCCTGGAGTTTGCGACGCTGCCGAACGGCGAGTTGTTGCCGCATGCGCGCGGCAGGGATTTACGGGCCATCGTACGGGCGCTGCGGATTCACTAAGACATCAGCTTGCGGACCAGCGCCGTCAGCGGTTTGAACCAGAAGGGCTCCATGACGCGTTTGACCTGTGCCAGTTCATCGGGGATGTTGATCGTCTGCGGGCATTTGGGCACACAGGCTCCACAGCGCGTGCAGCGTGACACGCCCGCATAGGTTTCAGGATTCTGCGCCGCCGTGCCGGTCATATACTGGTGCATGCCGGTTCCCAGTCCCACGGCATAACGCGCGTTGTACGCCGCAAAGCAGCCCGGAATGTTTACGCCCGCAGGACAGGGCATACAGTAATTGCAGCCGGTGCAGTGCACCTTATACGATTCCTCGAACGCAGCCACCACCGGTGCGAACACGGCACGTTCGGCATCAGTCAGCATGCCGGGTGCCGCCGCGTCTGCCACGCGCACGTTTTCGGTCAGTTGCTGCAGGCTGCTCATACCGGACAGGACGACCGTCACTGCGGGCTGATCGAACAGCCAGCGCAAACCCCAGTCGGCAGGGCTGCGGCCCGGGACGCACTCCTCGAACAACCGGCTGCACCGGGCAGGCAGACCCGTGGCCAGTTTGCCGCCCAGCAGCGGCTCCATCACGATGACCGGGATGTTGCGGGCGGCAGCCAACTGCAGGCCGCTGCGACCGGCCTGGAAGTTCGGGTTGGAATAGTTATACTGAATCTGGCAGAAATCCCAGTCATATGCGTCCAGTAGCTGCGGGAACGCGGACGAGGCCCCGTGAAAGCTGAAGCCCACCCGGTCGATGCGGCCGTCCGCGCGCGCACGCGCCAGCCAGTCGCGGATACCCAGCGCGCACAGGCGGTTCCAGCTGGTGATGTCGGCGATATTATGAATCAGGTAATAGTCGATGTGATCGGTCTGCAGGCGCCGGCAGGATTCGCTGAAGATGCGTTCGGCGTCGTCTGTGCTGTGTACGCGTCCGTGCGGCAGCTTGGTCGCCAGGTAGACGTGGTCGCGCAGCCGGCGTTCGACCAGGATGTGGCCCAGCGCCTCTTCGCTGCCGGCGTAGGTGTACGCTGTGTCCAAGTAATTGATGCCGCCGTCCACGGCAGCCTGGACCAGCTCGCCTGCGCGCGCCCGGTCGATGCTGCCCAGATTGCGCGGGAAACGCATGCAGCCCAGTCCCAGCACCGACAGCGCGCGCCCGGCTTTGTCGTTGCGATAGTGCATCGCTTACGTCCCCTTTCCGCAAATCAACCGGCGCGGGTAACCTTACCACCCGCGCTGTAACCACCCCGGATGACGATTGCCCGATAAAAAGCTTTGCAGCTTTTTTCGGATCAATCTATTCCGCAAACCGTCCGGCGCGGGTGGGCGTTTATGACGGTAACGTGCCGAAGGCCAGCTCTTCGGCGATCGTGGTGGTCGGTCCGTGTCCCGGATACACGATCGTCGACGGCGGCAGCTCGCGCGCGATGCGCGCCAAACTGTCGGTCATGTCGGTTTCGCTGCCCCCGGGAAAATCGGTCCTGCCGATGTCGTGGGCAAACAGCGTGTCGCCGCTGAAATAGTGCAGCTGCCCCCCTTCCGGGTCGCGCACCACATAGCCCGACGCCCCCGGCGTGTGCCCCGGCGTCACCATCACCCGAAAGACCAAGCCCGCCAGATGCAGTTCCTCGCCGTCGGCCGCATAGAAATCTATAATCGGCACCGTAACCCCCCGGTCACGCGCCACGCGCTCGTTCACATGCTGATGCATATGCCGCGTCTCGGGCCCGGGCAGATACAGATAACTGGCGGCCTCGTCTGCCACCTGGTCGGCCGCGCCCAAGTGGTCGAAATGCGCGTGCGTCAGCAACACCCCGTCCACCGTCCGCCCCGCGACGGCATCCATAATGCGTTCGGCCTCGTCACCCGGGTCGATAATCACCACGCTGCCGTCCGGCCCTTCAATCAGCCAGCAGTTCGTGTCCAGGTCGCCGACGACCACGTTATCGATTTTCATCAGACCTCAATCCTTTCCGTTCCCCCCGATTCCCCCGTTGTGGGGTTTGCGGGGGAGTACGTCCCGGCGCCCGTCGCATCCGGGCGTCCTATTTTGCTTTTGCCTTGACCTTTTTCTTCTGCCCTTCGCCCGGCAACATACGCCTCGCCATAAACACACCCTCGACTGCCCGCAGGCTGGCCAACAGTGCATCCAGATTGCTCATCTCGCCGGTTTCAAACAAAAAGCGCATATCCACGATGCCGTCTTTGTGCGTCGTGGTCGAACTGGACAGGATATTCACGCCGCTTTCCGCCACGCGCATGGTGACGTCCTGTAACAGGCGCAGCCGATCCAGCGCCTGGATGAACACCTCGACATGATAGGTCGCGTGCGCCCCCCGGTCCCAGTCGACCTCGATCAGTCGCTCGGGGCTTTCCAGCAGCTCTTTGGCGTTCGGACAGGTCGCACGATGCACCGACACGCCCCGTCCGCGCGTCACAAACCCGATGATCTCGTCTCCGGGCACCGGGTTGCAGCATTTCGACAGACGCACCAGTACGTCGTCGATGCCTTTCACGACAACGCCCCCACCGGTGGGCTTCGGTCGGCGCGCGCTGCGCGGGGCGAGCATCGGGACATCCGGATCGAAACCGTCCGTGTCGGGGGTGGCATGTGCGGGTCCTGCGGATGCGCCCACTCCCCCCGGTATTCCCAATCCTGCGGCTGCCAGTTTCGCGTCGTCGATGACGCCCAGTTTCGACAGCTGTTTCAGCAGGCGGGTGCCGACCAGGCGCGCCGACAGTTTCGAGCTGCCGATTTGGCAGTACAGGTCGGCCGCGTCGGTGAAATGCATGTCGACCGCGACCTGGTCCAGGGCGTGTGCGACCTTGCGGTTCGACAGGCTGACGCCGTGTTTGCGCATGACTTTCGCGAACTCATCGTGGCCGCGCGCCACGTCGCTGTCGCGGGTGGTTTTGGCTAGGAAGGAGCGGATTTTTTGGCGCGCGCTGCTGGTCGCCACGATTTCCAGCCAGTCGCGCGAGGGCGTGGCGTTTTTGTTGGTCAGAATTTCCACGCGATCGCCGGTTTCCAGCTGGTATGCCAGCGGGACGATGCTGCCGTTGACCTTTGCGCCCACCGTTTTGTGGCCGATTTCGGTGTGAATCTGATAGGCGAAATCGATCGGGGTGCTGCCGCGTTTCAGGCTGCGGACGTCGCCTTTGGGGGTGAAGACAAAGACCTCTTCTTCAAACAGGTCGATTTTCAGCGCGTCCATGAATTCTTCGGGGTCTTTGGTTTCGGTCTGCCATTCCAGAATCTGGCGCAACCAAGCCAGGCGTTCGTCCAGGTCGTCGGGCACGCCGCCTTCCTTATAGCGCCAGTGGGCGGCGACGCCGTATTCAGCGCGGCGGTGCATTTCCTCGGTGCGAATCTGTATTTCCAGCGGGCGTCCGCTGGGACCGATGACGGTCGTGTGCAACGATTGGTACATATTGAATTTCGGCATCGCGACGTAGTCTTTGAAGCGACCGGGCATCGGCTTATACAGATTGTGGACGGTACCCAGCGCGCCATAGACGTCTTTGACCGAATCGACGATGATGCGCAGCGCTATCAGGTCATAGATTTCACTGAAGTCTTTGCCGCGGTTAATCATCTTTTGGTAAATGCTATAAAGGTGTTTGGGTCTGCCGGCGATGTGCGCGGTGATACCCACACGGTCCAGTTCGCTCGCGATTTCGTTCATGACGCGGTCACCGTAAGCCTCGCGCGCGGCACGCGATTCGCGCACCATCCGGGCGACCTGGTCGTATTTTTCGGGATACAGGTATGAAAAGCTCAGGTCTTCCAGTTCCCATTTGATTTGGCTGATGCCGAATCGGTGTGCCAGCGGCGCGAATATATCCAGCGTTTCGCGCGCGTTGTCCAGCTGGCGTTCGTGCGACAGTGCGCCCAGCGTGCGCATGTTATGCAGACGGTCCGCCAGCTTGATCAGTATGACGCGCACGTCGCGTGCCATCGCGATGAACATCTTGCGGATGTATTCGGCCTGTTGTTCGCCGCGGCTTTCGACCTCGATATTGCCCAGTTTGGTCACACCGTCGACCAGGCCGGCGACCTCTTTGCCGAACTTGCGCTCGATGTCTTTCAGCGTGATGCCTTTGACGTCCTCGACCACGTCGTGCAGCAGGGCCGCCTGGATGGTCGCCGCATCCATATTCAGTTCCGCGAGTATTTGTGCCGCCGCCAGCGGGTGGACGATGTAGGGCTCGCCCGATTTGCGCTTCTGTCCTTCGTGTGCGGTTGCCGCGTACTGATACGCCGTGCGCACCGCGCGCGCATCAATGCCGGGATTTCCCCGCTGCAGCGTCTCGATGACGCGATCTATGCTGGTCGTCTCGAACTCCATAACTTATTCTATCCATTTTGACGCAGCGTGGGGGGCGCCGGGCGACACTCCATAAATCTGACACCATGTGCTGATGATGGGTTTGAGGATGCGCGTTTGCGCGCATCCGAGTCATTTATCCGGGCGGGTTGCCACCCGCCCGCATGTATTGCCACGGGCGGCAAAGAGCGCCGCCCTCGCAATGACGTTTGAAGTTTGAACGACTATCGATCTCCCCGCGTCATTGCGAGGGAGCGGGTTGTGCGACCGTGGCAATCCACGCGAGTGGGGCGACGGGTGTTGTCGTCCCGCGAGCTAATTTAGTCCGAGACGGCGCGCATGTTTGTGTTTGTGGCACCGTGTGCCACAAACAGCGCCGTCGAGTCCATGCCCCCGTGCGCGGACGCACGGGATCTGTTATCCGACGGCTGACGCCGTCGGTGGATTGCCACGGGCGGCAAAGAGCGCCGCCCTCGCAATGACGTTTGAAGGGTGCCGCTATATGGGCACGTAACCGATAGCCCAGGCTTTAAGTAGATAACACCCCCCAATCAGCAGCAAGCCGATCGGCAGTGATACCAAGACGGGCACCAGTAAATCGCGGGCGCGGGACACGCTCCCCGTGACTCGCCGGAACAGGCTGACGATGACCAGCACCAACAGGGTGAAGGTCACGATGATACACAGGCCGGTGACGACTGCCATCACGTAGCCGATGACAGGGCCTGCGGCGTCGGCCAGCACCGGGACCAGCAGCATCGCACCCACGAACCAGGCGAGTCCCCGGTCGGCTGCAAAGGGGCGCGCCGGGTCGCAGCGGCGTGCCAGGTTGCCCACCAGCATCGTGTACAGCAATCCCGCGAGCGTCCCCCCGACGGCCGTTCCGGTCAGCAGGCGCAACAGGTTGTCGGTCGCGCGCCATCCCAGATAGCTGCTGAAACCATCTGCAGCCATCGCCAGCAGCGACAATGCCGCGAATATCCAGAAACCGACGGTGGGGGCTCCGTCGCGTTGCCGGCCGCGATAGGCCAGCAACAGCGCGGCGAATCCTGCCACCAGCCCCAGGTAGATGCCGCTGCAGCGCGCGCAGACGGGCCATTGCAGGCCGAAGAAATCAAAGCTACGTTCATGGATCTGATGGCACAGACCGAAACCCAGGATATGTAGGATGTTTTCCATCGTTTCTGTGCCCGGTTCAGTTAGTGATTCTGCGCCTTATTCTGTCGAGGGAATAGAAGTGGTGGGCGATACTGGGATTGAACCAGTGGCCCCTGCCGTGTCGAGGCAGTGCTCTCCCGCTGAGCTAATCGCCCACTTCCGAAAACAGCGTATGCTAGTGTACCGTATTTATTTCAGCGCGTCTATAAGAAATTCCGCCAATTGTGTGCCGGCGCGCAGCTGGGCCTCGCACGTGCTGGCACCCAGGTGCGGGGTCAGCGTCGCTTTGGGCTGGTTCAGCAGCGGGCTGTCGGTCGGCGGTTCACTGTCATAGACATCCACGCCCACAGCTGCGATTTTGCCGGAGTCCAGGCCGTCGGACAGCGCCTGTTCGTCCATGATGCCGCCGCGGGCGACATTCAGGCAAATCACGCCATCTTTCATTTTGGCGACCTGATCGGCACCGATCATCCCGGTGGTTTCGGGCGTTTTCGGCAGGTGCACGGTGATGATATCGGCAACCGCCAGCAGCTCGTCCAGATCCTGATACAGCACGGCCCCCAGCGCCTCGGCGGCAGCCGGCGGCGCCCAGGGGTCATAGGCGACAATCGACATATCGAATGCCCGGGCACGCTGTGCGACCAGGGTGCCGATTTTGCCCAAGCCGATGACGCCCAGGGTCTTTTCAAACAGTTCGGTTCCGGTGAATGCCGAGCGATTCCACTCCCCCGCTTTCATCGAGGCACAGGCAGCCGCGGTGTTGCGGGCGCACGCCAGCATCAGCGCCATGGTCTGTTCGGCGGCGCTGACGATGTTTGCGGTGGGCGTGTTGATGACGGCGATGCCGCGTTCGGCGGCGGCGTCTTTGTCGATGTTGTCGATACCGACCCCGGCGCGCCCGATTGCGCGCAGGTTCGTGCCAGCCTCGATGATGGGGCGGGTGACCCTGACGGCGCTGCGCACGGCAATCGCGTCGTATTCGGGGATGATTTCGATCAGTTCGGCCTCGGACAGGCCGGTTTTCACATCCGTATCCAGCCCCGCATCGCGCAGCATCTGCACGGCTGCCGGCGCGATTTTGTCAGCAATCAGTACTTTCGTCATTATTTGTTGCCCCTCTCGATGAAGACCTGCTCGGCGGCGCGCACGCCGGCACCCTGCTCGAAATCGTAACCCAGACGGACCAGCGCCATTTCCAGCGCCGCCAGCGTCGTGATGATGTCGAATTCGCCGAAATAGCCCAAATGGCCGATGCGGAAAATCTTGTCCTTATAGAAATCCTGGCCGTTGGTGATGGTCACGCCATAGTCGTTTTTCATGATTTTGACGATCTGACCGGACGGGATGCCTTCGGGTGACCACACCGGCGTGACAGCGCTGCCGCGACCCTCGGGCGGCGCAAACAGCTTCAGGCCCAGCGCCTCGACGCCGCTGCGCGTGGCTTCAGCCAACAGGGCATGGCGGGCGATGACGTTTTCGATGCCTTCCTCGCGCATCAGGTCCAGCGCCACGTTCAGACCCAAAACCAGGGTGACCGCCGGCGTGTACGGCGTCATGGATTCCTTCAGCGCCTTGCGGTGCTTTTTCCAGTCGAAATAGAATTTCGGGATGGTCGAACGCTCGACCGCGCGCCAAGCCTTTTCGCTGACGGCGACCGCCGACAGACCGGGCGGCAACATCAGGCCCTTTTGGCTGCCGGTCATAACCACGTCCAAGCCCCATTCGTCGGTTTTGCATTCGACCGCACCGATGCCGGTGATGCTGTCGACGATGATGATGGTGTCCGGGCGGTCACGCAGCAGGTCGGCGATTTCGCGCACGGGGTTCAACACCCCCGACGAGGTCTCGGACTGAGTCACGATCACACCGCGACATTCGGGATGGGCCTCTAATTCGCGCGCCACGTCATCGACGCTGACGCGTTCGTACCATTCATATTCCAGGTCGATCACATTCAGACCATAGGTCTGGCAAATCAGTTTTTGGCGGTCGCCGAACTTGCCATTGCGGGTCACAATAACCGTGTCACCTGCGCAAAAGCAGTTCACGATGGCGCCTTCCATGGCACCGGTTCCGCTGGATGCGAACAGCAACACATCGCCTGTGGTCTCGAACACGTACTTCAGGTTTTTCTCGGCGGATTTGATGGCAGCCTCGAACTCGGGCGTGCGATGATGGATGATGGGCTCGGCCGTTTTCAGCAGCACTTCACTGGGCACCGGAGTCGGCCCCGGCGTCATCAAATAGCGTTTCTTCAGCGACATGGCTTCCCTTCTTTCGTGTTCGGATGCGCGGAATTAGCTTGTAAAGGTCATAGTAGCACAGCCCTGCGGGCATCTGGCGGCGCATTTCGTCGTCGCACATCGTGACGTCCTCGAACACGTAGGGCAACTACGCGCCGATTGCATTCAATTATAGGGGGAGTACGTCTCTTACGGTGTCGGATAACCGGGGCTATAGCTGCTTTCCAACGACCCCTCCGCGCCCGAGCCGGCAAACGTGAACGTATGCGCCGGCTTGTGATAACTGATGGTCATGCTGGACGGGTGCGTCGCATCAGCCAAGTGACAGCGCTGGCAGACGTATTTGCGCGGTTGCGCGACGTCGCCGGTGGGCACCGCCTGCACGGTTGCGGTCGTCGTCGCCGATTCATACGCAAAGTTCCCCAGCATATTGGTTCCGGCATCCGTCGAATGCGGCCAGTCGCTCGCCGTGTTCAGGATACGGTCCAGCACATAGTCCGCCGTGCCGTAATGGCAGCGCGAACAAATGCGGTTATCGTCGCGTTCGGCATCGTTCGCCCCCGGCAGATAGCCCAGGTCGATCAGCTTTTGGCGCACGGACGCATCCAGATTCACGTCGGCGGCCAAGCCCTGGGACTCGGGGCTGGCGGACAGGTTGCCGCGGTGGCAGCTGTAGCACTGGGTCGGACCGGAATAGACTCCGTTCATCGTACTATCGTGTGCGCCGGTCACCGTTTCGTCCACGCTCAAACGTTGCGTGGCGTCGTGCACGTCGTTTCCGCTTTGCGTGAAATACTGAACCGTCACGGTCGTATCTTGGGTCGATGACGCCTTGTTGTGGCAGGTCACACACCAGACACTCAGCGTGTACTGGTTCACCGCACGCGGATCGGTCACCGGATTGGTTGCGTCGTTCGGTCCTTTGGTGGCGGCCGCATCCCCGACACCTGCAGGGTTTGCCCGCAATAGCTTGTAGCCGTACTTGTCGGTGGTCTCGCCATTGCCGTACTGACCGTCACTGCCCCAGAAATCGGTCGGCAGCCACGCGCCCGCCACGGCACCGTGCACCACGTGACAGCTGGCACAGGACAGGGTCGCTTTCAACGGCTGTCCGGGATTGGCGGGGTCTGAGGAAGCCGGGATGTTCACCTGTGTGCCGGTGATGGCATGTCCCCCGCCTGCACCCGCATTCAGGGTCGAGGAATCGGGGTCATCCAGGCTGTAGTCGCGGTTGGAATACACCGGCGCATTGCCGGCTTTGGACCCGGTGGTCGAACCCGCACCCAGCACGCTGCCGTCCAAGTGACAGTACTCGCAACCGCTCGAACCGGTCCGTGTCAGGTGCCGGTCGATGCTGTTGCCCGCACCATCGGTCGTCGTCTGGGCGGTGTGCGCCGCGTGGCACACGCCGCATTTGGATGTCGTGGTGTCATACCCGCCGTGCGGGCCGCGCCCGATCTGGCTGGCATTCGCAGGTGTGGAGGTGGTGTAATCGGAACCGTTCGCAGGATATTTGGTCGCGGTACCGTCGCCGAAATCATTCGGCTCGAAATACATCAGCGCCGGCGCGGCCTGGTCACCGGTCGTGGGCGTATCCAGTTTTTTTAGGGACACATTCGAAAAATCGCCGTCGGCGGCAGCCGCAATTGACGTCACACACAGCAGCCCACACACGACAAGGCACAGCACCGCACACAGCACGATACGTCGGGCGCATCGTCCTGTCGGTCCCGTGGTCACTACTCTGTTCCTGCTGAGCACGCCTCGCTTGTCTCTCACAACGTCTCCATCGTCAGTCGAACTTGTCGACAGTCAGTCGATAGCCGGTCGATAGCCGGTCGCCGTCCGGTCGGGAACTGACCGAAAACTGGCCGAAATCCGGTGATACCCCATCGGTATCTGTTGCCTCTCACAGAGAACCTCACTACATATCATACTCGCTTTTGATGCAAAAAGATAGTATTTTCCGCCCCGACCGATTCGCCCTCACACACTCTCCATATGTGGGAGTACGTCCCTCGCATTTCGCTGCGCGCACGACCCTGTCGGCTGCCAGCCGGCTGCACGTCGACTGCAAGTCAACTGCACGCAGGCTATTTGGTTTTGATGGATTTGGCGTTGGACCAGGCGGCGTAATACTTTACCCCTTTGACCGTCTTGTAGCTGCGGACCTGGACCGTGTAAGTCTTCTTCGCCGTCAGGCTGCGAATGGTCAGGCTGCGTTTCGTGGCGCTGACCGTTTTCGTCTTCCATGACGTCCCGCTGCGCTTATAGCGCACCTGGTATTTCGACACCTTGCCGGACACCGCAGCCCATTTGACGGTGAGCTTGCGCTTGCCCCGGCTCAGTTTCTTAATCGCGGTCTTTTTCGGCAGTATCTGAAACGTCAGTGTCTTGGTCCCGGTATAGGTTCCCATGCCGGTGACCGTGACAGTCGCCTTGCCGATCGCCACGTTGTTCGCATAGCTCAGGCGATAGTCACGTCCCGCAACTAGGGTCGTTGAACCGTATTTCAGCACGGGGCGCGGACTGCGCGCAGACCCGGTATAGGTATACGACGACAATGCGGACGCCGTGACCGCAGACATCTTGCGATGCGTATCCGCATAGGCAACCGTCAGGGTCGAGTTCGCCTTGGGCATGGTATAGGTGGTCTTGGTCGATTGCTCGCCGGTTGCGCTGTCAGTCCAGTAACTGAAACTGCGATACGACAGCTGCAGATCGGCAAACCCGGTATAGGTCTCATAGGCTTTCAGCTGCACCGTGCGTGACGCCACACCCGGCAGGGCGGCACCGGTCGCGGCATCCACGAACTTCACCGTCAGGGTGTAATCGGGCGCAGGCTCTTCCTGCGAAGTCATCAAATCGGTCAGTGCCCGGTCGGCACGCACGACCCCATAGCCGTACTGGTCCGTACGCACTCCCCCACCAGCCCCGCCGATTGCCTGTGTCGTTCCGGTCAGAATACTGCGCAGGCGCGCCGGCGACAACTCGGGATGCGCCGACAACAGGCAGGCGGCAATTCCTGCCACGATGGGCGAGGCAAACGAGGTCCCGTCTTCCAAAATCATATCGCTGTTTCCCGTGATTGCGGGTGCCGTATACGACCAACGACTGCCATCGGCGGCCATCGTAGACTGCATAGGGATACTTTTTCCGGGTGCGGAAATATCAACACCTGCGTTATAGGTCGAAAATGTCGCGCGGAACAAACCGGGAGCAGACGACGAATAGTTGTAAGCCAACGCCGCCACCGACAGCGCGCTGCTGCCGCTGGCGGGGTAACAGGCATAGCGCCCTCCGTCGTTTCCGGCGGCAGCCACAATCAGCTTGCCTTTGGCCGCGGCATACGAACAATACGTGTTCAGGATCGCCACCAGTTCCTGATAGGTATCCAGCGGCAAGCCCTCATACAGCACAGAATAATACGAAACCCCCAGGCTGATATTAATCACCTGCACCGCGCTGTTATCGGCGGCATCCTCGATTGCGGCCAGCACATAGGCCACACTCAGGCCATCGTCGGCACCTGCCACCGAAGGACGCGGGTCCACGCCATACGGGATGATTTTCACCGGCGCGGCACCGGCGGCGCCGGCAGACCCCACGCTGTTGTTCGCGGTCGCCGCGATCGTCAACGCAACCATCGTGCCGTGTCCGTCCGGGTCGATGATATTGCTGCCGGTCGGGGACACATAGTTGGTGCTCTTTGCGTAGTACTTGCCGTTTCCCAGCCTGCCCTCCAGGTCGGGATGCCTCACGTTCACCCCGGTGTCGATGACCGCGACACCGACCTGATGGGTCAAATCGGCGCTATCCCACACGTCCTCGATCCCGGTCGCCTGGTACTGCCATGCCAGCGAATACTTTTGCCCGCTGTAGCCACTTCCCCAGTTCGGAATAGACGACTGATACAGATAGTCACTCAGCGCGTCACGCGTGCGCATCGCGTAATCGTTCGGCAAGTCCAGCGTCTGCAGCCCCACATCCGGGAAGGCGTAGGCCACCTGCGGGTCACGCCGCAGCTCGTCAGCCAACTCATCTGCCGACACGCCCTCGACCGGCTGCACGACATCAATCGCGTCGCTTACCACGTCAGCCGCACCGACATCGTCCACAACAGAGGCTTCCAGGCGGGGGAGCACGTCCCGCACCGCATCTGCAGACGCCGCGCGCGCATCATCAGTCGCCGCATCAGCGTCCGGCAATTGGTCGGCATATACCACCACCACGCTGTCGGAACCGGTCGCAGTGACCGGTTCGGCATACGGCAGCACTCGGGTCGGACGATACGATTCCGTCGCCAACACCGTAATCGGTGTCGCCAGAACCGAAAAAGCCAGCATCAAGGTGCATAGTATGGAAGTCAGTTTCTTCATGCCCCGTCCATTGTAACCCGCCTGGCACCTATTATCACTGCACGGGTCACTATTCCACAACTTCCCCACCACCGACATTGATTCGGATGCGCGCGTGCGCGCATCCTCAACGTCACGTGTTCGCGAAACGAAAAAGCTTGTTTCGCTCAGGGGCGGCACGGAGTGCCGCGCTACGGGGATTCCATCAATTGAAACATCGCTGATTGACTATTGATCATATCGTCGGTTTGGATACATCACCGGCAATTGCGAGGATCCCTGTAGGGGGGCACTCCGTGCCCC
>JAISUC010000003.1 GCA_031272275.1 Actinomycetes bacterium | reverse complement strand
CGTCCCTCTTTCGGTCCCTCTCTTAGCTCATCTGTCGGTCTGTGTGCCTTACGGCTACCCTCTTAACGAGTTGACACCACTTTACCCCCCAGAATAGTTCACTGTCAAGTCATAGTTTGTGAAATGATGCCAAAGGGCTTGCGGGAATGCGCCGAATTTGTTATAAAATAAGCAGGTAGCCTGATGCTGTGGTCGCAGACGGCTGACCTAGGTTTTAGGATAAACCGCCGCGGCGTCAGCTGCGGCGGCTTTGTATGTAATCAGTAATGACTACGACAACGGCAATAAGTTCGCGTATTGCCGTAATGAACAGCACAATGACACTTAACTTATCTTTCATGCCGGACCACCCCCTTTCGGGAAATGGTCAACCGCCTGCATACACCAGGCTACCCGTATTCCATCCTAACAGAAACAGAGCGTTAGTCAGGTACTTTTATTCGGTATATCAGACGGGCGATATGCATCACAAGGTAGTCGCGCAACACTCCGGTCGCTCAGATGCCCCCATCACGAAATACGCGTGACGGGGACTGCAGTCCGGCGGCTTACGCCGCCGGGGCTTTCGGTTTGCGGACGGCCAATACCAGCACCACCGTGATGGCATACATCAACACCGAACACCAAATCGCCAGCGCATAGTTCCCGGTCAAATCGCGCAGCCAGCCGGCAAATACCGGGGCGATACCTGCGCCGCCCGCCATGCCGATCAACGTCACGACGCCCCAGATACGTCCCATGAATTTGCGCCCGAACACGGTCCCGACATATCCCGCAACCGCCGGGATATAGGTCCCGTACGCCGCCCCATAGCACACACAATAGATCCCATAAGCCACCGGGGTGCGAATAAACTGCAGCGCAATCGCGGTCACCATCGATATTCCGTAAAAGGTCGCCAGCACCCGCTTGCGCGCCGCGAAACCGTCGCCTGCCATCCGCGCAGTCAGCCGGTCGACAAAGGCTCCCCCGATGGGACCCGCCACCATAAAGCTGAACCCGATCAGCGAAAACAGCACCGTGGCAAGCGTCTTATCGAATCCCAAATCCAGGGTCGCATAGTTCACCGAATGCGAATAGACCGTGAACTCGGCAAAGTTCGAGCAAAACCACAGCCCCGCGCACAGCCAAAACGCCGGCGTACGCAGCGCCTGTGCCAGGCTGAACGAATAATCGGCCGCGTCCACATCTTCCATTTCGGCCACAACCGCATCCTCTGCCGCCGGCACGTCACCGACCGTTTCAGCCAAATCGGCGACGGCTGCATCAAACCCGCCCGCATCTTCATAGCCCAAGGGCACCTGCCCGATGGATTCGGGGTCGCGTTTGGTGAACAGCGCCACGATCACCACGCCCACGCCCACGATAGCGCCCAGAATCCGCATCGCGTCCTGCCAGGACAGCACACGAATCAGCCACATCGACACAATCGGCGCCAGCCCGAAGCCCAGCCCCGTCCCCGCAGTCGCGATTCCCATCGCGCGCCCCAAATCGCGCAAAAACCACTTGCGCACCATTGCGGTGGGCGGCGCGAACAGGGCACCGGCACCCGTGCCGCCCGCAACCCCATAGCTCAGGTAGAAATGCCAAGGTTGCCGTGCGTACCCGGACAGAAAAATGCCTGCGCCCAGCAACAGCCCGTGCATGATAAACACCGGGCGCGGCCCGAACCGGTCCATGTTCGACCCGGCAAACACCGCCGCGATGCCGTAACAGACCATGAACACCGACAGCCCCATCGAGGTCTGCGCGGTCGTCCAGCCCATGTCCGCCCCCATCGGAGCCAAAAACACCCCGAACGATCCGCGGATTGACATATGCAGGAAAATGACCAGAAATGCACAGGCGACGATTACCCAGCCATAGAACGGACGCTGCTGCGCTTTTTCAACTTTCGACATACGAACACATTCCTTTCAAGCAACACATAAAACTGTCAAACAAACCGTACTTCCTCGCATTTTTAATTAACGGGAGTATGTCCCACCACCCACCGCCACCCCGTCGGGGTCAGTGCCGCTGAATATCGGCGCCCAGTGCGCGCAGTTTCCCGCACAGATCTTCGTAGCCGCGATCGATATGGTGGATGTCGCTGATGCGCGTCTCGCCGTCTGCCACCAGCGCCGCCAGAACCAGCGCCGCCCCGCCGCGTAAATCCGGGCACATTACCGGGGCCGCGGACAGGCGGGAGATACCTTTGACCAGGGCATGGTTGCCCTCGATACGGATGTCGGCCCCCATCCGCCCGATTTCGTCAGCGAACATAAAGCGGTTCTCAAAGACGTTTTCGCTGATGATACTGTTTCCGTCTGCCAGCGCCATATACGCCATGAACTGCGCCTGCATATCGGTCGGAAAACCGGGGAAGGGCAAGGTCTGCACGTCCACCGGCTGAATCGGGACGGTGCCGGTGACGGTCACCGCGGCATCGGTAATATCCAGTTGCGCTCCTGCCGAGCGCAGCTTATCCAGCACGATACCCAAATCAGACGGCACGAACCCGGTCACGGTGACCGGCCCTGCACACAGTGCTCCGGCAATCAAAAAGGTGCCGGCCTCGATGCGGTCCCCGATCACGCGATGCGTCACCGGGTGCAGCGTATCGGTTCCGTGAACCACCAGGTCGGGTCCTCCCCTGCCCTCGATGCTGACACCCGCCGCCTGCAAAAAGTCTACCAAGTCACAGATTTCCGGTTCACGAGCGACGTTATAGATGCGCGTGGTTCCGCGGGCGCGCGCGGCCGCCATAATCAGGTTTTCAGTGGCACCCACGCTGGGAAACTCCAGCGTCACGTCGGCTGCAGTCAACCCCTGATGCGCGCGGACTTTGATATAGCCGTGTTCGATGCGGCAGTCGGCACCCAGTGCCGTAAGCCCCGCGATATGCATGTCGATTTTGCGCGAGCCGATGTTGCAGCCGCCGGGCAGCGCCACCGCCGCCTGTCCCATACGGGCGGCCAGCGGTCCCAGTACGGCGGTCGATGCGCGCATGCGCGCGACCAGTTCATAGGGTGCGATAGGTTTTCCCAGATTACGCGCATCCAGTTGCACGGTGTGGGCATCCGTCCGGGTCACCACGACGCCCAGCGCCTGCAATACCTGTTCCATCAAGTGCACGTCACTGATGTCGGGCACGTTTTCCAGGCATGTGACGCCGTCAATCAACAGGGACGCCGCCATCAGTTTCAGCGCGGAGTTTTTCGCCCCGGAAACATGCACGGTCCCCGACAGGTGGGGGGAGTTTTTCACGAGAAGGTATGCATCAGCCATGTAACTATCATCGCACACCGGCAATGCACGGGGGGCGATGCATCCGCATCGCCCCCTAATTGTTACACTGCATTGCCCCCGTGCCGGGCACGGGAGCTGTCGTGTGGTGCCTTACGGCACCACCGGATTGCCACGCGAACTATCGTCCGCTCGCAATGACGTGCGGCTGACTGCGGGCCATCATCCAATCGAAGCGACGTGCCTAGGCTGCGTCGGCGGCTTGTGCCGAGTCGGTCAGCACGATGGCCTTGTCCTCGGCGACTTGGAAATAGCCGCCTTCGGTCGTAAAGACCTGTGCCGCCTCTTTGCCGACAGGGCGCAGCCGCAGCTGCCCCTTGCCCAAGCGGGCAACCAGCGGTGCGTGCATCGGCAGCACCCCCAGCTCGCCTTCCGGTGTGGTCACGACCACACTTTCGACTTCGCCGGAAAAGACCGTCGCGTCGGGGGTGACGACTTCCACCAACAAAGAGCGTGCCATATCAGATGCACCTCCTCACCGGGTTACGCCGCCGACTTCGCCGACTGGGCCTTCAGTTTCTCTGCGCGCTCCAGCACGTCCTCGATGGTGCCGGCATAGCGGAACGCCTGCTCGGGCACATCGTCGTGCTTGCCGTCTACGACCTCGCCGAAGCCCTTGACGGTGTCTTCCAGTTTGACGTAGACACCCGGGTTTCCGGTGAACTGCTCCGCCACGTGGAAGCTTTGCGACAGGAACTGTTCCAGCTTACGCGCACGGGACACGGTCAGCTTGTCCTCTTCGGACAGCTCGTCCATACCCAGAATCGCGATGATGTCCTGCAGGTCCTTGTAGCGCTGCAGCGTTTCCTGGACCGCACGGGCGACGCGATAGTGCTCTTCGCCGACGATTTCGGGATCCAGTGCGCGGCTGGTCGAGTCCAGAGGGTCGACCGCCGGATAGATGCCCTTTTCGGCGATGGCACGCGACAGCGTCGTCGTCGCATCCAGGTGGGTAAACGCCGTCGCAGGCGCGGGGTCGGTCAGGTCGTCTGCCGGGACGTAAATCGCCTGCACCGACGTAATTGAACCGGTGGCAGTCGAGGTGATGCGTTCCTGCAGCTGACCCATCTCGGTCGCCAGCGTCGGCTGGTAACCCACGGCGGAGGGCATACGACCCAGCAGCGCCGATACCTCGGAGCCCGCCTGGGTGAAACGGAAGATGTTGTCGATGAACAACAGCACGTCCTGGCCCTTGTCGCGGAAATACTCCGCCTCGGTCAGACCCGCCAGACCGACGCGCAGACGCGCACCGGGCGGCTCGTTCATCTGTCCGTAGACCAGACAGGTCTTGTTGATGACGCCGGATTCCGACATCTCGGTAAACAGGTCGGTACCCTCGCGGGTACGCTCGCCCACGCCGGTGAACACGGAGGTACCACCGCTTGCCTGGGCCAAGTTGTTAATCAGCTCAAGGATGACGACTGTCTTGCCTACACCGGCACCACCGAACAGTCCCGTCTTGCCGCCCTTGATGTAGGGTTCCAGCAAGTCGATGACCTTGATTCCCGTCTCGAAGATTTCGGTCTTGGGCTCCAATTCCGAAAACTGCGGTGCGGGACGGTGGATGGGATACCAGGTGTCGATGCCATCGGGCATCGGTTTTCCGTCGACGGGCTGACCCATAACGTTCCAGATGCGACCCAGGGTGGCATCACCCACCGGCATCTTCATGGGCTCGCCCGTGTCCTCGACCTCGATACCGCGCTGCAAGCCATCGGTGGATGACATGGCAACGGCACGGACAATGTTGCCCGGCAGGTGCTGTTGCACCTCGAGTATCGTCGACACGTGGCCAATCGGTGTATCGACCTCGACCTTGAGCGCGTTGTAGATTGCAGGCATCGACTCGGGCGCGAACTCCAGGTCCACGACCGCGCCGACCACGCTGACTATCTTGCCAACATTCGCCATAAAGTCTTTCCTTTCTTTGGATGCTGAGCTGAACGAAACAACTCAATCATCCATTCGTGTTACCCTTCCAGGGCCGCCGCCCCACCGACGATCTCGGCGATCTCGGTGGTGATGGCCGCCTGGCGTGCCCGGTTATAGGAACGCGTCAGGGTATTTATCATGGTCTCTGCGTTGTCGGTCGCGGCCTTCATCGCGGTACGGCGGGCACCATGCTCGCTGGCCGCCGATTCCAGCAGCGCCTTGAAAACCAAGGACTCGACGTAGCTCGGCAACAGCGTTTCCAGAACGCTTTCTGCCGACGGCTCGAACAGGTAATCCAGTGCCGCGCCGGCCTCATCCGCACCATCGTCCGCCATTTCCTCGGATTTGGCGGGCAACAGATAGGTGATCTCGGGACGCTGGGTCGCCACGTTCACAAAGCGGTTGTAAATCAACACGACCTGATCGATTTCGGCCGCGCTGTACTCGGCGATTATGCGATCTGCCAGTGCCTTTGCGTCCTCATAGGTGGGAGAACCGCTGTGACCTTCCACGGACAGGTCGGGCTCGATTCCGCGATAGCGGAAATACGCCGCAACCTTGCGCCCGACGGAAACCAACTCGACGGTATGACCCGCAGCCCGGTGCTCATTCAGCCGGGCTTCGGTCAGATGAATCACGTTCGAGTTAAAGGCACCTGCCTGACCGCGGTCGGATGCGACCGCCACGATCATCACCCGCTGTACGTCCTCGCGGACCTCCAACAGGGGATGTGCGATGTTACCCGCCGCCTTTGTCACCCGTCCCAGTATTTTGGCGAGAGCCGCCGCATAGGGTCGAGCATGTTCGATACGGTTTTGTGCACCACGAATCTTTGCCGTCGAGACCATCTCCATGGTACGGGTGACCTGGCGCATCGCGCCGGTGGCGTTGATGCGTTTTTTGATCTCTTTCAGATTCGCCATGTCCTCAGCTCACTTCCTATGCCACAAATGCCTGCGCATAGGCGGCGATCGCTTCGGTCAGGGCGGCATCGGTCTCGTCGCTGATCTTGCCCTCGTCGCGAATCGCGGCCAGCAAGTCGGCGTGGTTCGTGCTGACATAGTCAATCAGCCCGTCACGGAACGCCGCGACTTTAGACGGATCGATGGGGTCGGCAAAACCTTTGTTGACGGCAAATATCGACAGGACCTGATTCTCGACCGGCATCGGGACGTAGCGCGGCTGCTTCAGCAGCTCGACGACGCGGGCACCGCGGTTCAGGATCTGTTTGGTGGCGTCGTCCAGGTCGCTCCCGAATTGGGCGAATGCCTCCATCTCGCGATACTGTGCCAAGTCCAAACGCAGCGATCCGGCGACCTGTTTCATGGCCTTGATCTGTGCGTTACCACCGACACGCGACACCGAAATACCGGGGTTGATGGCGGGACGGATGCCCTGGAAGAACAGGTCGGACTGCAGGAATATCTGACCGTCGGTGATCGAAATCACGTTGGTCGGGATATATGCCGAAATGTCGCCTGCCTGCGTCTCGATGATGGGCAGTGCCGTCAGCGAGCCGCCGCCGTTGGCGTCGGACAGCTTGACCGCGCGCTCCAACAGACGCGAGTGCAGATAGAACACGTCACCCGGATAGGCCTCGCGGCCGGGGGGACGACGCAGCGTCAGCGACATCTGACGATACGCGACCGCTTGCTTGCTCAGGTCGTCATAGACACACAGCACGTGGCGTCCGGGGTTAGACTCGTTGGCGGGCTTTCCATCGGCGCCGTTATAGATGAAGTACTCGCCCATGGCACAGCCTGCCATCGGAGCGATGTACTGCAAAGGCGCGCTGTCGGATGCGGCGGCGGAAACGACGATGGTCTTTTCCATCGCGCCATAGCTTTCCAAAGTCTCGACGATACCTGCAACCGTCGACGCCTTTTGACCGATGGCGACATAGACGCAAATCACGTCGGTATCGCGCTGGTTGATGATGGTGTCGATGGCGATTGCGGTCTTACCGATTTGGCGGTCGCCGATGATCAGCTCGCGCTGACCGCGACCGATCGGAATCATCGAGTCGACGGCCAACAGACCGGTCTGCATGGGCTGATGGACGCCCTTGCGCTCGATGACACCGGGTGCGCGAAACTCGACGGGGCGGCGACCGTCATAGGAAATCGGTCCCTTTCCGTCCAGCGGCTCACCCAAGGGGTTGACGACGCGACCCAGCAGGCCCTCGCCCACCGGCACGTCGACCAGACGACCGGTGGAGCGCACCAGGTCGTTTTCTTTCACGGCGTCTACGTCGCCGGTCAACACGGCACCGATCTCGCCCTCTTCGAGGTTGAGAGCCAGTCCCGCCACGACGCGACCGTCCTGCGCGCTGAACTCCAAGAGCTCACCTTGCATGGCCCCGTCCAGACCGGCAACACGGGCGATTCCGTCGCCTACCTGGATGACCGTTCCGACGGTCTCGACCGCAGCGTCGGGTTTCCAGGCATCCACGGCACCGACGAGCAACTGATCCAGCGCCGTCGCATCCAACGTTACTTCTGCCATGAGCCTTACACCTCCCCTGCGTTGACGAGAGCGCTGCGAACGGCCCGCAAACGCGCAAGCACCGTCGCGTCATACAGTCGGTCACCCAGTTGTACCCGGATGCCGCCGATGACGGCCGGCGTGACACGTTCCTCCAGTTCGACGGGCTGTCCCGCTTGTGTGGTCAATTTCTCGACAAGACGTGCACGTGCCGCGTCGCTCAGCGGTGACGCCGTAGCCACCTGAGCCACCAACACATTCTTGTCGTTTACGCTAGTCATTGAAACCGCCCATCTCGGTGATGGCCGCATCAATCAGACGGGCATCGACCTCGGGCGAGAGCTTTTCGCCCAGAATTTTCGAGGCAATACCCACGGCCAAGTCGGCGGCCTTGGTCTTGACCTCGGTCAAAGCGGCTTTCTTTTCGGCGGCGATTGTCTGCCGTCCGCGCTCGACGATGGCGGCGGACTCGGCCTCGGCCTTTGCAATGATCTCGGCCTGGGTCGTCTCGCCTGCCTGACGACCGGACTCGACGATCTGACCGGCCTCTTGACGGGCGCCGGCCAGCTGGTCCTGGGCTTCGCTCAGGACTTCCTCAGCCTCGACCTTTGCCTGTTCGGCGGACTTCAGCGAATTCTCGATTTTGTCGGCACGCTCGTCCAGCGCCTTTATCACCATCGGCCAGGCGACTTTAATCAGCACGACTGCCACGACGATAAACGCGATCAACATCGGTATGAACTCGGTCAGCGTGGGGAAAATCGGGGATGCCAACAGCCCCGTGCTGCCCTCGGCGGCTTCTTCGGCCATTTCAGCAGCCTCTTCGGCAAACGCCAGCGCCGGAGTCAGCAACACGCCCAGACCGATCAGACCCGCGCAAATCTTCCGTTTCATCGACACACCTCCTCCTTTTGCTTCGTTTTCTGTAGCCTGCATGTGCGACTAGCCGATCAGGTTCAAAACGAAGGCCAAAAGCGTCAGTGCCTCGATAAAGGCAGCGCCCAGAATAAAGACCGTCTGAATCGTACCGCCGGCCTCGGGCTGACGGGCGATGGACTTCGCGGCATTCAGACCGATCAATCCGATGCCGATGGCAGCGCCACAAACGGCAATGGGGTATCCCCAAGTAGCCAAACCTTCCATGTGTTACATCCTCCTTGTGTCAGGGACTTTCGCGTATCCCACGAAAGTCGCATATTCCCAAACTTGTCGGGGACGCCCGCGGCTGCGGGACGTACTCCCCCTGTTTTTCCTAGTGCGCCGCGGTTGCGGAGTCGATATAGACCGCCGTCAACAGCGAGAACACGTAGGCCTGCACGAACGCGACGACCAGCTCGAGCAAATAGAGCCCGATCAGCAATATCAGCCATGCCGGCGATGCCGCGATGTAGAGACCCAACCCCTGGAATGTCGCCTGAGCGAACAACCCGGTCAGCAACGCAAAGATTCCCAAGATGATGTGACCTGCGTACATGTTCGCGAACAGACGCAGCGCCAACGTGATGGGACGGAGCAACATCGAGATGAACTCGATGAGCCAGATAATCGGTGCGATCCAGCCCGGGACTCCGTGCGGTACCAGACCCAGCCAGTATTTGCCGGCGCCTTTCGCCTTCATTCCGACCGCGTTAAAGTAGACCAGTACGACAATTGCCAGTGCAAAGGTGCCGGCGATGATGCCGGTACCCGGTTTTGCCCCGGGAATCAGACCGATCAAGTTGCTGATCAGGATGAACACGAAACACGTCAACAGGAACGGTTCGTACTTTTTGCGGTCATGTTTGATGATGCCGCCGACGTTGTTGCGCACGAATTCCACCAGGAACTCGAACGCGTTGACGCCCCGCCCCTTGGGCACGAGCTTGATTTTCTTCGCCATCACCAGTACCAGCACCAGCACCAAAATGCTGGTCAGGATGAAATAGACGGTGTTCACCGAAATCGTCCATTGCCCGATACTGAGAATGCGCTGAAGATGACCGTGCTCGTTGTAGGCCTGGCTGGGGAAAATCGAAGTCGGATCCAGTGTCTGGAGTAGGTGCTCGACTTTCTCCGGCAATACCTGAAGCGGTCCCTGTGCCACAGTTTCTGCTGCCATTCAACCCTCCTTTACTGTTTTTCCCGAAGTTTTCTGTCGATTGCAATTTTTCGGACGGCATAGACCACGAGGCCCAGCAGAAACCACATGATTTCCGCCACGCCGAACCAAACCAGGTGGGTGGGATCGAACAGGCGATAGATGAAAATAATCGCCATCCCATAGATGAAGCTGATGATTATCGCGAGCAGCGGACCGGTCAGGTTGGCCGTCGCATCGATGGTCGAAAGAGGGGTGGTGGGTGCGGATGCCGGCGCGGGTGCGGCGCCGGTGGCGGTTGCGGTGGCAGCTGCCGTCGGGGGGGAGTGCGTCCCGGCGATTGCCGCGGAAACGACCCGTTTACGACGGCGAATCATGTGGGGTACGAACACCAAGATCGCCACCATCAGCGAACCGGACAGCACGCCCAGACACAGTGCCACTATTTGTTGGGTGCCGCTGCTTCCCATCATCAATCGTTCTTCCCCGTCTGCCTTCCCACTTGCTATCGAGCCCAATTGAGCCTGCTTGCTACGCCGCGTAACCGTTTCCGTGCAGGCTGCACGTGCTCCCCGGGCGTCGTGTGACGCCACGTTCAACATAACTATACGATAGTACCGTAAATCGGGGCTGCGCACGCGATGTTTTTAGGCAAATGGCGCGGCAGTCGCCGGCGATGCTTAGCGGATGGCGGACAGTATCGCGGATGCGGTGTCCGGGTCGTTCATCGGATACAGGTGGATGCCGTCGGCGCCGCGCGCCAGCAGGTCGCGGCACTGTTCGATGGCGTATTCGATACCGGCGGCGCGCAGGGACGCGTCGTCGTCGCCATAGCGTTCGATCATCGCACGAAACGCCGGCGGCTGCGAGCAGCCGGACAGCTGCACCATGCGCTCGACCTGACGCGCGTTGACTATCGGCATGATACCGGGCTGGATGGGCACGTCGATGCCGGCTGCACGCACACGTTCCAGGAATCGGAAGTACGCGTCGTTGTCGAAAAACAGCTGCGTCAACAGGTGGCTGACGCCCGAGCGCACTTTCAGCGCCAGCATCGCCAGGTCGCTTTCGGCATCTGCCGCCTCGGTATGAACCTCGGGGTAGGCCGCCCCCAGTACGTTGAACTCGTCACCGCATTCGGCGTGGATATAGGACGCTAGGTCGCTCGCGTGATTGAACTCGCCGGTCTGTTCCATACCGGGCAGGACGTCGCCGCGCAGCGCCAGCACGTTTTCGATGTTGTGGCGACGCAAGCGGCCCAACAGGCTGTCGACCTCGGGTGCGGTCAGGTCGATGCCGCGAATGTGGGCGACCGCCTCGATACCATAGGTGTTTTTGACCAGGCTGGCGATTTCAACGGTCGCGGCACTGGTGACTGCGCCGCCGCCCGCCCCATAGGTGACGCTGATGAAATCAGGTGCCAAGCCCGCCAGCGCATCGACCGCGCGATACACGACCTCGATGGGTGCATTTTTCTTGACCGGATAGACCTCGATCGAAAACACCGGCCCCTGCATAAATAGATTCGTCGTTTTCATGTGCGCGCAGCTACTCCTATTCAGTCTGTCTCGTCTGCTTTGTCGGTTTCGTCGGTTTCGTAAGCTCGGTCCGATTCGAGCGGGACGGTTCCGGTTTCTGCAATCACTGCGGTTACTTTGTCTGTTCCGCCACCAAACGCGTCGCCACCTCTACCAGCTGTGGCGCGTCTTTGGTATACAGCGCTCCGTGCTGCGTCGCCCAGTCGCGCGTCACCACCGCACCGCCCACGCCGACCGCGACATCGGGCACGCAGTCGTGCAACAGCGCCACGGTGTCTGCCATCGCAGGCAGGGTCGTCGTCATCAGCGCGGACAGGCAAACTAGGTCGGCTGACGTGTCACGAGCGGCATCCAACACCGCCTGTGCCGCCACGTCCACGCCCAAGTCGGTGACCTGAAACGATTGGCTTTCCAACAGCGAGATACAGATATCTTTGCCGATGGAATGTATGTCGCCTTTCACCGTCGCGAACACGACCCGTCCTGCCACAGACTGCGCGTCAGCTGCGGGCAGGTGACTTTTCGCGCGCGCCACGGCCGCCTTCATCGCGTCTGCGGCGACCATCAGCTGCGGCAAAAACACTTCGCCGGTCGCAAATCCGTCGCCCAGCGCGCGGATTGCCGGGGTCAACACGTCGGCGATGATGGCAGCCGGTGCCATGCCGTCCGCAACCAGTCGGTCGACCAGGTCGGGCGCCCCATCCGTGTCACCGAATGTGATGGCGTCGCGCAACCTGTCCTCCGCAGGCAATGCGTCCCATTGGTCGGGGGAGTGCGTCCCGGCGCCTTCCGGTGCCGCAGGTTTCAGGGCGTCGGTCAGCAGCGCGTTGAATGCAGCGCGGGCGGCAGTATCGGGGGCGGAATCGTCAATACCGGACCGGCTGCGCGTTTGGTTCGCCACGCCGACCGCCTCGCGAATAACGGTGTCGTTCGGGTTCACGATGGCGGCAGACAGCCCCTCGGCGGCAGCCGCGGTCAAAAACGCCGCGTTCAGTGCCGCGCGGTTGGGCAGGCCATGACTGACGTTACTGACACCCAACAGGGTGGACAGTCCCAGTTCCGTACGCACACGGCGTGCGACATCCAAAGTCGTGTCGGGGGACACGGGGTCGGCGGCAGCCGCCATGACCAGGCCGTCGACCAGCAGCCGACTGTCATCGATACCCGCAGCACGGGCACCTTCGCGCACGCGGCGCACAACGTCCAGTCTGCCCTCGACCGTTGCCGGAATCCCGTTATCATCCAACGCCAACACCACCACACAGGCGCCGTAACGCGCAACCAACGGCAGGACGCGTTGGATGCTGCGCGCTTCACCGGTGACCGAGTTCACCAGCGCGCGCCCGGGGTAACGACGCAGTGCGGCCTCCAGCGCCGCCGCGTCGGTCGTGTCAATCGACAGCGGCAGGGTCGCCGCCGACGTCGCCGCACGCACCGCCGCGGGCAGCACCGTGGCCTCGTCAATACCGGCGGCCCCGACATTCACATCCAGCAAATCGGCACCTGCCGCCTGTTGTTCGGCGGCGAACCTGCGCACGACGGTCATGGATCCGCTCATCAGGCTTTCGCGCAGTTCGGGTTTGCCCGTGGGGTTGATGCGCTCGCCGATCAGGCGAACCGGTTCCGTCCCGCCGATGCGCACCGTTTGCTGCGGGCTGGCGACGGCGGTGACACCGGTGTTGCTGCCCGCATCACGCGCCACGACGTCGGCGTTACCCACCACCGCCGCGATGGCCGCGGTGAAATCGGGGTTCGATCCACAACACGACCCGATGGCGGCCACGCCCAAGGCCGCAGCCGTGCGACTGAAATCCGTAAAGTCATCGGGCGTTCCCGGGAAAACCGTGTTGCCGTCTGCATCCAGCCGGGGCAAGCCTGCGTTCGGTTGCACCACCAGCGGCAAGTCGCAGCCGGCTGCCATCTGTTCCAGCAGCGGCAGCATCTGATCCGGTCCCAAGCCGCAGTTCATACCGACCGCAGCGGCTCCTGCCGCCTGCAGAATCAGCGCGGCGGTCGCCGGGTCGGTCCCCGACAGCTCCATGCGTCCGTCCACGCCAAAGGTCACCAGCGCCAACACGGGAATTTCCGGTGCGGCCTCGCGACAGGCCAGTACGGCACAGCGCGCCTCTGCAATATCGGTGTAGGTTTCCAACAGAAACGCATCCGGTGCTTGGGACGCCAGCGCCCGCGCCTGTTCCAGAAACGCCGCATAGACCGTTTCGAAATCGGCGGAACCCAGCGGGTCCAAGACCAGACCGGTCGGTCCGATATCCGCCAAGACGTAGGGAGCACCGCCCGCGCGAGCCAGACGGACGGCGGAAGCATTTAGCTGTCCCACACGGTCGCCACAGGCGTGCGCGTCCAGCTTGGGGCGCGAGCCTCCGAAGGTGTTCGTGATGGCACAGGTCGCGCCGGCTGCGCAATACCGGCGGTGGATGTCGATGATGGCGTCGGCGTGCGTCAGGTTCAGTTCTTCGGGCGCGCCCGCGATGTCGATGCCCGCGGTCTGCAGCATGGTGCCCATCGCGCCTTCCAGCACCAGCATGCGCCGGCCCAGCATGTGTTGAAACGTTTCGGTGTTACCCATGGTCGTCAAGCCTGTCAGTCCTTTTCGGTCGGTTCGGTCGGTTCGGTCGGTTCGCCGGGTTGCGGAACGTCTGCGTCTGCGTTCGCGCCGGCTGCGCGTTCCAGTGATGCACGATACGCCGCCTCTTGCGCGCGTTTCGCATCCTCTTTCGCGCGGCGCAGGGCTTCCCGTGAACCGAACTTCTCATCTATCAATATGCGGCTGCGTGCATATTGCATCGGCATAAACCACATGATCCCGATACAGCCCGCCGCAAACATCAGCAGTTCAATCAACACGCCGACGCCGAATGCCAAAACGAAATCGCCCAGCTGTCCGGAAATCAGCGCCCAGGCGGCAATCGCGACCATGCCCGCCACGAAGACCCAACCGGACGTCGTCACATAACGCGCCGCCGCTCGTCCGCCCCGGCGCGCGCCGATAATGAACGCCACGCAAAACGCGAGCGAACACGCCAGCACCCAAAAGACGCCTGCCTGCAAAAACCGGTAAGACGAAATGTCGCCATAGCCGAAATACACCGCAGCACCTCCCGATGGTCAGCGAACAAGTTGTTACATCCTACCAGAACCGGACGCAAACCCCCCGTAATGCCCCGTGGCGAAAAGCACGCCACGGGACCTGTTCTGTGGCGACTACCGTCGCCACGCGGGGGCACGGAGTGCCCCCCTACAGGGCGTCCTGCAATTGCCGGTGATGTGTCCAAACCAACGATATGGCTGATAGGTCAATCAGCGAAGTTTCAATTGATGGAATCCCCGTAGCGCGGCACTCCGTGCCGCCCCCTGAGCGAAACGAGCATTTCCGTTGCGCGAACACGTGACGTTGAGGATGCGCACGCGTGCGCATCCGAATCATTGATCCGGGGCGGGTGGCCACCCGCCCCGGTGGATTGCCGCGGGCGGCAAAGCCCGCCGCCCTCGCAATGACGTTTGGGGGTTGTAACCTGCCCGGTGGATTGCCGCGGGCGGCAAAGCCCGCCGCCCTCGCAATGACGTTTGGGGGTTGTAACCTGCCCGGTGGATTGCCGCGCAAGCTTGTCGCCACTGTATTGATCATTATTGATTACATACACAACCGCCGCAGCTGACGCCGCGGCGGCTATTCCAGTAATTCCAGGTTAACCGTCTGCGACCCAGCATCAGGCTACCTGCTTATTTTATGTCACATTCCCCACTCCCCTACAAGGACTAATGCACGATCCCGGTGACGCCAGTGACGTGTATTCGACGGCCGGCGGTGGGGCTGTCAGTAGTTGACGGTTAGGGGTGGACTGTTGACAGTTTTATATGTTTTATCATATATTTGACTGCACATATAACGCGACCGGATGATTCTGTCACGGACGTATAACGACGGCTGACGGCGTATAACGTCGGCTGCCATCGGACGGCGGCGAACCCATGCAAAGGAACGCCGCGGATCGTCCAAGCACAGGAACCGACAGATGCCGACCGGGTCGCAGGAAAACGCACGCACCGACACGGACCAGGGGGAACGTACAGGGAAGGTGTCACTGGAACACGCCATTTTGGGCTTTTTGAACGAGGCCCCGTCTACAGGCTACGACCTGAAGCGACGCTGCTTTGCCGGCAGCGTCAGCGCCTATTGGACGGCGGACCAGGCTCAGATTTACCGCACGCTGGAACGCCTGGCGGACCGGTCGCTGGTGACCGAGCGGCGCACGCGCGGCGAACGCAGACCCGACCGGCGGGTGTATTCGATCACGCGCGCGGGGCGCGATTCGCTGATGGAGTGGTTGGCGACACCGGAACCGGTGACGAAAACCCGCGACCCGTTTGCATTGAAACTGAGATTTTCGTACGCACTCCCCCGCGTGAAACGCAGTCAAATAATCCGCGCCCAGCTGGACGAGCAACGCTCGCAGCTGGAGCGTTTGCAATTACAGGCACGACACATTGCGGATGACCCGCAGCTGACACAGGCGCAGAGGGCGGCCGGGTTGGATGCCCTGGCCGGCGTCGTGGGGCAGCACGAGGGTTTGGTTCGTCAGCTGGAGGAGCAGCTGGCGCGTCTGGAGGGACGGGGCACATGAGGATAGTGGCGTTGGATGCGGGGCGCGGGCACGGCGCGGTCAGTCGGACGCTGGCGGCGGCGGCAGAGGCGGCGGAGAATGCCGGAGCCGAGGTCAGGCGCTTGCGTTTGGCGGATTTTCGGATTCGCGACTGCGTGGGATGCGGGCTGTGCGCGTTGGGGGACGGCTGCAAGATTCCGGACGATTTGCCGGAACTGTCGGCGGCGATTGCCGCGGCGGATGCGGTGATACTGGGGGCACCCACGGCGGGGCGCGCGAACCTGCGGGCGTTTGCGGCGCTGACGCGACGGCTGCGGACCTGGTTTCAGGGGGATGGTCAGGCGCAGCTGCCGGGCTTGGACGCAGAGGCGCTGCGGCTGACCCCGTTGGCGCGCCGGGTCAAACGGGCGCTGATCATCACGGGGGCCGGTGGCGGCGGAAACGTCGGCGCGTTTTTCGCGGGGCTGGGTCGGGCGGCAGCCGGCGTACGCGGAGGCGCGGGTGGCACGGCGGGCGGCGGTGCCCAGGTGCGCGAGCTGCGGCGCATGCTGGCGTCGTGCCACATCGATGCGGTCGGGTCGCTGTCGGTGCGCCATGAGCGCGCGGATGGGGAGCTGAGCTGGGATGAATGGGACCGGGCGGCGTCAATGGGACGGCTGCTGGCGGGACGGGTTTAGCGACACAACCGGCGACGAACCGACACACCGCCGTGCCGGCGCCCCGCTACGGCACGGCTATCCCCCAAACGCGTGGCGCAAAAACGCGACCGCGGCGTCCGCGGGCATCGCGTGCACGTCCTCGCGCGGCAACTCCAGCAGATCGGCGCTGCGTCGCGTGACCAAGCCTGCCGTCGTCGTGACCGCCGCCGCATACCCCGCATCCGCCACCGCCTGTCGCGACGCCCGGTAGTCCTCGACCCAACCGAAAGGGTACGCAAACAGCGTGACCGCTTGCCCCGTGATGTCAGCCAGCATCCGCCGGTTATCCGCGATTTCCCCCAACTGCTGCCGATAGTTCAACTGCGCCAAATGCGGATGCGTCATCGTGTGCCCGCCTATGGTCACCAGCGGGTCGGCGGCGGCCGCTGCCAACGTCTCCGCATCCACGTGTTCATACAGGTCAGGGGCGTGGTGTTCCCACCCATAGCGATACGCCGCATCCAGCCCGGCACCCGCCACAAAAAACGTCCCCGGCACCCCGCACGCACGCAAAATCGGCAAGGCCGTCGTGAAATTATCCGCATACCCATCGTCGAATGTCACACATAAGCCATATCGGGGGAGTACGTCCCGGCGCTGCAGCCGTCCCACCAATTCCTGCAACGGCAGCACGGTGAATTCCCGCACGAAAGCCGCCAGCTGTTCCTGAAACAGCTGCGGCGCCATCGCCAGCGCATGCGGGTCGTCGGAAACATCAGCCACCCGGTGATACATCAAAATGATGGCGGAACCCGGACCCCCGCGCCGGTTGTACCACCCGCGCCGCGCATGACCCGCCACGCGCATCCACAGCGGCCACCCGTCGTTGTATCGCCTGTCCCCGTCACTCATAGCGCCATTATAACGGCAATCAAGGCGGGCACGTCCCGGCGGTTGCCTGTCCTCCCGGTCTTTCTGCGAGCGAAGAGCGCCTCGTGTATGATGGTCTGCGTTGTGTCTGCATATGTTATCTATCTGATTTCATATTGCAACGGCTTCTGTGACCGCGTTGCCGCAACATTTGACAAAAACTATAAAGCGTGATACAGTTTAGGTGGTATTTACTACCTATCGCGTAGTAAATGGAGACATACTATGAAAGCGAGAGTGGAACTATGAGTAAGGTCAGAAGCACGTTTTTATGCAACACGTCGTATTCGAAAACAATCCGATTGTTCGTTCTTTCAGCATTGGTAACCATGTTGTTATGTCTGTGTGCGACACCCGCCTGGGCATCGACGGTACTGCAATCATCGGTCACCCCGACGCCTACGGCACATGCAGGCACCTGGCCCTTCAACAACGGTGACTATCGCGAGTCCACCATCACCTACAAGGGCAAAGCTTCCTATTATTTCCTGACCCAGGACGTCAGCTATCCGCACGGTAGCACCGTATACGTCACCTTTGACGGCAAGACCGGCACGGTGTCGAACAGCGGCGTGGCTGATGGTGACACCATCTTTGCCTGTACGGTTATGAACTGGGGTGCGAATATCAACCTGCGCGACAACGTGCGCGGTGCCAACCGCACCGTGTTTGTCGACGGTGGCACCTATACCAACACCAACTGCAACCAGGACAAACTGTCGGAAACCGACTTTGCCCTGGTCGGAATCACCGATCCGCGTGGTGCCAACCCGGTCGTCATCAAAGACACGCCGCGCACCTTTTGGTGGGCGAGCGTACGACTCAGTACGACCACCAACGGGGCGAACGTCACCGCGACGCTTTCGGGTAGCACCATCAACAAAGACACCGCGCTGGAACAGTACGCAGTCGCCCATTCCGGCATGCTGTGGAAGAACTTGGTATTCGACGCAGACGGCTACGGCGTGCTGAATGAGGTCAAGCCCGCCAGCGCCGGAACAATCATGGCCTCCAGCGCATGGAGCGATAACGGGGTCCGCTGGTTGTGGAGCAACAAGCTCTTGACCTTTACCGACAGCAAGACGGTCGAGGGGAACACCACGTGGTCCGGGACGCTCTCCACATTATCATCGAACCAAGGAACCGCCAACCGCGGGCAGTACCTGATCACCGTCAAGGGCACGTCAGGCAACAGTTTTTATATGTCCGATGTCGTGGTCAAAAACATCGGCCAAGAGGGCACCATCACCAACCCCAACGGCGCCATCAACGTCATCCGCCAAAACGACGGCCAGGTCAACCTGGAAGACATCGACATCGTCAACTGCGGCGGCAACAACTTCACCACCACCTCATATCGCCTGGTGAACGTGAACCCGGTGCCGAACCTGAACATCCGCAATCTGTTCTTTGACCGTGCGGCCGCCACCGGGTTCAGCCAGCCGATTTGGGTGGAGTACCCCAGCAGCACCACCGCCGCTGAAATCACCACCGCCGATGTGCGGTTCGACGGTTACCTGACCTCGGTCGGGTTCGACGATGCGACGCTGCTGTCCAAAGACAACGCGCCTGCAGGCTCGAAACCGCTGACCTATGACCGCCTGGCGATTTCATCGAACGCGTACAAAAATGTCACGCTGCCGGATGGGTATCGCTATGCCGTCTATGTTGTGGGAACGGCCACAGGCACGTCCAGCTACAACTCGAGCAGCGGCTACAGCGGACAGATCTATGTCTACAAAAGCCTGGATGACGTGCTGCAGGCATGGAATGGCAGCAGCAATCACCAACACGTCGTCTATGACCTGGCAGACGATACTTGGTTGGTGCGCCAACCCAAAGGAGGAGTGAATGTCGCCACCGTCAACGACCAGCTGGCAGGCATCAACACCGTGCTGAGCCGTTTGGGTAAGGCTGCGCCGACCACGGCATCCGGCAACGGACGCGGGCTGGTCACGGATGCTTACATCAAACTGGTGTCTGATGACGCCGGATCAATCCCGGGATTCGACGTGCCCGCCTACAGTTTTGCGACGACCGGACCGAACGTGCATATCAAAGCCACGGCGCTGTCGGACGTCGACGGTTACCTGTTCGGGAACGCGATGGTATCCGATGAAACCACAGCCGATACCCTGGTACCGTTGGCGAAGCATGCCCGCATCAGCTTTGATCCTGCGGTGGCAAACGACATTCGTCTGTACAACTTTGATTTCCATACGCTGGCGAACTATACCCTGCACGAGGCCGTTACCGGCGGCTCGACCGAGACGACCCCGGCTGCCATCGACGGGTCGACTGACGCCAGTTTCGTACAATGCCGCTTCACCGTTTTGGCGCGCACGATCGATTTGGATGCCGCGTACGGCTACGACGACTTCCAAACCTATACCAAACAGTTGGGAGATCCCTCGTTCGAAGCCACGGCGGTGCTGCCCACCGGGTATTCCAGCCTGACGACGTCCGGGACAGTAAGCGGTGGTTTTGCAATCGATGACCCGGTCATCCTGTGGTCGTCCAGTGACACCTCGGTCGCAAGCGTGGACATATGCGGACGAGTCACCATGGTCGGCACCGGCGAGGCGACGATTACCGCCGTCGCACGCGATCTGTACAACCAGACTGAAATCCCGCGTCCGTCGACGTGGTTTCACCTGACGGTACAGGCAGCCCCCACCCCGCCGTCGAACCCGACGACCCCGACGGTACCCGGAACTACGACGCCGACGACGCCCACGACGCCGGATACGCCGACGGGTCACACCGTGCCGGATCCCGATCCGCTGCCGACGCCGCAGCCCAAAAAGACGACGCCGCTGCCCGACACCGGACAGACCGGGTTCGTGATGCTGCTGGTGGTGCTGGTATTGGCAGGTGCCGGAACGGCTGCGATCATCCTGTCGCGCCGCAGGGCGGAATACGCGACGGAACGTAGCGGAGCATAATTAGGGTAAGGACGGACCAAACCGGGCTGCCCAAACTGGGCGGAACCTGAACACGACACAGCGAACCGGCGGGTTGGTAACACGTTACCGGCCCGCCGGTTTCTGTGTGCTGCCGGCGGGCTGCCGGCGCTAGAACCCCAGGTCTGCTCCGACCAAAATGACCTTGATGCGCCCGCGCGGACGCACCCGGCGGTTGGCGACGAAATACGAGCAAATCGAGTTGTCCCCCATGCAATCGGCGCATCGTCCCGTAGTGGCACAGGGCGTATCACATTCCAGCCGAATCGCATTCATCGGGGAAGCCACCTGGCGCGCCCGCAGGACCGCCGAATCATAGTCGGGCGCCACTTTGTTCATCCCGACAATCGCATAGACGTACTTCGGACCCCAAATCATCGCCGACAGCCGGTTGCCGATTCCGTCGATGTTGATGGCGATACCGTCTGCCGACAGCGCGTTAAAACTCATCAGAAAGGCGTCGGCCGCCAACGCGCGCCGCATCATATCCTGGCGTTTCTCGAAGCTTTCCGCCGTATCGCGATCGATGACCTCCAGGTCCATTTCGCGGACCAAATCGAACACGCCGCATTCCGTCATCGTTTCGGTGCCGCCCCAGCCGACCGAACGAACCTGATCGCGCAACAACCACGCGTGAATCTGTTCGCGCGCCGCCGCCGCATCCGTCACGTACACGGCCTCGTTCCCGCGCCGAACCAAAGCCTCGACCACGCGCGGTCCCAACAGGTCATATTGCCGTTCTTTCGGTGTACGCATTGCCCTTCCCCCCTGTTCACACACATTTACCCGACGCGATCCATTATGCCCTATCGGGGGAGTACGTCCCGACGTCCGCGTAAACGGCTTGAGGATGCGCGACCGCGCACACATTGCCCCCGACAAGAACCCCCAACACGGTCGTGACGACGGTGGGCGCTGGAATTCAGGACGTCATTCACCCATAACCCGGGTTTGGCTGAAGCGTTGGGACGTACTCCCCCGCCTCATCATCCCGGTTTTATGCAGAAAGTTTAAAAAAGAACACGGAATTGGTTGACCGGGTGCCACTAACCGATACAATTGAGCCGGTTGATCGCGTTTGCGTCAGATTCGACCGCTGCCGGCAGTATGCACAGATAAGAAACCGGGCGGCGGGGACGCACAGAGGGCGCGGCGACAATGAACAGGGCGCACAAAGGGGTGCGTCCATTGCGAGAGGGGAGTAGGGAGTATGAAGGTGAAGAAATGGATAGCGTTAGGGCTGGTGCTGGTGCTGGCAATCGGTATTGCCGCAGGCTGCGCACAAAAGGCATCGGACGACAGCGCAACAACGGATTCGGCGGCGAAGCCGAAAATCGGCATTTCGATGCCGACGCAGAGTCTGCAGCGCTGGAACCAGGACGGCTCGAACATGAAGAGCGCGTTCGAGGCTGCGGGCTACGACGTCGACCTGCAGTATGCCGGCGACAATGACATTCCGACCCAGATTTCAAACATCGAGAATATGATTTCGGGCAACTGTGGCGTGTTGGTCATCGCCGCCATCGACGGCGGTTCGCTGACCGAGGTACTGAAAACCGCCAAGGATGCCAACATTCCGGTTATCGCCTATGACCGCCTGATCATGAACAGCGATGCCGTGAAGTACTATGCGACCTTTGACAACACCAAGGTCGGAAACCTGCAGGGGACGTTCATCAAGGACGCCTTGAAGCTGGATAGCGAAAAGGGTCCGTTCAACATCGAGCTGTTCACCGGCGATCCGGCGGACAACAACGTGAACTTCTTCTGGGGCGGCGCTATGGACATTCTGCAGCCGTTCATCGACAGCGGTGTGTTGGTGGTTCCCAGTGGGCAGACCACCAAGGACCAGTGTGCGACCCCGTCGTGGAGCACCGAGGAATCGCAGAAGCGCATGGAAAACCTGATCAGCTCGAACAAGTACGGTCCTGACGGCACCAAGCTGGACGCCGTGCTGTCGAGCAACGACTCGGTTGCAAACGGTATCACCAACGCGTTGGTGACCGCGGGCTACACCGACAAGGACTTCCCGATTCTGACCGGTCAGGACTGCGACAAGACCAGCGTGCAGAACATGCTGGCGGGCACGCAGTCGATGTCGGTGTTCAAGGACACCCGCACGCTGGCCGACCGCGTGGTCAAGATGGTCACGAGCATCGTCACGGGTACCGAACCCGAGATCAACGACACCGAGACCTATGACAACGGCACGGGCGTCATCCCGACCTATCTGGAAGACCCGCAGGTCGTCGTCAAGGACGACATCCAGAGCGTGCTGATCGATTCGGGCTATTACCAGCCCGCCGATGTCGGCCTGTAGTCAGCTGTAGTCAGCTGTAGTCAGCTGCACGACGCGATGCACCGCGACACGTCACAGCGCGCCCTTGGCACAGCTGTAACGTGAGGCACGGTGAGGCGTACAGTGAGTAAGTGAGCAAAAGGCGACCGGCGGGGGCAACAGCAAGCCCTGCCGGTCGCTTTCGTTGAAGGCGCCGCGCAGAGCATGCGCACGGGTATGCGCAGGTGCGCGCACAGCCGGCGCGGGGATTCCTGCACACGCAACGCGAGGTAAGCAGAGCAGAGCAGGGGTAAGGGGTGGAACATGGTCGGCGATGCGGTCGGCACCGGCGCAACACGTGAACCAAGCAAACTGGGCGAGCTGTTGCGCATGCGCCACATCACCAAGGTCTTTCCGGGAACGAAAGCTCTTGATGATGTGAATTTCGATGTCCGTCCGGGCGAGATCCATGCCTTGGTCGGCGAAAACGGCGCGGGAAAATCGACGCTGATGAAAGTGCTGAGCGGCATTCACCCTTATGGCAGTTACGAGGGCGAGATTTTTTATGACGGCGAGCTGTGCAAGTTTTCGCGCATCAGCGAAAGCGAGGCCAAAGGCATCGTCATCATCCACCAGGAACTGGCGCTGGTCCCCTATCTGTCGATAGCAGAAAACATCTTCCTGGGAAACGAACAGGGCAAGGCTTGGTCGATTGACTGGTCACGCACCTATTCCGAGGCGGACAAGCTGTTGGCCCGCGTGGGTCTGGCGGAGTCCAGCCGCACACTGGTCAAAGACATCGGTGTGGGCAAACAGCAGCTGGTTGAAATCGCCAAAGCTCTGTCACGCAACGTCCGTCTGTTGATTTTAGACGAGCCCACCGCCAGCCTGAACGAAAACGAATCACGGAAACTGTTGGACCTGCTGAAAGACCTGCAGGCAAAGGGACTGACCAGCGTATTGATTTCACACAAGCTGAACGAAGTCGCCTATGTCGCCGACCGCATCACGGTCATCCGCGACGGCGCCACCATCGAGACGCTGGACAAACAGGCAGACGCAGTCAGCGAAGAACGCATCGTGCGCGGCATGGTCGGCCGCGAGATGGAATCGCGGTTCCCTGCGCGCACATCTGAGATTGGGGACGTCGCGCTGGAAGTCGTGGACTGGACGGTCTATCATCCGCAGTTCCAGGGGCGCAAAGTCGTCGACAACGCACACCTGGTGGTCCACCGCGGCGAAGTCGTCGGCGTCAGCGGCCTGATGGGGGCGGGTCGCACCGAACTGGCGATGAGCATTTTCGGTCGCAGCTACGGGCGCAACATCACCGGCAAGCTGTTCATCGACGGCAAAGAGGCGCGCCTGCGCAACGCGAAAAGCGCCATCGAACACAAACTGGCATACGTCACCGAGGACCGCAAAGGCGACGGCCTGATTCTGGGCATGACCATCCGCGAAAACACGACCATAGCCAAACTGGAAAAGGTCAGTCGGCGCGGTGCGATCATCGAGGAAGAAGAACACAAAGTCGCGATGCTGTACGTCGACAAACTGCACACCAAATGCAGCGGCGTCGAACAGCCCGCAAACAGCCTATCGGGCGGCAACCAACAAAAACTGCTGCTGGCGAAATGGATGTTTGCCGACAGCGACATCCTGATTCTGGACGAACCCACGCGCGGCATCGACGTCGGCGCGAAATACGAAATCTATTCCATCATCAACCAGCTGGTCGCAGAGGGCAAATCGGTCCTGATGATATCCAGCGAACTGCCCGAAATACTGGGTATGTGCGATCGCATTTATGTCATGAACGAGGGCCGGGTCGTAGGCGAATTGTCGGGCAGCGACGCCGACCAGGAACAGATAATGACCATCATTTTGCAATCGGAAAATCGGGGGAGTACGTCCCCCACCGATTCGGCAGACCGGGCCGCGACTGCGGCAGAAGCAGCTTAGGGGGACTGAACGATGATAAAGCGGGTATTCAGCGTACTGAAAAACAACGCGATGGTGGTCGCACTGGCGGCGGTCATGGTGCTGTTCCAGGTATGGATCGTGGCGACCAACCACGGTTCGCTGTTCTCGCCGATGAACGCATCGAACGTCATTCTGCAAAACGCCTACGTCATCATTTTGGCGGTCGGTATGTTGTTGTGCATCATCAGCTCGGGAAACATCGACCTGTCCGTGGGCTCCATCGTCGTGTTGGTGGGTGCGGTGGTCGGTACCCTGGTCGTGAATATGCACCTGCCGGTGTGGATCGGTATCGTCGCCGGGCTGTTGTTGGGCGTGTTAATCGGTGCCTGGCAGGGTTTTTGGATTGCCTATGTACGTATACCGGCATTCATCGTCACCCTGGCGGGTATGTTGCTGTTCAGGGGGCTCGCGCTGATTGTGTTGAACGGACTGACTATTTCTCCGTTTCCCGAACTGTTCCAGAAAATATTTGCCGGCTATGTCCCCGAGGGCGCATCGCAAGGCTCGGCATTCATCCCAACCGCGATAGTGACCGCGATTGCCTGCGTGGTGTTCGCCGTCACCCAGATTGTGGGGCGTGCACGCCAAAAGAAGGCCGGTGCCGCCGTGGGCAGCGAGATCATATTCTGGGCAAAGCTGCTGTGCCTGGTCGCACTGGTTGCGATTTTCGGTCTGTTGCTGGGACAGCACAAGGGAATACCCACCGTGTTGATTCTGATTGTGGTGATTATTGCCGTGTATTCCTATATCACCCAGAAAACGGTCCCCGGCAGGCACCTGTATGCGATGGGCGGAAACGAGAAAGCCGCGAAACTGTCGGGAATCAACACCAACCGGATGCTGCTGGCCGTCTATACCTCGATGGGTCTGTTGTCGGCGGTGGCGGCACTGGTTTGCTGCGCGCGATTCAACAGTGCGGCACCGTCGGCCGGTGACGGCTACGAGCTGGACGCCATCGCCAGCTGCTATATCGGCGGGGCTTCGGCATTCGGCGGCACCGGAAAAGTATCCGGCGCGGTCATCGGCGCGCTGTTCATGGGCGTGCTGAACATCGGTATGTCGATTGTCGGAATCGATGCGAACTGGCAAAAGGCGGTCAAAGGCTTTGTGCTGTTGGCAGCAGTTGTGTTCGACGTGCTGTCCAAACGCCAGGCGAGCGCAGAATAGCGCGACGATTGCGGGACGTACTCCCTCAATCGTTGCCAATCGGAATAGCCGGGAAGGGGATCGCGACGGTATTTTCGCCTCGGCCCCGACACCGACAACGCGTGAGGAGCACCCATGCATTTACTGTTGGGCATAGACGTCGGCACGTCCGGGTGCAAGGTCGCCCTGTTCGACCCGCTGGGCACGCTGCATGCGACCGCGACCTATGATTATCCGCTGGTGCAGCCACAGAACGGCTGGGCGGAACAGGACCCGCGCCTGTGGTGGGATGCCACCGTGGCGGGTATCACCGACGTATTACACCAGATGGGAGACGCCCGTGACACCGCGGCACACATCGCCGGCATCGGCGTCACCGGCCAGATGCACGGACTGGTGATGTTGGATGCGGCAGGTCGGGTGATTCGCGACGCGATACTGTGGTGTGACGGGCGCACGGTCGATGAATGCGCCGAAATCACGCGACGCGTGGGCGCGCAACAGCTGATTGATATCACCGCCAACCCCGCGCTGCCCGGATTCACCGCCGGCAAGATTCTGTGGGTGCGTGCACATGAACCGGAAAACTATGCGCGCTGCCGCCACATCCTGATGCCCAAAGACTACATCCGCTATAAACTGACCGATGTCATTGCAGCGGAAGCCACCGATGCCTCGGGCACGAACCTGTTCGACGTGGCGTGTCGCGAATGGTCCGACCAGGTGCTGGGCGCGCTGGATATCGACGCGGTACTGATGCCGGCGGTGTTGGAATCCCCGGATGTTGCGGGCGAGGTTACGCGTGCCGCCGCTGAGGCGACGGGCCTGCGTGTGGGCACGCCGGTTGCGGCCGGTGCCGGTGACAACGCCGCCGCGGCCGTGGGGCTGGGAATCGTGCACCCGGGTCGCGCGTTTACCTCGATCGGGTCATCCGGCGTGATTTATGCCCACAGCGACAAGGTGCGGATCGACGCCGCAGGCCGCGTGCACACCTTTTGTGCCGCCGTGCCGCACACCTGGACCGTGATGAGCTGCACCCTGGCGGCGGGGCTGTCGCTGCGCTGGTACCGGGACACGTTCTGTGCTGATGAAATCGCCGCCGCCGCCGAGTGCGGCATTGACGTCTATGACCTGCTGAATGAAGAAATCGCCCGCATCCCGCGCGGCGCCGACCGCCTGTTGTTCCTGCCCTATCTGATGGGCGAGCGCAGCCCGTTGTTGGACAGCTATGCGCGCGGGACGTTTTTTGGCCTGTCCTGTGTCCACGGCAAATACCACCTGTTGCGTGCCGTGATGGAAGGCGTCAGCTACTCGCTGCGTCAATGCCTGGACGTGCTGCGCGATATGTCGGTCGTATGCCACGACATGCTGGCATGCGGCGGCGGCGGTCGCAGCCGCCTGTGGCGCCAAATGTTGGCCGACATCTATGACCTGCCGGTGATACGCCCCCGCGTCGACGAAGGCCCCGCATTCGGTGCTGCCCTGTTAGGGGGAGTGGGCGCGGGCGTTTACGCGGACGTACGCGAGGCCTGCGCTCTGGCGATCCGTGATGACGGCGTAAGCTGCACCCCCGATGCGGCGGCACACGGTGCCTATGAGCCCTATTACCGACTGTTCGTGCAGCTGTACCCACAGTTGCGCGAGCAGTTTGCTGAACTGGCACAGTTGTAGGAACGATTGCAGTTGATGTGCGTCAGGCGCCGCGGTGCGGGACGCACTCCCCCCCCTGGAAAGGAGCAGTATCATGGCACGTTTCAGCACCAATATCCCCGAGGTCAAGCTGGGTATCGTCGCGGTCAGCAGGGACTGTTTCATCGTCGATTTGTCCGAACGCAGGCGGGCTGCCGTGGTGGAAGCCTGTCGCGCGCAGCACGGTATCGAGCTGTTCGAGGCGCGCACGACCGTTGAAAATGAGCTCGACGCGCTGGCTGCCGTGCGCGAGGTGACGGATGCCGGCTGCAATGCGCTGGTGGTGTTTTTGGGGAACTTTGGGCCCGAGACGCCCGAGACGCTGATTGCCGAACAGTTCGCCGGCCCGGTGATGTATGCCGCCGCCGCCGAGGAGTCCGCCGATTCGCTGATCGACGGGCGCGGAGATGCGTATTGCGGGATGCTGAACTGTTCGTACAACCTGGGACTGCGCAATATTCCGGCGCATATTCCGGCGTTCCCGGTGGGCACGGCAGACCAGGTGGCCGATATGGTTGCGGAGTTTGTCCCGGTGGCGCGCGCGGTGTTGGGGCTGGACGGACTGAAGGTGATTACGTTCGGGCCGCGTCCGCAGGACTTTTTCGCCTGCAACGCGCCGATTCAGGCACTGTATGACTTGGGCGTCGAGATACAGGAAAACAGCGAGCTGGACCTGTTGGTCAGCTATCGTGCGCACGCAGGGGATGCGCGCATTGACGCGGTCTGTGCCGATATGGCGGCGGAGTTGGGGGCGGACGGCAACAACTATCCGGATTTGCTGCCGCGTATGGCGCAATTCGAGCTGACGCTGTGCGACTGGGCCGAGGCGAATCGGGGGGCGCGCGATTATGTGGTGTTTGCGAACAAGTGCTGGCCGGCCTTTCCGACCGAGTTCGGGTTTGAGCCCTGTTACGTGAACAGCAGGTTGGCAAGCCGCGGGATTCCCGTGGGTTGCGAGGTCGACATTTACGGCGCGTTGTCCGAATACATCGGGGCGTGCATCACGCAGGACGCGGTCACCATGCTGGATATCAACAACTCGGTGCCGGGGGATTTGTTTGCAGCCGGTATTGCGGGACGGTGCGATAGGGGTGGGTATCAGTATGTGCCGAGTGACACCTTTATGGGATTTCATTGCGGAAACACGCCGTTTTGCAAGCTGGCAAAAGGAGCTGCGGTGAAATACCAGTTGATTCAAAACCGGCTGATCGAAAACGGCGGGACACCCGATGTTACGCGCGGGACGCTGGAGGGCGACATCGCCGAAAGTCCGGTCACGTTTTTCCGGCTGCACAGTAACGCCGACACCAGTTTGCAGGCATACGTGGCACAGGGCGAGGTGCTGCCGAATCCGACCAACAGCTTTGGCGGCATCGGGATTTTCGCGATTCCGCATATGGGGCGGTTTTATCGCAACGTATTGTTGCGCAAGCATTTTCCGCATCACGGGGCTGTGGCATTCGAGCACATCGGACGCAGCCTGTATGCGCTGTTCGAGTATCTGGGAGTCGACGACGTGGAGTACAACCGACCGGAGTCGCTGCCCTATCCGGGGGAGAGTCCCTACTGACGAAACGGGCGGCGACGTTGTTGCCGGCGCGGCGGAGCTACCGGGACGGAGCTACCGGGACGGGGCCTGCGCCAGGTGATGCAAGCCCTTTAAGGTAAGGTTCGGGTCCAGACAGTTCACCTGCCGGCAGAGCGGCTCCATCAAAGGCGACAGTCCCCCGGTTGCGATAACCGTCGTCATCAGGGCGTTCATGTTCAGTTCCTGCATCGTCGCGCGCACCAGCGCGTCGACTTTGCCGGCCTCGCCATAGAGCAGCCCGGCCTGAATCGCCGTGGTCGTGTCATGCCCGACGACCGATTCGGGTACCGCCAGCTGAACGGGCTGCAGTCGTGCCGCCGTCGCAAACAGGGCAGCCGCCGATATTTCAAGCCCGGGCGATATCGCCCCGCCGACAAACTGACCTTGCCGGACGATATCCAGATTGGTCGCCGTACCGAAATCGACCACGATGCAGTTACGCCCATAGAGGGTCCGCGCAGCCACCGCATTGGCAATCCGGTCCGCCCCCACCGTTGCGGCGACCTGTGGCGTCAGCCCGACCAGTTCCCCGTGTTCGGCACCGATCACCACCGGGGTTGTATTCAACACATCGCGAACAGCCGCCTGCCACAGTCGGGTCGCAACGGGAACCACACTGGCGATATACACCCGCCTGATGGGTCGGTCGGCGAGCGTCTGTTGCAGTTTTTCGGCATCAACCGACGCGTCCGCGGGCCATGCCCACAGCGGGTCCGGTTCCGCTTTCGGACCGGTCCCGGCGGCAAATACCCCGGCGACCGTCCGGCTGTTTCCGATATCAATGGTCAGTAACACAACGCACCCTTTCCGCGCGGCTAAATCGCGTCATCCAGCAGGTCGAACTCGCCACAGATACCCGGATCGGCTGCAGTAGCGTCGCCGGTGTCTGCAACACCCGCCGCATCCGGGACACCGGTGTCGCCGGGACGTACTCCCCCGCCTGATGCGCCTGATGCGCCCGTTTCGCCGTCGGTTGCGTCCGGCCCACCGGCAGCCGCAGCATCCGCGTCCAGCACCAGACGCGTCGAGGTAATCGCGACCTCGATCATATCGTCGTCGGGCTCGGCCGTGGTCATCCGCTGCATCAGCAATCCCGGCGCCAGCAGCGCGCGCACCCACGGCACGTCGGCGCGCGGACCGGCGAACTTGACCGTGATTTCATAGGCCAGACCGGCCACCACCGGCATCAGAATCAGGCGCGAGCCGATTACCACGCCCAGCTTTGCGAAATAGTTCGTGATTCCCCAGTCGGCAACCATCGCGCGCACCGGCACCAGCGAAAACACCAGAATCGCCAGCACCATCACCATGATCAGGAAGCTGGTCCCGCAGCGCACGTGCACCGTCGTGTATTTTTGTGCGGCGTCAACCGTCAAGGGCTCGCCGTGTTCGACCGTGTTGATTACCTTGTGTTCGGCGCCGTGGTACGCGAATACGCGCCGGATGTCGGGCACGCGCGCAATCAGCGCAACGTATGCCAGGAAAATCAGCACCCGCAATACGCCGTCGACCACGTTCCATGCCACCAGGTGCCGCTCGGCGGATCCCACGATCAGGTTCGTTACGACGGCGGGCAACAGGATGAAAATCGCGACCGCAAACACCGCGCCGATGACCAAAGACCCGGCGATGGCGGCGTTCGACAGTCCCCCGCCCTGTTCAGTGGCGCGCGGTTCAGTGTCTGCATGTTCGGGCGCGTCCGCCGGTACCCGGGCATCGGCTGCATCGGTTTGTTCGGGCGTGCGTGTCCCCTCATCTTCCTCCAAGCCCGCCAGCTGTGCCGAAATTGTCAGCGCCCGCGTTCCCAGAATCAAGCTTTCAATCATGGCGACGACCCCGCGAATCAGGGGCCAGCGCATCCAGGCGTTGTGGGCCGCGGCACTTTTCAGCGGATGGATCTCACTGTGGATTGCGCCCTGTGGGTCGCGAGCCGATACCGCCCAACAGGTCTTTCCGCGCATCATCACGCCTTCCAGCACGGCCTGACCTCCGATATAGGTCGGCTGCACGCAGGCGGCGGTGGTGTTTGTTTCAGGCATTAGGTATGCATCCCATCATTTCGAATCCGTTGCGGTGCTGCTCAATCACGCGTCACGCGCGGAAAGGGGTTGCCACAGCTCATCTTACCCTCGGGACAGGAACCGCGCCGGCATCCGGCGCCGGCATCCATAAAGATATACGGTGCCGTGGGTGTCGCCAGTTCCAGCATCCGGTCGGCCACGGCGCGTATCTCCCACTGGGCGCGCCGGCAACAGCGCAAGCCGAAGAAATGCAGCAGCTCGCGGATGTTCATCGTGACCACTATTTTGGTCTCCGCCGCATTGGGCAACAGATAGCGCGCGTCTTCTGCCGCCACGCCGCTGTCGATCAGGGCGCGATACGCCGCAAACGCCGCACGGCACTGGTCTGTGTAAGCGGCGGCACGGGCAGGATCTGCCGCGACTGCGGGCGGAATGACAAAGGACGGTTCCTCATCAAATGCCACATAGCGCTGTGACTGTTGGTTGTAGCTGGCCAGACGATGCCGTACCAGCTGGTGGGTCATCGCGCGCGAGACACCGTCAATCGCAAAGCTGTAACTGGCGTGTTCCAGCGCTGACAAGTGTCCGCTGGTCATAATGATGCGCAAGACCTTGCGGACCGCCGCCTGATCCATCTGTTCCATCAGGCCGGCTGCGCCTATCGGCGCATAGCACAGGCGTGCTGCCGCCGCCACCGCGCGTTCGGGATCCGGTGTATAGTTCAGCAGTTCAACGTTCACAACCGCTCCTTTGCGTCAAGCTCACTTCAGTTTCCGGGTGTATTTTTTCGGGTCTATGGTGAAACCCTTTTTTTGCGTCTTCAGGTTCGAGGTCTTTGCGGCAATGCTCAAAGTACGTGCTGCTTTTTTCTTCGGGGTTTTCAGGACTGCGGACAGCTTGACCTTGCCCTTGCTGTCGGTCCAAACGGTCTTTGAGCTGAGTGTCTTGCCGGCTGCATCCAGCCATTTGACGGTCAAGGGCACGGTCCCGACCGCACTCCCCGAAGTGTTTTTGACCGTCACGGTGGCTTTCCAGGTCAGCTTTGCGGGTGCCTTCAGATATTTTTTTTCCAAGGCGGCGCGCTTTTTGCCCTTCGCCGCGCGGATTTTCTTGCCGGTTTTCGACGACTTTGACAGGGTGGGGCGCTTCGGTGCGGTGACGGTGATTTTCGGTGTCGCCAGCTGGTCGATACCCTGCGTGCGGAACGCGTCGTCGGACAGTTGCGTAATCAGCGTCGCCAGTTTGGTCGCGCCGTATTTCAGCATACCGGGCGCATTCGAGACCAGATACTTCGTCCCCGTACCGCGCGAGTTGCGCTGTCCGTCGGCGGGTTTCAGCACGTAGGGGTCTTTCCAAGTTTTAGCCCAGTTTATCCAAAAGTTCTTGCCATAGGTTTTCTTGGTGTAGCTTGCGATGTCCAACGCGGCCTTGCGCGCAGTCAGGGCGGTTTTCGAGGCCTTGGCATAGCTGCCGCCGAACCAGACCTTGCGCACGTCCTGAACAGTAGTGGCAGAAGTAATGGTGCTGGCACCGGGCAGGTATTTGCTGAGGACGGTTTCCACAGAGGTCGGCCATTTATTGCGGTGGCACTGGATGCTGTACTTCATATAGTAATCCAGATCGTATTCCGCGCCCAAATGCATAATGTGTTGGCGTTTCGAGGGAATGTAACGGCTGTAGGTCACCACGTGCATCGGCTGGGTCAGGTCGCACAACAGATGTGCCAACCAGCCCAGCTTGCGCGACGCGGTCTTCTCATCGCCTTTGTCCATCGCGGTCACGATTTCCTTGTAGATGATGCCGACGTCACGCGGAGCCTTTCCCGCATACGGCGTCCCGTGCCAGTCGCCCCCCCAAGGGAACCGACTTTTCACGGCGGATTTTTTGTCGGGATCACTGGTTCCCAGCTGGGCTTCCGAAAGGTTTATCCAACTGACATCCGCGCCCGATTTGATTGCCTGTGCGATGGCCTGCTCCAAAAAGAAATCATGCGTCCCGAACCCATAACCCGAACCCGCCACCACCGGCAGCACGTTTAAGGTAAAAGAGGTCTCGCTCGAAATATCGGGGGTTGCAGTTGCGGTCTTGCTGAACAGGCTCAGACGTGAATCTCCCCCGTTGCCCCAAGCGAATGCCACCGGTGTGGGCAGCAAGGTCGCACACATCCCGCAGATGACTGCGAGCGAGGTAACGAGGGAGATGGCTCGTTTCACTGTGAGGTAGTCCTGTGCATTATTCGGATGCGGCGTCCTCCGCAGACTCGGGGGCAGCATCTGCGGCGGCTTCGGCTGCCGGCTCGTCGGCGACAGGTGCAGCCTCGGCCTCGGCCGGCTCGTCAGCAGCAGGCTCGGGGGCATGCTTGGCAAACTCCTCGGCACGTGCGGCCTTTTCGGCGGCCTTCGCCTCGCGCTTGGCTGCCGCATCGGCAGCTGCCTTCTCGGCGGCGATACGACGGGCCTCGGCGGCCTTCTTTTCCTTCTCCAGGGTTGCCGCGGCGGCTGCACCGAACTTGTCGGCGAAACGCTGAACACGACCACCGGTGTCGACGAACTTTTGCTGACCGGTAAAGAACGGGTGGCACTTGTTGCACAACTCGACGTGCAAGGTACCGCCACGGGTTGACTTTGTCTCAAAGGTGTTTCCGCACGAACAGGTGTAGACCGTCGTCTCGTACTTCGGGTGAATCCCCTGCTTCATAATAACTCGGCTCCTTCCGGCAAAACGGCGCCCGGGCCGCCCGCCACATCAGTCCCCGCATAGCTGCCCTGGTTTCCGACCACGGCGCGGACACGAATACTAGAGTATACCACGATCGAACATAGTTCCAACACCCTCATCCGTAAACATCTCCAGCAACAGGCTGTGCGGGATCGTCCCATTCAGTATGTGCGCACCGGCGACACTGCCCCGCAGTGCCGCAACACAGGCTGCGACCTTTGGGCGCATGCCCCGTGACAGACCGGGGTCCTGCAGCAACTCGGCCGCCTCCGCCTGTGACAGACGCGAAATCAGGGTCGATTTATCCGCGAAATCTCCATACAAACCGTCCACGTCGGTCAGCAAAATCAGCCGATGGGCACCCAGCGCCACCGCGATGGCTGCGGCAGCCTCGTCGGCATTGACGTTATAGGAATCCCCGTCGTCACCGACCGCCACCGTTGCAATCACCGGCATATAGTCGCGTTCCAGCAGATCCCCGATCAGACCGGCATCCACACCTGCGACCGCACCGACCCGTCCCAGCGCGGGATCACTGCAGCGCGCGGCCAAGGTGTGCCCGTCGGCACCGTTCAGTCCGACCGCGATGTTGCCGTGGGCGTTCAGTTGCGCCACCAGTTCCTGGTTGACCTTTCCGATCAGCGTCATTTTGACGACATCCATGACCTCGGGTGACGTGATACGCAGCCCGTTTTGAAACTCGACGGGCAAGCCCAGCCGCTCGGACAGGTTACTGATTTCCTTGCCGCCGCCGTGCACCATGACCAGACGCAAACCCAGCATCTTCAGCATAACGATGTCGCTTAACACGCTGTCGCGAATCGCGGCATCGGTCATCGCGGCCCCGCCGTATTTGATGACCACGGTGCGCCCCGCGAACTCTTTGATCCAGGGCAGCGCCTCCATAAAGACCTCGGCCTTTTTCATTTCAATCGCACAGCGTGCCCGCGTGCCCGCCTGTTCCAGTTGCATTCCTCAACACCTTTCCTTGTCCAAATGTCTGCTCCCGGACAGCACATTTGCGCCGATGTGTCACCTGTCAGGTACGGTAATCGGCGTTGATCGTCACATAGTCATGCGTCAAGTCACAGGTCCACACCCGTGCCGAACCGCTGCCGGCACCCAGCCGCACCTGCAACGGTATCTCCAATCGCTCGTTGAACAGCCGCGCCACCGCATCCTCGTCAAAGGCCACGGGCAAGCCCGCTCGACAGACCGCAACCCCCATCAGGTCGATGTCGACCGACGCCACATCGAACCGTGCCCCGCTTTTGCCCAGCGCCATCGCAATGCGCCCCCAGTTGGCATCATGACCGGCTATCGCGGTCTTGATCAAGGGGGAGTTGGCGATACTGCGTGCCGCACGGTCGGCCTGCCCGTCATCAACCGCCCCGGTGACATCGACCGTCACCAGTCGCGTCGCGCCCTCGCCATCATAGGCAATCCGACGTGCCAGGTCGGTCAGCAGCACCGTCAGGGCGCGCACAAACGGTTCAAACAGCGGGCAGTCGGGATTGATCGTGCGTCCCGGCATGCCCCCGGTCGCCAACAGAAACACACTGTCGTTGGTTGAGGTATCGGAATCGACCGTGACCCTGTTCAGCGTCACTTCGACCGCACGGCGCAACGCCCGGTCACAGGCATCCACCGTCAGGTCCGCGTCGGTTGCCACAACGGCCAGCATGGTTGCCATATCCGGCTGAATCATCCCCGAGCCCTTGGCAATCGCAGCTATCGTGTAGGTCACCTGTACCCCGTCGCTTTGGGTGGCACTGAATGTGACGGCGGCACTTTTCGGCACCGTGTCGGTCGTCATGATTGCACATGCCGCGTTGCCTGCAGCATCGGCGGCGGCAGACGACGCGTCCGCCGGGCCCAGGGCTGCAACAGCGGCGGGTATCCCGCGTTCAAACCCCTCGATTCCCAGAGGCACCCCGATGACTCCCGTCGAGGCAACCAGCACCTGTTCGGGCGCACAGCCCAGCGCATCAGCCGCCAAGGCCGCCGATTGCCGTGCGACCTCCAGACCCTGTACCCCGGTGGTGGCGTTCGCGTTGCCCGAGTTTATCAGCACCGCGCGCACGCCACATCCCGCGTCCCCGGCATCACCCGTACCACCGCAACAGGCGGCCAGATGCGCGCGCGAGACCTCGACCGGGGCTGCACAAAAACGGTTCCGGGTGAACATGCCCGCTGCCGCCACCGGGTGCTCACTGACAATCAGCGCCAAATCGCGCCGCTCGGGGTTACGCCTGAAACCTGCATGCACCCCGGAACAGCGCAATCCCCGGACTGCCCCCAGCCCGCCTGTCACAAAGGTGACGCCATCGACGACCGTCCCCGGTACCGCGGCAATCGGGGGTTTATCCGTCGCCTTCTGTGTCGCCTGTACTGAAAGCTCGCTCACGATGCACTCCCCTGCATATAGTGCCCGTGTCCGCCCGTCAGCCCCGCAGCCTGGTCGCAGCCGAACACGATGTTTGCACACTGGACGGCCTGGGACGCAGCACCTTTGCCCAGGTTGTCTATCGCACACGACAGCACCGCCACACCTGCCCGGACATCCAGCGCAACGCCCACCTGCGCCCGGTTGGTACCCGCGACATCGGCGGTTCGCGGCATCACGCCGTCCGGCAACACCTGCACGAACGGGGTATCGGCGTAGGCCGCCCCATAGACACGCCGCAGCTGCGCCGCGTCCACGCCCGACACCAACGGCACCGCAACCGTCGCCAGCAACCCGCAGTTCAACGGAGCCAGATGCGGCGTGAACACCACCGGGACCGCAGCCCCCGCGGCCAGCGCCAGTTCCTGCGCGATTTCGGGCGTGTGGCGATGGGCGCCCACGGCATAGGCGTTCACGTTTTCATTTGCGTTGCAAAAATGCGTCGTCGGCGTCGCTGCCACGCCCGCGCCCGTGACCCCCGAAATCGCGTTAACCACGACCGTCGCGTCTGCACGCTGCAACCCCGCCGCCAACACCGGAGCCGCCGCCAAAATGGTCGCCGTCGGATAGCAACCCGGGCACGCCACCAAAAGCGGCGTCCCCTCCGCGCGGCTGTCTGCGTGAGCATCATCGGGGGAGTCGGAGCGCTGCACCCGCCACGCATCCCGCAGTGCCTCCAGCTGTTCACGGTGACGCGTGACCTCGGGCAAACCATAGACCGCATGCGCCAACACATCCGCAGAACTGTGGGGGGTGCCATACCACTGTTCATACAGGTCGGCGTCCTGCAGCCGATAGTCCGCGCTCAGGTCGAATACCGCCGCACCGGCCGCCAACAAATCGGGCACCAAACGCAGCGCCGCCGTGTGCGGCACCGCCAGAAACACGGCATCGAACCGACCGGTACGTGCACAATCCATCAACTGATCATGCGTGCAATAGCTCAGCTCCCCCAGCGTCGCAGTCGGAGGCAGCGAACGATCGACGTCCACGGGGCGGCTGCCCGCGTGTGCGTCACTGCTGATAGCCACCAGGCGGAAAGAGGGGTGTGCGTCCAACAGCCGCATCAGCCGGCCGCCCGCATAGCCGGCCGCACCGACGATTGCCGCCGTATGTGTGCGGCCTGTGTGTTCGTGCATCGTGTTCATCCTGTCTGTCCGGGTTTCAAAGACATGAAAACCCACCGGTAGTAAGGGATGAATACTACCAGATCACACGCTGATGTCAATAGTTTTTGGATTCTATGCAGAGATTTGCTATTTCATCAAACTAATATGCAGAAATATGCTACAGCTGAACCGTTCCGGCAACACCCCGCACGGCACCCGGCACCAATTCCAAAACCAGCACACGATCCCGATACTGTGCCGGCAAGTCCGGCTGACAATAAATCCCGTAATCGGCCGCCGGAACGAATCCAAAGCGCCCGTAGTAATCCCTGTCCCCCGTCAGAAAAACCAAGCGGTACCCCAGCCGGCGCGCCCGGTGCAGGCCCTCGCGAATCAGCGCTGAACCGATACCCTGACCCTGATGGCGCCGGTCAACCGCCACCGGTCCCAGCACCAGGCATTCCATGGTTGACGCTGATGTGCAGACATCCGACTCCCCCGAATCATCCGCGCCGACATCGGCAGCTGTACCCGGCGCCGTTTGCCCGCTGTCCGGAACCACGACCGAACGCGTCAGCATAATGTGGCCCAAGAGCCTCCCGCGGTCCACCGCAACCAGCGACAGTTCCGGCAGGTAACGCGCCGAGCCGCGCAACATGTCAATGTATTCCTGTTCCGAACCGGTACTGATCGGTGCGGCGTCAAAGGCTTCTTGCACCAACTGCCATATCGCACGATAATCTGCTCCGCCTTCCTCGCGGATTTCCATCACGGTCCCTCCTATTCGACTGTTCGTGGCCCATCGGTCCGCTGCATCGCCACGCGATCGGCTATCGCGCGCGATGCTTTCGTCCATTTTGTACGCTGCACCTGCACTTTCCCTCCCTCCCTGCTGTTGGAAAGCGTCCAGGTGGGCGCAATCCCTCGTTGCCGGGACGCCGGCAACTTGCGCCTATCTGTATTCTAGGATTTCGTTTGGGCGGGTAGGGGTCTTAACCTATACATCAGACCGGGTTTTTTCCGGCTGAATCCCGGTAGTTTCCGGTTCGTTGTACGGCAGGTGTGGCAGGCCGCCCTAGTACGGCAGGTGTGGCTGGTGCGGCAGGGCGGGGATCCGGACGCCCGTCAGATGTTCAATGCGACTTTGACGGCAGGGACGCGACGGCGCGACACGGGGATTGATTCCGGAAAACCGTTGACGGTCAACGACAGCGTGCCGCCCGACTGGGGCGATGCCGAGCTGACGCGGGTCATATTGACCAAGAACCGGCGGTGCACGCGCAGAATCGAGCTCCCCTCGATTTGCGCCTCCAGCTTGGTCAGCGATGACGTCGACAGGTATTCGCAGACGTCGGTCACGATGCAGCTGTAGTCGTCTTTGGCCATAATCAACATGATGTCGCTCGCAGGAATAAAGACCTTTTTGTTCCCCTTGGTGACCATCACGCGCAGTATCTCGTCGTTTTTGCGCGCATCGCCGTTGACGGCGGCAGCTGAGCCATCGTCAAGCTGTGCAGTTGACGCCATTTGTTGGCGAACTTTGTCCAGCGTCGCCAACAGACGTTTCATCTCGACCGGCTTCATCAGATAATCCAGGGCGTCCAGCTCGAATGCCTTGACCGCGAATTCGCTGTACGCCGTCACAAACACCACCGCGGGCGGGGACGGGTGCGATTTCAACCCACGTGCCAGCTGCAGCCCGGTGACACCCGGCATATTCACATCCAGAAAGGCGACATCGGCCGATACCGTCTTGATCAGCGCAATGGCGTCACGCACATTGGTGGCTTCGCCCACGACATCGACCTGTTCGGTGTCATCCAGCATAAAGCCCAACTCGCTGCGGGCTCCGATTTCGTCGTCCACGATGATTGCGCGTATGCGGCCGGGCTTGTTCATATGTCTCCTATCGCTGAAAACGAGCCGGTCAGCGCGCTGCGATCCACCGTGCGTTCGCCCGTGAACAGCGGGTTTAACGCCACGTCGCGCCACAGTTTTTCCATCGAGAAACGCCAGGCGCGTTGCAGCGCGAAGTAATTGACACAGTTCTCGCGCGCATAGGCGCCGGCGCGTCCGGTCGCATCCAGCGCCGTCTGCCAGTACCAGCCGCGATCGGGTCCGGTCAGCACGTGCAACAGGCCGGTGATGAATGCACGGATGGCAACCGAGGTCGCAATCCATGCGCCCGGAAACGGCATCAGCTGCTGGGGCGTGACCTGGGCCAAATCGACCTGGGATTTCGCGAACTCCAGCTTGCGATGTTCATAGATGAAACGGAACACGTTTTGACGAAAGCGTATCGCGTGGCGGGAACGTTCGTGGGTATCGTGGCGAATCGTCCACTGGTCGTCCAGATAGATGTCGGCGCCGTGCAGACGGGCGTTGATGACATAGTCGACGTCTTCGCCGCGCATAATCCAGGGGTCGAACGCGATTTTCGTATACATCTCGCGATGAATCACCATGCAGCCACCATAGGCAAACTGTCCGCGGTGCATTTGCGGAGGGCGCAGCGCAATCTGGACTGCGCGGTTGAAATCGGCGCGATGACGCCACAGTACATCGGTCCACGGTCCCACATCGTCGTTGTAATAGGCGCCCCGCATATCGCGGACCAGACCGCTTTTCGCAAACAGATAACCACCCGAATGGATGGGGTGCCCGATGCCAAAGACGGCCTTTTCCAGAAAATCGGGCGCATCGACGACCTCGTCATCGTCGATGAATACCACCGCATCCGACCCCAGAATACTCGCTACCGCCAGCCCCAGGTTTCGGGCGGCACCATAGCTTTTCAGCTGCAGAGTCGGAATCAGCGCGCCCAACTCCAGCTGTTCCAGGCGGCGATACAGCGAGCCCGCCTCTGCCGAGCCGAACACGAATATGTTCAGTTCGGGGAACTGCTCGACAATCCCGCGCACCTTCTCGTCGGCGCGGACCTCGATGGCTTCCTCGTCACAGGCGACTATCAGCGCAATGCGCCCCAGCCCCGACACCTGCCGCAGCGACTTCAGGCAGGCAATCAGCGGCGGGTGTTCGTCTGTCAGCGCGCTGGGGTGGGCATATGGCGCCTCGACCCCGCCCGCACCCGCAGGACGGCGGGCGTCGGAACGGGCGCGGGTGGACTCCCCACGCGTCCAATAGGTGGGTATGATAATCAATGGTCTGATGTTCATGTATACGCACTCCCGGCTAATCGTTTCAGGAAAGCCATTATACCAAGTTCGCGATTTTTCGAAAGTTCCCTATGCGTCCGCCGTCATTGCGCGGCGTCGTAGACGCATTTCTTCCCGTCATTGCGAGGGCGGCGTTCTGTGCCGCCCGTGGCAATACATCCGGGACGGGTGACCACCCGCCCGCAAGGATTGCAGTGAATCGGTACTCAGAGTGCCGACAGGGCGTCGGCCAGTTCGGCGGGGGTGTCGACCATCAGATCCGGGCGGCAGGCGCGCAGCTGGTCCGCCGGGAACATCCCCCAGCTGACCCCGATGGTCATACATCCGGCACCCAGACCCGCCAGCATATCAAAAGGGGAATCCCCGATGTAGGCACAGTCCGCCGCATCGGGCGGGTCGGGCTGGCGCAGCAATTCGATCGCGTGCAGGACGGGGCGCGGATCCGGTTTGTGCCAGGGCAGGTCGTCGGCACAGACGATGACGGGGAAATACGCGTCCAGCCCGAAATGCGCCAGGTCCTGTGTGGCGGCATAGCGGCGTTTCGAGGTCACGACCCCCAGCAGCTTGCCGGCAGACTGCAGTGTTTCCAGCAGTTTTGGGATTCCGTCGAACGCGCGAATATACTCATCATGAATAGCGTCATTCAACGCGGTGTAGTGGGTAATCAGCCGGTCGCGCAGCTCATCGACCGCGGCCCGTTGCGCGCCGTTCAGTGGAGTCAGCCGGTCGCGCCCGTACAGGGCCTGGGTCGGGCGTTCCCAGTCGTTATCACAGACGACGCCGCGCGCGACCCGCTCGAACTGTTCGACCAGCGGGGTGCCGACCGCCGCGGTCAGTTCAGCCGCCGGGGCCGCGATGCCCAACACCTCGCGAAAGGTGCGGTCACAGGACACGCGGATCAGTTGACCGGTGTCGACCAGCGTCCCATCCAGATCGAACAGTACGGCTTGCAGCATTACAGCGTTCCGAATAGCCGATCGCCCGCATCGCCCAGACCGGGGGTGATGTAGGCGTTCGGGGTCAGGTCCCGGTCAAAGGCGGCGGCATAGATTTTCACATCCGGGTGCGCATCCAGCACCGTTTGCACGCCCCGGCGGGCGGCGACGATACACATCACCTTGATGTCGCGACCCCCCTGCCGTTTGATGAAACTGATACCGGCCGTGGCACTCCCCCCCGTGGCGAGCATCGGATCAACGACGAAAATCGGGGCGGTGTCCAGCCCTTTCGGGAATTTTTCGTAGTAGGGCTGCGGCTCGAAGGTCTCTTCGTCGCGAAACATGCCCAGAAAACCCACGCGGGCGTTCGGAATCAGGCGCGAGATGCCATCCAGCATCCCCAGCCCGGCGCGCAATATCGGCACAATGACCGGCTGATCGCCCGCCATGCGGGCAAAGGTCGCGTTGGTCAGCGGCGTGGTGACCTGTACGGGCTCCAGCGGCAGTTCGCGGGTGGCTTCATAGGTGACCAGCGAGGTGATTTCATCGACCAGTTCGGTGAATTTTTTCTTTCCGGTGTCGGTGCTGCGCAGAATTGACATCTTGTGTTGCACCAGCGGGTGATCCAATACCATCAGATTGTCGAATCCGTATGCCATTACGTCGCGCCCCTTTCGACCGTACGACTCTACGACTATACGTTGAACTTGAAGTGCATTATATCGCCATCTTGTACCACGTAGTCTTTGCCCTCCAGGCGCAGGCGCCCGGCGTCGCGCGCGCCCTTTTCGCCGCCCAGCGTGACGTAGTCGTCATAGGACACGACCTCGGCCTTGATGAAACCGCGCTCGAAGTCGCTGTGGATGACACCGGCCGCTTGGGGGGCCTTGGCGCCGATGGGCACGGTCCATGCGCGGACCTCTTTGGGGCCTGCGGTGAAATAGGACTGCAGGCCCAACAGCCGATAGGCCTCGCGTGCCAGACGCGCCAGTCCCGATTCGCTCTGTCCCAGGTCCGCCAGGTATTCGGCGGCGTCCTCTGCGTCCATTTCCGCCAGTTCGCTTTCGACTTTGGCGCAAATGGGCAGCGGAGTCACGCCGTCGATGGCGGCAGGCGTTGCGGACAGACCGTCCTCGTCGACGTTAGCGACATACAGCAGCGGCTTGGTCGTCAGCAGCTGAAAGCCGTTCATCAGCGGGGCTTCGTCCGCGGAAACATCCAGGCTGCGTGCGCGGTGACCGTCCTCCAGATGCGCCAATACGCGACGCGCCAGATCCAGCTCACTGGCGTGTTTCTTGTCCTTTTTGACCTCTTTTTCCAAGCGCGCAACCGCTTTTTCCATGGTGGCGATGTCTGCGAAAATCAGCTCGAGCTTGATGGTTTCGGCGTCATCAATCGGGTCGACCCGCCCGTCGACATGGATGATGTTGTCATCGTTGAAATAGCGGACGACCTCGACAATCGCGTCGGTTTCGCGGATGTTCGCCAAAAACTGGTTGCCCAGACCGGCGCCGTCATGCGCGCCTTTGACCAAACCGGCGATGTCGGCGAATTCGACGGTCGCGGGCATCACGCGCGCAGGGTTGACCATGTCGGCCAGCACCTGCAGTCGCGCATCCGGGACGGCGACCACCCCGATATTTGGCTCGATGGTCGCAAAGGGATAGTTTGCGGCCTCGACCTGTGCTTTGGTCAGAGCGGTGAACAGGGTCGATTTGCCCACGTTGGGCAGCCCGACGATTCCTATGGACAGTGCCATACTGTGGCACTCCTTTCATATGTTGGGACGGTTCCGTACATTTCCGTTCAGGTGACTTGCCGTTCTATGATAGCGGACGCGCACAAACAATGGGGGGAGTACGTCCCGACGATACGTTCTGCCCCGCACAGGGGACAATGCCCCCGCCACGAAAACCGCGTGACGGGACCTGTTGTCCGGCGACTGACGTCGCCGCATGCATTGCCGCGCGCGCTACCGCGCGCTCGCAATGAGGGTGGATATACCTGAGGTTGTTTCAACGGTTACAGCCATTGCGCATACAGCACGCAGAGCATCACTCGTTCAGGGAGAGTTCGCAGCCGCAGTACTTTTGGCGGTAGATGCCCATTTCGCGCGCGCGTTGCTGGCCGGCGCGATACAGCGGACGCAGGTCGCAGGCCAGCCAACGCAAGCCCCGCGTGGCGGCGGCAGCGCGCCCGGTGGCGTTGATGGCATCCAGATTCTGCCAGGGCGATATCGCCAGCGTGGTCGCCAGGGTGTCGTAGCCGGCTGCCGCCGCCCAGTCGGCCACGCGTTCGAAGCGCACACGATAGCATCCCGCGCAGCGCACGCCGAATCGCCGGTCGTCACCGATGGCACGCCACCACGCATCCGGTTCGTATTCCAACTCCACCCAATCCAGCCCGCGTCCGATCGCGTAATCCGCGAAGGTGTCGCGACGACGCGCGTATTCGTCGGCCGGCCCTATATTCGGGTTGTAATAGACGCACCTTACGTCATCAACCGCAAACGGTTCACCGTCCACGGTTGTGCCGTCCGACCCCAGAAACCAATCGATGCACCCGATCAAACACGGCGCACAACAGGTATGCAAGGCCAGCTTCATTCAGCGCAAGCCCCATTGACGCAACGCCGCGTCGCGGGTGTTTGCCATCAGCAGCGCACGGGTCATCGGACCGACACCTCCGGGAACCGGCGTGATGGCAGTCGCCAACGGAGCCACCGCGTCGTAATCGACATCGCCCACCAGCACGGATTTCCCATCGTCACCGGTCACCCGATTGATACCGACATCGATGACAACCGCACCGGGCTTCACGTGTTCGGCGCCAATCATTTTGGGTCGTCCCACCGCCGCCACCAGCACGTCCGCCTGCCGGCAGACCTCCGCCAGATCGCGCGTGCGCGAATGACACACGGTCACGGTCGCGTTGCGTTCCAGCAGCAGCAGCGCCATGGGCTTGCCCACAATCAGCGACCTGCCGACGACCACCGCGTGTGCCCCCGACAGCTGTACGCCCGCCCGGTCCAGCAGGCACATCACGCCTGCGGGCGTACAGGGGCGCGGCGCGTCCAGGCCGCGTAACAGCCGTCCTAAGTTTTCGGGATGAAAGCCGTCGACGTCCTTTGCAGGAGCGATACGCGCCACAACCTGTTCGGTGTCCAGACCCGCCGGCAGCGGCAACTGTACCAGGATTCCCTGGACGGTGTCGTCTGCATTCAGGCGGTCGATCAGTGCGTTCAGGTCGGCCTGCGAGGTGTCTGCGGGCAGCAGGTAATCGTGCGGTTCGATGCCCACCTCGCGGCAATCGCGCGCCTTCATCCGGACGTAAGCGGCGGAAGCCGGATCGTCGCCCACCAACACGACGGCCAGGCCCACCCGACGGCCGGAGAGCTCCCGCTCCCCCAAACTGTCGGCGACTGATGCTTTGATTGCGGCGGCCACCGCGTTTCCGTCTATGATTTGCGTCATTTTGTCCCTATACCTTTCTGAAACGGCATCCGTCAGTGTTAGAATGAAGTGTACCACCCGTCTTTTGAGGAGGTTTTGAACATGGCTGAATATCCGGAGTTGAGCGCGCCTGCGCGTGTCGCGGATTTGGACGCGGCAGGACCTTTCGAGCGCAAACACACACCGCACATCAGCACCCGTCCGTCCGATGTGGTAGAGGGAGCCACGGACATCACCATCACGCTGGGGTATTACGAGCCGCACCCGAACGAAGCCGGGCATTTTTTCGACCTGATCGAGGTCTGTGCCGCCGGCGTGCCGATTGCGCGGTTCGCCGGAATCGGCGGGGTCGTGGCCCCGGTCGTGACCGCCACAGCACTGCTGGAACCCGGCTGCGAAATCACGGTTCTGGCCCACTGTAACCTGCACGGCGCCTGGCTGGCGTCGGCAATTATCTGATTCACTGCAACTTTTCAGCGTCCTGTCGGGTGTTCTTAATAAGACACACGATACGGTCAGATGAAAGGAGCTGAACAGGTAAGCCTCGCCGGCTTGGTCGAGGCACATAATGCGATGGTGTATCGATTGGCATTGGTTACCAGCGGCGGACGCGTGGCTGACGCAGAAGACATTACGCAGGATGTGTTCCTGCGCATGATTGCCGCAAACCCGCATTTCAACGACGCCGAACACGCAAAGGCCTGGCTGTTGCGCACGACGATCAATCGCTGCCGCAGCTATTGGACGCGCGCGTCGCGTCGACACGAAACGCCGGTTGATATGTCGGCACAATCGGAGGAGTACGTCCCGACGCATGCGACGGCCCGGCACGGTTTGGGTGCTGTGACATTCGATGCGGGCGGCGGCGGACATGCCGCAGCGACCGTGGCGGTGACAGCAGCGGTCAGTGGCGCGGACCCGGCAGAGCTTGCCTGTGCCGCAGCCGACGGGGCACGCGTGCGCGACGCCGTAAACGAGCTGCCCCCCAAACAACGCCTGTGCATTCACCTGTTCTATTTCGAAGACCTGAGTATCGAGCGCATCGCCGTGCTGACCGGCTGGCGAAAGTCGACGATACGTTCTCATCTGCACCGCGGACGTGCGGCACTGCGTGCTGCGCTGGGAAAGGATTTTGCAGATGAACTTTCGTGACGCCTATCGCGCGGGATTGCGCGCTGACGTTCCATCGGATGAATTGCAGGAACGGCTGCGCGTGGCGGCAGCCGCGGCAGACGCTGCAGCCGCTGCCGACGAAGAGGGCCGCGTGGTGCCGCGCTATCGCGAGGTCGACATTCACACGACCCGCAGGAAAATCAATATTTTTATGCCGGTGTTCACCGCCGTGGTGGTCGTGCTGGCGATTGTCGTCGTTTTTGTGCGTCCGCTGACCGTGCGCCTGTTGGGTACAGGGGGCTCGGTCCAGCTGGTCGTCGCACCCGGTGATTACGGCAAGATCTATGAGGTGTTCGAAAAGGCGAAACGGGCCGAGGAACGCGAAGAATCGTCCACGCTGCCGCGCATGGACCCGCGTACCGCGGCATCCGCCCCGGCCGGAGCCGAGGTCGGCGCTGCTGCTGCCGGTGGGAACGGAGCCACGGCACTGGCGACCCAAACCGACCCGAACTATACCCTGACCAACATCCAGGTGGACGGCGTGTCCGAAGGCGACATCGTCACAACCGACGGGCAGTACATCTATGCGCTGGGGGATTCACAGTTGACGATTCTGGCGGCAAACGACGGACATCCGACGGTGGTGGCGCGCCTGCAACCCGATGAGATGAGCAAGGGCGATGTGCAACCTTTGGACGAAAACGCATCTGCCGACGAGGATGCGGCAGAAAGCGAAAATATGTCTGTTGCGACGGACGCCACGAGCGATGAACGGGCGGAGGCAACCCAGCTGGCGCTGCCGGGCGCCGACGGTGCAGGGTATTTCGAGATGTATGTGACCGGGAATCGGCTGGTGGCGCTGCGCGGGTCTGGCGTGGTTTCGGCCTCAGGCACCCTGTACGATGACGTGATATATGACGGATACGGTGGCGATTCCGAAGATGCCGTGGGAAATGACGAGTCGGAGGGACGTACTCCCCCGTCTGTGACCGTGGATATTTTTGACGTGTCGGATCCGACGAAACCGGCGAAAATCACCGATTATTCGCTGTCGGGGACCTTTGTCAGCTCGCGAATGATCGACCGGATTTTGTATCTGGTATGTGACTATGGAATATATGATTACAGCCGGTTGGACCCGGCGCATCCCGAGGGTTTTGTTCCGTTTGTGCTGCATGATGACAAGAAAACCCTGCAGGCTCCGAATATGATTACGGTGATGAAAGAGGCCGAGGACACGCGGTATGCCGTGGTGGCGGCGATTGATTGCGCGCGGCAGACCGAGCTGGCGTCGCAGGCGTCGATTTTGGGCGGCGGGAGCGATTTTTATTCGTCGGCCGAGAATCTGTACCTGATGACCTATGAGGATCAGGATTATCACGGGGATACGGTGGACGGGACGCGCATCACGCGGATTCGGCTGGACCGCGGAGTTGTGACGGTCGACAAGTCGGTGTCGGTGCTGGGCAGCGTGCTGGACCGGTTTTCGATGGACGAGCGCGATGGCGTGTTGCGTGCGGTGGCGACGCTGCACGATTGGACCGGGGATGAGGACATTCGGACCAGCGTGTTTACTTTTGATAAGGACATGCGGCCCATTGACGAGCTGGGGGGCTTGGGCAAAGGAGAGGAGTTCCATTCCTGCCGGTTCGTGGGCGATTACGTGTATTTTGTGACCTTTGAGCACACCGACCCGCTGTTTGCGGTGGATTTGAGTGACCCGGCTAAACTGCGGCTGGTGGGTGAGTTAAAGATGCCGGGCTTTTCGGATTATTTGCAGATGTGGGACGATGGGCTGCTGTTCGGGCTGGGGTATGACGCGGACCCGGAGACCGGCGAGATCGCCGATTTGAAGCTGTCGATGTATGACGTCAGCGACCCCGCTGATGTGCGCGAACAGGCGATGTTGCGCATCAAGGGCGAGTATTGGTCGGACGCGCTGGTCGACCACCACGCGATTGTGCTGGACCGCCAGCGGGGCTATATTTGCTTGCCGGGTCAGGCAAGTTGTCTGGTGTTTTCGTATTCGGTCGAGGACGGGTTCGTGCAGGTGACCGAGACCTTTGCCGACCCGGATGTCCCCGGTCCCTATCGGTCGCTGTTCATCGACGACGTGTTTTACGCGATGGCGCCCGATTTGGCGATGTCGACGTTCCGGTTGCCCACATTCGAGCACATCACGGGTCTGTATTTCGACACCGGTCGCCAGTACCGGGACTGACGTGCGCGGAGTGCGGTGCGCGGCCGGGCGCGGGGTTATTCCTTGCCCCGTTGCAGGCGGTCGATAATCAGGCCGATGCCGTCGTTGACCACCATGCTGACGAAGGCCACGGCAACGACTGTCGCCCATTCGACCCCGTTCAGCGGGCTCAGGCTGAAGATATGTCGCAGGCCCGGCAGGTAAATCACCAGGAACTGCAGGGCAAAGCTTAACAGCACGGCCCCGATCAACCATTTGTTGCGAAACACCTCGCGCGAAAAGACCGATTTGGTTTCGCTGCGATAGGCAAAGGTGTGCAGCAGCTGGGACAGCACCAGACACGCAAACAGCATTGTGCGCACCGCCGGCGCATCGGCGCCGGTCAAAGGTCCCAACCAGTACGCAACCAGCAAGCCGGCTGCCGACAAGACAGCACCCTGCAGGATAATCTGCGTCCAGCGCGGCAGCGTCAGTATGGGCTTGCCGGCATTCCGTGGGCGGCGTGCCATCACGTCGTGTTCTGAAGGGTCGACCCCCAGCGCCAGCGCGGGCATCCCGTCGGTAATCAGGTTAATCCACAACAGCTGCAGCGGCAACAGCGTGGCACCGGACGCCGCACTGAAAAAGCTGGTCAGCGCAACTATCAGCACCTCGCTGATGTTGCAGGACAACAGGAACAGGATGACTTTTTTCAGGTTCGCAAAGACCGTGCGGCCCTCTTCGACCGCGCCCACGATGGTCGAAAAGTTATCGTCCGCCAGTACCATATCGGCCGCCTCGCGCGTGACGTCGGTTCCCACAACCCCCATGGCGACCCCGATATCGGCCCGTTTCAGAGCAGGCGCGTCGTTTACGCCGTCCCCGGTCATCGCGACGATATGCCCGCGCGATTTCAGGGCGCTGACGATGCGAATCTTGTGTTCAGGGTTGACCCGCGCATAGACGCGGATGTCGGGGGCTGCCGCTGCCAGTTCCGCGTCGGACATATTCTCGATGTCGGCACCGGTTACGACCTGCTGTCCGGGCTGCAGGATACCGATTTCGGTTGCAATCGCACGTGCCGTCAGGGCATGGTCGCCGGTCACCATCGCAACCTGGATGCCGGCATCCAGGGCGGTGCGCACGGCGGCGGGTACCTCTGGGCGTGCGGGGTCCTGTTCGGCCATGATCCCCAGATACAGCAGATCGGTCTCGATGTCGTCGATATCGCTGTCATCGACCGGCAGCGCATCGCGCTCGCGCAGGGCGAACGCCAGCGTCCGGAAACCTTGCGCGGCAAAGTCGGCGTTGGCGTCGTTGAGCGTCTGGCGCAGCGCATCATCCAGCGGCACAATCGTGCCGGCAACCAGCGCATGCGTACAGAGCGGCAGCGTGGTATCCATCCCACCTTTCACAAAGGTCACATATTTGCCGCTGTCCTCTGCGTGCGTGGTCGACATACGTTTGCGGTCGGAATCAAAGGGGATTTCCGCCACGCGTGGGGGTAGCTCCAGGTCGGGTGCCAAGTCATGCACGCAGGCGATCAGCGCCGTTTCGGTGGGGTCGCCCACCAGCTGACCGTCCGCGGTATAGTGGGCGTCATTGCAGCCGGCAGCGACAGACAACAGTGCGGTCAAATCGCGATCCGGGACGTACTCCCCCCCATCCGCAGCCGTCACCTGCGAACCGTCGACCGTCAACACCTGCGTGCCCAGCAGGATGCGCCGAACCGTCATCTGGTTCAGGGTCAGCGTGCCGGTTTTGTCGCTGCATATGAAGGTCGTCGAGCCCAGCGTTTCGACTGCGTGCAGGCGTTTCATGATGGCGTGGCGTTCGGCCATGCGGCGCACGCCCAGCGACAAGCTGACGGTGACCACGGCGGGCAGCCCCTCGGGGATGGCGGCGACGGCCAGCGCGATGGCGACCAACAGGCCCTCGGTTATGGCCGCGCGGAATGTCGGGTGCGCCAGCATCTGGCCCAACGTGCCGGTCTCGCCGGCGGCGGCTATCACGATTTCCTCGATGAACACGATGGCGGCGATGATCAAAATCACCATTCCGATACGTTTGCCGACGCGGTCCAGTTCGATTTGCAGCGGCGTTTCGCCCTCGTCGGTGTCTGCCAGCAGCGTCGCGATTTTGCCCATTTCGGTCGCCTGGCCGGTTGCGGTCACCACAAAGGTCCCGCGGCCGGCGCTGGCGGTCGTGCCGCCGAACACCATGTTGCTTTGGTCGCCCAGCGCGGTGTGTTCGCCTATCAGTACTTCGGTCTGTTTGCGGACGGCTTCCGATTCGCCGGTCAGGGCGGATTCCACGGTGCGCAACGCGCCCACCTGCAACAACCTGCCGTCGGCGGGGACGGTGTTTCCGGCTTCCAGCAAGACGATGTCGCCCACCACGATGTCAGCCGTCGGGATTTGTTGTTCGCGCCCGTCGCGCAGCACGGCCGCGGTCGGTGCCGCCATTTGTTTCAGCGCCTCCAGCGCCTGTTCGGCGCGGTATTCCTGCACAAAGCCTAGGATGCCGTTCAGCAACAAGATGACCAGAATGGCCGCGGCCTCGATGACCTGGCCCTCGATGGCGGCAATCAGCACCGCGCCGAACAGCACGTAAATCATAAAGTCGCGGTACTGGTTCAGGAAAATCTTCCATTTGGGGGTCGGCGGCGCCTCGTTCAGCTTGTTCTGCCCGAACTGTGCCAGACGGCGCGCGGCCTCGTCACGCGACAATCCGCGCGCAGGATCCACGCCTAGGCTTTGCGCCAACTGTTCCGCGTCGATGTTATAGGGGGAATCGGGGGAGTTTTCCGTCGGCGCGTCCGCTACAGCAGCATCGCGGGTACTCGGAACCGTTGTGGTGTTCCTGCCTGCGTCGAGTTGATCGGCCGATGAGTTCGGGGTATCCGGCGCGTTCGCCGTAACAGACACATCCGGCTCGAGCATTGCGTCAGATTCGGTCAGTTCGGCTTGCTCGACCTGGTCGAGCTGGTCTGCGGTGCTCTTCGGTTTCATCGACTCCCTTTCCCCGGGTGCGCGCGGCCTCTCACTGCACCTGTTATTTTCTCACATTCCCGCACGCGCGCGGTCACGCACACGCGGTATATGCTGAAACCGACACGGTCAGCGCCCGCACCTAAGCCGTCATCAGCTTTGAGATCACAGCTTTAGCTTACAGCGCGCTGTGCGATGTCGCGCCGGCAAAACGCACCGTCAAAATGAATCCGGTCCACCGCCGCATAGGCCGCCTGAATCGCGTCGAGGAAATCGGCCGCCATCGCCGTCACGTTCAAGACGCGGCCGCCTGCCGTCACCAGCTGTTCGTGACCGACACCCTCGGTAACCAGTGCGGTCCCTGCATGATAGACCTCGACGCCGTCGATTGCTTCAGCCGCCTCAATCCCGGTGATGACCTTGCCCTTTTCATAGTCGCCGGGGTATCCGGCGCTCGCCAACACGACGCTGACCGCCACGGCATCCCGGTTTTCCAAGGACACGCCCGCCAGCTGCCCGGTCGCGGTCGCCAACAGCAACTGCGCCAGGTCGCTTTCCAGTCGCGGCAAAATCACCTGAGTCTCGGGGTCACCGAATCGCACGTTGAATTCCAACACCTTCGGTCCGGCAGACGTCAACATAAACCCGCCGTACAACACGCCGCGATACTCGATGCCCTCCGCGACCAAAGCCGCCGCGACCTGCTGCATGATCTCTTGCATGGACGCCAACTGTTGCTCGGTGACCAAGGGCACGGGGGAGTATACTCCCATGCCACCCGTATTCGGTCCGGTATCCCCCTCGCCCACACGTTTATGATCCTGCGAGGGCGCCAAACACAGCACCGTCGGCCCGTCCACAAAAGCAATCATCGAACACTCAGGTCCCACCAAACATTCCTCGATAACCACCGTGTCGCCGGCACTACCGAACCGACCGTCGAAACACTCGGCCAAAGCCGCGCGTGCAGCCTCGACCGTTGCGGCAACGGTCACGCCCTTGCCGGCTGCCAGACCGTCGGCCTTGATCACCACCGGTGCCCCGATTTCATCCAGATAGGCATATGCCTCTGCCTGTGTATCGACAGTAAACACCCGATAGTCTGCCGTCGGGATGGCGTTGCGCGCCATAAAATCCTTGGAAAACTGTTTCGAGCCCTCCAGCCGGGCGCCTGCCGCCCCCGGTCCAAAGCTTGCAATTCCTGCCGCCCGCAAACGATCCGCCAGACCGTCCACCAAGGGAGCCTCGGGTCCGATTACAGCCAGCTCTATCCCATGTGCCCGTGCAAAATCAACAGCCGGGTCAACCTGTGAATCCAGTTCATTGCGTATCGCCCATTTGCCCAGATCGACATTGACTGCAGCAGGCTCCAGCGCCGTCCCGCCGTTTCCCGGGGCAACGTAAACCGTCTCGACCAAATCAGACGCCGCCAGCTTTCGGCACAATGCGTGCTCGCGCCCGCCGGAACCAATCAGCAGTACTTTCATCGTTGCCGCCTTTCCCAGTCGCGGAATATGGTTTGTGCCCGATCCGGCCCGACCGCAATGATCGAAACCGGAACACCGGAGAGTTCTTCCAGATAGTTGATGTAGTCGCGTGCCGCACCGGGCAGATCCTCGAACCTGCGCACCCCGGTGATGTCGGTCTGCCACCCGGGCAGCGTTTCATAGACGGGCTGTGCGTGGTGGAAGGCACTTTGGTGTCCGGGTACGGACGTGTAGCGCTTTCCCAGATGCTCGTAGGCGACGCAGACCTTGATCTCGTCAAAGCCGGACAGGACGTCCAGCTTGGTTATCGCCAGATCGGTCAAGCCGTTTACCTGAACGGCAGATTTCACAATCACCGCGTCATACCAACCGGGACGCCGCTCGCGCCCGGTGGTCGTCCCGTATTCGTGCCCGACATCAATCAGCTGACGGCCGTCATCATCGAACAGCTCGGTCGGAAACGGACCGGCGCCCACGCGCGTGATGTATGCCTTGGCGATTCCCAGCACGCGATCAATCCGGGCAGGTCCCACACCGGTACCGACACAGGCACCGCCTGACGTCGGATTCGACGAAGTCACAAAGGGATACGTCCCGTGATCGATATCCAGCTGTGTTCCCTGTGCGCCCTCAAAAAACACCCAGTCGCCGCGATCCAAGGCATCATTGAGCAGCGGACTCACCTCGTCCACATAGGGCTTCAGGCGCTCGGCATACGCCAAATACTCATCGGCGATGGCGTCCACTGTGTAGGTCGGCAGCCCGTAGACCTTTTGCAAAATGTCGTTCTTTTCAATCAGCGCAGCCGCAACCTTTTCCCGGAAAATGCTGCGGTCAAACAGATCCTGCATGCGCAAGCCCAAGCGTGCCGCCTTATCCTGATAGGCAGGTCCAATGCCGCGGCGCGTGGTCCCGATTTCGTTGGCACCCAACCGTCGTTCGGATGCCCCGTCCAGATCACGGTGATAGGGCATTATCAGGTGGGCGTTGGTGCTGATAATCAGCCGCTCGCAACTGATGCCCTCGGACTGCAGGGTATCGATTTCGCCCAGCAGCACTTTCGGGTCAATCACGCAGCCGTTACCGATAACGGGCGTCACCGTTTCATACATCACGCCTGACGGAATCAGGTGCAGTTTCAATGTGCGGTCCCCATGAATGACCGTATGTCCCGCATTGTTTCCGCCCTGAAAGCGTGCGACATAGTCGAAATCTTGCGAGAGCAAATCGGTGATTTTCCCTTTGCCCTCGTCGCCCCATTGCGCGCCAATTAATACCGTTGCTGCCACGTGTGTCTCCTATTCCGGACGTCGTGCTTGAATGAATTTCGCGATTCTCTTATTAAAGCTCAGATGTATCCCTTTGGTTTCGCCGTTACGATGCTTGGCGACTATCAGCTTGGCATAATCGGGGGAGTATTTCTGGGCGTTTTCCTCGTAGTTTTCGCTGTTCGGTTTCATGTCGGGACGCCACAGGAACATCACGATATCGGCATCCTGTTCAATAGCGCCCGATTCGCGCAGGTCCGCCAACTGGGGTTGCGCGTCTTTGCGCTGTTCAGCCGCACGCGACAACTGCGACAGTGCCAGCACCGGCACATCCAGATCCTTTGCCAGAATCTTCAGTCCGCGTGAAATCTCGGCGACCTCTTGCTGACGGTTCTCGGATTGCCGCCCCGCCCGGGGCGTGGCAGTCATCAACTGCAAATAGTCCACAATCAACAAACGCTGCTTGTCGTTGGTTTTGCGAAAACGCCGCCGCGCCTTCACGCGCAGGCGGTTAATGTCCAATCCGGGTGTGTCATCAATCCAGATATCCAGTTTGGACAGCTGGTCACTGGTGTTTTGAAACACTTCCCACTGTGCGCCGGACACGTTACCCTGTTTGGCGATCTGGCTGGATATGCCTGCCTCGGATGTCAGCACACGCAGCGCCAGGTCTTCGGCGGTCATTTCCAGTGAAAACACCCCGACCGTGGCGCCGGATTTTGCGGCACCTACCGCAATATTCAATGCCAGTGCGGTCTTTCCAACGCTGGGACGGGCTCCCAAAACTATCAACTGACCGCCGCGGAATCCTCCGGTCAACAAGTCCAGTTCGCCGAATCCGGTCGGCACACCGACGATTCCGCCGGCCGCCTCGTTATAGGCCTCCAGCAAATGATATGCCCCGTCCAGCGCGTCGGGAGCCAGAGGCTTAAAGTCATTTGACACCTCTTCTTCGGTGACCTCGAACAGCCTGCCTTCGGCTTCTGCGATTGCCGTATCAATGTCGTCGGGTGCCTCGAATCCTTTTGAATAAATAAAGGCACCCGCGTCTGTCATCTTTCGATATGTGGATAACTTTTTGACGATGTTTGCATAGCGTTCGATGAAGGCGCTGGTCGGAACATTGTCCGACAGTTTAATCAAATATTCGGATCCGCCGATATCGTCAAGTCGCTTGTTGCTTTTCAGGCGATCGGCCAGCGTTATATAGTCGAAGCGCACATTTTGCTCGAACAAATCCCGCATCGCCTGAAAGATGTGTTCATGCGCCCTGCGATAAAAGTCTTGCGGGGTCAGGATACCAATTGCAATGGTTTGCGCCTCTGCGGAAAGCAGCATCGAACCCAGAACTGCACGCTCCGCCTCCAGATCATGCGGCGGAATTCGACCGACGTTATTTTGGGTGATATCAGGCACGCCCCGTCCCTTCTTTTCTCGCGAAGTTCAATACTAGCGAATCCCCTGTCGACTGTTGACACTTTTCCGCAAGGTGTGTCCGCGATTTGCTGCTGCTATTCATCTTATCCACGTTATCCACAGATTGAAAAGGCGGCTCACCGGAGCCGCCTTTTTCTGCGGTCGAACCATATGGCTTCGCTACCACAATCAAGCGCGTTGCCTTTACTCGCCGTCCTCTGCTGCCACAAGCTCTTCAACGGCCTCGACGACCGCCTCTTCAGCCAGGACCTCAGCAACAACTTCCTCGGCAACTTCTTCGACGATTTCAGCCGCTTCTTCAGCAGCCAAAACCTCGACGGCCTCTTCCAGAATCTCTGCAGCGGTTTCGGCTGCCTCGTCGCCCTCGGGCTCCGGGGCGTCGCCTGCCTTGGCGGCCTCGACCTCGGCTGCCAATGCCGCCTCTTCCTCGCTCGCCTCGACCGGAGCACCCTCGGCGACCACGTCGACCGTCAGGTGTGCCTTGATGTCACGATAGACCGAGACCTCCGCCGGATGCTCACCGACGTTCTTGATCGAACCGTGCGTTTCAATCTTGCGACGGTCGACCTCGATTTCCAGCTGGTCCTTGATGGCATCGGCGATCATCATCGGGGTCACCGAACCGAACAGGCGCCCGGCTTCGCCGACCTTGACCGTAATGGTGACCTTTTTGCCGTCCAACACCGCGCGGAAATCGCCGGCCTCTGCCAGACGGATATCCTCGCGCTTTTTGATGTTGTGGCGCCGCTGTTCCAGCTGCTTCAAGTTCCCGGGGGTCGCCTCGACGGCGATTTTCTTGGGGAACAGATAGTTCATCGCAAAGCCGCGGGCAACCTCGATAACGTCGCCTTCGCCGCCGCGACCTTTCAGTTCTGCCAACAATATGACTTTCATCGACAGCCCACCCCCTAGTTCCGACCGCGACCGATACGTCCCGAGACGACCGGTACGACATAGGGAATCAACGCCATCTCGCGGGCGCGCTTAATCGCAACGGCCAGCTCGTGCTGGTGTTGCGTGCAGACGCCGGTTACACGACGCGGCTTGATCTTGCCGCGCTCGGTGATGTAGCGACGGAGAAGCTGGGTGTCTTTGTAGTCGATGTAGGCTGTCTCGTCCTTGCAAAACTGGCAATACCGTTTGCGCGGAACGCGATTATATTCAGCCATCGCTTCTAACCTCCTTATCCTTTCCTGTGCAAGAGCAGGGGTGGTCGTTCATCAAACACTCACTAAAACGGAATGTCTTCGGTCAGGACCTCGACACTCGGACCTGCGGGTGCGGATGCGGATGCGGAATACTGTTGTCCGCCGTCGCCCTGCGAATAGTTGCCACCGTCCTCGCGCGGGCTCGACATAAAGTCGACTTCGTCCGCGATGACGATGATCTTCGAGCGATTCGTTCCATCCTGAGCCTGCCAACGGTCCTGGCGCAGACGTCCGGTGACGGCGATTTTCATGCCCTTGCGCAGGAAACGGCTCAGAGCCTCTCCGCGCGCACCCCAGACGTTCACGTCAATAAAGCTGGGAACCTCTTCCCATTGATCCGTTTGGGAATTCTTACGGCGCTCGTTTACCGCAACGCCCATTTCCAGCACGGTCGACTGCCCGGCTTGCTTCAGCTCGGGATCGCGAGTCAGGTTACCGCTTATTGCCACTTTGTTGATGCTCATGTTTCAACCACCTTGTCTTGTCAATCAATCAGTCTTTGTCTTCACGTCGCACCATCATAAAGCGTACAACGGTATCGGTGATCCTCAAAACGCGGTCGATCTCGGCAACGTGCTCGGGATTGGCATGGAAATCAAACAGTACATAGTCGCCGTCCTTGATCTTATTGATCTCGTACGCCAACTTCTGCTTGCCCCATTCGTTCACCTCGTCGATAACTGACCCGCCGTCGCCCACGAGTTTCGTAGCGCGTTCCAGCGCGGCAGCGCGATCGTCTTCGCTTAAGGTCGGATTGAATATCACCAACAGTTCATATGCCTTCACTCTTTCACCTCCTTCGGTCTTTGCGGCCCCGGGTCTAAAGAAGGCTTTGCCCGGAGCAGGATGCGTGGCTCGCCATTGTACCATCATTCGCGTCCGACGCGCAAATGACACCGCGAGCGAGCACAAACACCCCATACCCTGCACAGGAAAGCACGACGGCTGCCGCAAACAGCATTCCCGCAATCTGCAGCGGTCCATACGTACTGATAAGGCTGTTATACCACGTGGCTCCGACATTACCGACCGCATCCGATTCGCCGGCCGACTCCGCTCCGGTCACACCGGCACGCTCAGACGCGTGCGCATCGGTCGCCCGCAGTTTCATTGCACCGGCCGCCGACAGGACAGTGCCTACCACCCCCTGATGAAGCGGAGAAAGAGGGGGAAGCGGGATGTCGGCACCCGCGTGTTTCTGCTGTCCCACCCCTATCGGACGGACTGCCGGCTTCCCGGACAGCTCCGCCACACCGACACCGGCAGCCGCAGCCGCCGGAGCGGCAGCGGTCCGGGCTTCCGTGCGCTTCTGCGCGGCACCCTCCCCGCTGTGTTGCCCGGATGAAACCGTACGGGCGACCGTAGTCCCCACCGCGTTCGGTGCCCCGGCAGCTGCCGGCGCTTCCACGACACCCGCCGCAGCAGCAGGCCCCGCATCGGTGCCCGTGGCGCCGGCATCCGCCTGCCCCGCCACCGCAAGTCCGGCAGGCTCCATCACGTCTTCCAGCAACCCGGACGGGTCACGGTATTTCCCGTCGACGCGCAGGCTCAGGTGAAAATGGCAGGCGTCGACCGACGGATCACCCGTGGCAGCCAGCGTTCCTACCACCTGGTGTTTGCTGACCGTGTCGCCTTTCTTTACCGCAGTCGATGCCAAGGGGTTTACGCAAATCTGTCGTCCGGATGCGTCTGTGATGGTCAGAGCGGTGACATTCAGACCGGCAGAACCCGGAACCCGTCCGATGAAACTGACGGTGCCCGCCACCGGTGCATGCACATCGGCGCCGGCAACGGCAGCGACATCGACTCCTAGGTGTTTTTTATTGGCATCCCCATAACGCTGTTCAAAGCCCAACAAGATCTGCGGATGCGTCACCGTCGCCGCCGCAGCCGTCGGCACCCCCACAAACGACCCGGTGCTGACAGGCAACACACCGAACAAGCAGCCGAACAGACAGCAGAGGCTCAATAACGCCACAGCAGGCGCAGCCACACGGCCACGCCGGCGACACTGTGGCACAAACCCTGTCTGCGCAGTCACGAGTGACGGCGACCTGAATAGCATTCCCGGAACGTTCATATCCAACCCCGTTTCTGACAGTGCCGGCACCGCAGCGCCGGACACCGGTGGTCATTGCCCCTTCAGTCTGGAGCCCACTCACAGCGAACGCAAGTACTTATCCACAACTTTTTCCGAGAAACTCCCCCCGCACCCTCAAACTCTTAAGATTCCGTTAAGCCCCCTCGCAAAACGCCCGCGCCCCATCAATCCAACAGCTTGCCCTCGCGGCGCAGGTCTTCCTTGATTTCGGTGGTTGATACACCTTCAGTGCGCGGCAGGAATACCAGCTCGCAGTAATCACGCAGATAATCGAAGCGATCACTGTCCGCCCAGTCATCGCCCATCACGACAATGTCGATGTCGTTGTCGACAATGTCTTCGACCTTTTGCTCCCAGCTGCGTTCGGGGATGACCTTGTCCACATAACGAATGGCCGCGACGATTTCTGCGCGTGTCGCATAATCCATATAGGATTTCTTGCCCTTGCCGGCATTGAATTCGTCGGTCGACACGGCAACAACCAGGTAATCGCCCATTTCTCGGGCACGCCGCAGGATACGGATATGCCCGTGATGCAGCAAATCAAAGGTTCCGTAGGTCAGCACTCGTTTCATTGCCCGCCTCCATCGGTCGTGTTCCCGTCAATCACATCACCTGTACCGGCAGCATCGTCCCCGAAAAACACCCGTTGCAGCACCCGTTCGCTGACATGACCATCGTCCAGAGCGCAATAGCGCGCCCGGAATGCCGCATAGCGTTCGGCATACTCCCCCGAAATTTCATCCAATCGCGCCAAGTCGTCCAACAGCGCATCCTGTGTCTGTGAAATCGGACCGGGTAACCCATCCAGCGACAGGTAAAACCCGCGCAGCTGCCCAGCATAAAATTCGTAGTCGTACATATAAAACAAAATGGGGCGACCCAGCACCGCATAGTCGAAAAACGAACTGGAATAATCGGTCACCAGCACGTCGGAAACCACATACAGTTCGCTGATGTCGTCTTCGCCCGAGACATCATAGACAAACCCCAGATAGCGGCTGAAATCGAAACTACTGGCCACATAATAGTGCGCCCGAAACAGCACCACCCAGTCGTCGCCCAATTCTTCCTGCAGGCGATCGAAATCCAGCTCCGCCCGAAACGTATAGCCCACCCGCGCATCGTGTTGGTCATCACGCCAGGTCGGCGCATACAGCAGCACCTTTTTGTCATCGGGAATCAGCAGGCGTTTTTTGATGGCGGCAACGTCATGCGGCGTATAATTCACCAGAAAATCGTTTCGCGGGTAGCCCTCTTGGATGATGATGTCGTGGTCGTGATAGCGCGCCATATCGAACGCCGTGCGGAAGCAGTCGCTGGCAAATTCCGACGGTGACAAAAACCAAGTTTGTTTGGGGGAGTCAATGCGGAATTTCTCTGCAAGGTCCTGATTGTCACTAATCGCCCCGGCAGTCTGCACCTCGATGTCGCAGCCGATACGTTTCAGCGGCGTGCCGTGCCACGTCTGCACGAAGACTTGTCCCGGCTTGGGGTCGACCCAGGCATGTATGCGCAGGTTCATTATCCAGGTTCCCGCAGCTGCAAAAGCCTGATAGAACTCGTCGGAGTTATGGCGAACCACCTGGGCGCGTTTCATATCCGGATGATGGCGATATTTTTTGGGGTCGCGAAATGCCCACACAAACCGGTAGTCGTCAAAGCGGGGGTCTGCCAGCATTGCGCGATACAGCGCCTTGGGGCTGTCGGTATAGCCGCGTCCCATAAAGGACTGGAAAAAGACCAGTTTGTGATCAATGGAGATCGTTGCGGCCAAACGTTGATAGCGCGCACGCCGTCGATCGATAATCATATCGTTCCAGCGGTGCTTGATTCCCGGGAATCGTTTGCCCAACACCACCACCAACAGGCGGAGCGGTCGCACGAGCTTTTTACGTATGCGCCGCACCGTCAGCTGCAAGCGGCGCTTGACCGTTTCCCCGCGACTCAGCCGCAATTGTTCGTCCTCGCCGGGTGCACCGATACGGCGCGCATAGTTGTGTTTCGGCACACGATCCTCTGCCGGCGGCAGCTGCATGTAATCGCCATAGACACGGCGTAACAGCGCGTCGTATCCGGCGGGAATGAAACTATCCAGATCCTCGAACCGGTGCGGCACCGGCTCAAACCATGACACGGGCCAGACCTCACGCTTGACCGGATACAGGCTGCCGAAGTTCGCCACATAGGCGGCATTCGTGTTGCGGTTCTGCGCACGGATGGTGGACTCCAGGTGACGCTGCAAAAAATCCTTACTGAAAAACAGCGACAGCAATTTGAACGGGTAGAACTTCGTCAATCGACCGGTCAAGGTCTTGTGCGTGAAACAATTATGCACCCCCAGCTTGACCCATAGGACCCGTCGATACAGACGGGAACGCGCCGCCTGCCACCATAGCCGAAGCCCGTGGTCGGATGCCACGTGATCCAGCGGAAAAATATCGATGCAGGGGTTGTTGCTCAGCGCAAGCCCCGCAAACCGCGCCAAATAATACGGTGTTTGGCGTGCCAACTGCAGTTTTGCGCAAATCGACCAGTGCTTATCGTTGGTGTCGATGCAGTCCAATACGTGCTGCGCCGGATAGTGCTCGCGCGCCAGCCGGACAAATCGGTCATAGTCCTCGCGCAGCATCATCACATCGACATCGTCATCCCAAGGAATGTAGCCCCCATGACGCACGGCACCCAACAGGGTACCTTCGCCGAGGTAATAGGGCAAGCTATGCTCCCGGCAGAACGCATCGAATGTTTTCAGCATCTCGAGCCCATAGCGCTGCAACTCGTGCATGGCGTGGTTACTCATGCATGGCCCCCGTCGACAACGCCTGCGTATATATCGCGCGTATTGCATCTGCGGACAGGCGGATGGGGAAGTTACGCAGACGGTCCGAGTTTACCGACGCGCACAGGATCTCGATTGTCTGTGGGCCCGCTGTGACCGGGGGCAAGTCAAAGCCCGCAAGGATCTGCGCAAACCGCTCGGGGGCATCAGCTGCCGTTGCGACCCCGAACGATGCCGCCAGATCATCCAAGACGCGAGCGAGATACTCCCCCCCGCGTGAATCGATACAGGCATCCGGATGAGTGATCGCATAGCGCCAGACACCCGGCAGGCACAGTGCCACCGCGTGCCCGTGCGCGGGACCCATGAGCGACGTCACTTTATAGCTCATCGCGTGGGCCGCCGTGGTCTGGGTCAGGTTGATGGCGCGCCCCGCTAAGTTGGCCGCCTGTAGCATCGCCGACGCAGCCGTGTCATCCCCCGCCAGAAAGCCGTCGATTGCAGGCAGTATCAGCGCGATGGCGCGGCGGGAATAGTCGATTGACTGTGGGGTCGAGTTGACCGACCACCAGGACTCGATGGCCTGTGCCAGTGCATCCAGCAAGGTTGCCTTGCGCTGGTAATCGGGAAGCCCCGCCAACAGTGCCGCATCCAGTAGCGCTGCATCCGGCACGATGCCGTCGTGGGTCACCGACTGTTTGGCTCCGTCGCGATAAATGACCGCAAAGCGCGTGGCCTCGCTGCCGGTGCCTGCTGTGGTGGGGATGGCGATATGGGGCACATTCAGGGGCACGGCGTCAGTGAGATCGGTGTCACCGCTCAGATCCAGCCCGCCATACAGTTTGATGCATTTGGCGGTGTCGATGGCACTGCCACCACCCAGCGACACCAGCGCATCACAGTCGGCATCACGAAACAGGCGCACACCTGCTGCGACCTGTTCGTAGGTCGGATTCGGGGAAAAATTGCTGAATCCGGTGATGACCGCACCGGTACTGCGCCAGCGGTCCAAGGTTTCGGTCAACCCCAGCCTGTCCGGTGCGATGCCAGCAACAAGCATGGGGCGCGTAACAGCACCCACCTGATCCAGCAACACTTGCAACGCCGATTCGGTGTCATCGGTCACGGTCGGTTGCTGCGCGAAATCATAGTCGCGGATGGCCGCGGACACGCGTGCCAGGTCATCTGTGGTGTCAATCTCTTCGACGTAGTGATCCGCATAACTGAATGCATGCACCGGTAGATCAGCCAACAATTCATTCAGTGCGTTTTCCGCATACACCTGCGTGTTCCCTGCAGCAACGAAATCGGCAACCCGTGCCAGCCAGGCTGCGGCAGTTGCACGCGACAGCTTGTAAAACGGCTGAAACGCCACGCAGTCATCGCCGAAAATGCCGACCGAAACCTCGCGCACACGGCCGTCGATTACTCTGGCTTTGAAGTCCTTTTCGGGCAACGACAGCTTTGTGTTCACCGAACCTAGGTCCCGGTACGGTGCATTCATCACCACGCCTGGATAATCCGCATCGAACACCAAGTCACCATGCAAAAACAACAGGTCGTCGTCCAGATAAGCGGCAGCCCGGTGCATCGAGACGATATAGTTCGTCGTTGCGTAATCGGGGTTTTCAACAAACGTCACCCGGCAATCCGCATAACGCGCGGCATGTACCGTTTGTTGTAACTGGTCGGCAAAAGGACCGGTTGTCACCACAAAATCACGAATGCCCGCCGCACGCAACAGGCGCAACTGGCGTGCAAACAGGGTCTCGCCATTTGCCAGGCGTGCCATCGACTTGTGCTGCGTGCGGGTGAATTCCCCCATACGCTTGCCGATACCCGAGTTAAAAATAACCGCTTTCATCTGATTCTTTCTGTCCTTTACCTGTCAAATGCCTAATCGATTGTCTGTCCGCCCCGTCGCGCGCGACGGACTGACACCTTGTGGTGTGCGCTGTCGCCTATCCCGCCGATTCAGTTCCTTCGTCGCCTGCAAACGCACGCATCATGGCAACTTTATTTTCCTGTGGTGTTGTGGTGGGTCGACCCAAGTCGTCACGCGAACCCGGTCGTGTTTCGATAATCAGGGCGCTGCCCGGCAGGTCAGCCATCTGATGCAAGACACAGGTCAGTTCATCGGCATTGCACGCCGTGAACACGCGCAAGAAACCCATCGCCTGCAAAATGCCCGCTATGTCGATGTCGCGTGCCACCGTCGGTTGTCCGCCCACCGATTCGTGCGCGCCGTTGTTATTCAACACATAACGGAAATTGTCGGGCATATTTTGTGCAATAACCGCCAAGCCACCCAGATGCATCAAAAACGAACCGTCGCCGTCAATGCACCACACGCGCCGGTTGGATTCCAGCGCCATCCCGAACGCAATGGATGCCGTGTGTCCCATCGAACCCACGGTCAAAAAGTCCTGCGTATGCCCATCACCGCGTGCCTCGCGCAGTTCAAACAGTTCACGCGAGGTCTTGCCCGTGGTTGTGACCAGGAAATCTCCCGGATCGACGGCGTCCAGCACCAGCGACAGTGCCTGTTCGCGCAGTAGCGGCAAATCCCGGTCTGCCGTGGACGCGGGGACGTGCTTGCCCGCCGTGTTTTCCACGTCGTTAATCGGGGGAGTGTAGCGCTGAAAGCTGCCTTTGGGGATGACGAGTGCCACGGGCGTGTTTTGCGCGCGCATGATGCGGAGCATTTCGGCCAGGTCGGTGTGCCAGTCCGCCGACAGTACACGATAGGGAACGCCCAGTACGTGCAGCAGATCTAAGGTGATTTCACCCTGTTTGACGTGCTGGGGCTCATCGGTGACACCGGGTTGTCCGCGCCATCCGATCAGCAGCAGCATGGGGATGGCATAGACTGCCGGATCGGTTAACGACGCCAGCGGATTCACGGCGTTTCCCTGACCGCTGTTTTGCATGTAGACTACGCCCGCTTTGCCGGTCGCGATGTGATAGCCGGCAGCCAGCGCGATGGCGTTGCCTTCGTTGGCGGTGATGATGTTTCGGTCCGCCGGCACCGTGTCGCGCAAGCAGGCACACAGTTCTTTGAGCAGCGAATCGGGGACGCCGGCGTACAGATCCAACCCGGCATCTTTCACGGCGTGTATGAAATCGTCGGGTGCAATCATCGCGATCACAGTTCGTTCGGAATCAGACGCAGAACCTCTTTGATGGGCAGGCACCGGTCGTCGACCTCTTTGCTGCGTCCGGCGGTCAGAATGGTCGTTGCGGTTTCCATCATTGCGGGATAGGCGCTGCGCAACAGGTGGTTGGCATAGATGATAATGTTAGCGCCGTGGTCTGCCAGCTCGGATTCGGTGAACTGATTGTACGACGTCGGCACAAAGATCAGCGGAACTTTGGGGTAGCGTTGGCGGAATCGGTCGCTGAACTCGAAAATTTCGGCGCCGTCTTTCTGTTTGCTGTGAATCATCAGACCATCCACGCCGCCTTCGTGCAGGTAGATGTCGGCGCGTTCCAGCGCGTCGTCGACGCCGATGCCGGCAATCAGGGACTCCAGACGCGCAAATATCATAAAGTCACGGGTTGCCTGTGCGGCTTTGCCCGCATGCATTTTGCGCGCGAACTCGTGCGGGTCGTCCAGGGTTTGCTGCACGTCGGTGCCAAATAGCGAGTTTTGTTTCAGGCCGGTTTTGTCCTCGACGATGATCGCGGACACACCCAGTCGCTCGAGCGTGCGGACGTTATAGGTGAAGTGCTCGGTCCGTCCGCCGGTGTCACCGTCCAGAATAATCGGCTTGGTCGTGACCTCCATGATTTCATTGATGGTGTTCACGCGACTGGTCAGATCGACCAGTTCGATATCCGGCTTGCCTTTAAAGGTCGAATCGCACAGCGAGCTGACCCACATCGCATCGAATTCGCGTACGGCACCGGTTGCAGCATCTTCGACTCGCGCATTTTCCGCAATCAGACCGGTCAAACCGTTCGATGCCTCGATCGCGCGAATCCAAGGTTTCAGACCCAACAGCTGGCGCAACTTGCCCCGTCGCATATCGGGAGTACCATACACCGAGCGCAACTGCCGTTCCAGGGAGGTCGCCGACACATCACGCGTATAGGGAACCTCGATCAGTTCGCCACCCTGTTCCGCCAGAATCCGCACCACCTCTTCGCGCACCTGGGACTGCACTCCGCTTTTCCAATCGTCGCCGTGCACAACATATGTGGGACGAATCGCGCGCAAGTTGTCCGCATAGGACAGCGTTTCTTGTTTGACCACACGTGTGACCCCTTTGATGCTGGCAAAGACCCGCGCACGGGTATCCCAATCCAGCAGCGGGGCACGTTTGTATGCGGCGATTGCGTCATCGGACAACAAACCGATGACCACGTCACCCAGGGCCGCACCCTGTTCAATCACGTTGATGTGACCGTTATGAATGATATCGGCAGAAATCGCAATGTAAACCTGTTTGTTTTCGGACACGCGCCAACTCTCCTATTCAACAGCGGTAAGCAAACCGGACGATTTTTCTGTACCCGCTATTATAACCGCTGGACGCCACCGGCACAGAACACGCAACGAAATGAGAACCGAATCTACAGCGAACGAACGAAACCGTGAGCGGGCAAGCCGGGCTTAGGTCGTCCCGTAGACATCAGTGACATCTTCCTTCATGGGGGGGAGTACGTCCCGTCTGTCCTCGTCGACTGCACCCGCTGCGCATGGGGACTGGGTAAGGATTCCCAAAACAAAGAAGCCGAGAACGAGGAATGCTTTGTCGAAAAAGACCGATTCGGTCAAACCTGACAACACGACAACCAAGAAAAAGTACAGACCGAAATCAGTCGCCACAGGATGCAGACGATCCTGTTTCCAGCGGATATACATCCATACGAACATCAACACCAAAACAGCACTGAGAAGCGGTCCCCCTATTACCCAACGTTGCAAGAGGTCATTATGAGCATGCCAGTAAGTGATATCACTGCCAAACAGAGTTGTCCCGGACAAGTTTCCTAAGGGATGCCATGTCCCGAAAGGGTGTTGCGCAATAGACTGGAATGCCAGTCGCCATACCGTTAACCGTCCCGACAGGGCGGTATCAATCGTCGTCAGAGTAACACCGTTGCGTGAAACATCATCCGCGATAGATCGCAGGCGCAGCACCAATCCGTTGGATCCGAATACCCAAAACACTATCACAGCGACGAGTATCACCAGCAGTAAGCCCAAACCGAACCAAACCCATTTACGTCGGTCCGATTGGCCCACCGATTCTTTTTTTCTCGACTGAGCCACCCGTCGAACCAGATAGACAATCGACATAACTCCGGTCACGATCAATGCGCCACGCGAACCGCTGAGAAAGATGATTCCCAATGACAGTATGCCGATCAGAATGCGTCGCCACCTGACATCACTCACCCCGAAAACCCAAGCAACACCGACCATCGCGGGAAACATAAAAGCCACAGGATCGGTATTGATACCCGCTACTCGTATCCCCACCTCAGAAGCATTCCATTCCCACATTCCGTAGAGCTTTGCCGTCCCCACATTTAAGACATGGATGGCACCTGCAACCGGATTGCTGTAACCCGCATATTGCAGATACTGAAATGCGCCAAACAACAATGAAATCGCCAGAAACACCGCCAAAAAGTTCGCAATCAGTGCACGTCTGCGACCGATATTCACACGCCCCAGCAAAAAGGCCGCGTAGGATGCCAGCACAGCAAAAAGGATATTCAGCCACCAACGTGGTGAAGGGAGGTTCTCCCAGTGCAATACCCTGGCCAAACAGTACGCAATAATCAGGTATCCCGCATCCATCAATGCCAGCAGAAGCAAAGGCCAACTAGAGCGCAATTCATCACGCAGGGTGAACCCGCGCCTACGAAACAGGAACGCATACAGCAGCACCGCTGAACAAACCAACAGCGGTGTCGCAAAATAAAGACGGGGTAATCCATGCAGAAAGTACAGATAACGCCCCGCAAACAATGTCGCCACAGAAACCAGCACGCAAGACACCAGCCACAGAATGGTTTCTTTGCGTTGTTTATCCATCGTAACGACCACCGCCGCAGTTCCCCGCCTTTCAATCGACATCGGTACATCACACGGTACAGAAATCGTGGCTTACCGGTTGTGACATAACATTTTCAGTATCGCATGCAATATGCTATCGTACTATCATCAAAAATGACTATCATTTCAGAAATGAGGCCTTGATCCATGCCTGAAGGGAAGCACCGCAGCGTTCGAAACATGACTGACAAATCCGAGCGCAACGCGCGCCTCATATTTATTGTTATATGTCTGGCGATTTTCCTGTTCATGCTCACACTGAACATCTGGACCCCACTGATTGCCGATGACTTCGAACGCTCGATGATGTCGTCGATGGAGCAAGTACTCTCTTCCGTGAAATACTATTATCTGCATAGCGGCGGAGGAGTATTCGTTACATTCGCGATTAACGCGGGTTTTTTGGTGTTATCGGAAACCGTTTTTGATTTCTTGAATGCAGGCGTATTTCTGGGAATGATCTTGCTAATGTACCGGTTGTCGCATCCGCGCCGAAAACATGATTGTTTGCTGTTGTTGTTCCTGTTCTGTGCCGTTTGGGTGTTCACCATCTGTTTCGGACAGGTCTTTTTGTGGCGCGTCGGGACGGTCGCCTACATGTGGCCAATGACCGCGATCTTGGGTTATCTGCGCCTGCTGGATCGCAAACCGAAAACCGATGCGCCGGAACGTGCCATTCCGCTCCGTATTCCGGCAATCCTAGGGTTTGCTGTGTTCGGATTGATTGTCGGCTGGATGACGCCACCGCTATCCGGAGCGTGTCTGCTGATCAGTTTGGTATTGACCTGGGGGTACCGTAAACGCGGGCTCGACTGGATGCTGAAATCGGCAGCCGGAATTGTGGGTCAGCTGATCGGGCTGTACTTCCTGGTGCGCGCTCCAGGAAACGCAGAGCGGGCAGCCTATTTTCCCAATCCCGCAGGCGGCATGGCCAAGGTATTGGAAACCCGTTTCGAGGTTCCGCTGTCATATGTGACCAACGATACGATCCAGCTGTTTTTGTTGTTTCTGATACTTTTTGCTTTCCTATTGGTGATGAGCCGCCGTCGTCGTGACAAAGGCTATGCGGCGCTCTTTTTTGTCGGCGGACTGGCTTCCGCCTTTTCAATGGTGTTGGCTCCCTCGGGAACGGCGGCAGGTCGGGTGTTTCTGGGAATGACGACCCTGGTTATCATCGCGTGCGGATCGGCTCTATCCGCGCTACGTGACCGGAAACAAAAAGAAACTGCCCATGCAATCGGCGTATTCGCAGCACTGGTTGTGGCATTTCTTCTGGCGACCACGATAGTGCCCGGCGTCTATGGCATCTATCACTATCGCAGCGAATCGAACAAACGCGAGGCGAGCGTTCGCAAACAAGTGCGCGACGGCAAGAGGGATCTCTCCGTCACTGCATACCCCGAAATCACCTCGAAATATGTCGGTGCCTATAAACTGGAAGACATCCACGATGATCCCAGCTACTGGTACAACATCGGTTATTCCCGTGCGCATGGGATTGATTCAATTGTCACAAAATAACGATTCCGCCAATAGACTCACGGATTCAGTGATTCCGTTCAACCGTCCCTTGGTGCTGGGAACTGAGCTGGACGGTATCGCGCAAGTGCTGCGCGGTGTGTCCTTTTCCGGCGATGGCGCTATGACTAAGCAATGCCAAACCTTATTGGAGCAGCACTGTCGAGTCCGCAAAGTACTGTTGACCACCTCTTGCTCCAGCGCCTTGGAAATGTGCGCATTGATGCTGGATCTGCAACCAGGTGATGAGGTCATTATGCCGTCATACACCTTTGTCAGCACAGCAAATGCTTTTGTATTACACGGGGCTACGCCGGTTTTTATTGATATCCGCCCCGACACCATGAACTTGGACGAGAATCTGATTGAAGCTGCAATCACCCCACGTACCCGCGCTATCGTCCCCGTGCATTATGCCGGTGTCAGCTGCGAAATGGATGCCATCTGTGCGTTGGCTGCCGAGCATGGGCTCGCTGTCATTGAAGATGCGGCACAAGGACTCATGGCAAGCTACAAGGGACGTCCCTTGGGGAGCATGGGGGAAGCGGGTTGCCTCAGTTTTCATGAAACGAAAAACTACCACATGGGCGAGGGTGGTGCCTTGCTGCTGAAAAATGAGTCTTTCAGCGAGCGAGCCGAGATCATCTGGCAAAAAGGGACCAACCGGGCGCAATTCCTGAACGGGCAGATCGACAAATACACTTGGGTTGATGTAGGGTCATCCTACCTCCCCGGCGAATTGAACGCGGCATTCCTGTTGCCTCAGCTGGCTGAACTCGAACCGGTAAACCTGAATCGTCTGAGCGGCTGGCGGCATTACTACGACGGACTGCGTCATTTGCAGGATGCAGGTCTGCTTGAATTGCCACAGATACCTGCAGGCTGTGAGCACAACGCTCATCTTTTCTGGGTGAAATGCGCTGATTTGGCTGAACGAACGGCGTTGATTTCACACCTCAGAGAACGGGGAATTCAGGCAGTCTTTCACTATGTCCCCTTACATAGTTCACCGGGTGGTCAGCAGTTTGGGCGATTCTGTGGAGAGGACCGATTTACGACGGTCGAAAGTGAACGTCTCGTTCGACTCCCCCTGTTTTATGGTTTGAAGCAAGTCGAAATCGATAGAGTCGTTACTGCTATAGAATCATTCTTCAAAGATAGGCGTAACGGCAAGGGAAAGGGGTAGCCGCATGGATATTTCCTTTGTGATTCCCTGCTATAACTCTGCGGGAACAATAGAAGGGGTGGTTGAAGAAATCCATGCCCTGATGTCAACGCACCCCGAGCAAAAGTACGAAATAGTGCTAGTCAGTGACGGCTCACCCGATGAAGTCTATTCGGTCATCGCCCATATGGCTCAAGGTGATCGACGTGTAACGGGAGTCGAACTGGCAAAAAACTTCGGTCAACACGCAGCGTTGATGGCAGGATACCGCTGTTGTTCCGGATCCGTGATTGTTTCATTGGATGACGATGGACAAACACCGGTCGACGAGAGCTTTAAGCTGATTGATAAGCTGCAACAGGGTAGCGATGTGGTATATGGATCCTATCCCCATATCAGGCAGAACCCCTTTCGCGTGCTGGGTTCACGCATCAATGATCTGATGATGGTCGTATTGATCGGTAAGCCGCGACAGATTAGAACCACCAGCTTCTTTGCGTGCAGGCGTTTTGTCATTACCGAAATGCTGCGTTACCACAACTCGTATCCCTATCTGGCCGGTTTAGTTTTCCGCACCACCAATCGCATCAACACCGTCGAGGTTAATCACCGCAGCCGCGAACGTGGAATCTCGAACTATAGCCTGCACAAATTACTGGCACTCTGGCTGAATGGCGCCACTGCGTTTTCAGTGAAGCCGTTACGTGTTGCCACTGTCTTTGGTGGATTGTGCGCATTAGTCGGATTTGTGTGGACGCTGTTCACTATCGTTCACAAGATTCTGAATCCGTCGGTGCCGGCAGGATATAGCTCAATGATGGCTGTCCTCTTGTTTACCAGCGGCATGATTATGATATTGCTGGGTATCATTGGTGAATACGTCGGACGCACGTACATTATTCAAAACATGTCACCACAGTATGTGGTCAGACAGACGACAGGCGCACTTGACGAAAAACCCGATCATGGCACCGAGTGGACCAAGAATGACTGCGGGTGCAATTCACAATGAGAATCATCGACGCTGTTTGGGAGAAACGAAATCTGGGTGTTGAGACGCATGAGATTGAATTGGATGGCAGCGAAGACTTGCAGAATGTGCGTGATGTATTGGCATATGACAAATCGCGTTACTGTGTGGTAAAAAGTCCAATTGGTCGACTTGACCTGTACGAAGAGCTGTCCACGCTGGGTTTCCACTATGCCGAATCCCTGTTTACGCTAAGAGCAGACACGCTGAAAATTGCAGATTCAGGGTCGGAGTCGGACACCTGTTTTCGCCTAGCACTGGATGCTGATGTCGATGAGTTACTACAAGCCGTCGAGTCCGGATTATTCACAACCGACAGAATAGCACTTGACCCGGTGTTTGGTCCCCGTATTGCAGCACGCCGTTACTGCAATTGGATTCGAGATGAAATTGCAAGAAATGCAGACCTTGTGATTCTGCTTTTTGAAGGGATGCCGGTTGGTTTCACGTTGTTGCGCGAAGCAGACCTCGGTACGTGCAAAGTTGCACTCTGCGGCATGTATCCCCCATACCAATCACGGGGACTGTCCGGACTGATTGTGCGTGCCGGTCTGGAACGGACGCGCGCAATGGGGCAACGAGTCCTGCTCACCCCGATTTCATCCAACAATCCTGCATCACTGAAAGCACACATTAAGGCAGGATGTGTTCCGGATACGATACAGTATGTATTCGTAAGGCACGACACGTGGAGCCGATAAACCGGATATGACACACCCCGGAAGCTGCGCAACAGGGAGGGAATAACGAACATGAAGGGGATTATTTTGGCAGGAGGACGAGGTACCCGTCTTTACCCGATAACCAAGGGTATCTCGAAACACCTTTTACCAATCTATGACAAACCCATGATTTATTATCCCCTGTCAGTCCTGATGCTGGCTGGCATTCGGGACGTTCTGATTATCTCGACACCACGTGATTTGGGTAGTTACCGTGACCTGCTGGGTGATGGCACACAGCTGGGAATGCGCTTTGACTATGCTGAACAATCAGAGCCGAAGGGACTGGCGGACGCGTTCATCGTCGGAGCCGATTTTATAGAGGATGAGGACGTCTGCCTGATTTTAGGGGACAACATCTTTTATGGACAGAACCTGACACTCACCCTCGAAAAGGCACAGGTGTTGTTGGCAGAACAGGGTGGAGCGGTCATTTTCAGCTACCCGGTCAAGGACCCCCGGCAATTCGGTGTCGTCGAGTTCAATGAGCGTGGTGAGGTCCTCTCGATAGAAGAAAAGCCAGAGCATCCCCGCTCAAAATTCGCTATACCGGGTCTGTATTTATACGACAACACTGTTCTGGAAAAAGCACGAAATATCAAACCCTCGGCACGCGGCGAAATAGAAATTTCCGCCATAAACAACGCGTACCTAGCAGAAACCCGGTTACGCACCTTGACCCTGGGAAGGGGAATAGCGTGGCTTGATACCGGATCGTGCGCAGGATTGATAGAGGCGGCCGAATTCGTCAAGGCAGTCCAGTCTCGACAGGGGTTTTATGTCTCGTGCATTGAAGAGATCGCGTGGCGTCGTGGTTTTATCGATGACAACGCATTGTATAGTATCGGGCAAGCATTGGACATGACCGAATACGGACAGTATCTCATCTCGTTGGTGGGAGCAAAGGATTAATAATGAAGTTTCTTATTACCGGCTGCGCCGGTTTCATCGGTGCAAACCACGTGTATTACCTGTTGGAACATCACGCTAAAGACGTGGTTGTCGGAGTCGATGCACTGACCTATTCAGGAAACTGGGAAACGCTTGCCGATGCAATCAAAACTGATGGCTTTGAGTTTGTGCATGCTGACATTTGCGACGCACAGTCAATTGATGCTTTGTTTTCCCGGCATCGCTTTGATGTGGTTATTAACTATGCCGCAGAAACACACGTAGACCGTTCTATCGTCTCGCCACAAGTTTTTCTGCGGAGCAACATCATCGGCACGCAAGTCTTGATGGATGCCTGCCTGAAGTACGATGTCCCGCGGTTCCATCAGATATCAACCGACGAAGTCTATGGTGACCTGCCACTGGATCGCCCGGACCTACAGTTTACGGAAACGACTCCACTGCATGCATCAAGCCCCTATTCGGCCTCAAAAGCAGCTGCCGACCTCTTGATCCAGGCATACGTGCGTACCTATGGACTACCTGCAACAATATCGCGTTGCTCGAACAACTATGGTCCGTGGCAGTTTCCGGAAAAGCTGATCCCTTTGATGATTACCAACGCCTTGGCTGACAAGCCCTTGCCCGTTTACGGAAAAGGACAAAACGTTCGCGATTGGTTGCACGTACGTGATCACGTGAATGCAGTCGACCGGATTGTGCGGAAAGGTGCCGCCGGTGAAATCTATAACGTCGGCGGGAACAACGAACACGCCAACATAGAGGTTGTGCGAATGATACTGTCGGCACTGGATAAACCGGACAGTTTGATACAGTTTGTGACTGATCGAAAAGGCCATGATTTGCGCTATGCAATTGACGCCGGGAAAATCCGAGAGGAACTGGACTGGATGCCCTCGATTACGTTTGCGGAAGGTATTCAGAACACAATCGATTGGTACCTGAATAATACGACCTGGTGGCGTCGAATCCTATCGGGAGCATACAGAGCAGATAGTGCGATGTCACCCGAAACCTGCATGTTATGATGATGCGCATGTCAAAAGCACAGAAACATACAAAAAAGAGGCATGAAAAAACACCGGAACCGATAGTGTTGTTCAAGGACATTCAGACGCATATATTGGAGGGCACCGGCGAAGAGGAATATCGCGATTTCCTTGGTCAGATTCTCGCATCCGATGACAAGGAAATTCTCTTGTTGCGCAATCGCGCTCGGCGCGCCGAACTCAAACTGGCTCGCAGGCACAAACTACCTCTGGTCCACGTCGCATTAGCATTACACCGGTTTCCAAAAAAAGTCAGAAAACGCTTGCGCCGGCTGAAGCGAAAAATATACCGACGTATCAAGAAGTTCAGCCGGAAACCGGCATCTGCTCCCTCGCAGATAAAGGGAACCGTGAGTGTCATCATTGCAACATGGACTGAAGTCCCCACATTGGAGAAAAGCATTAACTCCGTCAGGGAGCAAAAGGGGCTCCCGCAAGACCGGATTGAGATAATTCTCTCTGTTAACGGCGGGGATCGCGAATACTATTCGCGCCTAGAAAAACGTTATGGCAGCATTCCCAACCTCAAAATAATCTTCACGGATAGAAAAGGGCTCGGCGTTGCGAGAAACCTGGGTGCGGCATCCGCAAACGGCGAATACATCACTTTCCTTGATGATGATGATTGGTTGACTGAGGGCTATTTGGCTGAAATGCTTTCGTTGGCTGGCAAGGAAACCGGAATCATCATGGGAAAACTCTATGATGCTGATGACGACCGTTTCATCCAAGACACGTACATCAACAAAGGAATCGCCAAGCAAAGTGAACCACGTACCACGGATTATCTCTCCGCTTCCAGCATATTTGGCAACCTCACCAGCAAACTGATTCGCAGATCGTTGTTCACTGATGATTTCCTGGAAATCCCTGAGGACATGGACCACTCCGAAGACATATTATTCTGGGCTTTGAATTTCGGGCGAATTCATGGCGAGCTGGCTTTCATGAACCCCAAGTCCCCAGAGGGTTATGTTCGCTTTCTCACAGAAAAAAGTATGTCGCGCCCGTCTGCCGATTTGCTGCGTCTCTACATTTCCGACAAGCGCGCACTAATTAAAGAGCTCTCACACATGGTTCTGAGCGAAACGACCGAAGCGGCGCACAAAGAGTTTATCTGCCGCCAAATACGTGCACAAGAAAATCATGTACTGAATTACTGTGCAGAGCTGAACGACCCGCTGCTTATCGCCGACATTCAGACGGAGCTGAAGCGTGACCCGGCATTGCTTATGAAACGCTCGAAGTTTGCAACTCATAAAGGGGTAGCCTTCTGCCAACTCTTCCCTGCAGAGGCTGACCCGTCAGCATATGTTGCATCACGCAGGTTAAGGCAGATTGGTGAGCTTGAGGATGAGTTAATCGATTGGCAAGTATTCAAGCAAAACTACCGCGTACGGCGACACCAAGATCCGCTTTATGACGCCGTATTTGCAAACCTCTACTATGGTCAGAAAGCAAGCGTTTCGACAATCGGTGTGTTTTGCAATTTGGGCGACCAGTCCTATTTGCGGTGGGGGAAACGTGCTTTTGAACGCGCGATACCTTATCGGGCGGATGTGATTTACTCGCGATCGATGACACCTGCTTCACACATCGCTGCCTACCTATACAAAAAAGCAAATCCGGAAGCCAAGTGGTACGCAGAGTTTTCGGATCCGCTGGCAAAAAACACCGTTGGACAAAAGCGTCGCATTGATGATGATTTGTTCGAGGATATTGAATATGCTGTATATTCGTCGGCTGATAAAATCATCTTTACCAATAACAACCAAATGGAATATATGCTGAGTTACAATCCCCGCCCTGAATTGAATGCAAGCATCCGGGAGCGTGCACTGGTGCTATCGCACCCCGCAATTCCGCGTGAGTACGTCGGCATCATGCCCGAAAGCTATAGCATGGATCCCGAAATGATTAACATCGGCTATTTCGGTTCCTTTTACCTGAATCGTTCGCATCATGCAATGTTAAGTTTGCTGAAAAACCCCAATGTGGCGTTGCATGTTTTCACGCCGGACTATTTTCATTCGGAATATGACAGCATTACCGAGGATGTACGCGAAAACAATTTGGACGGCTCACGGTTACACACAAACGAATCTGTCCCCCTACTGACCATGTTAACCATAGCCTCAAAAATGGACTACCTGTTTCTCTCGGACACCGGCTTTCCAGGGTCCATTAATCCCTTCCTGCCATCTAAACTGAGTGATTACCTAGCCAGTGGTACAAAGGTCATCGCCGTCACCCAACAGGGCAGTCCACTGTCATCTATTATCAATGAGCAAATACTCCATGTGGACAAACTAAGCGATACGTTCGTCCTTTCCCTCGCTAAGCAGAAAACCCAATAGAAAAAGACTGGGCTGCGCTCGTGCGTGCCCCCGTGAAGCTTATCAGGCGTTCCGTCTCAAGAGGTTACGCAATTTTCTCTCGATACGATACAGCGGCCACTTTTCCAGTTGGTCGAGCTTCGTCTTCATTGACTCATTGCGTACGCGCAAGATAGAATTGACCCGCTGCAGCTCATCATTCTTGCGAGATAAGCGCTCGTTTTTCAACATCTCCGTATCCAACTTATCGTAAAGCCTCTGTACTCTTGAAAGCGAAAACGGCGGCTTTTCCCCCATTATTATGCTCCGGTAAAGTCCCTTCTGTCGTTTGGTCACCAAATATGTCTCGGCAGCATGCGCGTCAATCTCCAACGAGTCAAAACCTTCTTCACGAAAGTATTCCGCCATTTTGTTGTATTCTGATATTTCGGTAATACTTCTGATATCGGCATAGATTGAGTCAAGAATACGACGTGTATACGATGAGCGATACAGCGAAAGCCACCCGTTCTTAACCAGCAAATCATGAAACAGGATTAAGTAGCGTTCTTTTTCCCTCTCGAACTCCTCGACAGAAGTTAACGTACTCCCCTCACGGTTACGACGATAACAGAAACAGGGCGACGTCGAATACGAAATGCGCTTTGCATAGAGCAACGATGTCCAAACAAAGAGGGCATCCTCCCCCAAGCACAGATCCTCATTAAAGCGTATCTTGTGTTCATCTAGGAATGATCGTCGATAGATCCCTGTTGAAGTCGTTCCGGAAAACTGGAAAAGTGACGATGCTACCTGTTCCGCAGAAAACACCGTTATCTCGTGGGGAGGTACATCTCCTTTTCGAAACAACCCACGATTCAGTCTCTTTATTTCATGATCCGGATAATATTGATAGTACGGTACGCGGACGATATCACCATTGCGGTCGTCAGCCAGCTCCAATAGGGGACCAACCACATCCGGCTCAAGAAAGTCATCAGAGTCCAAAAAGAGAACATATTCTCCTTTTGCGCTATCGAGACCCGCGTTTCGTGCAGCAGAAACCCCCCTATTGTCTTGGGTAATGATTTTTACTGCACGTTGCGACTCGGAATAGTCCCGCAACATCACGCCGCTCTCATCTACGGATCCATCATCCACGCAAATAATTTCCATGGAATCGTTTCCCTGCGAGAGGATCGATTCAAGACACTGCTGCAAATACTGTGCCGTGTTACACACGGGAACAATCACGGACAATCGCGGTTGCAAAGGCATCAAGCTCTCCTTATCTGTTCGGGCGCATGCACCATTCTACACGGTCTGCTGAAGACGTGGGCCGAGAATGCCCCACCCCTATTGTTCCCTCTGGGGCGAGGAAACAGAAGCCGCCTCTGCTACAATAGGTCGCACCAGAGATAGAGGACCACGCCGCCAACAGGGAGGGAATAATCGAAGCCCATGCGTCGAATAGCACTTATTGGTTTGTATAGCATCCCCAATATCGGTGACCGAATACTCTGTCAAACGTCTAAGTATCTCATTGGAAAAACCGGTGTTGAGGTGGCAATGACAGAAGTTGATGTCATGCCACGCACACGACGTTGGTACCGTGGACGTCTGGAGCGTTTCAAATTCCGCTTGTCACGACTCTTGGTGCGCGCTGGCAAGAAGATCTTTTCTTATGAAAATGGGAGTACCTTTCGTTATGTATTTGAATACTTCACCTGGTGGCTTCGCTTGAACCGCTATTACCGTCGCGCGCTTGCAAACACAGATGCCATTGTCTTTGCAGGTGGTGGGTTTTTGAAATTCAGAACGCAGGGGTTGAATTACTATGTCGAACAAATTGTGCGGCTCGCCGAAAAGCATAATAAACCGGTCATGTTCAACGCCGTCGGCATCGAGGGCTATGACGACAGTGATGTTCGTTGCCAAAAGCTCAAGGCGGCCATTAATTCCCCTTGCGTGAAAGTCATTACAACACGCGACGACATTGACATTCTGGAAACTCGGTATTGCAACAACCCTGAAACAGTTACCGCACTTGTCGGAGACCCCGCTCTTTGGACACCTGAGTGTTTTGAAACAAAACGCAACACCCAAGCCGACACAATCGGCATTAATGTTATACGAGGGAAAATTTACCAGGATTATGGCAATTCCCTTTCACCGAATGAGTTAAAACAGTTTTATGTCGATCTGTTGCAGGAGCTCACCCGGCGGGGGGAAAAATGGGTGCTCTTTTCAAACGGCATGAGCGGAGACTGTAAGTTTGCGCTTGAAATACTCGAGGAGCTTCATGTAAATCCCGACGATTTTTTTCTTCCTGCTCCGCGATACTCCCGCGAATTCTTAGACCAACTGAAAAACTTTCGTGTGGTTTTTGGGGCACGCCTGCACGCCTGCATTACCGCTTTTTCAATGGGTATCCCGGTTGTCGGGCTGATTTGGAGCGAAAAGGCTGAAATCTTTTCAAGGCTGCTGGACGAAAGCGAGTATTACTTCAGGCAAAATGACCTGGATCCTCTTCGCGTCGCTGACTCATTAATTGAGAGTGCTGGGCGCACTATTGAACAGAGCAAACGAGACGAATTGCGAAACCTGACAAAAGTCTACCTCGAGCACTTCTTGGATGAATACGTCAATTGGAAAGCCTGAATCACCCATGCCATCCGCTTTGATGAGATCGGCGGTGGAGGGTCGTGCACTGCTACGACTGCTCTTGAAACTGCTCCGCTTATTGGGTGTAAGAAAAAAGGCGGTCACACATAAGGTTAGGGCACTGTCCAAACCGTTCGATAGAAGAATCGCCGGTCTTTCTCGCCGAATACTCGCAGCCAATACCAAGCTGCAACATGATTCAGTAATGTTTCTTACCTACCAAGGTGACTTCACCTGCAATCCCAAATATATTGCGTCAGAGCTCATCGACCGCGGTCTGGGACTGAAGCTCTACTGGGCTACTCGGGAAAATCCCCGTGAGGTGCAACAATCCGGCAACTTCCCCAACGAGCTAACTCTGGTGAAGCGCGGAACGTACGAATTCTATAAGGCCTGCGCCCAAAGTAAGGTCTTTGTGGACAATGCGCACAACTTCATACGACTGGGAGTACCAAAACGTTCCGGGCAATACCTGTTACAAACTTGGCACGGCTCCTTGGGAATAAAGCGTTTGGATGGCGATGTGGTTGCCGGAAAAAACTGGAACACCAAAGCTAAGAAAAGCCGAAGGCTGACAGATTACGTCATCTCGAACAGCAGTTTTGAAAGCAAGGTTTTCCAGACAAGCTACTGGGAAGGGGTTCCCGTCCTCAATCAGGGACATGCGAGAAATGACATTCTCTTAAGCAAACAGCATGAAGACGATCGTAGCTGTGCCGCAAAAAAAGCTCGGAAACAATTGGATATTCCACCGCAAACTCGAATTGCTTTTTATGCTCCCACACACCGTGATCATGCTGACAACCTAAATGATCTCACCCTTGACTATCCGGCAATTGTGGCGACCCTTCAAGCACGTTTCGGGGGCGAGTGGGTAATCGTCTTGCGCTTTCACCACCGCCTAAAACCACTGCTGGAAACAGGCTCGGGCTTGCATGAGCATTGTACTGTAGATGCAACTGATTACCCGGACATTCAAGAAATCATGTTGGCAGCCGACATTGGGATCACGGATTACTCAAGTTGGATTTTTGACTATCTCCTGCTTCGTAAACCGGGATTCTTGATAGCACCTGATCTGGATACCTTCGAATCAAACCGCTCGTTTTACTATCCCATTGAATCAACACCTTTTCCTCTAGCCCGTTCTCTTTCTGAACTTCTTAACAACATCAAGGAATTTGATGAGGCGCGTTACTATGAAAATGTCGATAAATTCTTAGCGGACCGCGGCTGTTTCGAGCAAGGGAACGCGGCATCCTTGACTGCTGATACTATCCTCGACCTCTTGAATCCGACTCAAAAAAACTAAGCGTACGATTAACTCCATCAACCAAGTGGAACTGTGCCTGCCAGCCGGTTGCGGTCAGGCGGCTGCAGTCCAGATTGCCCCCGGTGACCGGGCTCCAGCCGGCACGTGCGGCATCCGGGCTGAGGTCGAATTGCAGGTTGAGGTGTTTGTCAGGCCGGGCGGCAATGAAGGTTTCCGCCAGTTCTTTGATGGTGACCAAGGAATCCGTATCCGCAATATTATAGGTGACACCGTCAGTTTTCAACAGAACGTGATAAATTGCGGCAGCGGCGTCAGCCACATAGGTGTAGGTGCGCTGCAGCTGACCGGTGCTTTTCAGAACTATATCGGTTCCGTCTAGGACCGAGCGGGCAAAGAACGCCTGCACGCGGGCATCATCAATACCCATCCCCGGTCCATAGGTGTGTGACAGACGGGCGATTTTGACCGGAACATCGTATTGATGCGCGTAACTGACCACGATGGTTTCGCCGGCACGTTTGCCCTCGGAATAACAGCTGCGAACATCCAGAGGGTTCACGTGACCCCAGTCGTCTTCGGTGATCCATTCGGTGCCCGCAGTGGGCTGACCATAGATTTCACGCGTCGACACAAACAAATAGCCGCGCGCATGTCGGTCACGTGCCAAATCGAGCGTATTAATCACACCCAGCGTGTTCGCCTTGATGGTGCCGACCGGGTCCTGTTCAAAGTAGGTCGGGCTGGCTTGCGAGGCGGCATGAATCACATAGTCCAGTGGACCGGCATAGTCAATTGGATCGCTGACGTCTGCAACCAGCAGGTCCAGATCGCTGCGATTGGCCGTGTCACCGAAAACTTGTCGGGCTTTACGCTGATTTCGAACCAGCGCGATGACCTTAATACCGGCATCGAATCTGTCATTCAGATGCAAGCAAATAAAGGCGCAGTACAGACCCAGCATTCCGGAGGCTCCGGTAATCATCACCGTCGTTCCCCGTAGTTTATCTGCGATGTCCGGTGAATCTGCCACGACCCGCAGGTCGTCTGCAATCACGCGGTTGGTATACAAATTCGACATCGTGTTACTCCCCCTCTTTATGCCCTAGAGCCCTTGGATTTCCTCGAGTCGCGCCAGGTCGTAGAGCGCCTGAAAAATATAGTAGTCCTCGGGTGTGGTGATTTTAATGTTGCTGCGCGAGCCCTGCACCAGGTGCACCGCCTCGTCACGATACGCGCGAAACAGTGAGCAGGAATCGATGAAGTCCGCCCGGTCGTCGGCAAGCGCCCGCGCGTGGCAGTCGAGCATCACGTCCAGCCGGAACGCCTGGGGTGCCTGTGCCGTGAACGTGTCCGTACGTGTCAAGACGTCGGATACCGTGGCGTGGTCACAGCTGAGTATGCTGGTTTCAACGGTCGGGTGTGCGGTAACCGCCGTCCCTGTTTGGTGTACCTGTTCGATGACCCGCGTAATCAGTGCGGTGTCAATCAGGGGGCGGACCCCGTCATGCATCAGAACCGTCGTATTCGCCGGGTCGTCACATTCGATTGCCTGCAAGGCTGCGTGAATCGATAGCTGCCCGGTACGTCCGCCCGGAACCAACCAGCGAAGTTTGGTGATGTGAAACTCGTCCGCCAGCTGTTGGGCACGATCCAGCCAATCGGGGAGCACCGCCATCGATATTGCGTCTATCCCGGGATGTTCCTGAAAACGTTCCAGCGTATGAATCAGGATGGGCTTGTCGTGGAAGCGAAGGAATTGTTTCGGAATGGCTGCGTTGTTCATACGCAAGCCTGATCCTCCGGCGAATATGACGGCGACATTCATCAGGGTGTCCTCCTACAAGTCTGTTGCCCGCGCTGAATCCAGGTAATTGAGAGCGTCCTCAATAATAGCAGCGCGGATGGGCACGGGGTTTCCCTCGAAGAAATCCTCGATGCATGCACGGTAGTTGTCTGCGAGCATGCAATTGGTGTGCATCGCATCGCAGAGTGCGTCAACCAGCGCATCAATCGAGGTAGTCACCGGTCCGAAACCCCGCTTGTGATAGTCCATTGCGCCGACGCCGTATTGAGGAGGGAGTTCAGGCGGCTGGAAATAGACAAGCGGCTTGCGCATCCAAGCGAAATCGTACTGGACGCCCGAGTAATCGGTCACAAGCAGCGCCGCACGTTCCAGGAAGCCGGCATACGGGTGGGTGTTATCGGGCAGAACCAGATGCACGATGTCGTTGCTGTCAGCGACCGACTGTTCCGGCAAAAAAGCATCGGCATTTGCCAGTAGGTAGGGATGCAAGGCAAAGTCGATGTGATAACCGGTTTCACGTGCGCAATCCAGCAGCCGCCTGTTTTCCAGCAACGCCCGATAGATTTGATAAAAGTCCGACTGTTCGAAATCCGTGTTACGTTTCCGAGCATGATTGACCGCATCGGGAGCAGCGGTGATTTCCGGACGCCAGGTCGGCGCGATCATAATGCGCCGTTCGCGTCGGTTTGACAGTTCATCAAACCGGGGGATGCCGGCGTGTACCAGCTGATCCGGTCGATAGCCGTATTCGGGTTGACTGAGGTTTTCAATTTCATATTTCGACGCGCAATAGTAGCGATCGATTCCGGCTTTGCTGCGATGCATCATTCGTTCAAGCGCCTGCATGGAAAGCCCGTGCTGGATATGGAAAATACGCCCGTCCAACAGATCGCGCATCACGTGCGATCGCAGTCCGGTGAAACCGTTGTAGGGCAGAGGACTGGCATAGGTAGTCCAGACGACTTCCGCATTCGCATACGCAATCAGGTGGTCTGTGCTGCCGGGATGGATGATGCGATCGCGATAGGGCAGCAGTGTCGACGACGGCTGTACATTCGCGTTCAGTACATAACGGGCATCAATTTCGGGGTGGGCATCACAGACCTGCCGAAACAAGGACTCACCACAGTCCCCAGATGCATAGACCTTGTCCATAAACAGCCAAATGGGGCGGGCAAGCTGGTTCCGACGCGATCGCAAAACAGCGCGTCGTTGCGCCGCTGCACGCACACCTCCCCAAGCCGCCAGCGAAAACAACACGGTCTGAAAACGAAGTTCATGCCAGCGCTGCCGCTGCGCTGTACATTCCTGCACAACAATACGATGTGGATTACCCCGAAAGACTAGGCCGGCGGCTGCGTAATACTGTGCCGGCAGTTGCGACAAGTGCGATGCCGGCATATAGCGTATGCGTACCGGGGTCGTGATGACTGTGCCCTGTTTTGTCTGATATCCGGCAAAGAGGCGAATCGTCAGCACAGTGGCAGGGACAGTCTGTACCGGAATCGACAGCCGAGCGTGCGTGCCCATCAGCACATCGTTGCCATAGAGACGTTTGCCGGTGTATTCCCCCGACGGTGCGAGGGGCTGTATGACCCCATTGACCTGGGCTGACCACGACAAGAAGTCTTCGTCGGCAAACAACAGAGGAGGGAAACCAAAATCAAAGTGAATCGTACCCTCGGAAATATGCAGGAAACGCAGATACACCTCGAATTCCGACAAGCGGATAATCTCTTTGCCTGCTGCGACAAAACACACGTCGCCACCGGTACGTTCTGTGTCGGCCGTGATCGTGTCCGCACCGCGCCACGACCATAACAGTCGTCGATAGCACGCGGGCAGACCGGTTCGTTTCATTGCGTGCTGTAATGTGTCAACCGGCAGTGCGTCAAGGCGGCTGCTGATATCGGCTGTCGCGCGTACGAACTCCCCCGCGGAATATGAGGTGCGCGGCAGACCGCCGGTGTTGCGCTTGATTTCGCGACAGAGATCCAGCGCGTCACGGTACATGCTCATGCGTCGTGGCCCTTGGGACGCGTGGGACCCGGGTCGATACCGTGCCATACCCGATCGATGACGCGACGGGTCGCGAGTCCATCTGAGTAAGGATTGAAACGACGGTTGAACCGAGCCAAGCCTTCGCGGATTTCGCCGCGGACTTCGGGGATTTCGCGCAAAGCAGACAAAAACTCATCCTGGGTTTCAGTGATTTTGCCCGGCAATTCATTTGTGGACAAATAGGTGTCGCGCACGCCGGTCTGATAATGGTCTTTGTCGTACATGTAGAAAATAATGGGGCGATACAGATTGGCGTAGTCAAAAAACACGCTGGAGTAATCGGTTACCAAGACATCGCTGACAACAAACAGGTCGTTGATGTCGTCGACGTCGGTGACATTGCGCACAAAACCGTCCAAAGACGCAAAATCAAAACTGTTGGTGATGAAATAGTGCGCTCGAAACAGCACCAACCACTGATCCCCCAGCGTTTCGTGCAGTTGGTGAAAGTCCAGGGAGGACCGATAGTAATAGCCGCTGGCAGAATCGTGCATGTCATCACGCCACGTCGGGGCATACAACAGGATGTTTTTTTCCTGCGGTAAACCCAGACGCTGTTTTGTTTCGATTATCTGTTGTGCGCTGACAGTACAGAGATAATCGTTACGCGGATAGCCGTATTCCAAAATGATGTCGGTTTTTCCCTGTGCGTCCAAGCTGAACGCCGAGCGGAATTTGTCCGTTGTGAAGGGCGAGGGAGAGACCAGCCATGTGAAACGTGCCGCATCACGTGCGTAACGGCGAGCAAGGTCTTTGGTACTGTTCATGGCATTATCGGTGTCGATCGCAATGTCTGCGCCCAGCCGCTTATAGGGCGTGCCGTGCCATCCCTGTAGATAGGTCTGGTCGGGTTTGACCACCAGATATTCGGGCATACGTGAATTGGTGACCCATACCGCCGCTCGAGCGCAAGCTGCGCGATAGGCGGGGCTGCCCGATACGACCAATTCGGCCCGGGCAAAGCGGGGATCATCCGCGTATTTTTCCGGATTGTCGAAAGCCCAGATGAACCGATACTCATCGAATGCGGGATCTGCCAACAGATCCTGATAGATCGCTTTGGGGTGGCAGGCATAGGATCTGCCCATATACGCCTCGAACAGTATCGTTTTCGGTTCGGTGGGATTGCGTCGCATATACCGACGATAGCCCGCGCGCAGGTACGCGTTCAGCAGGTCTCGTGCGAGCTTTGTCAACAGGCGGCTTTTCTTAAGGATGCTGAGTATAGGCGCGCGACCACGCTGCAGGATGGGGGCAGCCATGGGGTCGCCTAGGGTTTTGGCGGCTGGGGGATATCGGACAGGGCAATTGCATGGATGTCATGGGGCAAATAATTAATGCCCGTACCCACATAGCCATTCTGGATGACAGTAAAGGGTTTACGGTTTGCAGCACGCACCATCAAACTGGATGCGACGTCCCATACCTCCAGCGTGAATTTGTATTCGCCGGCAACCAGCGCCATCGGCTCGAAATCAATGCGCATGGCATGATCTCCCTTTGACATATCAAGCACATGTGCCTGTTTGTCACAAGAGTACACTTCTATTCCCTCGGCATTCTCTATAGAAAAAGCAGCCGTAAGCCGAGAAACGCGTTTCTTCACGGTATATTCGAAAATAATGCTCCACGGTTTACCGAAATCGAGGTTGAAAGTAATCTCGCCTTTGTCATTCAGAAATTTGAACCTGCGGGCATTAACCACATCACGCTTAGTCAGAACAGGATCCTCCTCGGGTGACTGCTCAATGGCAAGCGCTCGAGTTTTTGCTCGCTCCCCTTTCAGGAACTCCTCGTACTTCACCACCACGTCGCCCATGTCTCCTTGCGCCATCATCTTGCCTTGGTTGAGCCAAATAGCGCGAGTGCAAAAAGCCTTGACCGTCGGTAGACTGTGACTGACAAACAAAATCGTCTTGCCCAATTGACGAAATTCATTCATCTTGGCAATACATTTCATTTTGAAAATGTCATCTCCGACAGACAGAGCCTCATCCACAATCAAGATGTCGGGGTTGACACTGGCCGCAACGGCAAAGCCCAACCGTGCTTTCATGCCGCTTGAGTAGGTACGAAACGGCTGGTTAATGTGGATGCCGATGTCTGCAAATTCAATGATTTCATCTTTGACACGCTCGATGTCCGCCTCGGGGATACCCATGGTCAGGGCCTTGTAATAGATGTTTTCTTCGCCGGTCAACTCGCCATCGAAACCGCTTTTCAGCTCCAGCATCGCCGAAATACGCCCTGTTGTCACGATGCTGCCACAGTCCGGAGTTGTCACCCCGGTAATCAGTTTCAGTAGCGTCGATTTCCCCGCTCCATTGCGTCCGAGTATAGCTGTGACCTCGCCTTTCTCGAACCCGTAGGTCAAATCATCAATGGCAATAAAATCGCTGTGGTCTACCTTGAATCCCAGCGTACCCAGCGCACGCTTGATATCGCTGCCATAGATATGGTAGGTTTTGGAAATAGCGTTGATTTCGATCGCATGCACCATGTTCATCGCCTACAGCACATCCGCAAAATCTTTACTCATCCGTGTCCAAACGACTACCGTGACCAAGGCAAAAGCTGCCGTTGCAACCCAAAAATACAGTGTCCACATCGGTTTTTGGAAGAACCACGTCTGATAAATCATGCTGGCACGGTATCCCTCGACCAAATAGACGATCGGATTCAGTTTCAATATGCTAGCCAAGGTCCCACTGACGTTGGTAATCGGCCAAAGAATCGGAGTAAACCAGAACAAAATCTGCGTGAGCGTCCGAATGAACTGTACCAAGTCACGCGAATATGCCGTCAGTGCACTGAAGAACGTCGCAACGACAACACAGAAAATGAACGACGCCGCCATATAGTAAGGCAATTGCAACCAATACATCGTGGGCGGATACCCCAGCACCAAAAACAAAGCCAATGCAAAGACCATCAACCCAACATGCACAAAGAACAGAGAAATTATGCTGAACTGCGGGATGGTAATCAACGGAAACACGGTCTTGGTCACCAACTCGCGGTGACTGCGGATGGAGTTGCCGCCCTCGCTGAACGCCGAGCTGATGGTCTGCCACGCAAACATACCGGGAATCAACCACAGAATGTAGGGAAAACCATTTGTTTCAGACCTACCGCCACGCAATCCGATGGAAACTGCAAACCAATATACACACACATACGTAATCGGGTGCGCACCCGCCCACAGCACGCCCAACGCCGCGCCCTTGTATTTCTTATGCAGGTCGCGCTTGGCCAGCTCCCAGGTAATCGCCCGGTTGCCCCAGGTATCGCGCACCAACCCGCGCAGTGTCTGTATCAATCTGATAATCATAACGGCTGTCTATTTTACCTGCACCGTCGCCCGCGTGCACAACACGGACACAATCGGCTACTGCTTTGTAAATCCCTCGACATAGTAGGTCCCGGACCGCTGGTCGCGCGCAATGTCGATGTACCCCTTGGCGGCCGCCTCTTCCAGCAAGGCGTTAAAGCTGCGAAAACCATAGCTGCGCTCGCTGAACTGCGGCAGCTTACGCTTGATGGTGTCCTTGATCAGGCTGCTGTGCAGCGTCGGGATGTTCTCGCGCTGCATCGCATCCATCGTCTCGAACAACAGCTTGTACGCCGGCCGCTGCTTGCGCGAAACGTCGGCACCGATTTTCGGCACCTGGGTGCCCACGCCCAAATCGTCATAGAAAATAAACTCGTCACAGTTTGCCGCCAGCAAGTCAGACGTCGATTCCTTCAAACCCACGCCGATGACCGATTTGCCGTTTTCCTTCAGCTTGGACACCAGCGGCAAAAAATCACTATCCCCCGACACAATCACAAAAGTATCAATATGTCCCTTTGAATATCCCATTTCCAGCGCATCAACCACCAGCCGGATATCCGCCGAGTTCTTGCCCGTCAAATGCCGCTCGGGAATCTCGGTCAACTCAATCCCCAGCTCGTGCAGACCCCCAACGTACTCGGGAAAACGCTGCCAATCACAATACGCACGCTTCGCGACAATCTTCCCCTTTTCCACCAGGCGCTCCAGCACCTTTTGCATGTCCAACTTTTCATCGCGCTTGCGCCGCCGCCCGTTCACGCGCGGCTGAATCCCCAGCGCCAGGTTCTCGAAATCTATAAAGACGGCCAATTGGGCCTGTCCTGCGGTGTTCGGCATAATCCAATCCTCCAAATCTGAGCCGGGGGAGCACGTCCCCCACCTTGCTCACAACTGCTTAATATCCTTTATCAGTGCCAAATGTGTGTCATACAACTGTTGTTCCAAGCCGACCGGATAGCTGTGCGGGCGCAACAGTCGTTTGTGCGTCGCGTCCAGACTGTCCAGCCCGATCAGCGTATTCGCGCGCAGTTCCGCGGGCGTGTGCGGCACGGCGACCACGTCCCCATCCGCGAAAAATGGCTGCAACAGCTCGGCGCTGTCCGTATCTGCGGCAAAGCTTTTGCGGCGCGTCATATCCGCCGGGTCGACCATGGTGACATCCACGCCGCCGGCCGGCGGGTGCTGCAGATCGTAAATCATATCACCCACCGGTTTGCCGTCGCGATAATAGCGCCGCAGGCCCTGCAGGCCCGGGGTGGTGGTTTTGCTCGCCTGTTCCGAGACCTTGATTCGGGGTTTATACTCCCCCTGATTTCCGTCACGGATGGCCGTCATCTTGTAAATACCGCCCAGACTGGGCTGGCCGTCCGCCGTCACCAGACGTGTACCCACACCCCAGGTGTCGATGGCCGCGCCCTGTTCAATCAGGCTGGCGATGGTGTATTCGTCCAGGTCGTTGCTGGCGATGATTTTGGCGTCCGTGAACCCTGCCGCGTCCAGCATTTCGCGTGCACGGACCGACAGCCATGCCAGGTCGCCCGAATCGATGCGGATGCCGGCGAAACTGCCACCGCGTTCACGCAGGGCGCGTGCCGCGACAATCGCGCGTTCCACCCCCTGCAGGGTGTCATAGGTGTCGACCGTCAGCACCGTGTTGTTGGGCGCCGTGCGCAACCAGGCATCGAATGCCGCCTGTTCGGATTCATGTGCCATGACCCAGCTGTGTGCATGCGTGCCGGCAACCGGGATGTCGTAACGCCTGCCGGCGGCGACGTTACTGGTGGCACTGCAGCCGCCGATGTACGCCGCGCGCGACGCGGACAGACCGCCGTCGGGACCCTGGGCGCGGCGCAGACCGAACTCCAGAATCGGTGCGCCCTGGGCCGCCAGATAACAGCGCGCGGCCTTGGTGGCAATCAACGTCTGGAAGTTGATGATGTTCAGCAGCGTCGTTTCGACCAGCTGGCAGCTGACCAACGACCCGGTCACACGCAACAGCGGGTCGCGGGCAAAGACGGGCGTGCCCTCGGGGATCGCGGCGATTTCGCAGTCCAGGCGCAGGTCCGCCAGCTGCCGCAGCGCGGGTTCCGGAAACAGCGCGGTGCCGTCAGCCGCATTCAACGTACGCAGGTAGGCGATGTCGTCATCGGACAGCCGCCAGTTTTCCAGGTAGTCTGCGACATCTGCCAGCCCGCACATAATGGCAAAACCGCCGTCAAAGGGGTTTTCGCGAAACGATATGGTAAAGCTGGTTTGCGTGTCATCCAGACCGGACGCCAGATAGCCCGCCGCCATCGTCAGCTGGTACAGGTCGGTCAGAAGCGTGTTATTTTGTGCCGAGTTCGCCGTCATGGGTAAGCTACCAGTCTACCGCAAAACGGCGGGCGGGTTCAGCCCGTTTGGCAGCCCGTTCACAGGGCGTTTCGGAATCCCGACACAGAAAGACCCCCGCAACATACGCCGCGGGGGTCTGCAGACAGTACCGAAACCGGTACGTTGGTAACACGTGATCCTGCCGGGTTACTCTTTCTTGCTGAGGTGCTGCTCGAACCACAGCGTGCACCACGTGGTGATGACGAACGGGAAGGTCAAGCAGGGCAGCGCCACCGGCGCCAACACGGTCGCCAGCGCAAAGTTCGTCAGAACGGTCAGAACCAGGGCAAACAGGACCAGCGCCCAATAGCGCACCGTGGTCTTTTTGCTGCTGGCAAAGGTCTCGATTCCCAAGAAGGTCAGAATCGCGCAATAGGTGTACAGACCCGCGTTCAGCGTGCCCATATCCGCCTTCATCAGATAACCGATACCCAAGCTGATCACGACGGCAGCGGCGGTCTTGATAGCCCAATCCCAGCGGTCGATGGCGATACCCAACAGGATGACCAAGCCACCCCAGATGGTGTCCACGCCCGGGAAGATCTCGCCGATACCCCAGGTCAGCGCCTTTGGCCACTCAAACGCAGCCCAGTTGGCGGCCCAGGTGTTGTTCTGCAGAATGTTCTGTCCAACAAGCGCGCCTTCCCTTCCGGGGGCAGGCACCAGACCTGTTTGGAAACTTAAAAGGATAAACAGCCACGCAGTCGCGATGAACGGCATCGTGAAACCGGGAACACCAAAACGGGCGCACACCTTGTTGATGATGGTCGTCGCCGGAATGGCGATGATGCTGCCCGCGATACCGACGATGTATGCCGGCACACCGGTAAAGAACAGCGCCGCCGCACAACACACCAACACCGGGTTGAAACCAAACAGACCCGAGCTGATGGCGTCACCGTCATTGCCGATGATCTTTGCGGTGATGTTTCCGACCGCACAACCGATAATCGGAATGATGGTCATGTTCCAGTTACCGGTCTCCGCGCTGTAGATGATAAAGGAAATCACGACCAGCATACCGGTCAGAATGTTCTCGACAAAAAACACCTGCGAGAAACTGTTGAAGTACGCGTTAAGCCACTTCGGGGTCTTCGAATTGATACTGATACCCATACCTCGTTCAACTCCTTCCAGCTAATACTGAATATGACAATGTTGAGCACATTTGGTTTGTCGCATTCGGCTACGTATCCGCCGGCTGCACTGCAGACGGAACAACCTAGCCACGACTTGATGTCTCTTCCAACAACCACCCCATCTCTTTGCTCATCAATTGCAAATTACAGGTGATAAAAGCATAAGCCGAAAGAGGCAGGAATGTCAACTTATTTTAGAAAAGATATTTATATTTGCTTGACGCCAATCAGGGGGAGTGAGATGTCGCAACAAAGCGGGCGGCCTTGCGGCCGCCCGCTTTATCAGTATTTGGGCATAGGTGACAGTACGGTTTTTGCGAAGCTAGCACGCTGTTTGCGGTGATGGGGAAACCGACATTGCGTACTGAAGCTACGCGAGTCGGGTTTCCCGCCCCGCAAACGGCGCGAGAGCAAGCGAAAACTACATCATGCCGCCCATTCCGCCCATATCCGGCATCGCAGGTGCCGGGTTCTTTTCAGGGATGTCGGCAACGGTGGCCTCGGTCACCAGGACCAGACCGGCAACGCTGGCGGCGTTCTGCAGCGCGCTGCGCGACACCTTGACCGGGTCGATGATACCCAGTTTCAGCATGTTGCCGTATTCACCGGTGGCGGCGTTCAGGCCCTCGCCGGTTTTCATGCCCTTGACCTTTTCGACCACGACGCTCCCCTCGAAACCGGCGTTGTCGGCGATCGAACGCAGGGGTGCTGTCAGGGCACGACGGATGATGTCGACACCGACCAGCTCGTCGGCGTCCAGACCGGTGATGGCATCCAGCGCGGCTGCGGCATTCACGAACGCCACACCACCGCCGGCGACGATACCCTCTTCGACGGCCGCACGGGTCGCCTGCAGAGCATCCTCGACACGCATCTTCTTTTCTTTCAGCTCGACCTCGGTTGCGGCACCGACCTTGATGACGGCAACGCCGCCTGCCAGCTTCGCCAGACGCTCCTGCAGCTTCTCGCGGTCGAAATCGCTGTCGCTGTTCTCGATTTCACCCTTGATGCGCTTGACGCGACCCTCGATGTCGGACTTTTGACCGGCACCGTCGATGATGGTCGTGGCATCCTTGGTGACTTTCACGGTCTTGGCGCGACCCAGCGTGGACAGGTCGGCGCTTTCCAGCGACAGACCCAATTCCTCGGTGATGACCTGACCACCGGTGACAATCGCGATGTCTTCCAGCTGAGCCTTGCGGCGATCCCCGAATCCGGGTGCCTTGACGGCGACACACTGGAAGGTCCCGCGCAGCTTGTTCAGAATCAGAGTCGCCAGGGCCTCGCCCTCGACATCTTCGGCGATGATCAACAGCGCCTTACCCGCCTGCATGACTTTCTCCAGCAGGGGCACCAGTTCCTGAATGTTCGAAATTTTCTGGTTTGCAATCAGGATGTAGGGGTCGGTCAGCACGGCCTCCATACGATCGGTGTCGGTCACCATGTAATGTGACAGGTAGCCCTTTTCGAACTGCATACCCTCGACGCTGTCGATGTCGATGCCAAAGGTCTGGGACTCCTCGACGGTAATGACGCCGTCCTTGCCGACAATTTCCATGGCCTCGGCGATCTTGGTTCCGATGACCGCGTCGCCGGCGCTGATGGTACCCACGTGGGCGATGTCGTCCTTGCCGCCCACGGTCTTGCTGTTCTTGCGGATGCCCTCGACGGCGGCGTCAACCGCAGCATCGATACCGCGGCGCAGCGCCAAGGGGTTGGTGCCTGCGCTCACGTTGCGCAGACCCTCGTTCACGATGACCTGCGCCAGCAGGGTTGCGGTGGTGGTTCCGTCGCCGGCGACGTCGTTGGTCTTGACGGCAACGTCCTTGACCAGCTGGGCACCCATGTTCTCGATGGGATCCTCCAAGTCGATTTCACGCGCGATGGTCACACCGTCGTTGGTGATGGTCGGCGCACCGAACTTCTTCTCCAGCACGACATAGCGACCCTTGGGGCCCAGTGTCACCTTGACGGCGTCGGCCAACTTGGTGATGCCGTCGCTCAAGCCGTGACGGGCGTCTTCATTGAAAGTAATGTTCTTAGCCATGTTGTTCTCCCTTCGGCTTGACTATTTCTCGATAACTGCGTAAACCTGGTCGGCCTTCAGGATGATGTACTCCTCGCCGTCCAGCTTGACTTCGTTTCCACCGTACTTGCTGTAAATCACGACGTCACCGACCGCAACGTCCACGGGGATCCGCTCGCCCGTCTTGCTCAGACGACCGGCGCCGACAGCCAAAACCTCGCCCTGCTGCGGCTTTTCCTTTGCGCTGTCCGGAACATACAGCCCGCTTTTCAGCTGTGTTTCGGCCGGCGCCTGCTTGACGATGATGTTGTCACCAAGCGGCTTCAGTTTCATAACATGCTCCTCCTTTGAGATCTCCCTGTGCCGCAGCGTCTGTTTCCCCGGGCGCGGCGGCTTATTCCTGATAGGTGTGCAACTGGCACTCTGGTGGGGAGAGTGCCAGTGCGTCAAGTATTGTATGAGTAGTTGCGCGCCGGCGCAAGACCCTGACACAAACTTTTTCACAAAATCTATACAATTCACACTCACATCCTGGATTGGTGGATTGCCACCGGACATTGGACGCAGCGGGTGGTGGTTACGCCGATCGGCCGGTCGTTTGTTCCCGTTGCAATAGGCTGCGTTTGCGCGCCAGGCCGCCGGCATAGCCGGTCAGACTGCCGTCGGCTGCAATCACACGGTGACAGGGAACGATAATCGACAGCGGGTTGCGTCCGATCGCAACACCCACCGCACGCGGCGAACCACATCCGACCGCACGCGCTATCGCACCGTAGGTCGTGGTTGTTCCATAGGGAATCGCACTCAGGCAGTCCCAAACCGCACGCTGAAAAGCGGTACCGGAGGCTGCCAGGGCTATCCCCCGGGTCGTCGGGTTTCGTCCGGCGAAATAGTCGTCCAGCCACGCGACTACGTGTTGAAAGACCGGCACATCATCACAGCGGGCGGCAGCCGTCAGCGCATCCCGGGGATAGTGTTTTTGACCTACGAACCACAATCCCCGCAGGTGCTGACCGTCGCTTGCCAGCGTCATTGCGCCCAGCGGGGATTCGTATGTGCTTTGGTACCTCAGTTCTGTGCCGATGCCCATGGCATCACTGTAGCACAGCTACAGTTCGGCAGCCAGGCACCGAACGCGATCCAGATGCCGGGCACGCATGGCCTCGCGCTCCTCACCCTCCAGCGCCTCTGACCCGCCCAGCAACACGAACTCTTTCTGTTGCGCACGGTCGTGCAGCCGATCGACCAGCATGGTGGTCTCCATCGCCTGATAACAGCCGGTTTCACGCAGGTGTTCTGCCGTGTGGCCCGCCGTGCAAATCACCAGCGCGCGCCGTACCGGCTGAACCGTTTGCGGCGCATAGGCAAAACCCACCGTCCAGACGCGATCGAACCAGCCTTTCAGCTTTGCCGGGCAATCGGTCCACCACACCGGATAGATGAACGCCCACACGTCAGCCGCCGCCAACAGCTGCTGTTCGGCGGCAACGTCTGCCGGGATGGGATCGTCGGCACGATAGTTGCTCTCGCGGGCGTACTCGGCAGGACCGAGCTCGGGATTGAACCCTTTCGCATACAAATCGGACACACTGTAGGTGTGCCCCGCTGCGTCCAGCCCCGCAATAAACGACTGCAATACCTGATAGGTAAACCCGTCAGTTGACGGATGCGCATACACAATATGAACGTTCACGACCGGTCCTTTCTGTCAACAACAAGACCAGCCAGTATAACAATTGCCAATTATCCTTTACTTGCAATAAACGGCGCCAACGCCGCCGCCACGCCCGCCAGCGGCATCGTCTGTACCACGATTTTCCCCGGACCGGTGACGCGCGTGTTGAACAGCCCTTCGCCGCCCAACGCGATGTTTTTCAACCCATGGACGCGTTCGATGTCCATTTTGCAGGTCTCGTCCATCATGACCAAATACCCCGTGTTCAAAACGATGCTCTGCCCCGCCGCCAGCTCGAAATCGACCGCATAGCCGTCGACCTCCAGAAACGCCATGCCCTGACCGGTCAGTTTCTGCATGATAAAACCCTCGCCGCCGAATATGCCGGCGCCCAGCTTTTTCTGGAAAAACACGGACAGGTCAACCCCCATCTCGCACGCCAAAAACGAGCGCTTTTGGCAAATCACGGACATGCCGGGTGTCACATCGATCGCGCGAATCGAACCGGGGAAGCTGGACCCGAACGTGATCATGCCCGGTCCGCCCTGTGCGGTGTAGTGGTTGAAAAACATCGACTCACCCGAAAGCATACGCCCCAGCGCCTTGCCCACGCTGCCGCCGCCGGACGTTTCCATGTGCATGTTCGGCGACATCCAGGTCATCGAGCCGCCCTCGGTCTTCATCGTTTCGCCCGCGTCCAGCTGGCATTCGACGACCGGAAAGGTCTCGCCCATGATTTTGTACTGCATGCTAACCCCTCTCTTTCGGTCCGGATTTCCCCGGATTCTGTGCGGCTCCGCTCAATTATAAACACACAGGGGGAGTACGTCCCGCACCGCATCCCCGTTACGCCGGCTGTGCGTACTAGCTGCGGATGATTTGCACGTGAAAATCGCGGTCACGCGGACCGTCGAATTCACAGAAATAGATACCCTGCCAGATGCCCAACAACAGACGTCCGCGCTCGATGATCACCGTGACCGAACTGCCGACGGCGCCGGCCTTCAGGTGTGCGGCGGAGTTTCCCTCGGCGTGGCGAAAATCGCTCCGGTCCGGAAAGGCCGCGTCCAACCCGACCAGCAGGTCACGCACCACGTCCGGGTCGGCGTTTTCGTTGATGGTGATGGCTGCTGTGGTATGCGGGCAATACACCACGACGATGCCGCTGTCGACACCGCTGTCGCGCAGGTCCTGGCGCACCTGCGCGGTAATGTCGATGCAGTCCTCGCGCGGCGTTTTCAACGAATGGTCAAAGCGCAAGCAGGGCATGTTCTGTGCTCCTTAACGGGTCCCACACCACCGATGCAATCGGAAACGGATGTGTCCTCAGTACCTGTTGGGATACGATACCACGAATGAACACAAACTGCCACCGGTGCAAATCCGCCGCACGATGACGACGGGCATACCGACAGTGGTCCTAATTCCGACCGTCATTGCGCGTGCTGCGCTCTTTGCAACACGCGGCAATACATGCGGGGCGGGTGCAACCCCGCCCCGGATCATCGATTCGGATGCGCGACCGCGCGTCCGAATCGATCCCGCTCAATCCCGCTGTCCTATACATCCAATGCGAGTTGTCGATACCCAATTGCTTGACAATATGTGATACTTTGTGTGTTATACTTTTTTCGACGGTTTATTAGGACTGCTGCGGTTGCAAAGCCCGGCACGAGCCACTTTGGAGGAAAGACAACATGGAAATCACCCGTAGAACGGATTACGCAGTCCGGATTATGCGCTGTGTCGCTGAATACGGGGTCGAAAGCCCGGTTTCAGTACGCGCCATCAGCGAGGCGGATAACGTTCCGTATCAGTTTGCCCGCCGCATCAGCTATGACTTGGCGGGTGCCGGTTTGATAAAGGTCACACGTGGTGCGCGCGGTGGCGCAATGCTGGCAAAGCCGGCGGAGAAAATCACGCTGTACGATATCGTCAAGGTCGGACAGGGCGACCCGATTTGCTCGCGGTGTTCGCTGGCCGAACAGTGGTGCGAGCACGAAAACGAGTGCATGGTTCGCGATGCTTGGAAGAAACTCGACAAAATCGTGAGCGACTACCTGAAAAGCGTCAAGCTGACCTCGCTGGTCCCCAAGCGCAGCAAGTCCAAAAGCGCCGCGGCAAAGCCCACCACCAAAAAGGCCGCAGCAAAGCCCGCAGCCAAACCGGCTGCAAAGAAAAAGCCCGCCGCCAAAGTCCCCGCCAAAAGCAAAGCACGGAAATAGGCGCAGTTGATGCGCGCCTGTGCCTTTTGCCACAGGACGCGCGTCGACCGGGAATTCGGGTATGGGCTTTACCGCTTTCATCATCCGTTGCATACGTCCCTTTGCCGTCGTATTCTACGGAGCCATCAAACTAGTCAGACGACCTTCCGACAAGGTCGTCTTTCTTTCGCGTCAAAGTGACCACCTGCCGGTTGATTTTGTGCTGCTGAAAGCGGAACTGGCAGCCAAGGACCGCAGCCTGAAAATCCAGACACTGTGTTGCAGCGACGCGACCTGCCGCAAACGCTTTCTGGGCCATTTCACCAAAACGGTCGCGGAACTGTGGGCCATCGCGTCGGCTCGCGCAGTCATCCTGGACGGCTATTCGGTCGCCGTCAGCTGGTTTCCGCAGCGCAGCAGCCTGTATGTCCTGCAGTGCTGGCACGCGCTGGGTGGCATCAAACGTTTCAGCTGGCAGGCGCTGGACACCCCGGGCGGACGCCCCCGCGCACTGGCGGAGGCGCTGCGCATGCACGCGAACTATACGAACCTGCTGTGCGGCGGCAGGGCCTCGATCGTCACCTTCAGCCACGCCTTTCACGTCCCGCGCGCCCGCATCCGTCCGCTGGCGCTGCCGCGCTGTGATGTGCTGCGCGCACCCGACCTGAACCGCATCGACCACCTGATGGCGGCACACCCGGCACTGTTTCGGGGCCGCCCGCTGGTGTTCTATGCCCCGACCTTTCGCGATACGGATGCGGCCTACGAACGCTGGCTGCAGGCGCTGGACGAACTGGCCGCTGCCTGTGCCGAACACGACTACACTCTGGTGGTAAAGACGCATTTTCGCAGCGACGACCGCGTCACTGAACGTGCCCGACACACGGCGGCTGTCCCGGATGTGGGGGAGTCATCCCCCACCTACGCGTCTGATGCACGGCCCGCGGGCGTCGCAACCGGGTCCGGGACGTACTCCCCCGCCGTGACACGCCACGCACACGTGCACGTCAACCCGCCGATTGACACCTTGGATTTGTTGGTGTTGGCAGATCACGTCGTGACCGATTATTCCGCCGTGGCTTTCGAGGCCGCCGTCGCGGGCAAGCCGCTGTGGTTTTACGTGTTCGACATCGACGACTACGTGCGCGAGCGGGGCCTGAACGTGGACCCGCGCGCAGAGATGCCGGACGCGGCGTGCGCAGACGCACGCGAGTTGTGCGCACGGATGTCGGCGGTGACGGTACCGACGGCGGAACAACAACAGTTTTTGGAACGCTATGTCGCACTCTCGCACATACCCGCCGCCCGGCAGATTGCGCGACTGGTGCTGGAGAATCTGCACATCATCGAACGAAAAGGATAGAGGACAGGTATGCTGCAACAGAACTTACGCAATATCGCGATTATCGCGCACGTCGACCACGGAAAGACCACGCTGGTGGACCGGCTGCTTGCCGACACGGGCGTGTTTCGCGCCAACCAACAGGTGGCAGAGCGCGTGCTGGACAGTAACGACCAGGAACGCGAGCGGGGCATCACCATTTTGGCGAAGAACTTTTCCATCCGCTGGAAGGACGTGAAAATCAACGTGATCGACACGCCCGGGCACGCTGATTTCGGCGGCGAAGTCGAGCGCGTGCTGAAAATGGCAGACGGTTGTCTGTTGCTGGTGGACGCGTTTGACGGGCCGATGCCGCAGACGCGCTTTGTGCTGAAAAAAGCCCTGGAAAACCGCCTGAAGCCCATGGTGGTGATCAACAAAATCGACCGCGACGGGGCACGCCCGCACGAGGTCTTGGACGAGGTCTTCGAGCTGATGTTGGAGCTGGGCGCAAACGACGCACAGCTGGATTTCCCGGTGGTCTATACCAGTGCGACCGCAGGCTATGCGCGCCGCGAACCCACCGACGGTGACACCGATATGTCCGTGCTGTTGGACGCGATTGTCGAGCATATCCCGGCACCGGATGTCGACCCGACGGGACCGGTTGCGCTGCAGATTTGCCAGATCGATTATTCCAGCTATGTGGGACGTATCGGTGTGGGACGCATTTATTCGGGGACGCTGCGATCCGGGCAGCGTTTGACGGTCATGAAAAACGACGGGACGCGCTTTACCGCCAATGTGAAGCAGCTGTTCACGTTCGAGGCACTGGGTCGTGTCGAGGCCGAGTCGGCGGGTGCCGGCGACATCGCGGCGGTGGTGGGCGTGGACGACACCGACATCGGCGATTTGTACACAACCGCAGACGAGCCGCCGGCGCTGACACCCATCGAGGTCGAAGAGCCCACGATGTCGGTCGTGTTCGAGGCGTCGACCAGTCCTCTGGTGGGACAGGAAGGAACGATTGTCGGCGGCAGGCAGCTGAAGGAGCGCCTGTTGCGCGAGGCGGAGTCCAATATTGCGATGCGGATTACCGAAACCGAGGACAAGCGCGGCATGGAGGTCGCAGGTCGCGGGGTCTTGCACCTGTCGGTGCTGATGGAAACCATGCGCCGCGAGGGCTTCGAGTTTCAGGTGGGCCGTCCCGCGGTCATCATCAAGCGCGGCGCAAACGGCGAAAAGCTGGAGCCGATCGAGCTGGCGGCAGTCGATGTGCCCAGCGACTACGCCGGCAAAGTGATCGAGATTTTCGGCGCATCGGGCGGGGAAATGAGCGACATGGCACAACACGACGAGCAGGTGCATCTGGAGTTCAAGATTCCGTCGCGCGGGACGATGGGGCTACGCAGCCGGCTGCTGAACGCCACGCGCGGCGAGGCCGTCCTGTGGCATCATTTCAGCGAGTACGGGCCCTGGCGCGGCGAGATGGGCGGGCGCCAACAGGGCTCGCTGATTGCGATGTCGACGGACAAGGCCGTGGCGTATGCGCTGGATACCCTGCAGCAACGTGGGGTGCTGTTCGTGAAACCGGGCGACATATGCTATGAGGGCATGATTGTCGGCGAGAACGCCAAACAGGGTGACTTGGTCGTGAACGTCGCAAAGGCAAAGCAGCTGACCAACATGCGCGCATCCAGCGCGGACAAAGCGATCATTCTGGCGCCGCCGCAGACTTTCACACTGGAAGAGGCGCTGGAATACATCGAGGACGACGAGCTGGTCGAGGTCACACCCGAAAGCATCCGCCTGCGCAAGAAACTGCTGACCGAAAAGGAACGCAAAAAGTCCCGCGCCGCATAACGGAGCGCAGGCACATGGGGGAGTGCGTCCCGGCGCGCGCGTCTATCTGTGCGCGGTTGCGGGGTGTGCGATGTGCGGGACGTACTCCCCCGCCTGTGTCCGCCTGTGCTGCCCCCGCTGCCCCGTGCCCGCCTGTGCCGTTGTTGCAGACCGGTCAGGTTCGTGCACAGTTGCCCGTTTTTTGTTCAGCTTTGTCAGGAAACCTTACAAAGGTATCGGGTAACGCCTAAAATCTAAGTGCGTCTCGTCACTATTCGATTACCAGAGAAGGCGGGAGATCATGAGTGGGAAACATGATTTGCGCGTGCAAAAGACGCTCGCGGCGATCGAGAGCGCTTTTTTCACTCTGCTTGAACGCAAGAATGCCTACAATGTGACGGTAACCGACATAACGCAGACAGCTTTAATAGGACGATCCACCTTCTATAAGCACTATCTGGATATGCCGGATCTGATTGAGCGAATTGTCGGAATTTACGTAAAGAAATTCGTTCGACCGACCTGGGATTACAATCGCCTGATTGAGCCTGTCGGTGCCATGGAGTTTTATACTTCCTATTTTGAAAATGTAGAGAAGCACCGCAACAAATACCGTCTGCTGATGAGCGAAAACGGCATCGCTAATTTTTACCCCCTGGCACGGCAGCAGGGCTACGATTATTACCAGGGGCTATTTGAGTACCATCGTGAGCGTTTGGTGGTGCCCATTAATCCACATAACTTGGCAGTTTATGTGGTATCTGCGCACCTGGGGCTCATGGAGAACTTTTTGAATTACGGCGAGGGACGCACTCCCCAAGAGGCTGCACGAGAATTGGTCGCCATCACCTGTGGCTGTGTGCTGAAAAATCTGGGCTTGGCATCTGTTTGCTTTGCTTCTGAACGTCAAAAGTAACCGATTTACTGAAATGTGTCCGATATAGGACAGTTTTGTTCGTCGGTGTCTCGTATCGAACAGAACCTGCAACACTGATGCTTGAATGTCACGCATCCCGATTCTTTAATGAAATCAGATGAACCCAAACGTCTGACGGCACGCTAGTGCTGCGGAAAGGAGAGATGACATGCCTGAAATCTATGATGGTCCGATGTACGATTTGCAATGCCATGCGGTTTGGCCCGATTACCTGGAGGAGGTGCGCAACAACTTTTTCACCGAGGACGGCTTTCCGATGGTTACCGACTGGACCCCGGAAAAACACTTGGATTACATGGATCGTGCCGGCATTCAGTGGTCGCTGCTGACGCTGGCATCCCCGCATCCGCATTATCACAACGATCAGCGCTGTGCCGAGATCTGCCGGTCGTTTAATGAGCAGTCGGCGGAGCTGAAGCGTAAGCTGCCGGATCGATTCGGGTGGGCCGCAACCTTACCGCACCCGAATGTGGATCTGGCGATGGAAGAGGCACTGTATGCTCTGGATGAACTGGATGCGACGACAATCAAGGTCGCCACGAACAGCCGCGGCTTGTATATGGGAGATCCCACGCTGGATCCGCTGTTCGAACTGGCGAGCGAACGTGGTCTGACCGTAATCATGCATCCGGCAAAGCCCTGGCCGGTAAATGAACGGGTGTTTTCTGCTTGGATTGTACCGCTGTATGAGTTTTTGGCTGATTCGACCCGCGCTGTGCTGAATATGATTTTCAACGGCGTGTTCAGTCGGTACCCGAACTTCAAGCTGGTGGTACCGCATAACGGTTCATTTTTGCCGAACATCTACAGCCGCATCGGCATGATCGCCGGGATGTTGGCCAGAAGGGGAATCGAGATCGAGGTGGATGTTGACGCCATTTTCGAGCGTTTGTATTTCGACAATGCCGGAAACGCCAATCCCAACAGTGACATCTTGTTGCACTGTGCACCGGCAGATCACCTGATGTATGCCTCCGATTATCCCTTTACGCCCGAACCTGTCGCGACCGCGCTGTGCAAAGAGATGAAGGAATACTATGCCGCGCACCCGGTCATCGGACCTGTGCAAGAGGAAATCTTTGCCGGTAACGCACGTAAGTTGTTCGGCGTGAAGTAAGAGCAGTTTCTGTCCAAGGCATCTGTGCTGTGCGTTGGTGCAGGTAGCGCTTCTGTGTCGGTGCAGGTTGTCGTGCAGACTGCAGTGCAGGTGCCCACTTTTCGGGAGAGGAGGAATTGCAACATGAAAATCATGAAGTATGTCGGTAAAGTTCCGGGTGGGCTGATGATCATCCCGATGTTGATTACCGCCATCATCAATACGGTTGCGCCGCAGATACTGCAAATCGGCAGTGCCACTTCGGGTATTTTCACGTCAGCCGGTACCATGACCATCGTCGGGGTCATACTGTTTATTGCGGGTTCACAACTCAAACTGAACCAAATAGGTATGGCCATTAAACGCGGCGGTATTCTGTGCGTCGCAAAGATAATAATCGGCTTTGCGGCGTCGCTCATTGTGTTTGGGATTTTTGGGGAAAAAGGTGCTCTGGGTGTGTCGGCCATGGCGTTTGTAATTGCCATGTCCAGCTGTAACCCCGGGGTCTACATGGCCTTGGTTCAGCAATTCGGTGACAATGTCGACGAGGCGGCATTCGGCTTGTTGAACATTGTCGCAGTGCCCGCGCTGCCCATCCTGATACTGAATATTTCCAGCGGAGGTGGTTTCGATTGGTTGAGTATCGTGGCAGTATTGGCTCCGTTCATTATCGGGATGATTTTGGGGAATCTGGATGCGGCCATAGCGAAGTTGATGGCACCGGGGACTCCGATTTGCCTGGTGTTTCTGGGCTTTTGCTTCGGGTCGAATATCAATCTGGTCAACGCGGTCAAGGCAGGACCTTCGGGATTGCTGATAGCGGTGATTTTCCTGGTGATCAACGTCCCGCTGTTTTTTGCGACGGACAAGTTCATTATTCGCCGTCCGGGATATGCCGGCGTGGCATTTTGCTCGATAGCTGGCATTTCGGCAGCTGTACCCGGTATTATCGCTGAGATTATGCCGCAGTTCGCTCCCTATGCACAAACTGCCACAGCACAAATGGCATTGGGGTGTGTACTGACTTCATTTTCGGCCCCGTTTATTACGAAATGGGTGGTTTCCAAGTTTGGCAGCGGCAAGGTGAGCGATACCGAAGTATCGCAAGCGCCTGCCACGTAGAGCAAAGCTGTCAGCTCTATTAATCGTGACATCCGAACCGGGTGGGCATCGAGCCCGCCCGGGTCGGTGTTGCTCTGCGCCCATAAACCCTATAAACTCCGGCGCGCCATGTGTACCGGCTTATTGCAGCGCAAGGCACATGGGGGAGTGCGTCCCGGCGCGCGCGTCTATCTGCGCGCGGTTGCGGGGTGTGCGATGTGCGGGACGTACTCCCCCGCCTGTGCTGCCCCCGCTGCCCCGAGCCCGCCTGTGCCGTTGTTGCCCTCAGCTGGGCGTTCTGTATAATGAGGACGTTGAGAGCCGCGGCGGTCAGCACGGCCGCCAACCATGAGGAGGAGTGAACGATGTTCAAGAAAGCATGGGTGTTGCTGCTGGTAGTGGCATTGGTTGCCGGGGCGATTGCGGTGGTCGGATGCAAAAAGGCCGAGGTCGCAGACACGACCGAGCCAGAGGCCACCGAAACAGCGGAAACGCAAGGGGGGATTGCCGACATCACGCAGTTGACTTTGGTGCCGGGCAAGCTGACGGTCGCAACCGGCGAGCCGGCGTATTATCCCTGGGTCATCGACGACAAGCCCGAGACGGGCGAGGGATTCGAGCCTGCGGTCATTTATGCGGTCGCAGAAAAGCTGGGGTTCGCGAAAGAGGATGTGGTGTGGACTCGGTCGCAGTTCGAGGCTGCCATCGCACCGGGGCCGAAGGATTTCGACCTGAATATCCAGCAGTTTTCCATCACCGACGAGCGCAAGCAGGCCGTTGATTTTTCCAGTCCGTATTACATCACCAGCCAGGCGCTGGTCACCAACAGCGACAATGCGTATGCGGGGGCAAAGACGCTGGCAGAGCTGGAGGGCGCGATTATAGGCGCCGCGTCGGGTACGACCAGCCTGCGCGTCGCCGAAGAGAAGTTCGCCGACAGCGTGAACCCGTATAACGACAACGACGCCGCGATTCAGGCGCTGAACAGCGGCCAGATCGACGCGGTGGTGCTGGACGTCCCGACGGCGTATTATGCGACGGCAGCCCAGTTGGACGACGGCAAAATCATCGGTATCATCGACGGCACCGAGGGCGGAGACGAGCTGGGCATCCTGCTGGCGAAAGACAGCCCGCTGACCGATGCGGTCAGTGCCGCCGTCGACGAGCTGCGCGCAGAAAGCGTGCTGAGCCAGCTGGCAGAACAGTGGCTGGCTGCAAATGCCGACGCCGTGATTCTGAAATAGCGCGGGCACAGATTTTGTATTCCGGGCGCAGGCGATGCGCTGTTCTGCGCCCGGACGACAACGCGAGGGAAACGTTTGACACCGCCGGCACCGACAGAGCAACAGACTGAACCGCCCGCAGAACGCCCGGCGGATGCGGTCTCGGCTGAACCGCCGGTAGAACTGCCGCCGACAGGGCTCCCGGCGGATGCACCGATCAGCGACATCGAGCTGGGGCGTCGCCGGTTCAGGCGGCGTCAGACCGGACGCAGCGTGGCCATTTCGGTTGTCAGCACGATTGTGTTCTTTGTCGCGATCGTGCTGGTTTTGAACTATTCGTCCGGTTGGGACAAAGTCCAAGAAGCCTTTTTCAGCCCGAAGCACTTCGTCGACGCCCTGCCCCTAGTGGGAAAGGGGCTGTTGATGAACCTGCGCATCCTGTTCTTTTCCGTGCTGGGTGTGGCGGTGCTGGCAACAGCCATCGCGGTCATGCGCACGCTGCGTTCCCCGGTCTTTTTCCCGCTGCGTTTTCTGGCGGCCGCCTATACCGATTTCTTTCGCGGACTGCCGCTGATTATCGTGCTGTATCTGATTGGGTTCGGCGTCCCGGGCTTGGGGCTGTTCGGGCGTATCGACGCCAGCCTGTTGGGTACCATCGCGCTGATACTGAGCTATTCGGCCTACGTCGCAGAAGTCATCCGCGCAGGCATCCAAACCGTGCATCCCTCCCAGCGCGCCGCCGCACGCAGCCTGGGCCTGAGCTACGGGCAGACGCTACGACTGGTGGTGCTGCCCCAGGCGCTGCGCAAGGTCATCCCGCCGCTGATGAACGACTTCGTCTCGCTGCAAAAAGACGTCGGCCTGGTCAGCGTTCTGGGCATCAAAGACGCGGTCCGCGCCGCACAAATCGAAACGGCGCATACCTTTAATTTCACGCCGTACCTGGTCGCAGGTCTGATGTTCGTCGTCATGAGCTGGCCGTTCATCCGCCTGACCGACTGGTATTCGGATCGCCGCCGCGCACGCGAAGAATCGCAGGGGGTGGTCTAGATGCTAGGCGTAGCGGGCAGCGTGTCCGGCACGCGTGCGATGGAAACCACACGGGGGAGCACGTCCCCGCGCGTCGTCGCGTCCCAACCCGTCCTGCAATTGCGTAATATACATAAATCGTTCGGTGCAACCCCGGTGCTGCGCGGTATCGACCTGGATGTCGCAGAACACGAGGTCGTGTGTCTGATCGGCGCGTCCGGCAGCGGAAAATCGACGCTACTGAAAACCATCAATCTGTTGGAACAGATAGACGACGGCCAGATTTTTCTGGACGGCGACGATATTTCGGATCCCCGCGCCGATGCGGATGCGATACGCGCGCAAATCGGCGTGGTGTTTCAGCACTACAACCTGTTTCCGCATATGACGGTGTTGGCAAACGTGACACTGGCAGGGCGCAAGGTGCTGAAACAGCCACGCGACGTGGCAGAGGCCGCGGGACTGGCGGTGTTGGAACGCATCGGTATCGCCGACAAGGCAAAGGCGTACCCCGATCAGCTGTCCGGTGGACAACAACAACGCGTCGCCATCGCGCGCGCCATCGTGAACAGCCCCAAGCTGCTGCTGTTAGATGAAATCACCAGCGCGCTGGACCCGCAGTTGGTGGGCGAGGTGCTGGATCTGGTCAGCGACCTGAAAAAAGACGGCGCCACCATTGTGATGGCAACCCACGAGATGACCTTTGCCAAACACATCGCGGACACGGTGGCGTTTCTGGCAAACGGAACCATCGCCGAGATCGGCCCGCCCGCACAGATCTTTGAACACCCCGAAAACCCTGCGACGCATCAGTTTTTGGTCCGTGTTCTGGACTGGATGAGCTAGCGCAGGTTCGGGTTCGGGTTCGGGTTCGGGTTCGGGTGGCCGCGCCCGCGAGCGATCTGTGCGCGCCACCCACGCGCGCGAGCTGCGCGCACGAGCTCAGTATTTGCGACGCCAGTAGTAAAACCCGGTGACGGCTGATGCCCAGGCCAATCCCAACAACCAGGCCGCCGCGACGTCGGACGCATGGTGCACCCCCAAATACACCCGCGACACACCGACCGCCAGGGCATACAGCGCGCACAGCACACAGACCACCACCTTGGTCAGGGGCGTCGCGTTCGGCGCCAGCATGATCGCGTTGGCGGCAGCCATCGCCCAGCAGAGCGAACTCATGGAATGCCCCGACGGAAACGACGCCGAGCCCGGCTGGCGAATCAGCGCCAGCGCCTCTGCGGGGCGTACGCGCTTGAACACGCGCTTAAAGGTGTCTGCCAGCGCGACCCCGCCGATGACCAGAATCACCGTCGCGGCCGCCTCGGGATTGCGGCCCATCCGTCGCAGGTACAAAAACAACGCCAGTGTCAACAGGCTCATACCCAAAATGCTGGCAGTGTGTGTGATGATTTTCATCGCAAAGTCCATGGCGGGACTGCGAAACGAGCGAATGAACCGCGTTGCCGCCGCATCGAAGCGTGCGACGGCAACCGAAGTGTTGATGTCGCTGCCCAGTTCATAGAAACCTAACGCGCAGAGCGCAATAACCACCAACGAGCCAATTATCGGGGCAATACGGGGCACCCCCGGGACACCTAGACGCCCATGAACGCCGCCGCGACCTGTTTCTTGCGCGACAGGACGCCCGGCATCCAGCAGCTGCCGGTCGAAAAATCGACCTCGAACGCGGTCTCGGCAAATGCGGTTTCGCCGACCACGAACAGCTCGGTGCCCTCGCGCATGATGTCAGTCGCCATGAACGCGAACACATCATAGCCGCGCGAGGTCGCGATTTGTTTCATCGACGCAAAGATGTTCTCGCGGTGTTCGTTCACGTCGTCCAGGTCGACGTTTTCATACTGCACGATACCGATGACCTTGCCGTTGCTTTTGTATTCCTTCAGGTCGTTTGTCAGCACGGCGGCCGCCTGAAACGGCGTGGCGGCGCTGCGCTGCTTGAACAGCGTCATCCCGAACTCGATCGGATCCAGTTCCAGCGCCTCGGACAACACCTCGCAGATTTCACGGTCCACCTCGGTCGTGGTGGGCGATTTCAGAATCACAGTGTCGGTCAACAACGCGCCCAGCAAAATGCCCGCCACCCAGGTGGGCATCGGGATTTCGCTTTCCATGAAATGCTCGGCTATCACCGTCGCGGTCGAGCCATAGGGTAGGTTCACGAACGAAATGGGCTGTGCGGTCACTATGCCACCGATGCGGTGATGATCGACGACCTCGCGGATATCCATGTCCTCGATACCGTCGGCAGACTGGGAGTATTCATTGTGGTCGACCAGAATGACCGCGGGCGCCGGGTCGTCCGCACCGAATTCCGGCAGCGGCGCCGGTAGTTCTTCTGTCGCGCCGAATTGTTCGAACAACCACGCGGTCTCGGGCGGAACCGCCCCCAGACGGGTGGAGACATAACACTCCCCCTCCTGCGTGTCCTGATTCAAATACCAGGTGTACGCCGCCGCCGAACAAATCGAGTCGTTGTCGGGGTTTTTGTGCCCGAAAACATAGATGTTTGCCATGTTTGTCCTCCCTGTTGTGTTGCCGGCTGCATTGCCGGTTGTGCTGCCGGGTTGCGCTCAGTCCGCGCCGCGCCGATTCCGGGCGGTCGCGCCGCAGTGCCGATTCCTGCGCATCCATTCTACCTGTTCTGCGCGTGCGTTTCTGCGCAGCCTGCCGCCGAACGCCTGCCACCCGCCGCCTGCCGCCGGACGCCTGCCACCCGCCGCCAAAAGTCGCCTAGCCCTCGTCCTTGCTTTTGATGGTGCCCAGCGTTTCTTTCAGCCAGGAAAACCAGCCTTTGTTCATGTCCTCGGTGTCGTCGGTCGGGACATCGGGGCGGTTGCGGTTGAAATCGGACGATTCCAGCGCCTGCAGGTCCTCGAAGGTCAGCGCCATCTGTTTGTCGGTGCAGCTGCGAAACGGGGTGAAGTTCGAGCCCTCGGTCCCACAGACCACGACCAGTTTGCCCAGCGTGGACAGCACGTTATAGACCGGGATATAGTCGGTGTCTGACGACAGCACCACCGCGCAATCGAACGCGTTGTGAAAGGCCTTGGTCAGCAACTGGCAGGCCAGGTTGACGTCGGTGCCTTTTTCGGTGACGTAATACGAGGTCTTGTCGCTCAGGTCGATGGGGTCGCGCCCGGTGTTGCGCGCGACGTGGCGCCCCTCGATGACCTTGAAAAAATCGGTATCGCTCAGGTGCGAAAAGAAATGATACCGCTTGGCGCGCCAGGTTTCCTTCATCAAAAAGTTATCGGGGCGGGGCAGAAACAGAAAGGTCTTGGTCAGTTCATAATTGTCGCCGATTTTGTTCACAATATAGGGGCCCAGCTGCGTCCATTCCAGAAACGGCGGAAACGGACAGGTCGGGTCGTCATCACGATACAGGTTGCCGCGGGCGATTTCAAAATTTTCCAAGTCTATGAATAACATCGTTCTGCGCATAGGCTGTCTCCTTCCGGCCTTTCCGGCGATCGATTTCGGGTTTTCTCTCCCGACATGTTAGGTTAGCACGCCGACGCAAGGTTCGTATACAGAAAAGGCGATACGAGGCTTCATGGTCGAAATAACGGGCACCGAGCAATCGCACCAATATTGTTACTGTAATTGTCCGAATCCAGTTCAGAATCTGGTACGATATCTGTACGTTCATCAAAGGAGGTTTACCATGTTGGCAATTCATAGCAGCGATTTGCGGCGCGAGTCGGTTTCAATCTTCGAGAAGGTTGCTGCCGGCGAAACGGTGATCATAACCCGTCCGAAGCGCAAGAACATCGTGATGCTGAGCGAAAAGGAATACAACAAACTGGAACGCAGCGCACGCAACTTCGCATATTGGGAAAAGATTCAGTCGTCGATGCGGCAGCTGGAAGAGGGGCACATAGTGGAAAAAACTCTGGAAGAACTGGAAGAGATGGCCCGATAGATTATGCCGATAATTTTTTCCGATGATGCGTGGAGACAGTACGTGCTATGGCAATCTCGAGATAAGAAAACGCTGCGAAAAATAAACCGCTTGCTGGCAGACATCGACAGAAACGGTCACAGGGGGATTGGCAAAACCGAACAGCTACGGCATAACCTCAGCGGATTATGGAGCAAGCGCATAGACGAAAAGAACCGACTGATCTATCGAATAAATGGCGAGGGGGTCTTGGAGGTCGTTTCGTGTGAAGGCCATTACGATGAATAGCACGTTCTGACGCCGCTCGGTCAAGAATCCGGGGGAGCGCGTCCCGACGCGCGCGTCGTCCCCGCGTCAAAATTGGGGACCGGACATTTGGGGTGGTGTTGGCTACACTCTATTACTATGAAGGACACTACTGACAACAAAGAACCCGCCTGCTGATGACGACGGCTACAACACCGCTGCGTTCAATCGACCTGTTCGCGGGCGTGGGTGGCATACGGTTGGGGTTCGAGCAGGCATTCGGCGAGCGTGGCATCGACACGGTCTTTGTCAGCGAGTTCGATACACACGCAGCTGAAACTTACGCCGCCAATTTCCGGACTCCTTCTAAGAGAGAGAGAGAGAGAGAGTAATCCTCATCCGGAAGGTCTGATGTGTCAGTCGCCGGATATCCACGGCGACATCACCCGAATCCCCGAAACTGATATCCCGCCCTTCGATATCTGCCTTGCGGGCTTTCCATGTCAGGCCTTCAGTTTGGCGGGACGCAAACAGGGTTTTGCCGACGACTACAAGGGGCTGTCACGTGGCACGCTGTTCTTTGATGTATTGCGCATCTGTCAGCACCATCAGCCACGGGTCATTTTTTGCGAGAACGTCAAAGGTCTGACGATGCATGACCGGGGCAGAACCTTTCAGATCATCTGTGGCTCACTGGCGGAAATCGGCTACACGGTCTTTCACGCAGTTCTGAACTCGCGTGATTTCGGTGTCGCACAGAACCGGGAACGCATCTATATCGTGGCGTTTAGAAACGACATCGCCCCCAAAACTTTCAGTTTTCCTGTACGGGCAGGTCACAAACAGCTCATTGCCGATATTATGGAAGGCGAACCGGTCTCGGCAAAGTACTATTTGTCCACGCAATACCTGCAAACGCTGAAAAACCACCGGGCCCGTCACGAGGCTGCGGGAAACGGTTTCGGTTACGTGATTCGCGACATCGATGACGTCGCGGGCGCCATTGTCTGTGGCGGTATGGGACGCGAGCGGAATCTGATTGTCGATAAACGATTGACGGATTTCACCCCGGTGACACACATCAAAGGTGAAGTCAATCGTGAGGGTATCCGAAAGATGACCCCACGCGAATGGGCCCGACTACAGGGCTTCCCCGAGAGTTTTCGACTCCCCCTGGCAGATGTGCATCTATACAAACAGATGGGAAATTCAGTCACCGTGCCTGTCATCAGAGCAATTGCGAGGCAAATCAAAGATGCCATCGGCGACTGAGTTGAAATACAACAAGGGCGAGTGGTCGGAGTTTTATACCTTTCTGGACGTGTTGGGCAGCGGGCAGTTGCAAATCGGCAATAGCAAAATCGAGCCTTTAGACGAATACTATACCGTTATCAATGTCTATCGGGACGATCCGGGGTACATGCTGGTGTTTTCGATTGATGAGGCGTCGGGGCTGGTGCGGATCGCACCCGAGAACGACAGGATTATCATCAATGAGCGTGCCATCCCGATGCAACGGTTTACGGATATGGCGGGTCACGTTTTGCGTGAAATCAGGCTGGGATCTAAGACGTTTTCTATCGAGGGAGTGCAGGAGTTCCTGTCCGAGATCGGCTGCACCAACGTCAAATACGGTAGGCACGACTCGAAAATCGATATCGATCTACAGCTGCGGGATTTTCACACCGGGCTGAACCACCGATTGGGCTTTAGTATCAAGTCGCAATTGGGCGGTTCATCCACGCTGCTCAATGCATCGCAGGCAACGCGGTTTCGATTTGATGTTGATTATCCGGGCGCCGACTGTCGGTTCATCGAGACCTTTAACGGCTCCCGGGTAAAGTTGAGAAAAAAATTGGCGGAGTATTCGGCACGAGGGATGCGGCTGAGTTTTCGGTGTATGCATAGTGAGACCTATGATGAGAACCTGGTGTTGATAGATACGGTACTGCCCCGGATTATCGCTGCGGCCTTGGTCGAGTATTACGTACACGGCAAGCGAGACGTCAGTGAAGCTACAGCGGAATTGATTCGCTCGAACCCGATAGACGTGCCAACCGGGGTGAAGCAGCGATACTATCCCGAAAAGATGCGCGGCCTGCTGCGGGCGACAGCGTTGGGGATGGTTCCCGGGACCCGATGGGACGGCAGACAAGAGGCAACGGGCGGCTATATCATCGTGAGCGCAACCGGTGATGTGGTCTGCTTTTCGCGCCACAACGACGATGAATTTCGTGATTATCTGTACGAAAATACGCGATTCGATACACCCAGCACAACAAGAAACCATATCGGGGTTATCTGCCGGGACCGTGAGGGAATGTATATCGATCTGGCATTGCAGATCAGGTTTTCGGATGGAAAGTAGGGTTGCAGGTTTGATGAACTGAGGAGGAGGGTGGCATGGGCACGGAAGGAAAGATCGAGTGGGTGTTTCCGCCGGCAGGCGGAGGAGATGTCGAGGGGCTATCCAGTCAGGATACTGAAGCATTTCGCGGGGAGCACAAGCTGGAGAACCTCGTACGTGAGATTTGTCAAAACTCCCTTGATGCAAGGAGCCCGCATTGCGCTGGAGCAGTTAAGGTGACATTCCGGCTCGATCACGCAAAGGCGGATGATTGTGAGCCGCTTAGTGATTATAGGCGAATTCTCAGAGAATGCCGGGAGTACTGGTCAGATGAAAATCGGCCCCCCGATTCAAAGCTGCGTGATTTTCTGGGTTCATCCGAAACCCTACTCAGTCAACAGCATGTTCCCTATTTGGTGGTCAGCGACTACGGCACGCGCGGCTTGACCGGTAGCCGAAAATCCGTTGATCAGGCCACGCTCTGGTCGGCTCTGACTCACTCAAGCGGTGTGTCTCAGAAAGAAGGATCGTCGGGTGGATCTTTCGGAATAGGAAAGAGTGCCCCGTTTGCCTGCTCTGGTTTACGGATGGTTTTTTATAATACGTTTGCCGAGGACAAAGAGCGCGCATTCAAGGGTGTGGCTCGTTTAGCTGCAACAATGCACAATGGTGAGAGAACTCGTGGCATTGGGTATTATGCTCGGTATTCCGGAGCAGAACTTGTCCCGATATTTCCCGAAGACGATTGTGTCTTTCGCGACGTATTCAATAGGAACGAGCAGGGAACCGACATAATTATTTTGGGGTTCGAGGAACAAGAAGATTGGTATGAGGTTATAGAAAAAGCTGCCATAGAAAACTTCTTTGTTGCCATCAGTCAGGGGAAGCTGGAGATACAGACCGGCGACACCAGGATTCTGAATTCCGCCAATTTGGGAAGTCGTGTGGATAAGCTCTACGACCCGTCTGATTTACCTGAAGCAATAGAGTACTATCAAGCCTTCAGGCAAGCCGATTCGGTTCACATGTTGTCAGTATGCAATGTGGACGACGTTAAGATTTATCTGAAACAAGGAAAGAACTATTCCAACAAGAGGGGGTTCTTTCGAAATGGCATGTTCATTCATTCCAAAAAAAAGAACTTCGGCCTCAAACATTATGCAGCAACCGTCGTCGTCACAGGCAAGGAGCTCGGCGGGCTGCTAAAGGAGGCCGAGCCGGCAAAACACGATAAATGGGACCCAAAACTAATCACCGACACAAAGAAGCAAGATAGGGTCTCCGGTGCACTGAAGGTATTGCAGAATAAGCTGCGCGAATTCCTTGAGAAAGAACTGAAGAACGAAGCAAAAGACTATATAGATGCGGATATCAGTGACTGGCTCCCCGACAGTGCTGACGACTTACCTGCTGCAGGCAGCAAACCCGTTCCAGCCCCTTTTGCTCCGGAGATCGGAATCACGCAGTCTAAACGACTGAGAAACCCGGCTAAACGTCGAGTTTCCGCTAAAAAGGCGCTGGGGACTGCCGATGATGCGGGAAGTCCTGGGAACAAGTCAACGAATCCTGATGCGGAAGCTCATACTCCCCCCAAAGCGCTACGTGACGAAGAGGGAGGATCGGAAGGCATCGCGCCTGGACAAGGGAAGAAACATATCGATTATCCCAGCTTGAAGGGTCAGCGTGTAGTTCCGGTTTCCCAAACACCCGGAACGTATTCCGTAATACTGGAGCCTGAAAAGGATCTTTCAGGTTGCTATTTATCGTTCACTCCACTGGGTGATGACAATTCCCCCGATGCTCCGCTGGCGATCAAATCCTATTCCATCAATGGGGAGCCGGCAATTCCGGTAAACGAAACGGAATTGGGTCCCGTAAGCCTACGTGCAAACACAAAGAACAAACTGGAAGTAATCCTCGACAACAGCGAACGCATCGTCGTTGATCTGACCGTAGAAACCCGGGGGGACCAATCATGAAAACTCAGCATCCCAACTATCCGCACCCGGTATTGTCTCCTCTAACTGATGACTACGAAGATTCATCATTTATCGTCACCGTGGAAGAACGGGCATCGGGGAGTCGGCGCACGATTGATTTCGGCGTGAGCTATTCCCTAGTTTCATTCGGGCTGCAGCATATGGTCCAACACGGGACCGCAACCGTTGCTGTCCAGCTGATCTCTTCGAAAACCTGTATGCGCCGCGTAGAGTTCTTTCAACCCCACGAGACCGCAAAGACAATCTCTGTCAGGAAATCTGATATTAGGGACCGCCTGGAATTTCGCGGAATGATAATTGCCTCTACGCCGGATGATTCTTTTCAGTGGGGAGAACATAATCCAGACTATTTTGAGGAACCCTTTTCTATTAATCGCGGGGATATCCTTGCGATCGAAACGGGAACGGTCTTTGATTTTGAACCTGTCGAAGAAAAGAAATCGGCTTCTTCCATAATGATTGTCAAGAGTAGTTCTGATCACGACTCACTTTATTTGAACACGGATAAGGATCGACTGGAATTGTGCCTGCCCATCATTGCTTACGACCATTATCAGGAACTGCGCAATGAAGAGGGTGCTCGAGAGTATCTGATTGCTTCTGTTGTGTACCCCGCAATTGTTGAGGCGATTCATGCAATACAAAACGACCAATCGGATGAGCTTGAGGACAAGAGGTGGTGCAAGAGCATTGTACTTCAGACTCAAAACAAGGGGTTGAGCCTTTCTGACGAAGCTCTTACGCTCGCAGATAGATTGCTCGGCAATATTACTCGGACCTCGCTAGAAAGCCTAAAGCAAGTCATTGAATCTCTGGGAAGGGAGTGACACTATGATTGACCTGCCATTTCTTTTACCGTCAGCATGTGACAGATTGTATGGATCAGTTACAGAGAATCTGGGGAGGTATTCGCAAGCAAGCTTTCCAATGGATGAAATCTTTGCGGGATCCGAGTATTCCGGTCGTACGGGGATTCTGGTTTCCGATCTTCCCTTGCTAAAGATCAATCCGAATGCCAGTGATGAAAAGAAGGCGGGGAACGATCTGGTGAACACAAAACTCATCTATGGGAATCTTAGTGAGCTAACTCCATACCAGGCTGGGGACAGGCTACTTTGGACACATTTGGCCCATGTTCAATACTTCAGTTACGTCAAAATGCGTTGGAAGAACGCTGTGGCATCTTCACAGGGGGTGGAAGACCGCTTCTTTCTGGAAGGGGGTCGTCCAAATCTGTTCACGCACGCAATTGCGCGGCTGTGGTGGTACGGTTACCTGACGTACGATTCCAGCAATTCGGAAAACCCGTGGGAGCTGACCGAAACGTTGCTGCTGACGCAGCAGAGCTGCAAGGACCTGCTGGACGAATCATACAGCAACAATCGCACGGTGATGAAGGGAATGTTGCAGGCGCTGAAGATATTCGCCGAGGAACGCGGAACGGCAGGTGTTGTCGGTCCTTGGAGGCAGTGCGTCAAGCACATCAACCGCTTCGGTGCGGTCACCGTCTTGGATTTCCTTACCGCCGACGAGATTCGGCGCGAGGCCCTGGAATTTTTGCGGAAGCAGTAGAAGACCGGAGAAAAAGAGGGACCGATACCCTGCCACCGATGGACGATTCACGCAAGGTAAACCACGAGGGTATCCGCAAGTCGATGCGGTCGAATCGTTCACGGGATACCGGACCCGAATTGCTGGTTCGGCATGCCTTGCGTTCCGGCGGATACCCCGGATATCGGCTGCAATGGAACGTACCGGGCAGGCCCGACATCGCCTACCCCGGCAGAAAGATCGCCGTTTTCGTGAACGGCTGCTTTTGGCATCGCTGTCCGTACTGTAATCCGTCATTTCCCGCAACCAACATCGCGTTTTGGGAAAAGAAGTTTGCCGACAACGCCGCACGCGACCGGCGCGCACTGAAAGCACTGCGCGAAATGGGATGGGCGACACACGTCATCTGGGAATGTCAGCTGAAACCGCCTGACTTACAGCAGACAATCCGGGATTTGCTGAATTTCGTCGCTGCGTACAGCACCTGAAACCGCCGGGACGCACTCCCCCCTATGTTTATGCGATACAAAGACGCGCTTTTTCCGAAAAGAATAGTGTCCGATCCGACTGTTATCCTGCGCGCAGTTTCGGTTACTGCTACGAAAGGATTGGCAGGACTGCCAGCAACCGATTCCCCAGAAACGTGACTTGACGATTGTACGAACAGAAACACGGTCACGTTGTCTTGCCTGCCGAGGATCCTGAGGACGCGGAGTATTATGACAGGATCTATGCGGATGCAGGCTAAGGCGAACCTCTGGGACATATGGTTGGCGCACTTGCATTTTGCCGATAAACCGACAGTGGGCAAAGTGCGCCCTGTGCTGGTTGTCGGTGGAAACGACACGCACGTCACTTCTGAGGGACGTACGTGCTCCGCTACGTAAGCTGCGATTGGTGGTGACGGCAGCGCATTCGTGGTATCGTATGGGCGTGGCACAGGGGACGGAAAATCGCATCGTAAGATATCTGCGGGCACGCTGGCAGGCCGTGGTGGTGACGGCGGTGATTATCGCCGGACAAGCCGCGGTGGCTTCAGCGCTGGACTGGCATCCGGTGTGGGTGCTGCCGGTCGTCAGTGCCGTGTTGTTGCTGGCGACCGTCGCGGTGTACGACCCGGTCGACGGGCGCCCGCGTCGCGGCATGAAACTGCTGGCAATCACGCTGATTATCGTGCTGGCAGCCGTCAGCGCGCTGTGCCTGGCCGTACTGTTGCGCCGCGTGTTCACCGGCGACAACACGATGACGGCAGCCCGCCTGTTGGGCAGCGGTCTGGCACTGTGGCTGGTGAACCTGTTGGTGTTTGCGCTGGCGTATTGGGAGTTGGATGCCGGCGGCCCCGAGCACCGGCGCGCGGGGTTGCACAGGCGACATCACCCCTATCCCGACTTGGTCTTTCCCCAACAACAGGCTGACCCGGCGATGCGACTGGCACCGTCCGATTGGCGTCCGGGCTTTGCGGATTACCTGTTTGTGTCGCTGACGGCTTCCACCGCGTTTTCGCCGACCGACACCATGCCTTGGTCCCGTTTGGCGAAGCTGTTGATGGGCACCGAAAGCGTGATTTCGTTTCTGACCTTTGGTCTGCTGCTGGCCAGTGCCATCAACCTGGCGGCGACCTAGCTTACGGCGTGCCAACCGCGGCAATGCCGCGGGGGTTCGGCGCGAGGGTGTGGGACGTACTCCCCCTGTGTGTTTACAAAATTGCAGGCTGCGGCATTTTGCGGTATACAATCGAGTGCGGTTGCGTGTTCGCCGCCCAGTGAGCGGGGAACCCCGGCTGTGAGTTACCGCACGTTACCGTGGACCACGGTTAGCTATAACTGGCTACGGTGGGCTACCGTGGGCTGCGGAGGGCTGCGGTGAGCTACGACGAGCAATAACGAACCCGGTCGGTCAGCCTGCCGGGGCAGATTACGGAAAGTGGTGTTGTGTCATGTTGCGTGTGAAACGATTCGGATTGTCGGTATTGGTGCTGTTGTTGGTGGTCGGTGCCGCCACCGTATCAACCGGCTGCAAGAAAAAGAAACCCGTCGTCATCAAAGACGGCAAACAGGTTCAGGTCGCTGACGACGGCCAGGTCGAACCCGAACCGATCTATTGGCCGCTGACGGGGCTGGAAAGCGATGACGCCACTGCGGTCACGCGTCGACCGATTTCGGTGAAGGTCGAAAACTCGCCACAGGCGCAGCCGCAAACGGGTCTGAATTCCGCCGATGTGCTGTACGAATCGATGATCGAGGGCGCCGAGTCGCGGTTCAACGCCATCTATCAGTCAACCATCCCCGACGAGGTCGGCCCCGTCCGCAGCGTACGCCACACCGACCTGTGGATTGTGCCGCAGTTTCAGACGGTGCTGTTTTATTCCGGCGGCAACAGCGAGGTCCGCGGCAAGGTCAAGGCCGCGAAACTGGATAACTATAACCAGACCACCGGCTCGAAGGTCTTTCACCGCGTCGATTGGCGCGTGACCCCGCACAACCTGTACCTGAAACTGAACAAGGTCTATGCGTTCTTGGAGAAAAAGGGTGTGGCGACCACCGTGGACACCCCGACGACCCTGAGCTTTGATTCGGCCGCGACGACGTATACCGCCGACGGTGCCCTGGGCGGATTTCCGGGTCGTGCCGTCAAATCGGTGAACGTGCATTATTATCAGCACGCCAAATGGTCTTGGAATGCCGAGCGCAAGGTCTGGACCCGCACGACCGCCGGCAAAAAGCACCTGGACAAAGCGACCGGCGAGCAGCTGTGGGTCGACAACGTGGTGCTGATGTATGCGAACTACACCACCGCGCAGAAAAAGGACCCGGCGGGTAACCCCACCTATGACACCGATATGGGCGGCAGCGGCAAAGCGGTGCTGTTCCGCAACGGCTACGCCTACAAATGCACCTGGAAAGCCGAGCGCAAACAGGCGCCGCGCCTGTATGACGAAAACGGCCGCGAACTGACCCTGCAGGCGGGCCGCACCTGTTTCGAGGTCGTCCCGAAAAAGATGCTGAAGGTTAAAATCAGCTATCGCGACACCGGCGAATAGCCGTCCGGCGACAAACGGCGGGACGTACTCCCCCCCGCAACCGGTCAATAACCACCGAATAACCAGCGTAGCCCGCCGAATCGGCGGGTTTGCTGTATGATAAAAAGACTAACTGCAACACCGGAAATGAGGAGCTGTACGATGTCACGAATCGTCGTTGACGAAACATACTGCAAGGGCTGTGGGCTGTGCGTTTCAGTCTGTCCGCAGCACATCATCGAAATGGATGCCACGCGCCTGACCGCCAAAGGGTACCACCCGGCGCACCTGACAGACGCGGCGCGGTGCACGGCTTGCGCGAACTGCGCGACGATGTGCCCCGATGTCGCCATCACGGTCTATCGCGACGACGCAGGTAGCAGATAGGAGGGGGGAGTCGGATGTCTGAAAAGGTTTTGATGAAAGGAAACGAGGCGTTGGCCGAGGCCGCCCTGCGTGCCGGCTGCGACTGTTTCTTTGGCTATCCCATCACCCCGCAGACCGAGGTCGCCGCATACATGGCGCGTCGGATGCCCAAAGTGGGCGGGGTGTATTTGCAGGCGGAAAGCGAGATCGCCGCAATTAATATGATCTATGGCGCGTCCGCGGCAGGCGCGCGGGTGCTGACCAGTTCCAGCTCGCCGGGCATCAGCCTGAAAAGCGAGGGGATTTCGTACCTGGCGGGCGCCGATTTGCCGGCGGTGATCATCAACGTCCAGCGCGGGGGTCCGGGCTTGGGCGGGATTCAGCCCTCGCAGGCCGATTACTGGCAGGCGACGCGTGCGATGGGTCACGGCGATTTTCACGTGACGGTGTTGGCGCCGTCCACCGTGCAGGAAATGTGCGATTTGGTCGCGCTGGCCTTTGATCTGGCGGATCGGTACCGCACGCAGGTGATGATTTTGGCGGACGGACTATTGGGCCAGATGATGGAGCCGGTCGTTTTGCCCGAGCCGGCAGGCGCCGATGCGCGCGCAGACAAGCCCTGGGCGCTGACCGGAACGGGTGGCGTGCGTCCGGGAAATGTCGCGAACTCGCTGTGTTTGGTGGCCGACAATCTGGAGGCACGCAATGTCGAGCGCTTTCGGCGCTACGAGGTGATTCGAGACAGCGAGCAACGCGCCGAGACCTATCTGGTCGATGACGCCGAAACGGTGATTGTCGCATTCGGAGCCTGTGCGCGTGTGGCGAAAAGCGCGATTGATACGCTGCGTCGCGACGGGGTTGCCGTCGGGTTGATTCGCCCGATTACCCTGTGGCCGTGGCCGGCAGATGCCATCAATGCGGTGTTGGACGGGGGCGTGGTGCGGCGCATGCTGTCGGTCGAGATGAGCATGGGCCAGATGATCGATGATGTGAAACTGACGGTCAACGGGCGTATCCCGGTTGACTTTTTCGGACGCAGCGGCGGCGTGGTACCCACCCCGGCAGAGGTCGAGGGTGCCGTACGTCGGCTGGTTGACGCGGGTGACGGGGCGCCGGCAGCTGCCGGTGTCACAGCCGGTGTCGCTGCGCACAATGCAAACAACGGAAAGGAAGCGTGATCGGATACTATGGCTTCCACAAGTATCGAGCGGCGTGTGATGGGACGGCCCGGCGGGCTGACCGACAAGCCCTTTTCCTATTGCCCGGGGTGCACGCACGGTATTGTGCACCGCCTGGTGGCGGAAAGCTTGGACGAGCTGGAACTGACCGGGCGCACCATCGGCGTGGTTCCGGTCGGATGCAGCGTCACCGCCTATGAGTTCTTTAACTGTGACATGGCACAGGCGGCACACGGACGCGCGCCTGCGGTTGCCACCGGTATCAAGCGTGCGCGTCCCGATAACATCGTGTTCGCCTATCAGGGTGACGGCGATTTGGCCGCCATCGGTACTGCCGAGACGGTGCATGCGGCGGCGCGCGGCGAGCAGATCACGGTTATTTTCATCAACAACGCGATCTACGGCATGACGGGCGGCCAGATGGCGCCGACCTCGCTGCCGGCGCAAATCACGCAGACCTCGCCTTATGGACGCGACCCGCAGGTCGCCGGATATCCCCTGCGCGTGGTCGAGATGCTGTCGACCCTGGACGGGGTCGCACTGGCCCAGCGCGTGACGGTTGACGGCCCGCGCAACATCCGCGCGGCGAAACGCGCCATCAAAAAGGCTTTCGAGTATCAACGCGACGGCGTGGGTTACAGCATCATCGAGGTGGTCTCGACCTGTCCGACCAACTGGGGACTGTCGCCTGCGGCTGCGCTGGATTGGCTGCGACAGAACATGTTGCCCTATTATCCGCCGGGAGTATACCGTGATGTCGTCGCCGACGGGCATGCGGACATCGCCCAGGCGGCAGCGGCACGACGCGCCGAACTGGCAGAACAGGCGACAGGCAACGCTAGTGCGGGTCAGCCCGCGCGTCGGGGCGGAGGCGATGCGGCATGAGCGACATCCGTTCAGAGATTCGACTCCTCCTGGCCGGTTTCGGCGGTCAGGGCATCCTGTTTGCGGGCAAGGTCGTCGCCTATGCGGGGCTGATCGAGGACCGCGAGTTGTCGTGGCTGCCCAGCTATGGGCCGGAAATGCGCGGCGGCACCGCGAACTGTTCGGTGACGCTGGCGTCCAGCCCCATCGGCTCGCCGTTGGTGACCGAGCCGGACGTGCTGGTTGCGATGAACCGCCCGTCGCTGGAAAAATATGCGCCCATTGTCAGGCCGGGCGGCGTGATTGTCTATGACAGCTCGCTGATTGATACGATGCCGGTGCGCGACGACGTGCAGATTTACGATGTGCCCGCGACCGGGATTACCTCCGAGCAGGACTTGGGCGGGCTTGCCAACGTGCTGATGGTGGGCAAGCTGTGGCGCGAGACGCAATTTTGCGCCGAGGACACGCTGACTGCCGCGCTGGAAAAAGCAATCCCGGCGCGCAAAGCACACCTGTTGGAACCCAACCTGCGCGCACTGAAACTGGGGAAAAGCTATGTCTGACGAGGACCTGAAGCAACTGGGACAACGCATCAAGGGGCTGCGCGAGGCCTGTGACGTCGATGCCGCCGAACTGGCCGCGGAACTGAACGTGCCGCTGGAGCGCTACCTGAGCTTCGAGGAAACGGGCGCCGACGTGCCCATCAGCGTCATTTATCACATGGCGCGGAAATTCGGCGTCGATTTCACCGAGATCCTGTCGGGTGGCGGCGGGTATCTGGACAGCGTGCAGATCGTGCGCAAAGGCGACGGCAAAACGGTCGATCGCTACCCCGGTTATCATTTTCAGGACCTGGCCTGGCGTTACGGCCACAAAATCATGCAGCCGCTGTTGGTCACCTTGGATCCGTCCGACGATCCGGCGGCACTGGTTCAGCACCAGGGACAGGAATTCAATCTGGTCCTATCGGGCGATATGACCCTGACTTTCGACGATCAAGAGTTCACGCTCTCACAAGGAGACTGCGCCTACTTCAACCCGATGCACCCGCACGGGCAGAAGTGCGCATCCAGCGTTCCGGTGGTCTTTCTGACCGTCATCACCGAATGACACCCCTGCACTACCGACCACCCACCGAACACCACCGAAAACGCTGAAAGGAAAACCGTGACATGGACGCATTGCTGAAACGATACTGCCCGCGCATCGATTTCGATGACTACGCGGATTTCTATGACAACTTCCGGATCAATGAGCCGGACAACTTTAACTTCGCATATGACATCGTCGACGAATGGGCACGGCTGGAACCGACGAAACGGGCGCTGGTCTGGTGCGACGACCATGGGGGGAGTGTGTCCCAGACATTCGCCGATATCAGCGCGCTGTCTGACCGTCTGGCGCGTGCGTTTTATGACGAGCTGGGCATCCGCAAAGGTGACGTGGTGCTGTTGGTGCTGCGCCAGCGCTGGGAGTATTGGTCGGTTGCCTGTGCGCTGATGAAAATCGGGGCGATATTTGTGCCGGCGTCGATTCAGATGACCGCAAAGGATTTCGCGTATCGCGCCGAGTCGGCGGGTTTTTCGACGGTGATTGCCGTGGATGACCCCTACGTGGTCGAACAGCTGGACCAGGCGTGCCGGTTGACCGATCGGATCCGGACGAAAGTGTTGGTGGGGTCCGGCGAACGAAATGCTGATGAAGCCGACGGGAAACAGTCATCCGACTGGTTGGCGCTGGAAGATCTGATTGAGCGTTCCGGCGGCGCATGGACGCGGCCTGCCGGGTCTGACACCACCACCAACGACGACACCTTGATGCTGTACTTCACCAGCGGCACCACCGGTCACCCCAAGATGGTCCGCCACACCCAGGTCCACCCTTTGGGACACATTGTGACTGCGCGCTATTGGCAACAGGTCGAGGAAAACCAGCTGCACTGTTCGGTCAGCGATTCCGGATGGGCAAAGTTCGGTTGGGGCAAAATCTATGGGCAGTGGATTTGCGGCGCCACCATTTTCGCCTACGACTGGGACCGGTTCGAGCCGACGAAGTTGCTGCAGGCAATCCAGGACTACGGCTTGCGCACCTTTTGTGCGCCGCCGACGATGTATCGCTTTATGCTGCAACAGGACGTGGCGTCATACGACCTGTCCGGTGTCGCGAACTTCACCACGGCGGGCGAGCCGCTGAACGCGGAGGTCTCGACGCGCTGGGAGCAGCTGGCGGGACGCAAGATCCGTGAGGGCTTCGGCCAATCCGAGGGCTCGGTGCTGATTGCGACCTGGCGTTGGTGCGAGCCACGCCCCGGCTGCTTGGGAAAGCCCGAGCCGCTGTACCATATTCAGCTGCTGGCGGATGCCGACACGCCGGACGAACACGTGGCCGATATCGGTGAAGAGGGTGCCATTTGCGTCACACAGCTGGACTGCAACCGGCCTCCGGGATTGTTTGCCGGCTACTACAAGGACGAACAGCGCACGCAGGCGGCCTTTGCGCATGGACGGTATAACTTGGGCGACATGGCGTGGCGCGATGTGGACGGCTACATCACCTTTGTGGGCAGAAACGACGACGTCATCAAGGCCAGCGGGTATCGCATCGGTCCCTTTGAAGTGGAAAGCGCACTGGTGGCACACCCCGCGGTCATCGAGGCGGCAGTCACCGGGGCACCGGACCCCCTGCGCGGCACCGTGGTCAAGGCCGACGTGATATTGGCGGCAGGCTTTAAACCGACAGACGAACTGCGCGTTGAGCTGCAGCAATGGGTGAAGAAAACAACCGCACCCTATAAGTATCCGCGCATCCTGCACTTTGTCGACGAACTGCCGAAAACCGTCGGGGGAAAAATCAAGCGCGCGCAGATACGCGCCGCCAATGCCGCCGACGCCGGCGCCGGCACAACTTCAAATAGCACAAACGTACCCCTGTAAATCCGCAATTTCGCTCCGTTTGCGGTATTATGGTAGACCCGCCGAAATCGGGTCCGTGTACGCACGGCATCGGTACTCGGCACCCACAACTGATGGATACGAGCAGAAAAATATTCACCCGTTCCGTTCAAGCCGGCGCCACAGCGCCGATTCGCTGTATGTCGATTCGCTGTATGCTGCAGCCGGCCGTTCGGGCAGTGGCGGTCATCGCCTTGATCACCTTGGTCACCTCGATTGCTCTGCTTACTCCCACGGATGCACGGGCGGTCAAGTCGGACAGCCTGATTGCGGCTGCCAGTGCCGCCAACAAGAAAATCAAATCCATGCAGACCGAACTGGACAAACGCCTGAAGGCCTACAAACAGGCCACTGATGAACTGGCACAAACCCGCAAACTGATCACCAAAAACGAAAAGCGCATCAAGGTTCTGGACGAATCGATTGATCTGCGCCAAGACCACCTGAATGACCGCGCGGACTATATGTACCGTACCGGCGGCGTGGGTTATCTGGAGCTGTTGTTGACCAGCAAAGACCTGAGCGATCTGACCGATCGGGTCTCGATGCTGACCTATGTGGTCGAATCCGACAGCGAGCTGATCAGCAAGCTGCAGGCAGAGGAACGCGAACGCGAACAGGCACGCGCCGACCTGCAAAGCATGGAAACCAAACAGGAACAGGTCGCAGCCGCCCGCAAACAACAGGTATCGGACACCCGCACCGCCCTGGGCGAGGCACAGGCCTATGCCGATCAACTGGACGATGCGGTTTCGGCGGCACTCGAGGCCGAACGCGCCGCGGCAAACAAACAGCGCGCGGCACAGCAGCGCAAGGCCGACACATCCAATCCGGACCAACAGACGATCTATGTCGGCACCGGAGTCACCTTTGAGGGGCTGGCCACCTGGTACGGGGTCGGGACGGGGACGGCATCCGGTGAACGCTTCAACCCCAACGCGCTGACTTGTGCGCACAAGACGCTGCCCTTCGGGACCTTGGTACGCGTCACCTACAAGGGCAAAAGCGTCGTGGTCCGCGTGAACGACCGCGGTCCCTATGGCAAAGGACGCGTAATCGACCTGACTGTGCGCGCCGCAGAAATCATCGGTATGAAATCGGCGGGCGTGGGTAAAGTAAAATGCGAGATAGTAGAGAAACAGTAGGGACGTGCTCCCCCACCGTGTGACTGTAATGCGACGTCCGTTGGGTATTGCAATCCAACGATGGGGGGCGCAGCCGCTGCGCACATCGCCGACCGCAGGTTAGGAGAGCACACATGTCCACGTTGCCGCTGGACCCCGCCCGCACCACCGTCGCCGTATTGATGGGCGGCACATCCGCCGAACGAGAGGTGTCGCTGAACACCGGCGCGAACTGTGCCGATGCGCTGCGACAGGCGGGATTCACCGTCACCACATTTGATACCGCTGACCTGTCGTTTATCGACAACCTGCGCGCCTATCCGCCCGACGTGGCATTCATCGCGTTGCACGGGACCCTGGGCGAAGACGGCGCGATGCAGGGCTTACTGGAAATACTGGGGATTCCCTATACCGGCAGCCGCATTATGGCCAGCGCCATCGCGATGGACAAAGCCGCGACCAAAGGGGTTTATGCCCAGGCGGGACTGCCCGTGGCAGAGGACGTGCTGTTGGTGCGCGATGCGGTGCAGCTGGGCGATGGGGGTTATGTCCCGGCGGTCGCCGATATCCCCAAGCGGCTGGGGCAGCGGCTGGTCGTGAAACCGAACGCGGAGGGCTCGTCGGTGGGCGTGCACATTGTGCACTCGGCGGCGGAGTTGCCGGCGGCGCTGGACGAGGCCTTCACGCATGACGCGCAGGTGCTGGTCGAGCGCTTTATCCCGGGACTCGAGATCATGGCGGGCGTGCTGGACGATGTGGACGGATGCCCGCAGGCGCTGCCGCTGATCGAGGTCGAGGCGACCGGCGAGTTCTACGACTATGACAGCAAATACGCACCGGGTGGCTCGGTCCATCACCTGCCGGCGCGACTGGACGCGGCGCAGACCGCGCGTTGTCAGGAACTGGCGGTGGCGGCACACCGGGCGCTGGGTTGCCGCGGGTGCACCCGCAGCGACATCCGGTTGGACCCGGACGGTCAGGCGTGGTTGATCGAAACCAACACGCTGCCGGGAATGACCGCGACCTCGCTGGTGCCGGAAGCCGCGCGCGCAGCCGGAATCAGCTTCCCCGAACTGGTCACGCGCATTGTCGGGTCTGCGCTGTCCGGACGCTAGCGCCCAACGACAGCCACATCCAAAACGCTTTTCACGCACACTGCCGAATCATCCCTTTCCACATTGACCGTTTCTCGAGTTCGTCAAGACGCGACAAACCTTGGCACGCTTGTTCTAAGCTAATCCTCTTTGTAGTATCGCGTCTTTTCATATCAGCACTTCGCAAATCATGTGCGGTTACCGCAAATTGGCAACCACTCACCGATTCTGCCTCATTACGAAACACTTCAGTATTCCCCATCGAAATAGATGCGATTGTGGGCAATATCCAAGAAAAAGTCACCGACGAACGAATCCGCATGCGAATCATCATCAAAACTATCACATCGCAGCAAGCTTTGATCCGGTTCATCAAACGGTTCCGTAAAGGCGATGCTCACTTGTTCCCACTCATTGCCGTAGGATTTGTACAGGTTGGCGGCAGCCTGCTTAGAGAGGTAAATGTATCCGTAAAAATGGATATTTGCCGGCCCGATTCTTCCTATCGATACATCCTGGTAAATGTATTCCGCTCCCACAATACCGTTTACCGCAGGGAATTTCTGTTGTAAGAAAGCAACATCCGTTTGGGGAATCAATTGCCCGTGCTGTTTTACGTCAACCGAAGAACACCCGATTAGCATTACAATAGATGCTGTCAAGGCGAACATGACTTTGCAGGCCCTGTTTCGTCGAGTATGTCCCACTCTCAGTGTTAGCATCTTTATCGTATCTTCGTTGTTGAGTATTTCTTCTTCTTCCACGAGACGTTCTTTGTCATTTGACCGTATGTCTCGAAAGATCGTGCCCATCCAAGTTCTTCAAAGCGACCATTCGCGTCGTCTGGAGCATTCGACGCAAGATCCTGCTGACCGCGATTGAAATTGTACATATCCCGAAAAGCTATGGTAATCGTCATCGTGAAGTTCTTTTTGTATCTTGAGACATAACAGCTGGCCCAGACCTTGTGCGCTCCTATTGTCTTTTGCCAGTTCTCATTGTTCCCATTTGCGATTTTGTACAATGAGCTGTACATCTGGAAGTTCTTCTTCTTTTTTGCCTTCTTTTTTGCAAATGACTCGGCTTTCTTTTGGGCGATCCTGATTAACTCTTGATTTTTCTTCCAATAGTATGTATCCTCATCGTTCGCTCGGTAATAATCTACAAAACGCCTTGTTCCTGTCGCGTCGCGAAAATGCCTGTACATATTGGTAGCATCCGGCAAGCTTCCTGCCGCTTCTGCGGCAGCTAGTTTCGCTCCCCAAATTACCCAGCTTGCATAATCTGAAGCAGTTGCTTCCCCGGCTTTTGACCCAAAAGGAAAATCATTATCAAAAGTATACTTTGGTTCTCTACCCTTTCCACTTCCATAGTGAAATTTAACATGCCCGCTGGGATCTGTTGCATTCAGGGGATCCCCTGCGCAGTAGCCATAATAGTTCAGGGTGGCAGGTTCGCGGTTTTCGCCGCGGTATGTGTCCTGGCTGATGAAGTCGCCGCATGCGGGATCATAGTAGCGGGCATTCAGGTAGTAAAGTGCGGTTGTAGCGTCATAGATGCCGCCGGTATAGGCGATTTCATTGTAGGTTGCACTGTCGCCGATGCGTTCGGTCTCGCCGTAGTCGGAGTAACGGTATCCCGTGACAAAGGCCCCGTTCGCGTCTGTCAGTGCAGTGGTCGAGCAGCGGATGTCTTTGTGGTAGAGCAACCACTCTGCAGCAGTTGTGCTTGTTTCGTACCGGCAAGATGCGATGACGTTACCGCTACTACCCGGCAGATTGAAGCTCGTCGTTTGCGTGGTGTCAGTCGTGTAGAGCACGGTGCCGTTTTGGTAGTAGTAGTCGGTCGTGCCGTCAATGCCGGTCTTGCGGATGCGCTGCCCGTTGCTGCGATAGACATTCGCATTGATCAAGGTCCCGTTTTCCGTGAGCATGCTCATGCGGTTGTCGGTGTCATAAGTCATGGTTCGGACGGTTCCCGCGGAAACTTCACCGACCCGGTTTCCGTTGGCATCATAGGTGTACTGGGTCAGTGTCTCCGTATCCGCACCTGTTTGAGACGCCGTCAGTTGGTTCAGTTCGTTATAGAGCGAAACGGTGGTGGTGCCATCCGTGCTCTCAAGACGTCTGTTGCCCACAGCGTCAAAGCCGTAGTCGGTCGTGTGGGTCTCTGCTGTTTGATAGTCCTCACGCACCGAGCGGACAAGCCTGCCACACGCATCATAAGTATAGCTGCGCATCTCGTCGGTCTGTTCTGCGGGGTCGGCCGACCAATGACTGATGTGACGTTCCGAGGTGATGCGGTCACAGGCATCGTAGGTGTAGGCGAACGATTCAAGCGGGGTTGCGGGGCTTGCGCTGTTCGCATAAGCCATCGAGGTTGTCCGGTCCAGTGCGTCGTAGGTGTAGGAGCGGATGATGTGATCAACGGTATTGCCCGTGGCGAAATCCGGATAGTCATCGATTTCGTTCACTTTTCCGAATGAATCATAAGCGTAGTGACGCAGGATGCCGGTCGCCGTTTCGTTGCCCGCATGATACACGGCGTTAATATCGGCAAGCTGACCTTTGCCGTTATAGGCATAGCTAAGGGCCACCGGATCTCCCGTGGCCGTTCCGGCGGCAGCCGCGGGGTAGTCGATACGCGTGATGCGGTCTGCGCTGTCATAAGTGTAGCGCACACAGGCGGTCTCGGGGATGGAGGCAGCAGGTGCCCCGTGTCCCTCGAAGGTCGACGTGACCCGACCGAAGATGTCGTAGCTGTTCTGTGCGGAGTAGATGACAGGCGCAGTGTTATCGCCTAAGTGATCGGTGGTCGAGGACAGCTGACCGTATAGGTCGTAAGTGTTAAGCGAGGAGAGTTCCACAGTACCGTCAGCGCGGTGCCACTCGGTTTGGGTCAGGTTGCCGCGGGCGTCGTAGGCATAGGTTTTGTAATCCCCGTTGGTGTAGGTCTCCCGTTCGGTCAGCCCCTTTGCGTTGTAGGCATAGGTGGTGGTGATGCCGACTCCGGTGGCAGAAGCGTTGCCGAAGTCGGTGATGGCGAGCGTCTTGCCGTTGGCGTCCTTGGTGACCTGACTCACGCGTCCCAGAGCATCGGTACTGCGATCACGCAGCGTGCCGTCGGTCTGCAGATCCGCGTTTATGTATGCCGTCATTGCAGAAACCGGACTTGCCGTCTGATGCGCGGGGTTACAGTCACCGGCAGCCTCCACCGCCAAGGCCTCGGGCAGTGTGACTGACGCGAGCTCACCTTTTTCATCATAGGTGTAGGTCGTCACGTTACCGGATGCATCTGTGGATGAGAGCTCTTTTCCCGTGGAGTCATAGCTCGAATGCGTGCAGATGCTTGCCTCATCCACCTGATAGTGCCCATCTACCCAGGTGGGATTGACGACAGTGTCGGTGACGTTTCCGTCGGAGTCGTAGAGTGAGAGCGTAACTTTGTGGGTGGTGTCACTGCCCACGGCAGAGGTGATGGTGGCATACGCCTTGCCGTCGCGCGTGTAGGTGGTGTCGGTGATGCTACCTGCCGATACGGTTCTGACCACCCTTCCTTGGGCATCATGATAGCTTACCGTCACAAGTCCCGCCGGGTCGGTGCTTGTGGTCCTGTCGGCGTCTGTGATGGTGCGCGTCGTGCCGGGGACATTTATGCACACGTCTGCGCTTACGTATGTGGTGGTGGTGATGCGATCGGGATATCCGAGGGCTAAGACACAGGTTTGTGTGACCCGTCCCAGACAGTCGTAGGTGTATGCGGTGGTGATACCGCGCTCATCGGTTTCCGTGGCAATCGCACCTGTGGGCGTATAGGTGCTGGACGTCACCTTTTCTGCCTGTCCGGGCTCACGGATACAGGTAGAAGTGAGGCGCCCGAAGACGTCATAGGTATTGGTGGTCTCGGTGCTGTCGGTAAGCACCCCTGCCTGTAGGTTTCCGCTCTGTTCGGTGAGCACATGTCCCAAAGCGTCGTAGCTTCGCAGTGTCCGTGTGATAACAGGGGTGTCCTGCCCGTATTCGGTGTAGGTCTCGGATGTGGTGTTGCCGTCCGCGTCGTAGACGTACTCGCTCTTGGACTCAAGCACTTTGCGACCGGGATCCGCCACCCCATCCACATAGGTCTGCAGGTAGCTGTACTCCTCTTTCAGGTCGCCGTTGGTGTAGTAGGTACTTTCGGTGACGGCTTCTTGCGTGATGTCGGCTTCTACGATCTCGTTTCCCTCATCATCAAAGGCGTAGTCGTATTCCTCGGTGAGATCACCGGCATCGTCATAGGTTTCTTCGTGGACGGGTTTATCGGCGTTCACGTACTCCGCGTCCGTATCATAGGTCGCTATCGTTGCGTTCCCGGCTTCATCGGTCGCAACAAGCGCATTTTCGCTTTCGGTGTCCCAAGTGGTGGTGGCAACTTTGTCGGTGACAGTCGAGGACACCACACCTGCGGTAAGCGTGTGATATTCACTTTGGGTGGTGGTGGTCTCCAGCAGGTAGTCTTGGTAGTGCCAGCTTGTTTTTTGCCCCGTGCCGAGCGTTACTTCCTCAGGGCTTCCCACCACCTCCTCGATGGGCTGTCCCACACCGTCATAGGTGAAGCGTTCGGCATAGTTGGGGGCAGTGGCCGAGGCAGGCTTGCGGGTAAGGTAGCTTACTCCGGCAGCCGAGCCGTTCGGGTTGGGGAAGGTAAAAGATGTCTGATCCCCTGCCGGATTGGTGATGTGATCTGCCTGATAGAGCAGGTCCGTGAAGGTGCTCACGGGGCTGTAGGTGATTTGTGTCGTGTTATCCTCAGCGTCAATGAGCGTATTCAGCAGACGCAAGCCCACCCCGTCAGCGGCGGTATAGCCATAATGCAGGCAAATGTCTGCGGATGAATCCGCCGGGAAGCAGGGATGGTCACTGAGCGTGTTTGTGGCCTTGAGTGCGTGTTGGCGCACTTCGCACAGATAGATGTTATAACCATCCACCTCGTCGTAGGCATACGACACGACGCTGTCGTCCGGATAGAGGACATGCGTAATGCGTCCCGCAGCGTTGTAGAAGAAACGCAAAGACCGGGCGGCTTTGCTCGTGACGGTTTTCAGCCTGCCGGTGTCGCTGTCGTATTCGAAGGTGAGGTTTGCCTGCGTGGCGTCAGGGGTGACCTCAACGGTGGTACTGCCCGCATCCAGTTGGCGGATCTTGGACGTTTCGTAGATAAGCTGTCCTCCCTGATTGAACCAGTACTCGAATCCCTTGTCGCGTTCCATCACATATTTGACGAGCACGGTTTGATACGTGGGTGCATGCGTCGCGTCCCCGCGCTGTGTTTTCAGACGTGCGGCATGCGGCATGTCGAATACGGTCAGTTTCACTTTCTTGGTGTCGGTGGTATACCAAGTCTGATCAGTGCTGTTGTAATCAAAGGCGCGAATGAGCCCGGTATCGTCTTTCAGGAAGTAGCGCACGGGATGTGCCGGGTCGGTGCTTTCGACAGAGAGGAGCTCCATGTTGTAGGCAAAGTCCTGACCGCGGCCCAAGGGTCCGGTGGCGGTGGACTGGCTGTTGTAGTGGCGGGTCATACCCTCTGAAAGGAGCGAGTCGCTCTCGAGCGTTTTGTCACCGGTGGTGACAAGCACATTTCCCATGCTTTTTTCCACGGCAATGTTGCCGGCAGTAACTGCCGACACTTCCGCATATCCCAGCCAGTCGGCACGCCCGAGCCTTTTGGCGCGTTCGGTCGCGGACAAAGCCGAGCTGAAGACCACCTCGCTGCCCGGGCCAAAACTTTTGTGTATGGTCCCGCCCGCGTCCGTCCACGTACGTACCGCACGAAGCTTGTAGCGATACCCGGTGAGATAGTCGGTATTGGGATTGGTGAAGTAGAAGTCCTTCAAACCTTCTGCCAGTACCTGCGCATGCGCAACGTCGACCTCGGGGGTGGTAGCGCGCACGATCTCGTAGGTGGTGTCTGCGGGCAAGTCTTTGTTTACTGCCGTCCAGCGCAGATAGGTCGAATAGTTGATTTTGTCTGTGGCCGAAACGTTTTGGGGTGTAAAGGGGGCCAGCAGATTCACGTGCACGATATCGGGCTTGAAGACCTCACCGGAAAGCGCAAGCGCGGTTAGGTGTGCGCCTTTCTTCAGCTGCACTTTGACGTATATGGTGTCTGTGAACAGGCGCGTTGAATCCAGAGCGGAAACCTCGTAGCTCATGCCGCTTGCCACCTGATGCCAGTCCACTCCGTCAAAGGACACGTAACAGTAAGCACCGGCAGGGCCGGCAGGACTTGACTGCGCAGTCAAGCTGAAGGTACGCAGGGGGTAGGCAAGGTTGATGGCCTTGCTCGTCACCGCAGCACCCGCAATGTCGGCGAGAAACGCACCGTTAACCCACGTCGCACCATCAAGACGGTAGCCGCTTTCAGTCAGACTTGGCGGCAGCAGGCTTGTCGCCTGCGCGCGATCTGCACTGCAAGAACCGGTATTCGGGGCGGTGAGGATAATGCTCGCCCACGAATCCTCTCGCCACAGCGTCTGGTCGGCCCAAGAGCTGCTGTAGTTATTTGTGAAAACGAGTCCGTTGAACTGCCCGTTACGATAGGCGATGAGTGGTGCCGTCACATCCACGTTGAGGGGAAGTGCACTATCGGGAGAGGTAACCTCGATCGACCCTGCAGAGTCCCCGAGACTTATCTGACCGGTGAGTGCGGAAGTTTGGGTAAGCAGAGGTTTTCTGACCTCAATCTCATCAACCGTGGTAAGCCCCGAGGGAGCAGTCGCCTCCAGGCGGATGGTGTAGCTGCCCGATGACAGAAAAAGCGCCGGGTCAATGTAGGCGATCGTGTCACTGTTTGCCGGATGATCGAAACTCTGTGTTGCGCCAAGCGCATAACCCACAGTTCCTGCAGGCCTAAAAGACACGGTGTAGCTTGCCGCATTCGACAGGGCAGCCGTTACAATGCCTGCATGAAAGCCGGTGATCCGGGCCTCGGGATGAACAGTCGAGACCGTGACGGTGACCGTTTTCACGCCACCGGAAACACCGTGGCTGTCCACACCACGAAAATCGTAACTGTAAACACCGTCGATGGGCACTCCTGCCACATTCACCGGTACCGGCACATCCACACCACCGGTGCATGCGCCGCCTGTGCTGACATCGGTCCAGCCTGCACCGTCACATCGGCGATACTGCAGATGATCGAGTGTATCGGGCGCTGAATAGAACAACCAATCAAAGTGGATGGTCTCGCCCGACACAGCCTGGTATTCGGGCGTGATGCGCGGTGCAGGCAAAGCCTCGGTACAGTTGACCGTGAGTGCTTTTGTAGATGCATTTCCCGCGCAATCGGTGGCCACAAGCTTCAATTCACAAAGCCCCGAGATGTTAAGGCTCCCTAAGAGCTTGTAGAGATTCGTGCCCGTAGTCACTGCCTGCGTGTAGCGCGGGACGCTCTCCCCCACCCGGGTAATGGAAAACGTGCCTGTGGCAATACCGCTGCCCGCGTCCGACAGCTGAATGGTGACGTCAAGCACATTGGTGACCGTCAGAGGCGTGAAGGGAATGGTGGATGCAAGGGCGGTGTTGACCGAGGGCGTGTTCGCATCCGTCGAATGCACCGTGAAGTTAGCCGTCGGGGCTTTTTGATCAAACTGATAGGGCAAGGTGACGGTTTGGGTGTTTCCCACCCGGTCGGTCGCACGCAGGCGGATGTCGTATGCACCCTCGGTGCCGGCCGGCATTTCGGTGGCGTTCAGAGCATGGGAGGCAGCCCCGGATGTGGCGCCGGTTGCTTCTTTGAGCGTTCTCCAAGCGGATTCGGTGTTATCGGGGCGCTTGACCGAGAGCTCAAAGCGCGTCCAGGAATAGTTGCAGCCCGGAGTCTCACTTGCCGACGTCCAACTGAGCACGGGAAGCGTGCGTGACCAAGTGGCACCGGTGGCAGCCGGCGTGAGCGCGCAACCGGCGACACTCGGTTTGCCTCGGTCCACGTGTATCCAGGCACCGGTCGAGGCACCGGCAACGCCGCCTTTGTCCACGCCGCGTATGGCGATGCGGTAGCAGCCGTCCGCCCAACCGGCGGTGTTAAGGCTATATCCCGTGGTGCCGAGTGTTTTTGAGACATGCGGGCTTGTCGCAAAAGTTTGCCGATACGTGTTTGATGCTGCGTGCGTCCCATCGGCGGCAATCGTCCCGTAGGCAATCTGAACTTGGACGTAATCGAGATCGCTTGCGCTAATACCTGCCCATTTGACCAGAGCCGTGCCTGCTGTGGCTGCAGGAGAGACGGTCACCGAGGTGGGGGCGGTGGGAGCCGTGTAGGTGACCGTCAGTTTCGGGCGATAGGATTCGGTGGCTGCGGATGCCCCGTAGAACTGGGTGTATTTGGAAAGGGACTCGTCTGTTTGACGGAGCATCAATCCGTATCCGGTGTAGGTGCCGTGTGCCACAGCTGCCACCCAGCTTGTTACCGTGATGTCGTGGGCATAGTCGGTCGAGCCGGTTGATTTGGTGGCGATCGGGGTGGATGCATACGGAGCGCGTTTGTTCCACGTCATCGACCCGTAGGTGTTGGTTTGAGTTCCGGTGGGTTCCAAGACGCGGTGTACCCCGATCGAGATTGATTTGTTATAGGAGGAATTGTTGACTTGGCGTAAGTGCAGCACCGCGGAGCTGATGGTTTTGCCCGAAACGTATCCGTTGAAACCGTCACCCTTGAGATAGGATCGGCTGGTGCCCTCTTTGCCTTTGCCCACAGGCAGCTGGGAGGCGTTTCCGGTCGAGGCGGCATAAGAGGATCCGCTGCGGATAAAGGTCGTGGTAAGGCCCCGTTCGTTATCCGCATAGGTGCCCCGCCAATAGACGGATGGGTCTATGGTGACCGGATATACGCGCTGCGGGTCAGTCAACCAGTTTGCATCCACGGTGATATTCAGGCGGTAGGTGCCCGAGGACTTCGCTTCAATGGTGTAGGTGACGTCATCAGAGGTGACCGGTGTGGCGGCAGAGTCCTGCATCATGCCTTCGGGTATTGCGGCTACCGCAGTCGTGGCATCAGCCGAGTCATAGAGCTCGACCGTTTTGCCCCCCTCGGTGGTTTGTGGAATAAGACCGGTCAGTTGCAGCTCGAAACTGAAGGTGTTGGTGGCAGGTATACTGTCTAGAACAATGTCTTCCTTGATACCGATGTCACTGGAGGTGTAGTCGATTGCAATGTCGTCACCCGCATCATAGCTTGCAACCAGGGGCTTGTTCTCGGTAATACCGTAGGAGTCGGTGTGCTCGGTCGCCTCGACAGTTATGTCGGATCCGGCATCCTCAAAAGCTGACGCGTCGTGCGTTTCAGGAGTCAGTCCTATTTCGTAGTCGTCCTTGACCAGTTTTATGGGAGTGTCGGTGCCGATGTCATCGGGAAAGTAGTTCTTGGCATCCCCCGCGGTGTTTTCGTATGCGTATCCCGTCTCGTCACTTTCGGCCAGCGTGGCATCATAATCGGTCAGCGTGCCGTCGCTGTCCTGAAAGCGGACCGGGGATGAGAAAATTTCTTCGGTTATCTGACCGGAGGCGGGGTCCTCATAGACATTTGAGGATTCACTGACACGAACCAAGTCGAGGTCTTGAATCTGTTCATAATCGGATTGCGTTAGATCAACGTCAGGAGCGTTTTCATAGACGATATCATCTGCGTCAGGTTCGGTATTGATATTAGGTAAGGATTGGTGCGAGGGAACATCGGAATCGGGAACAGCGGTTGCAAAGGCGGAAAAGGGAAAGACGTTGAACACCAAGAGAAAACTCAAAAACAATGCGATGACACGCATCTGTGGTTCTTTTCTCGGAGGGCTTACAAGGTCGTGGTTGCCGGCTGTACTCATCATCAGTCCTCCTGGTAGTTCTAGTAAAATTGCCTTATGGTACAATCGCTCCATCCCCACCCTAACAAAGCACCTGTGTATATGTCAAGGTATATTCTTTCCATTGTTTTATGTTAGCCCGCAATAGCGAGCGGAGGGGCACCACGGCTATCGCGCAGACGGGACGTGGATGCGGCGAGGTCGCATGTCTGTGACTATTATCTTTTCGTAAATATTGTTATAATGTGCGCACCGCAGGAGGTCCCTCCTGGCTGAAGGCTGACCTGGCCGCAGGCGCGGCCAAGAAAGTGGGGTTATGGTATGAGTGACAGTAACGCGGTTTTGGCACGAAACACCGACGACGCTCCGGTTTGTCCGCATGCGTCCCAGACGGTGGCGTTTTCGCACTACAACAACCTGTCGGCGCAGCTGCCGATCGATCCGGAAACCGGTCAGTTGGTCGACGGGGCTGCCGACGAACAGGCCGTTCAGTGCTTGGCGAACATCGAGGCCATTGCGTCCTCCATCGGGCACAGCCTGGACGACATCATCCGCCTGAGCATCTTTGTGACCGACATCGCCGACATCGAGGCAATCGACCGAGTCTATCGCGAGTTCTTCCCCACCTATGTGCCGGCGCGCACGGTGGTGGCGGTGGACGCGTTGCCGATGGGGGCTGCGGTGCAAATCGAAGCCTTGGTCGACAACGGCGAGGGCACGATCCCGAACGCCCCGCAGGCTGGCGACCTGATCAAATACACGAACAACACCGCTGCGGCACCGCTGTCAGACTTGTCGACGCAGACGGTCGCATTTTCGCACTACAACAATGTGACGGCTCAGCTGCCGATTAGCCCCATAACCGGCCAGATTGTCACCGGTGGCGTGCGTGAACAGACCGCCCAGTGCCTGGCGAACATCAAAGCCATCCTGAACAGCATCGACGTGCCCTTTGACGACATCGTAAAGGTCACCATTTTCCTGACGGATCTGGGGGAGTTGGATGTCGTGGATGAGGTCTATTCCACCTATTTCCCCGATTCGGGCATCGCGCGTGCCGTGGGCTATGTGCCCGCACGCACCGTGGCAGCCGTTGCCGCGCTGCCGATGCACGCCCGCGTCCAGGTGGAAGCCGTCGTGTCGCACGGGGACGGCACGCCGCCGCAAGCCGTCGAGGACCGACACGGTCTGATCATCGAGGCGAACAACACCGACGCCGCACCGCGCTGCAAACTGTCGACGCAGTCGGTCGCGTTTTCGCATTACAACAACATCAGCGCACAGCTGCCGATCGATGCGGCAACCGGCGCGGTTGTCGCGGGCGGCATCCGCGAGCAAGCGGCACAGTGCCTGTCCAACATTCAGGCGATCATCGAAAGCGTCGACCATTCGCTGGCAGACATCGTCAAGGTGAACATCTTCCTGAAAGACTTAGGCGATATCGACGCGGTAAACGAGGTCTATGCCGATTACTTCCCGGGTGGCGTTCCGGCGCGCCGGATCGTGGGTGTCGGCCAGCTGCCGGCCGGTTGCCTGATTCAGATTGACGCGATTGCGGGTAACGCCGAGGGCACGCCGCCAGTCGTGTAGTCACCGGTCCGTCCGGGACCCGGTGCGGACCTGTTGCGGGTGCGCCCGCAGCCCGGTTCCTGCGGGTCAGTCCAACATGGCGCGGGCGCGGGCTTCTGCCGACAGGGGCAGTCGGTCGCGTTCGCCCATGCCGGCGGACAAACGCGCGGCGGCAGTTCGCGCAATCATCGCGGCGTTATCGCCACACCATGCGGCGTCGGGCACCAAGAGCTCGACGCCGCGTTCGTTCAGCGCGGCAGCGAGTGCGGTCCGCAAGGCGACGTTCGCCGCCACTCCCCCACCCAGAATGAAAAAGTCGACGTCGTATGCGCGCACCGCGGCGAGCGATTTTGCAACCTGCACGTCGATGATCGCCAGCTGAAACGATGCGGCCAGATCGGGGAGGTTGATGTCTGCGCCTGCGTCCTGTGCCGCACGAATCCAGGTGATGACCGCCGTTTTCAGTCCCGACAGGCTGAAGTCGTAGTCGTGCGAATGCAACAGCGCCCGCGGGAAATCGATGGCGGCGGGGTTGCCGTCGACCGCGAGTTTTGACAGAGCGGGGCCGCCGGGATAGCCCAAACCGAGGACTTTGGCGACCTTGTCGAAAGCTTCGCCCGCCGCATCATCCAGCGTGGATCCCAGCACCGTGTATTCGTGCGGATGCGGCGAATAGACCAGGGCGGTGTGCCCGCCCGACACGATTAGCGCGACATGCGGAGTCGGCAAACCACTTGCAAGAAACGGAGAGGCTGACGATGACCCCCCCTCGTCAGCCTCATTTTGAGCAGTATTTAACGTGGATGCGTACAGGTGGCCCTCCAGGTGGTTGACACCGTACAGGGGCAGGTCCGCCGCCCATGCAAGCCCCTTTGCAAAGGCGAGTCCGACAACCAGCGCACCGATCAGACCCGGGCGATCGGTTACCGCAATACCGTCCAGTACGCGCAGCGGCAGCATTCCCGTCGACGCCGGGTGCAGGGCTTCGTCAACGGTGGCGACGATGGCCTCGGTGTGCTTGCGGCTGGCGATTTCGGGGACCACGCCACCGAAACGCGCGTGAAACTGAATCTGGGACGCAACGACCGAGGACAACAGCGCCTCACCTGCGATAACGGCCGCCGCGGTCTCGTCACAGGATGACTCGATCGCCAGCAACGCGGGGTGCGCCAATGCCGCGGACGTCAACCGGCGTACCATGATGACGGCGTCCGTGCCGTCCGGGTAATAGGCCGCGCGCGTCGCGATGGTCGCAAAACCACAGCCGGTGTAGAGCGCAATCGCTGATTCGTTGTCGGCACGGACCTCCAGCGTGAAGGGTCCGTCGTGCAGGCGCAAGAGGTGTTCGCCGGCAAAGGTCAGCAAGTCGCGCGCGATGCCACGCCGGCGGTGCGTATCCGCAACCGCAATCTGCAACAGGTCGAAACCGTCGACGGTATCCGCGCAGCCGATGAATCCGACCGGGCGATACCGGCCGGCGACGGATTCAAACGCACCGAACCAGTAACGGTCGGGGTTCGACAGTTCGTCTGCCAACGATTCGCGTGACCACGACAAGCCGTCGGTTGCGGTCTCCAGTGCAGACAGTGCTGCCAGATCGAAGGGGGTAAGCCTGCGAATGGTCGCGCGCATGCCGTCCTGCGGACGGCCGTGCGTTCCGTCGGGGTGCGACATGGATTCCGGGTTGCGCTGCGCGCCCCCGGAATGACATTCTGTCGGTGTAATCGTTTGGGAAGTGGCAGAGCGGGTCGCCAGTTCGGCTTCTTCGGCATACGAGAGGCGCGTGTAGCGGGGCAATACCGCGGACACATCCCCGGTTTGGGCATCATACTCCCCCGTGAAAGCATCCAGCAGTTGCGTGCCGGACAGTGCGTCAGCATCCGTATCGGCGCAGGTGGCGACCCCGAACAGGGGGATTCCCAGCGCGTACGCCAATCCTTTGGCGGTCGCGACCGCGATGCGCACCCCCGTGTAGGAACCCAGCGTGCAGCCGACTGCGATGGCGGCGAGGTGTTCGCGCGTGATATCGGCGGATGCCAGCAGCTGTTCGATTTCAGTCAGCAGGACCGCGTTGGTCGCGCGATGTGCTGCGCGTGCCGTCGTGCGAGCCTGTGTCAGGCCGGTCCCGTCGATGCGAAACTCCGCGAGCGCCAGATGGACCGATTCGCCCGCCGTATCCAGTGCCAGAACAAAGCGCGTCATCGGAGCTGAATAACCTCGATGCGACGTTTGTCGGGAATCGCGGGGTCGGGGATGGTGATGTTCACGACGCCGGTCATGGCGCGGCGCGCGGCGGCAAAGCGGTCGCCCCATTCGATCAGGGTGATGGCATCGGGGGCGATGCAGGAATCAAAGTCGATGTCCGCCAGCTGCGATTCGTCCTCCAGGCGATAGAAGTCTATGTGATTGAGCAGCGTGCGCCCGGTCGTGTAGGTCACCAGTATGGGGTAGGTCGGGCTGATCACGTCATCAGTGACGCCGAGGCCCGCCGCGAAACCCTGGGCAAACTGTGTTTTGCCGGCGCCCAGGTCGCCTATCAACAGCCAGACTTCGCCGGGTTGTGCTGCAGCACCGGTGCGTTCGCCCAGCGACTGGGTGCCGATGGGTGAGTTCGTGTGGAACACGGATGTCGAGGCGACGGTCATGAGTCCTCCTGTCCGACGGGTGCAGGCTGCGTGGCAGCTGCGGTGGGTGCGGCCGGTGCGACGCCCGCGGTGGGCGTGGTGCACGGTGCGCCGTCGCCGTTCGCCAAACGATCCAGCAGCGGGGCTGCGGCAAACAGCGGGTCGCGTTTGTTGCTGTCATAGATGGTCGCCGCGGGGTGATACAGCGGCAGCACCTGCAGGCCGTGGGTTTCGAACACGCGTCCCTGCAGCCCGCTGATACCGGCGCCCGTTTGCAGTATCAGGCGCGTCGCGAATGCCCCCAAGGTCACAATCACGCGGGGACGGAGCAGGCGCAGCTGCGCATTCAGGTAATCGCGACAGGCGACGATTTCGGAATCCGCCGGGTCGCGATTTTCCGGCGGACGGCATTTGACGATGTTGGTGATATAGATGTCTGCGCGCCTGATGTGTGCGCGTTCCAACAGCTCGTCCAGAATCTTTCCCGCCGCCCCGATAAAGGGCTCGCCGCCCGCGTCCTCGCGCCTGCCCGGAGCCTCGCCGATAAAGACCACGCGCGCGGGGACCGGGCCGGTCCCCCACACCACCTGGGTGCGCGTGCGCGCCAGCCCGCATTTTGTGCAGTCGGCGGCGGCGCGTTCCATCTGTGCCATCTGTGCCGCCGGGTCCGACGCAGCCGCCGCGGGCGGTTCCTCAGGCTGCGACGCCGCAGGCGCAGCGTCCGCCGCCGTTTGCGCAAAGATATTCAGCTGCTCAGACATCGCGGTACACGTGCTCCAGGCGCTGTCCCAACCCACAGGTGATTTCGTGATTGATCGTCTGTGCCAGATCCGCCAGCTCGTCAATCGAGATGAACCCCGGCGTGCGCGGCGAGTTCTGCACGCGCACCGTGGAAGCCGCCGCTGCGACATCGCTGACCTTGCCGGCGCATCCGACCAGCACGAACTCGTCGCCGAACGCGACCTGATCGTGCGGTCCCGCCGCACACATCAGCTGGTCCATACAGACCGTTCCCACCTGTTCGATACGCTTGCCGGTCGCGCCAATCAAGACGTTCATTTTATTCGAAGCCAGACGCGGAATCCCGTCGGCATAACCCAGCGGCAGCGTCACCAGCTGCGCCTTTCTAAAAGCATGCCAGGTCAGCCCATAACCCACGCCCTCGCCCAAGGCGACCGGTTTGACCCGTGTGGCACGCGCGTGCACGCTCATCACCGGGGTCAGAGTGATGTGTTGCCGGGTCGCATCCGACGGATGCAGACCGTACAGACTGATGCCGATGCGAACCATCCCATAGCGCGCCTCGGGCAGCAACACGGCACCGGCACTGTTGCAGGCATGCACGATACCCGAGTCGACCCCGACCTCGCGAATCCGACGCAGCGCCCGCTCAAAGCGCTCGATTTGCTGTTTCACGTCCCAGTCACCGGCGACGTCCGCCGTCGCAAAATGCGTGAACACGCCGCCGACCCGCAGGTTCGGAAGCGCCTGCGCATCACGCAGCACTGCGGCCGCCTGGTCAACCGAAACCCCGATGCGGTTCATGCCGGTATCGATTTTCAGGTGAAACGGCACGGTCGTATTCGCCAGCAGCGCATGCCCGGACAGCGTCCGCAGAAACTCCAGGCCGGTTGCGGTCGGCGTGATGTTGTGCTCGATAATTTCGGGGAGTGCGTCCTCGGGCGGTTCAGCCAGAATCAGAATAGGAGCCGTGATGTCGGCTCTGCGCAATTCCAGCGCCTCGTCAACGGTCGCCACCCCCAACCAGGTCGCGCCCGCCTCGAGTGCGGCACGGCTGACGCGCACCGCCCCGTGCCCATAGGCGTCGGCTTTGACGATAGCCATGACCTGCGTCTGTGCACCCACCAGCGAGCGAAAAGCCAAAACGTTGGAACGTATGGCGCCCAGATCGATTTCCAGCCAAGCCCAGCGATGTGCAGACATCATACTCCCCCGTGTTGTGTGTCCTGCGTGTTCGGTTCGCGCAGGTCCAGCAGTTGCCGGACTGCGGTGGGAATGGCGTCAATCAGGTCGTGGGCGTTCATGCAGACCGGGGTCAGGCGAGCCGTGGCTTCCAGGGCGGCCAGTGCCTGTAGGCGCACGCCCAGGGCCGCTGCCACAGGCGCGGGCGTTTTCTGGGCCAGCAGGGCTGCGATGATACCCGCCAGCACGTCACCGCTGCCCGCCGTGGCGAGCGCGGACGGGCCCAGGTCGTCATAGACGGTGTCGTCCGCAGATTCGATGTAGGTGGTCGGGCCTTTCGCGACCAGCACGCGTTGCCCGGCGACCAGAGGGGCGGCGCTGTGGCGGTCGTCGGGAATCAGACGCCGGCGCTCGCGCGCGTGCGGCGTCAGGATGACCGGATAATCCGTGGGGATGTCGTCGGGGTTTCCCGTGCCCTCGGCGCTGAAAGCATACAGGGCGTCGGCATCCAACACGGCGGGCGTCGTGCTGTCGCGCAGCAGCTGGCGCACCAGCCCCGACACATAGGCGCTGCGACCCAGGCCGGGGCCCAGCAGCATCGCGTCATGTTTGGCGGCGGCGTCGTGCAGCAACTCGCTGTTTTCGCTGGACAGGTCCAGTTCGCCCAAGCTGTTTTCGGGGATTTCAATCAGCGGCACGGTCGGCGCCAGCGTGCGCGCCGCGGCCGCAACCGGCGGGACCGTCGCCAGAGTCACATAGCCTGCGCCGGCGCGCGTGGCTGCCAGCGTCGACAGCAGCGCAGCACCGGAAAAGCGGCGGCTGCCCGCGACGATCAACAGGCTGCCGCGGCTGTACTTGTGCGCGTCTGCAGCGGGCAGCGGGATGTGTGCCGCCAGTTCGGCGTCGGTGTACTTACGCATCGGTAACCTCCTCGGTATGCGCCGGTTGGGCATCCCTCGCGGTCACGTGCGAGACCCCACCTGCGGATGCTTCCGAATCATTGCCTGCAACAGGTAGTGCGCCCTCGTCCGCGCCGGTCACGCGCGATTCCAAATCATCCAACAGGCTGCGCAGCTCTTTGAACTCGCGCGCCAGTTCCTCTTTGGGGTCGGTTGCCTCGTCACGTTTCGGACGCGCCGATTCCGTAATCGCGACGGCGGACGCCACGGCGGTTGCATGCGTGTAGGACAGCGACAGGTGCATTTCGACCACACCCTGGCGGTCGGCTGCCGCCGCAGCGCCGCCGGTTAAGACCGCCTGGGGGCGTCCCTTCGGGTCGTGTGTGACCTCGACATCGCGAAAGCCGCAGCCGGCAAAGCCGGTGCCCAGGGCTTTTAACACCGCCTCTTTGGCGGCAAAGCGCAAGGCATAGTGGGTCTCGGGATGTGCTTTGTGCTCACAATACCACCGCTCAGCCTCGCTGAACAGGCGTTCTTTCATGCGCGGCCGGCGCGACAGGGCGTTGCGCATGCGCTCTATTTCAACAATATCGACACCCAGTCCCAAAACCACCGTACTATGTCCTTTCAACTGCGTTTAGCGCGTGCTTCACTCGACTGTCACCGATTTCGCTAAATTTCTCGGCTGATCCACATCACACCCGCGGCTTTTCGCAATATAGTACGCGAACAACTGCAGCGGCACCGTCGCCACGATCGGTGACAGCAGCTCAGACGTCCGTGGCACATAAAACACGTGATCCACCCGATTGCGGATGCTTTCGTTGCCCTCACTGGCCACCACAACCACAATCGCGTCGCGCGCCTGGACTTCCTTGATATTGCTCACGACCTTTTCATACGTCGAGCCGTCGGTGGCAACCCCCACCACCGGCACGCTCGCATCGATCAGCGCAATCGGTCCGTGTTTCATCTCGCCTGCCGCATAGGCCTCGGCGTGAATATAGCTGATTTCCTTCAGCTTCAGCGCACCCTCCATCGCGATGGGGACGCCCACCCCGCGTCCCAAAAACAGGCTGGTGCAGGCATTCACGCAGCAGCCGCTTTCCGCACAGGAGCGGATGTCATCCTGGTGCAACAGGATCTGCTCGATGTGCCCGGGCAGCTCGTTCAGCTCGGCGAATATGCGCGCGATTTCGTCTGCCGTCAGCGTGCCGCGCGCCTGTGCCAGTTTCAGCGCCAACACATTCAACGCGGCGATCTGTGCGGTGAACGTCTTGGTCGCGGCCACGCCGATTTCGGGACCGGCGTGTGTGTAGACGACCCCGTCGGCCGCCTCGGGCCGGGTGACACTGGACCCGACCACATTGGTGACGGCGAATGCCTTTGCCCCCTTTGCCCGCGCCTCGCGCACGCCGAACAACGTGTCGATGGTCTCGCCCGACTGAGTGATCGCAATCACCAGCGTGCGCGCATCCACCAAGGGGTCGCTATAGCGAAACTCGCTGCTGACCTGCACCTCGACCGGAATCCGCGCCCATTTTTCTATCAGCGTCTTTGCCACCAGACCGGCGTGATAACTGGTCCCACAGGCGATGATGAACACACGCTCCAGTGCGGCCAGCTCCGCGTCGCTCAGCGTCAGTTCACTCAGCTGCACGCGCCCGTCCTCGAACCTGCCCTGCAACGTCGCACGCAACGCGGTCGGCTGCTCGTGAATCTCTTTCAGCATAAAGTCCTCATAGCCGCCCTTTTCCGCGGCCTCCAGGCTCCATTCGACCTCCATGATTTCGGGTTCGGTCACAGCGGTCAGCCCGCCGTCCAAAAACTCGACACCGCCGGCGCGCACCACCGCCAGATCGCCGTCATTCAGAATCGCGACGCGGCGTGTATGCGCCAGCACCGCCGGGATGTCGGATGCAATCAGGTTTTCGCCTTGACCCAGCCCGATAATCAGCGGTGAGCCCTTGCGTGCCGCGACCAAACAATCGGGGAGTGCGTCCCACAGCACCGCCAGCGCATACGCGCCGTCCAGGTGCCGGATGGTGGCGGCCACTGCCGCGGTCAACAGAGCATCGGGCGCACCCGACCGAGCATACTCCCCCACATAACCGCCGTCCGCCCGCAGTGCGTCCGGGTCCGCCAGTTCGCGTTCCAACAGGTGCACGATGACCTCGGTATCAGTCTGGCTGACGAAGGTGTGACCCTGGCGGCGCAGCTCTTCGCGCAGCTCGACGTAGTTTTCGATGATGCCGTTGTGGACGATGGCGATGTGGCCGTGACAATCCAAATGGGGGTGGGCGTTGACGTCGTCGGGGCGGCCGTGGGTGGCCCAGCGGGTGTGGCCGATGCCGACGGTGCCGGGCAGGGTTTCGGTCGCCAGCAGGTCACGCAGACCCGCCAGTTTCCCCGATTTTTTGCGGACCTGCAGCCCGTCCGGGGCGGCCAGCGCGATTCCCCAGCTGTCGTATCCACGGTATTCCAAACGGGCCAATCCCGAAAACAGCACGTCGGCGGCACTCTGTTCCCCGACGTAACCGACGATTCCACACATAGATGGACCTCCTTGAGCGTGCCCCAGGCCGAGCCTCTCATCAGTCTGCACATGCAATTATTCGTAGGTTGTTCATTCTATCAAACTACGCCCAATAGCAGACATACGCGGACTTGCGCTCCGTCCGTCCGTCACCCCGATCGCAGTGCGGAATTTGCCGGACAGCATGGAGCCTCAAGTCATATCAGCGATAATAGCCGTTTTGTTTCGCCAGCCAGATAAAGCGGTATATTCAATAGTCCATCGGCAAGCTGCAGGTTCTTTAAGGAGTAACGTATTGCCGGCTTTGTTGTTGATCCGTATTTCTACCTATATTTCTTCAGGCTCAATGATCTGACCGATCCACCGGACTTGACTTCCGCCGGGATAACATCATTTTCATCTTGGATAATAAAATCCACTTCGTGATGCGGGTTGTCTTGCGCCCAATATCGCGGTGCCACCTCAAATTGAGGCCGTAGCGCCTGAAGGACGTAATTCTCCGTTAAAGCCCCCTTGAACTCCGTGAAAAGGCGTTCTCCTTCGTTATACTATAACTAATAATGTGCAAATAATCACATTATTTTAGGTTTTCTCGTGTTAACCAGACCCTGCATTGCTATAGTTCACTTCCTTGCCGCCTTATGTGGCGGTGCCTCTACGGGCTTGTTTGCGGTGAATTCCGATAATCCGGAAGCAGGGCCGTGGTCGTAGGCTTAACATGATGTTCACTGAGCCGGGCTAGCTCAGCACCAGCTCGACTACGGCTCAGTAGACTGTCACTCATACAAAGCGGCAGGGCTGGTGCCCGGCTCCTGTCGTCGCCGGAGATTCTTCCTAAAAAGCCCCGTAACTCTATTTACCTACCCTGTTCCTTTTGCGGATAAACCGCAGTCCCATCAGAGCCTTCGTGCTCTGCGCGAAAACTGAAATATGGACGCCGGAACCCATTGACAAGTAAACGGTCGTTTACTAGAATGGAAGCCAGAGCTAGTAAACGAGCGTTTACCGGTGGTGAAACACACCGACGCCGGACCGGAAAGGAATCCATTGCCTACTGTCGCAGACACAAGCACCAAGGAACGTATACTGCAAGCGGCCTTACGCCTCTTTGCGGAAAACGGGTTTGCCGCCACCTCTACCGGAGCAATTGCCGGTGAGGTCGGCATCACCAAGGGGGCACTCTATCGACATTTCACGAACAAGCAAGACATTCTGGACTGCATTGTCGAGCAGATGCGTACGCATAATGCAGAGCACGCAGGAACTTTCGATATCGCGCCCGCAGAACTCTCCACCGATGCGACTCCTACAGAGCGCGCCGCAGCACTGTCCCGGATTAAAGCCTTTAGCTTGAGCCAATTCCGTTATTGGACCGAGAATGATTTCGCTGTACGGTTCCGCCACCTGCTGACCTTGGAGCAGTACCGCAACCCGAAACTTGCAGCACTACTGAAGGAGTATCTGACCGGAGGCATTGTCGCCCATACCCGTGAGCTGATGCGTGCCGCATCGGCGGGGATTCAGGACGCCGATGCCGAGGTGCTCGCGTTGGAGTACTTCGCCCCGATACTGATGTTGATAAATGCCGCCGATGACCCTAACAACACACGCGATGCCGCTCGCCTGGTCGAGGCACACATTGACAGTTTTATGCACATGCTCGAGAACAGGAGATGATAATGTCCCGCATACTGGTCGCATACAAATCGCACTATGGCAGTACCCGGCAATATGCCGAATGGATCGCAGAAGAGTTGGGTGCGGACTTCAAAGCACACCGTGAAATCAAGCCTCAGGAGTTAATGGACTACGACTGCGTCGTCTACGGAGGAGCATTGTATGCCGGCGGTATCATCGGGCTGGACCTGGTGACAAAACACCCAACCCGCCACCTGGTACTGTTTACCGTGGGAGCGGCTGACCCTGCAAGCACCGACTATACCGTCATCCTGAACCGCGGGCTATCCGGTAAACCCAACCGGCCCGATCATGTCTTTCACCTGCGCGGCATGCTGGACTACCCCAATATGACGCGCACACACCGGGTGATGATGGCAATGAAGAAACGTATGGTTGTCGGCAACAAGAAAACCGAAGAGCTCCTAGACGAAGACCGTGCATTTCTGGAAACCTACGGCAAAAAGGTCGGTTTCCTGAATCGCGCAACCATCGCTCCCCTGGTTGACTACGTACGATCACAAGGCGGCACGTAGTGCCGCGGTCGCTTCGCTCCCCGCAATGACGTTTTGAGTTTGCAAGATTTCCGGAATACCGACAACGATCACTTTCCCGATGCCGCGCGGGCGGTGTTTTTCGACCGGCCTGTATAATGGTAAACATGGAGAACGGGAATCATTTCGATATCATCATTGTGGGTGCCGGGGCCGCCGGCGTCTTTGCCAGTTACGAGCTGACGCATCTGGGTATCACCCCGGACCGCGCGCGCGTGCTGATGCTGGACAAGGGACCGACGCTGTCGGGCCGCATTTGTCCGATCACCGCAGGCAAATCCGACGTCTGTGTGCACTGCCAACCCTGTCGCATCATGAGCGGCTATGGCGGCGCGGGCAGCCTGTCTGACGGCAAATACAACATCACCAACGAATTCGGCGGCGAGCTGCACCGGTACGTCGGTGCGGACGCCGCGCTGGAACTGATGGAATACGTAGACAGCGTGCTGATTGAAAACGGCGGCAGCGAGGCGCGGCTGTATTCCACCGCCGGCAAAGATCTGAAAACGCTGGCCTTGCGCAATAACCTGCACCTGCTGGATGCACGGGTCAGGCACCTGGGGACCGACCGCAACGTAAAGATCCTGGAGCGTCTGTATGACCTGACCCATGACGCAATAGATATGCGTTTCGGCGTGACGGTCACAGACGTCGAACTATTGCCCCCCGACGCGAACACAGCATCTGACACAGACCGCAGCGACGCAGCACCCCGCAGCCCCCGTTTTTCGGTGACGACCGACGAAAACAAACGCTACACCTGCCACGACCTGCTGTTGGCCAGCGGCAGATCCGGCAGCAAATGGCTGAGCCAGGTAACGAACAAGCTGGGTATCGAGCGCAAGAGCAACCGCGTCGACATCGGGGTGCGCGTCGAGCTGCCGGCAGAAATCTTCAAGCACATCACCGACGAGGTCTACGAAAGCAAAATCGTCTACAAAACCGACAAATACAACGACGTCGTGCGCACTTTTTGCATGAACCCCTACGGCGAAGTCGTCGCCGAAAACACCAACGGAATCATCACGGTGAACGGGCACAGCTACGCCGATCCGGCGAAACACACGGCGAACACGAACTTTGCGATTCTGGTCTCGAACAAGTTCACCGAACCGTTTCGCGACAGCAATGAATACGGGGAGAGTATCGCTAAACTGTCCAATTTGCTGGGAGGCGGTGTGTTGCTGCAGCGTTTCGGCGACCTGGTCAAGGGCAGGCGTTCCAGTGACAAACGGATGCTGAAAAGCTTCACGACTCCGACCCTGAAGGCCACCCCGGGCGACCTGTCACTGGTTATCCCCAAGCGACAGTTGGACAGTATCATCGAGATGATCTATGCGCTGGATAAGATCGCACCCGGAACCGCGAACGAGGACACGCTGTTGTATGGCGTCGAGGTGAAGTTCTATAACAGCGAGGTCGAGGTCGACGGAAACCTGGAAACACGCGTTGCGGGACTGTATACCCTGGGCGATGCCTCGGGTGTGACGCACAGCCTGTCACAGGCGTCGGCAAGCGGGGTCTACGTCGCCCGCCGCCTGGCAGAAACCTACCGCTCAGTTGCTGAGTAGGGTGAATTGCCAAGGTTCTTTAACCTGCTGTGCCAAAGGAGTGGCGCGAACACATAACGTTGAGGATGCGCATATCGCGCATCCGAATCATTGATCCGTGCCAGACTTATTTTTCAGGACGTAACTTAACTCAAGCTGCCGGCTAGGTCCGACTAGACCCCGGCTCGGCCCAACTAAGCAAGCAGCGCCTGGACGCAGGTGCGATAAAAGGTCACGGCGCCGGGTAGCGCTTCCGGAAGCACCGTGTAGCATTCGTTATGCCAACGGGGAGCGTCGGGACTGCCGTTTGCGCCCAGCATCGCGAACGCACCGGGGGCGACGCGCGCATACATAGCAAAATCTTCGCCGCCGGTTGCCGGCGGTATCGGGTGGTGTTCCAATACCTGTTCCAGCGCAGGCGTCAAACGCGCAACCAGCGCGGCGTCGTTTGCCGTCGCGGGCCAGGGCGTATCGCCGGGAACCCATTCGATTGCGGCACGTATGCCGTGGGCGGCGGCAATACCGGTAACTATACTGGTCAGGCGCGCACGCATCCCCAAAGCGACCGCATCGTCATAGTTGCGCATGGTGCCCTCAAAGTACCCGGTGGACGGCAACACGTTCCAGGCATCGCCGAACTCCATATGGGTCACCGACAGCACACAGGCTGACAGCGGGGCCACCGAACGGGCAACCACCTGTTGCAGCTCGGTCACCATACCGGCTGCCGCCAGCACGATGTCATCACACAGTTGGGGCTCGGAGGCATGTCCCCCGCGACCGTCCAGTCGCACCCGAAACCAGTCGACACCCGCCATCACCGGACCGGGCTCCATGCTGAACTGACCGGGTCGTAAATCCGGGTTGCCGTGTGCGCCGATGATGGCCGCGGCTCCATCCAACAGACCGGTCGCGATGACGGCTTCGGCACCGTGGGAGGTTTCTTCGGCCGGCTGAAAGACGAACAGCACGCGCCCCGGCAGCCTTGCGTGACGTGCCTGTTCCGCCAGCTCCAACGCCGCGCCGTACAGTGCCGCCGCGTGCAGGTCGTGTCCGCAGGCGTGCATGACCCCGTCTGTTTCCGACGCGTAGTCCAGTCCCGTGTGTTCCTGTATGGGTAACGCATCGATGTCGGCACGCAGCACGACGGTGGGACCTGCGGTTGCATCGCCCAGCGACGCAATCAGGCCGGTCGGCAAACCGCTGTCCATGACCCGAATGCCTGCGGCCTGCAGCTGCTGCGTCAACAGGGCGGTCGTCGCGTATTCGGCGCCCGACAGTTCGGGATGTGCGTGAAGGTGCAGAAACAGTTCCCGTGCGGTCATCGGCTGCGGTGTAGACATCAAACTCCCCCTCATGGTTTTGAAACAACGCTGTGCAGGTTCGGGCGCGGACAGGGGCGGACGTGCAGGTACGGTCGTAGGTACAGACGTGCGGCAGGTGGTTGGAAATAGTATAGTATAGAAAGACCGGATACCGTGGTTGATTTGCGATTATGCGCGCCTGGTCGACCCGGTCGGTCCTGAACGGAAATGCGGAAATAAGCACAGCACACGGAAACGGGAAGAAGGATATCATGGCACAACCGACAGTCGAATTCATCTGGAAAAATGGCGAGCTGGTCGAATGGGAAAAGGCCACGACGCACGTATTGACGCACGCGCTGCATTACGGCAGCGGCGTGTTCGAGGGGATTCGCGCCTATGCGACGGACCGCGGACCTGCGATTTTCCGTCTGCGCGAGCACATGCAGCGTTTGCTGAACTCGTCGAGGATGCTGTACATGGACATCCCGTACACGCTGGATGAAATCTGTCAGGTCGTCGTCGACACGGTGGCGGCCAACAAGGTCGACAGTTGCTATATCCGTCCGCTGGTGTATCGCGGCTATGGCTCGATGGGGGTTGACCCGCTGGCGGCCCCGGTCGATATCATCGTGGCGTGCTGGCCCTGGGACACCTATCTGGGTGCCGAGGCCATCGAGGCCGGCATCTCGGTCGGCACCAGCAGCTGGCGTCAGCGCTCAATCAACGCTCTGCCCCCGGGAATCAAGGCGACGGGTAACTATGTGAACAGCGGCTTTGCCCGCGTCGAGGCGACGCGTAACGGCTATGGCGAGGCCGTCATTTTGAACGAGGCCGGCCAGGTCTGCGAGGGCAGCGGCGACAACCTGTTTGTGGTGTACGGCACCACCGTGGTGACCCCGCCGGTGTCCGACGGCATCCTGCCGGGTATCACGCGTGCCTCGATTCTGGAGCTGGCGCGTGACCTGGGCTACGACACGCAGGAGCGTTCGTTGGCGCGCACCGAACTGTATACGGCCGACGAGTTTTTCCTGACGGGTACCGCGGCCGAAGTCGTGCCGGTGACGGCGGTCGACGGCATCACGGTCGGCAACGGTCGGGCCGGCGACGTGACCAAGGCGCTGCAGAAAGCCTTTTTCGACATCGTCGAGGGACGCAGCGACGCGCACGGCGATTGGATCACCTACGTCCGGTAATGGCCGGGACCGTTCTATATGACACGACACTGCGCGACGGTGCGCAGGCCCAGGGGATTTCCTATTCGCTGGAAGACCGCCTGCGCATCTGCGCGCGTCTGATAGAACTGGGCGTGCCCTATATCGAGGGCGGTTTTCCCGCATCCAACCCCAAAGAGGCCGCGTTTTTCCACGCGGCACGGGCACTGTTCGCCGCACAGACACCCGACAACGCACCCGATAACACACCCGGAAAAACAGGGGGGAGTACGTCCCCGCGTCTGGTTGCATTCGGTACGATACAGCATTCAGACGGTCCGGCCTGCGATGATGCCGGCTTGCGCGCCCTGTTGGACAGCGGCGCCCCTGTGGTGTGTGTGGTCGCAAAGGCCTGGGACCGCATGGTGCGCGAGACCCTGCGGGTGGGTTTGGAGCGCAACCTGGAGATGCTGACCGACAGTATCCGGCTGTTGAAAGATGCCGGCCGTGAGGTCTTCGTCGACCTGGAGCATTGGTTCGACGGTGCGGATGTGAACCGTGCCGCCGGAATCGCGGGAAACGCCGACTATGCCCGTGCCGTGCTGACCGCTGCGGTGGACGCCGGCGCAGACGCGGTGGTGCTGTGCGACACGAACGGCGGGACCTTGCCCGATGTGGTGGCCGGTGCGGTCGCGGACGCCACGACGGTGCTGCGCGCGTTGACCGGCCGCCTGGACGGCGCCGATGCGCCCGGTCGGTCAGTCATGCTGGGGGTGCATTTCCATAACGACACGGGATGCGCGGTCGCAAACTCGCTGATTGCGGCGGGGGCGGGCGCACAGATGGTGCAGGGTACCGTGAACGGACTGGGTGAGCGCGCGGGAAACGCCGACCTGTTGGTGACCGCGGCCTCCCTGGCCCTGAAACGGGGGGATACCTGCCTGTCGCCCGAACAGCTGGAGCAAATCACATCGGTCAGCCGGTTTGTGGCCGATGTCGCCAACGTCAAAATAGATGTCCACCACCCCTATGTGGGGTCTGCCGCATTCACCTGCAAAGCGGGTCTGCACGCCAGCGCGACCGCACGGGTTCCGGGCGCCTATGAGCACATCGACCCGGCACGCGTGGGAAACATCTCGCGCGTGTTGGTGAGCGAGCTGGCGGGGCGTGCCTCGCTGAAACTGCTGGGGCAGGACCTGCATCTGGACGTCGACGAGACCACGGCTGCCGCCGTGTTGGAACAGGTCAAGCAAGCCGAGGCGCGCGGCTACAGTTTCGAGGCGGCGGATGCGTCGCTGGCTTTGTTAATTGAAAAGCAGCAGGGCAGCTATACTCCCCTGTTTCAGTTGGAGAGCTTTCGCGTGATTGCAGAGAAACGCGCAAGCGGGGCGGTGGCGACCGAGGCGACCATTAAGATCCACGTCGGCGACGAGCGCTTTGTCGCAACCGGCGAGGGCAACGGTCCGATCAACGCGCTGGACGTGGCCTTGCGCCAGGCTTTGCTGCGGTTCTATCCGCAGCTGGCAGACATTCGGCTGACGGACTATAAGGTGCGCGTGCTGGACGAAAGCAGCGGGACCGACGCGATAACACGCGTGTTGATTACCTCTGCACAGGCAGACGAGGGCGCGGCAGACGCGGTCGGGGACGCGCTCCCCCGCAATGGTTGGGGGACAGTCGGCGTGTCCGAGAACATCATCGAGGCCTCGTGGGAGGCACTGGTTCAAAGTATCGAGTACGGGCTGATTCATCGTGCCTAACGTGTTCGCACGCACCGGCGCAAACGAGCGCAGGTTGATCGGTGCGTCGTTTTTGGCAAACGTCGGCATAGAGGCGGCGTATTTCGTCGGTTTCCTGGGGTATTTGGCGTACGGGTTCAACGCGGGGCCGGCGCTGATGGCGACCGTGATGTTCGTGTTGAACTTCAGCCACGTGTTGGGCGACGCGTCATCGGGCGTGTTCATCGACCGTATGGGACCGCGCAGGACGACCTTTCTGTTCAATGCGACGCTGGTCGTGCTGTGTGTGGCGGGCCAGTGGTGCGGCACCAACATTTATGCCTATTCGGTGTTTGCCGGGCTGGTGGGCTATTGTATGTCGATCATCAAAACCGCTTTGGGGAGTTTCGCCCCCTATCTGGAACGTGACCGAACGGGCCTGAAGCGCATCAACACGCTGGTGACCATCGGCGGGTTTACGGCGACGATTGTGGGACCGTTTGCGGCGGGTTTGATCACGCGGTATTTCCCGACGATGCGCCTGTTCGTGTTCACCGCAGGGGCCGTGGCGGCCGCCGCCCTGATAACGCTGGCGGTGCGCGAGCGTTACCGGCCGGACCGCGGCGGGGACGCGTCGGATGGGGGACGCACGGAAAGGCGCCACCCCGTGCGCGAAGCCGTCGAGGGTGCGCGGTTTGTGTTTCAGCATCAGTCGCTGCGCTATTACCTGGTGGTGGGTGTCATGATGTGGTTTGCCTTCGGGGCATTCGATGCGCTGGAGAGCCTGTATTATCGCGATGTGTTGCAAGTCGGGATTTCCTGGATGGGCTGGATGAACACCATCACCGGCGTGGGACTGGTGTTGGGCTCGGTCGTATTGGCACGCGCCAACACCCGCTGGGTGAACGCGCGCAGCTTGGTTGCGATGCTGCTGCTGGAGGGTCTGGGTACCGTGTTGTATGTGGGGACCCATTCGGTCTGGTGGGCGGCGTGCGGCAGCTTTGTGCTGGGGGTCGCGTTCGGCATCAACGAACCGATGATGCGGACTCTGATTCAGGTGGACAGCCCCTTGGAAAAGGCCGGGCGCACGCTGGGGACGATACAGACCTTTCGCATCGCGCTGACTTTGTTACCGCTGGTGGTCGCCCCCACGCTGGCGAAATGGACGTCGCCACAGGCGGTGTTGGTGGCGGCAGGCTTTCTGACGGTGCTGTTTGCGGTCGTGTTGGTCCGCAGTTCGTACCGAATCGATCGCCGCAAAGCGGCAGGGCGCAAAATCAGCCAGGTGGACCCCTTTGCCGACCCCGACGACATCAATCCGCGCGAACGCGCTTCCAGCACCGAGGACGCTCACCTGTTGTTCGAAGAATAAGGCACGGAAGGCGCTGGGCTGCACGTGGCGCCGCCCGGGCATACAAACCGGGGCGGGCACTGCTGCCCGCCCCGCATGTATTGCCACGCCCGCCTGCGGCGGTCTCGCAATGACGGTGGTAAATGTAATTCCTATTTCACGGTCGCCCGGCGCCGGCGGCGCTGTGTTTCGACCGCCACAACCCCACCGGTCACCAGCACTGCCAGCGCGATCCATGCCAGAACACGTTCGGTCTCGCCGGTCGGCGGCAGACTGTACGAGCTCGGTCCGGTCGTGGTTGCCGGCAGACTCTGCGTGATGATGGTCGGTGTCGCCAGATGCACGACAATCGTGCGCTCGATCTCGACATTGCCCGCCGCATCCACCGCATAAAAGTCGACCGCGTACACGCCGTCATCGGTAAAGGTCAACGGTCCCGTGTAGGGCTGGTATGCGCCCTGGTTCAACGAATAGTAGATCTGATCCACGCCACTGGCAACACCGTTGACCGTAGGGTCGTCGGCCGTCAAAGTGATGCGCGCCAGTTTGGTGGTCGTCGGCTGGAACAGGTCGGCGGTGGTAACCGGTGCATCCGCGTCAACCACGTAGGTCCGGACGTGTTCGTCCTCGATGTTTCCGACCTTGTCCTCTGCCCACCAATGCAGCTCGTAAGTACCCGATTCGGTCAGATGGAACATATCGCCGTACGCGGCAGGCGCCGGCATTGCCAGAATCTGCGGAGTGCCCGGTGTAACCGCATCCCACTGATACCAAATGGTTTTCACTCCGACCAGTTCATCGGTCGCCCACAGATGCACGTCCTGTGACTGGACCGGCACTGCAGACGCCGGCGTGGCTTCCGAGACCGGTGCCGTGGTGTCTATCAGGTAGGTGACCTTGTTGCGCGGCTCGGTATTGACGCGATCATCGGCCGACCAATAGGTGATGTCATAGATTCCGTCGGCACCGGTCGGCAACTGAATGGGATTTCCATCCCACACCGTCGGTGTCTGCGGATTCTGGGGCAGGTCGTTGATCAAATACCAAGTCGTGGTGGGGGATGCGTCCTCGACCACAAAGCTGAACTCGGTCGCCGCGTACTGTCCCGGCAACAGGGTCGGGCGCGTCAACGGCACATCCGGGTCACAGTTATAGGTAATATCCTGCACGCCGCTGGTATTGCCCACCCGGTCGGTCGCCCAGAAATGCACGGTCGTGGTACCCGCCACCGACAGTTCGATGGGGCCGACGTAGATTTCGGGGGCGGCGGCTGAACCGATCGCGGTCACTCCCTCGGTCCAGTAATAGATTTCGTCAACACCGGTCAGGTTGTCCTTGGCAGCCAGCGTGACATCGGCCGTCTTGCGCCGTGTCTGGGTGGGGCTGTAGCGCAGTTCGGGCGCGGTGGTATCGACCACCAGCACCTGGGTTTTCGGCACCTCGACATTGCCTGCGCGGTCGACCGACCAGTAAGTCACGATGTGCGTCCCGTCGGCACCCAGCGGGATTTCGCCGTTGGCGGCCAACGTCGTCGGTGCCGACTGATCCAGATAGTACAGCGTATATGCCACACCCGATCCCATGTCGTATGCGGTCACGGTCGCCACGTTGCTGCGCGTGGGCGAGGTCACCGGCACGATGAAGGACTGGGGCGGTGTGTGGTCATAGTAGAACACGTCGCTGCTGCGGACCGGCTCGACGTTGCCTGCACGATCCGTGGAATAGTACTCGATGACGTAGTTGCCTTCCTGGGTGATCGAAATCGGTCCGGTATAGACCGTCCAGCCGGTAATGTCGGTCACGCCGTCGCGTAGGATGCGATAGCGCACAAAGTCCACACCCGACAGGTTGTCGGTCGCCGTAATCGAAATCAGCCCGGTGTTGATACCGCCGTCAGGCGTGATGGTGCTGGTGGGTGCCGTGCGGTCAATCAGGTAGGTCGCAGTGTGCACGACCTCGATGTTGCCGGCCGCATCCACGCTGTAATAGTTCACGAAATGCGCGCCCTGGGCCAGGGGCACGGTGCTGCCCGGGGTATAGACGACGTATGCCGCTCCATCCAGACTGTAATAGGTCACGACCGGCAGATTCACGTTATCGGTCGCCGTCAGGCTGAAGCCCGTGATGTCGCGTCGCCAGGTCGTGTCAGATGCCGGGGTGATAACCGTCACCGGGGCCGATCCGTCAATCGTGTAGGTCTCGCTGACCCGCGTGCTGACGTTTCCGACGCCGTCAACGGCCCATGCCGTCACGGTGTGCGTGCCGGCAGGCAGCGTTATGGCAGCCGTATAGGTGGTGTCTGCTCCCCCGTCGATGCTATAGACGATGTCTGTCACACCCACGCCGACGTCGGTTGCCGACAGGTGTATGTCCAAGCTGTTTCCGGCGTACAGACCACCGTCCGGCGCAATCAGCGCCACCGGTGCGTCCGCATCAACCAGGAAGGTCGCAACCTGGACCTGTTCGACGTTACCCACAGCGTCGACCGACCAATAGGTGATGGTGTACACACCCGATGCATCCAGGTCGAAGGGGGTAGAGTAGGTGTCGGCCGCATCCCCGTTGATTTGGTAGTACACCGTTGCGTCCGGGTCGTTATTGCTGAAGCTGACCGTGACGCCGTTGCTGATGCCGCCAAAGGGACTGATGACTGTATGCGCCGCGACCGTGTCCACGTTGTAATAGACAACCTGCGGTACCTCGGTGTTGCCGGCAACGTCAACCGACCAGAACTCGACCTTTTGCGTGCCCTGGGTCGTAAAGTCGATCCGCCCGGTATAGGTCGCCACAGAGCTGTCGTTCAGGCGGTAATAGGTCGCAGCCACGCCGGTACCCGGATTCGGGTCGGTCGCCTGCAACACAATCTGGGTCACCGTGGTCGCCGTAAGCGACGGCGTGGGATACACCGTCGTCACCGGAGCCACCGTGTCTATCACGAACACGGAGGTCTTTGCCGGCGTCTCGACGTTGCCTGCCGCATCCACCGACCAGTACAGCACACTGTGCGTGCCGTCACCCGCCGCGTCTTTCAGATCAAAGGGACCGGTATAGGTCTGCCGTACGCCCCCGTCGATCACGTAATAGGTCGCGTCAATCCCGACACCCGCATAATCGGTCGCCACCAGTGTCACCACACAGTCGCCCGCCAGATAATCCGCCAGATTCAGCGGCGAATGCGTCGGCGTGGTCAGCACGGTTTCCGGTGCCGACCCGTCGACCGTATAGTACCGGCTGGTACGCGTGGCCTCGACATTGCCGGCACGGTCGGTCGCACGGTACTCGATTTGGTAAGTCCCGTCACCCGGCAGCGTAATCGGTCCGGTATAGACCGTCCAGCCCACCACGACCCCGCCCGTGTCATCCAGCACACGGTAATCGATGTGGTCGACACCCGACAGCGTATCGGTTGCCGTAATCGAAATCGCGCCCGGATTGACCCCGCCGTCCGGTGTGATGGTGCTGACCGGGGCGACGTGGTCGACCAGATAGACCGCGGTGCGCACGACCTCGATGTTGCCGGCCGCGTCCACACTGTAATAGTTCACGAAATGCGCTCCATCCGCCAACGCGACGGTGGCACCCGTCGTATAGGTCGCATAGGGTGCGCCGTCCAAGCTATAGTACGTCACGACCGGCAGGTTCAAGTTGTCGGTCGCCGTCAGACTGAACGCGTTGATGTCGTTGCGCCAGACCGTCGACGACGCCGGCGTGATGGTCGTCACCGGTGCGTTGTCGTCGACCGTATAGGTGTAGGTCACCACGGCAGACACGTTCCCCACGCCGTCAACAGCCCAGGCCGTCACCGTGTGCGTGCCGGCAGTCAAAACCACAGGATCGGTATAGAGCGTATCCGCTCCACCGTCCAGGGTATAGTACAACGCCGCCACACCCACACCGACGTCGGTTCCCGACACGCCGAATGTGCAGCCGTCCGCACCGTACAGACCGGCTGCCGGCGTCAGATGGGCAACCGGCAGATCGGTATCCACCACAAAGGTCGACACCTGGACCTGTTCGGTGTTACCCAAATCGTCAACCGACCAATAGGTCACCGTATAGGTGCCCGTGCTGTTCAGCGCAACCGGACCCGTATACAGGGTCTGCGGACCGCCGTTGATCTGATAGTACACGTCAGCGGATGCATCCGAGCAGGTCAGGGTAAAGGTGGTCTCGGCACTGGTGCCGCCGAACGGGCTGATCACCGTATGTGCGCCGGTGGTATCGACGTTGTAGGTCACCACCTGGTGAACCTCGACGTTACCTGCCACGTCCACCGACCAGAACTCGACCGTCTGGGTGCCCTGCCCGGGCAGCGTGATCCGTCCCGTATAGGTATAGGTGGTAGGATCGCTGTTCAGTTTGTAGTACGTTGCTGCCACACCGGTTCCCGGATTCGGGTCGGTGGCGTACAACACGACCTGGGTCACCGTCGTCGGGACCAGCGAGGGCAGCGGGTTCGGCACGGTCACCGGGGCCACCGTGTCGATCACAAAGACGTTTTGGTTCGCCGGTGTCTCGATATTGCCGGACGCGTCAACCGCCCAATAGGTGATGGTGTGCTGTCCTTCGCCGTAAGCCGCCAGATCAAAGGGACCGGTCACCAGATAATCCAGGCGCGCCGCCCCATCAACCCGGTACCACAGGTGTGCGACACCGGTGCCCGCCGTGTCGGTGGCGTCCAACGTCACCATGCTGTCGCCGGCGACCACGTCGACCGCATTGAGCGGCGAATGCGTCGGCGTATTCAGCCAAGAAACCGGAGCATCCCCGTCCAGGGTATAGGTGGCGAACTGCACATCGCTGACGTTACCCACACCGTCAACCGCCCAATAGGTGACAGTCGAGGTACCCGGGTTCAGCACGATGGCACCGGTATAGACGGTGTCTGCCACCACAGTGTCGCCGGTGACGCTGTAATGGATTTCGGCGACGCCGACACCCACATCGACAGCCGAAAGCGTTATCGACTCGCCCAGATAGGTTGCGGGATTCGGTGCTATGAACGCCTGCGGTGCATCCGTGTCGACCAGGAAGGTCGCCACCTGCACGGGCTCGCGATTGCCCAACGCGTCCACGGACCAATACGCCACGGTGTAGACGCCGCTGACGGACAGGCCGACCGGACCGGTATAGACGGTTTCGGCATCCCCGTTTATCTGATAGTAAACCGTCGCCGAGGTTTCGTCGCAGGTCAGCGTAAAGGTGGTCTCGGCACTGATACCGCCGAAGGGGCTGATGACCGTATGCGCCGATGCCGTGTCCACATTGTAGTAAACAATCTGGTGAACCTCGACGTTGCCGGCCACGTCCACCGACCAGAACTCGACTTTTTGCGTGCCCTGGGTCGTAAAATCAATCCGCCCGGTATAGGTTTCGGGCGTGCTGTCATTCAGGCGATAATACGTCACCGCCACACCGGTACCCGGATTCGGGTCAACCGGCCACAGTACTATTGAGCTGAGGTCGGCACCTGCCGTTGCCGGCAGCGGGTTCGGGGTCGTGACCGGTGCCACCGTGTCAATCACAAAGACGCGCGTGGTTGCCGGGGTCTCGATATTGCCCAGCACGTCAACCGACCAATAGGTCACCACGTGCGTGCCCTGACCGTATGCCGCCAGGTCAAACGGCGCCGTATAGGTCACGTCCGCGCTGCCGTCCACCCGGTAATAGGTCGCGTACACACCCAGCCCCGCGAAATCGGTCGCGGTCAGCGTGACAAAGCTGTCACCGCCCGCCACGTCCGCCGCATTCAGGGGACTGTGGGTCGGCGTGGTCAGCGTGGTGAGCGGTGCGGTTGCATCAACCACCCAGGTCGTGGTGGCAACCGGGCCGACGTTTCCGACCCCGTCGACCGCCCAGGCCGTTACGGTATGCGTGCCTTCACCGACGTTGAAGCCACCGGTATAGGTATAGGTGGTCGGGTCGCTGTCCAGCAGGTAGTAAATCGCCGACACGCCCGTATAGACGTCCGTGGCCGTCAGAGTCACCGGCAACGGATCGGTGCTATAGTTGCCGGACGCGGGCTGGATAAAGACAACCGGCGGGACGTTCTCGACATAATGCGCGTAAAGCGTCATATCGGTGTCTGCCACCAGCGGTCCCATAACCTGGGTACCGCCGATGGGCTTGGTGAACCAGCCCAGGAAACTGTGGTTGGGCTTTTCGGCCGACGGGAATGCGCCAAAGGTGTCCCCCGGCCAGGCGGCCGTCGCCGTTTCATCCAGCGTCGTGCCGGTGATCGTCCCGTCCTGGGCGTCAAAGGTCAAGGTCACGCGTTCAATCAGGCCGACACGCACGGGTCCATAGAAGTAATCGACCGGACCGATGTCATAGGTCGCCAGTGTGTGGCCGGCATCCGCTACCACGATCGAGCCGCCCGTGGTCGGCGTCGTGAAGCGATAGCGCGACGTATCCGGGTTCAGCACCGTGATGGTGGGCGTGCTTTCCTCGTTCAAATCGGTGAACAGGAAATGTCCTTCCGGTCCGGGCGCGGCGATACTGGTCGTGGTTTGGCTGCCCTGTGCGTCGCTCAGCTGCACGGTTACGTTGCCCACGCCGTATTCACCGTCGTCGAACAGACCGTTGTGGTTGGCATCTAGGAACACCCAGCCTGCAACCGTATCGCGGCTGAACAAGCCGGCATCAATCGCATCCTGGTTGCCGTCGGGGGCAAACCAGGTCGTGGTCGCCAGATAGTGCAGGTCGCTGATGCGCACGGCGTCACTGTCGACCGTGCGGTCCGTGCCCGCAAACGGCGTGGTGAACCACCAGTGGTCGTTTTGCGGATTGACGAACAGAATCTGATAGGCGATACCCGGGCTGTAATCCACCCATTCGAAACGATACGTGCCGTCGGCTGCGGTCAGCGTGGTTTCGACCAAGGTCTCGACGCCGTCGACCCGTTTGAACAGCTTGACCTGCACGTTCGGGAACGCGGCCTCGGTCGATTGCCGCACGCCGTCGCGGTCCGTATCATGCCAGACGCGTCCGCCCAGGCTGTTCGCATAGGCTATCACGCCACCGTCGGACAGGGTGTCGACGGTTTGGTTATAGGCGACAGCACCGACCGTGGCGGTTGCGGTCGCGCTGGTGCCGGCGGCGTCAATCGGCACGGCATCGCTGTCGTATTGCTCGCCGGCTGCCGCCACGTTCGGCGTGGTCCAGCGATAGGTCCAGTTTGGTGCAAACAGCGCGCTTTTATCCAGGACAACCGAATAGTCGCCTGCCCGCAAGGCATTAAAACGATAGCTGCCGTCAGCGGCCGTCATCGTAGTCGCCACGGTCGCCCCGGTCAGGTTGTCAACCAAGCGTGCACCGACGTTTGCCAGCAGGGTTTCGCCGACCTCGTATGCCCCGTTCGCATTTTCATCGAACCAGGCGCGCCCGGCAACGTATGACCCTTTCCACAAACCGCAGTCCAAGTTGTCGATGCTGTCGTACAGCACCAACCAGGCGGTCCGCCCGTCGACGCTGCCTGCGGAAACAGTTTCGGCATCGCTGTCGGTCGACGTGGTCGTCGCCGAGGCATGCGCCGGGCTATAGCGATACAGATCGGTGTCCGGATTCACGAACACCACCTGATAGCTCAGGTCCGATTCGCCGTAACAGCTGCGCACACCGGCAAACAGGTAATCGCCGTTCGCATCGGTCACCGTCGTATCCAGCAGCGTTGCAGTCGAGCCGCGCCGTTGCCACAACTGCACCGTCGCACCCGGAATCGCCGCCTCACCGATATCATGCACACCGTCATAGGCGACGGCGGCGTCCTCCCACACGTTTCCTGCGATATCGATGGTTTCGACATCGAACCGCGCCCGCACGATATTCGACGGCGCCTTGATATCGGTCCCCAGCGGGGTGGCGTTGCGATACAGGTCATAGGTCGCTTGGAAGTTCACATTACCCAGCTGATACACGTTTGCCGCAATCACCGAACCGGCGATGGTCTGCGGGATGTTCCATTCGAAAATAATCGTGATGGTGTCTTCGGCGTTGATGACCAAGCCCGGGAAATCGACCCTGAACGAGGTCGTATCCGTCGTAAGGCCCACCGTTTGTCCTGCGTTTGCAACCGCCGGTGTCCCGTCCCAATCGGTGAACAGGTCGCGCGTATTGGACGAGTGTATCTCGACATCCACGCCGGTCAGCGGGCCCAACTGTGCGCTCTCGACCGTGATGGATGCCGGGTCGACCTGCAGCAGACTGCGCAGCGCGGCCGTCCAGCCGGTCGACCTCCAGTCACCCGAATAGGGCAAGACATCGGTGATGCTGATATTGCGCAGGGTCGCGTTCGTGGTCGAGGCGAAGTCGTTGTTCAGCTGCAAACGATAGCTGATGGTGTCGCCCGGATAGACCGTGACCGGGTTTGCCCCCGAATACCAGAAGTTCTCGCGGTTGGTCATGATCGAACGCAGGATATTCACCGAGCCGGACCTCGCGATGTTCACGTTCGTGTCGGCACGGATGAACAGCCCCTTGCCCTGCAGCTCGGGGAAGGCGTTCAGTTTGTCCCAACGGGCGGCGCGTTCGGCGTTTGCACCGCCGTCGTCATAGATGCGGTTCGACGGCGACAGCGCCGTAGTCCAGGTGAACTGTGCCCCGGTCGGGAATTGCGCGGTCGCGCGCAGCGCCTCGCCGCTGGTGCCGTAAGCCTCGTTGTCGACCATGGCGGCACCCACGATGGCGGCCAGTTTGCCCGTGACTTCAACCGTCACCGATTCACCCGGTGCCAGTTGGCTGTTCGGGAAGGTCCACATCATGACGCTTTCGGACAGCGTGTCCACAATCTGGAAGTTCACGTCAGCCGCCACGCCCGGCGCGGTCGCGGTCGCCACCACCGACTGTTTGGGGTCGCCGGTCACCTCATCGCGTGCCAGGCTCATCCATTCCCGCGGCATATAGTCGATCAGTATCGGCTGTTCGATGATCATGGCGGGGTTCGTCGAGACGTTTTTCAGCGTCAGGTGGAAGGTCGCCTCGTCGCCCGGTTTCTTCGCCCCGGAATCCACGCGGGTCTTGGTCACCTGCATCTGCGGTCGTTCGGTTTCAATCGGCCAGTACAGGATATAGTCGTCGCTCGCATCAGCCAAGGTCTCGGGTGCGATGGCAGAGAGCGTCACTTTGTTATCCGCCTGTAAGACCTCGGGCTGGGAAGAGTTCGGCATAAAGCGGTCGATATGGGTGCTGACCTCGATCTTTCCCACCTGCAGCTGTGGCCCCACCGTGTACAGTGCCGCCACGCTGGAGGGCAGGGTCTGACTGTAGACGATTTCAAGCGTCGTGTCGTTACCCGCAGGCAGCGACCACGTGACACCCGCCGGATCATCCAGCAGTTTCCACCCCAACCCGTTCACGTTGGCATAGATGGGGGTGCCCGACGTGGATGTTGCCGTCGCATAGGCCGTGGTCGGGAATATGCGCACCTCTTCAAAACTATAGGACGGGGTCGGCGCCGGCACCGCAGTCGTCGCCAGGCTGTTGGTGGGGTCTTGTCCCAGGAAACGCAGACCGCTGTCCTTGATGGTGACATTGTTCAGCGGAAATGCGCTGGCCAGGGCCGTGGAATCGACCGAGATTTCATAGGTCGTGTCGAATGCGCCGGCAGCATCTGCCAAAGGCACCACCGGTGTCGTCGCCCCGCTGGCCAGATCCTTTGAGATTTTCAGTTCCAGGTCCTCGGTGAACCGCTTGTTATAGAACACCTCGGTGTTCTTTGCGTTCGGGTTCACCGGGATGGCGACCGTCACGGCCTTGATGTGCGGATCGTAAAAATCACTGATGACGTAATCGCCGATGGTCGAAACCTGTTCGATATAGTACGTGATACCGGTGCCCGTCGGCGGTATCATCAGCGCCGGGAATTCCGCGATACCGGTCGAATCGGTCGAAAAGACCTGACCGCCGAACATCGGACCACTGAACGTATCACTGGGTGCGTCATAGTTTTCCCACACGCGGAAGGTCGCACCCGCAATCGGGATGTTATGGTTGTCGTAATCCAACAGGTGTGCCGCAATGATGAATCCGGTGAAATCGTTGTCGATGGTCAGCGTATTGGTGGACGTATCCAGTTCTGCCATGGGGCCTGCCGTATACAGCGTGTTGGTCGCGGCGTTATAGCGGATATAAAAACTGTCGGCTGCCGCCAGCGTCGCATAATCGGCGTTGGTCGCCATAAAGGTGTCGGTCGGCAGGACCTCGACCACGCGGTATTCACCCACGTTCAGTCCGCTGAAATTGCAGGTGCCAAAGTTCGGCCCCACCACGCCGGATGTGGACGCGGTCGCGACCAGACTCCAGTCCGCCGCCACAATACCGGTGGTGTCCGTCCGACGATACAGCTGCATTTCGACGCCCTGGACGTGCTCGGTGCGTGCGGGCCGCAGCTCGATGCCGTTTTCATCGACCAGGTGCGGGTACTCGGTGGTCTTGCCCACCGTCAACGTCAGCAGCGGCGCGTTCAAAAACGCGGCGGTGTTCACGTTCAGCGGGCTGTTGTAACCCGCATAGTACGGAGTCGCCGCCGCCGTGATGTGCACCGGCAGATAATCGCTGCGCGTGGCATAGCCTGCAGGCGAGGTCGCCTCGAACGCAAAGTAATCGCCTGCGGGTGCCGTGATGCGATATCCCGTCATCGAATCGATCCAGGCAAAGCTCGCCCCCGTATATTCGGGACCCACGGTGCCAGCAACCGAGGTAAACAGCTTGAACGTCGCGCCCGGCAGGCTGGATACATCGGTCGGCTGCGCCAGCTTTTTCATGATCAGCTGCCCATAGGAACTGCTGTTATAGAAACGGTTCATGCTGCCCGTGTTCGCGGCGGTCAGCGGCGTCGATGTGGTGCCGATCGACGAGGACGCATTGCGCAGGTATACCACACCGGTGTTCGAAATCACCACATACACCGGAGTTGATGCCACCGAATACTTCGTGGCGTCGTTTGCCGCAGTCTCGGTCAGCCGATAGGTGCCCGGCGGCAACAGAGTGCGCAGCCCGTTGGTCTCGTCACTTGCCCGATGCCACGTCAGGGGGGATTCGGATGCGACCGACCACGTCCCCGACCCGCTGTTGTACTGCTCGACCATAAAGGTCGCATCGGTCAGGTCGGCTGCGGTGTCATCATGCGCGGTCCCGGTCGAGTCCACGTAGCCTTTGCGAATCACCAGCGCGCCTTTGGCGGGGTTCGAAATGCAGAAGGTATAGATCGACGAGCTATCCGTGTACGCCCACACCCCGGCAGGCGCGTTCGATTCATCCACGATACCGGTGTTGATAACCGGCATCGGGATACCACCCACCGTCATGGTCGAGCCCGGCACCACCGCACCCGCCGACACGGTGAAACTGAATCCCAGCGAACCGGCCACCGTGTTTGCGGTGTATCCGGCAGACGCCGCCGTGCTGATACCGGTCAGCCGCACGGTATAGCTGCCGTCTGCCAGCCCGGTCAAATGCAGGCTGTTATCGGCGGTCGGTGTCAGCACGGTTGCCCCGGTATAGGTGGAGGGATGCGCGGTAATCGTCCAGTCCCCGGTCATCGAGGTCTGGTCGCTGGTCTGGTAATCCCAGAAGTTCCGGAAAAACGCCTCGGTATAGGGACGGTCATAGACGCGCACCGTCGTTATCTGCATGTCGCGGACGGCAAACGCTCCGATAACGGCCGCCGACGCAAAGCTCGTGCGCGCGCTGTTGTTGACAGAATACTCCCCGCAGGTGTTATATCCCGCAGGCGCATCGGTCTCGATCAGATAGTAATATCCCGGCGACAGCTGCAGCGCGTGCGCGATCTCGCTGTCCGCATTGGTCGGTATCAGGCCGTCGGTTCCGATGGTCACCGTCCCCATGGCGGTGGCACCGGTCGTGTCAGTCGCCCCCGGCGCACGTTTCAACAGCGTGAAGGTCCCACCCGACAACAGATTGTTCGGCGACAGATAGCTGCGCTTTTCAATCTGTAACCAACCGTGTCCGCGCACGTTGGTCATCGGCGTATAGCCCGCATGTTCCGCAAGATCCGGGTTATAGGTCGCCGGTGCCGACCACTGTTCGTTCAGCGACGGGCTGATCAATGCCCCGGCAGACGACTCCCAACTGACGCCGAACCCGGGTGGGTTGGCGGCATTGATGGGCTCGTAGCTGGGCGGCAGCGGTCCGCGCTCGATCAAAATCAGGTCGTTACGCGTCACCAGCAACTGATCGGACGCCGTCATCGACGCGATGCGCGACACCACATCCGGCGAGCTGAATATCGCGTCCAGACTCAGCGGCAGCGTCACGAAATCGCCGTGAACGACGTCGCTGCCCCCCATACCGTCACTGGCCCACAGGGTGCCCGTCTTGACCTGGGCGACCGATGCGGCACCCGGAATCCGCAGGTACACCCCGTTCTTAATGTAAGCCGGATACACATCGAACCACACGTCGTCAATCGGTCCGTTATAGTGCAGGTCCATATTTTCGTCGATGCTATAGCCGACCTTGGTCGCATGAATGCGCACCTGTCGTCCGGCACCGGCGTCGTTTTGCCCCAAGTTTCCGATATCCAGGTAGGCGTCGGTGTTACTGCCCGTCAAATCGACCACATAACTCAGTCCGTCCAGACCGCTCTCCCAACCTGAATCGCCCCCGCCGGGGTGCGTATTGCTGCCCGGAGGCACGGCCACGCCCGGTCCGTTCAATTCGAAATAGGGGGAGGACGTCCCGCCGTCTTCGCGAACCGGCTGACCGGTATTCAGCAGAAACGCCGCCTGGGTCGAATACCCCGCCGGCGGATTCAGTTCGACCAGCACGTATTTGCCCTCGGGCAGCTGGCTGCTGTTTCCGTGGTTGGCGTATTCCAGCGAGCCCGAGCCGATATAGATGGTGTCGACCAGCTGACCGCGCTTGTTCGGAGCGGTCGCGTCGTACTGATAGACCGCAAACAGGGCACCGGCGCTTTCCGCGCGATTTGCGGTCAGGGCGTATCCGCTGGGATCCGCCGCAGTCGAGGTGGTCTCGACCGCCCATTTCTTGATGTGGATATAGCGCGGATCCAGTTTGTTGGTGATGGTTAACCCGGTTAGGGTCGACCAGGCGTCCCCACCGCTGACGTTTGTCATATAGCGGTCGCGGTAACCCGGGTCGGATGCGTGCAGAGAGTCTTTGTGAGACAGCGTGAATGATATCTTGAAGTCGTCGACCGGGTCATAGTGGCGCTCGCCGGTTTCGTCGCCGATGACCACCGGCGCGTCCAGCTCGGTCAGCCAGTATTCGGCGCTGCTGTCCAAATCAACCAAGTTAAAGCGCCCGGAGGCATCGGTCGTGAGTGTCGTGGCGTTGCTGATATTGGTGGTCTCGCCGGTGATGCGACCGTTGCTGTCGATAACAAAGTAGTGCTTGACGTTGAACGAGTCGATGCGGTACAGCTTGAAGTTCGCCCCCGGCAAGGGCTCGGTGGCACGTTTCAGGCTGCCGTTGTCGATGGTCATTTCAGAGGTCTGGCCGGTCTTGGTCACGGTGACCGCCGGCTTTTTCACGTTCGGGAAGGTCACGCTGACCCCGCTTGCGGTGGCATAGGTCACCGCAACGTGATCATCGCCCACCGAGTTGGTGGCCCCCCGGGTGTCGGTCCACGTGATGGTCGAGGCATCCAGCGTCCCGTCGGTCAGGATGGTAAAGGTAACGGTGTCAGTCGAAAGCTCGTATCCTGCAGAGTCCCCGCTCAGTGCGGTTTCCTGTATGCGATAGGTGCCCGGTCCCAGTTTGTCCGCGGCGACCGTAAAGGGCTGACCGCCGACCGTGGTTACCGTTGCCACCACCGCACTGTTCGCGGTATTGATGATGTTATAGCTTGCCCCGCCGATGTTTGCGAGCGTAGTCAGCGTAGTCGCTGCCGCATCCACCTTGCGAATCTGAACGGGTACCAAGGGTACATTCAGAATGTTGCCCACATTGAGATTTTGCGGCGTCGTCGCGTGATAGTTGCTATAGGCAACCGTCACGGTCGGCAGGGTGCTGAAAGCCGTCGCGGCGGACACCGGCACCGTGGTTTTCAGGTCGGCGACAGTCGAGTTGCCTGCGGTGTTGTGGAAGGTATCGGCGTATTCGGGGCGCATCAGGCCCGAGACCTCGCCCACCTCGACCAGGGCATAGATTCCCGGCTGAACCGATGCGAAGCTGAACGTTCCGTTGCTTGCCGAGGTCGCCGTGACGCGGGTGGCACCGTTCATCACCAGCTCCCAATCGGTGCCGGCTGCGTTTTGCTTGTACAGGGCAAAGACGGCACCTGAAAGGTTCGCGCTGCTGTCGCTGCGCTTTTTGGTTGCGGTGATATTCGGAGGAAAGGCGCCGATGAATGCGGCAACCTGGGTCGTGCCCGTGTAATCTAGGGAACGTTCCTGTGTGCCCGAATCAATATGGAACAGGCCGGCGGGCAGGGTGGCGGTCGCCGCCTGGCGCGCGGCGATGGTCACCGTGACGGTTTGTGCCGTCAGTACGCGCCCGTTTGACGGCGCATTCAGGGTCACGTCATAGGTACCCGGGGGCAGGTTCACCTTGTAGTCGCCCGATGACAAGGTGAAGTTTCGGGACGTTCCTCCCCCGGATGGCACGATAGTGCCCGACCAGTTGGCCAGGGCCGAGCCGGCAAAGTTGTAGCCGTGTATGCGCAGCTAGCCATAGTTCGAGGTGTTGATGAACTGGCCCTGGCTGTTGACGATCGTGGAGGGCCCGGTGGGTAGCGCCGTATAGCTGCCCGCGGTGATGGTCACGGTGACGCTGGTGCCCGTGTTGGCAAGCGGCGTATATTCACCCAGAATCGCCGAGTCGGCGCTGAGGCCGGTTTCTTTCAGCACGTAGGTGCCGGTGGGGAATTCCTGGCTGACGGTCGCGACGGTTGCGCTGTTGACCGTAAACGGCGTGCCGACCAAAGCATCGGTCGCCAGGTCGTGCAGTTCAAAGGTGGCAGAGAAGGTCCCGACCGTGGCGTTGTTGCCGTCAGGCGACTGGAACAGCTTGCCCATGCGAAAGCCGCCCATGGCGCGCGTATAGGTCGCCGTGTAGACGTTGGTCTGGGGGGCTGCGGGGGTGACGTTCAGGTTGGCCTGGTCGACGTTGTTCAGGGTGGTGAAGGTCGGGGTCGCGTAGCCGTCTGCGGTGTGGTCCTCGAACACCAGGCGATAGGTGGTGCCTGCGACCAGGTTTTCGAATGCGACGTTTCCGCTGCTGTCTGCCACCTGGGTGCCCATAATCGTCGAGGTGCCGCCGCCCAGATCGCGCACCAGCGTGACCTGACAGTTGGTATAGGGCGATTCGCTGGAACTGTAGGCGACCTGCTGGTAGACGTTGACCTCGATGCGGGCCGCGGTGGCAGATGCGTTTTCGACCTCATAGACGGCGGTTGACGCGGTGTAGTCGACCCCGTCGACCGTCAGCGGCGCGATGCCGGTGGTCTGGTCGGGTTGACCCACGACCACGGTCACCGGAGTCATCGTCGGGAAGTTCACGTTGATACCGGTGCTTTCGGACAACAGATAGGTACCCGGACGCAGGTCGTTAAAAGCGGCCAGAGCGTCGGAAGCCGTGCTGTCGACCGTGGCGAACTGGGCGGTACCCGAGGGCTGCGGTGTCAGGCGGAACACCACGTCGCCTGCGGACTGATAGGCGTCGTGCCAGTATTCGGTATACGTGTGCGCCGCGCCCGAGACCCTGATTTTCTTACGGATAGTCAAATCGGGGAAGGTCGCCTGACCCTGTTGATAGCCGAACGCGACACCCACCGTGGATGCGGCCGATGTCTGTTGGGTGTTGGTGGCTTTCGGGGTGTATTTGATGGTCGCGGCGTTACTGACCGGCACCGGAGCGGTCAGCGGCGGGGTCGCGTCATCTTGCATTTTTATGTAGGCGCTGCGGTCGTATTTGACGACCAAGTAATAGTCCGCGCTGTCGACCAGACCGTCGATATCGGTCGGGACGGTGAACGAGATACGCTGACTGGTGGACGACAGGACGGTAATTGCCGGCGTGATGGAGGGACCGGACGTGCTGCCCTGGTGTATTTCGACGGCGGTCGGCGCGCCGGCACCCGGCAGATAACCGCTGAGGACGTCCTCGACAATCACGCTGTTATTTTGCATGTACAAACGCCCGGTCTGCAGCCCCGAACGGGTGGAGGCGACAGCCAGCTTGTATTCGTAGGTCAAGGTTGCGGCGTTGTACGCCTCGCCATAGGACAGAGTCGACAGGTTGGGGAAGACCTGTGCGGGGGGCGGATAGGACTGAATGGTTTTGGTGACCGTCAGTTCCTCGCCGGCGTCGGCTTTCAGCTGATAGGCGGCGGACTGGTTGTGGGCGCCGCCGGATACCGGCACGATGTTGCCGCCGGATTGCTGTGCTTCCAGCACATAGGCCTGCAGGTTATACAACGTGTCATCGGGGGTCATACCGTCCTGGAACCAAAAGCTCAGCTCGAAAAACGAAGTCATTCCGGCTCCACCCAACGCGGGCGAAGTGAACACCAGGCAGTCCTCGGTGTGTGTGGTCCCACCGATGCTGTAGCTGAAATTCGAGTGGAATTCCAGCGTGGCACCCGCCGTGCTGAACTCTTCGATGGCGTGTTGCACCACGGATGTGGACGCATTGGGCACCGGAATCACAACCATCGCGTAATTCACGTTGCTCACGGTATAGACCACCGTGACGGACAATTTGTCCTGTTCGCCCGTGCTGAGTTCATATTGATTTCCACTGGGAGTGTGGTCGCCATCGGGCACCAAATCGACCGAGAGGTCGTCATTGGTCGCGGCGACTGCAGGCGTGGTCGAGCCCAACAGACCGGTGAATGGGTTCAGCAACATGCTGAGCGCCAACATCCAGGACAGAACGCGACGGAGCGTCGCATACTTTTTTCCGGCGAGCATCTTCATTTTTCCAACCTCATTCCCCTCACTCTACCCGCAGGTAGAGCGTCTCCGTAAAACACTTGATAACGCTGAGTACCCTTTACCCTTATGCTACCGTCGTGCCACCGTCGTGCCATTATATGACCGACATCATTGATGCCGCATAACGCGCTGCAAACGTCCCCTATTGGCAGATTGCTTTCCTCGCTCCAGCCTCGCGTTACTCATCGTAGCTGCATTTTATCACGCGATAGCATACCGGCATGGAATTTCCCGTGCTGTAACCGGTCAGCGGTCACCCGGCGGTCACTCCGCGGATTGCCCCCGTGCGGTCGCACGGGGCATGTAGTATCCGGGCGGGCTCAAGCCCGCCCGGTGGATTGCCGCGCATCGCTTAACAGCGATGCTCGCAATGACTTCGATAATTCCGACACCCACCGTTGTCATTGCGTGACCTGCAGGTAACACGTTCTAATGTCATTGCGAGGCGGCGTAGCCGCCGTGGCAATCCACCGGGGCGGGTTACTACCCGCCCCGGATAAATGATTCGGATGCGCGCGATGGCGCATCCTCAACGTATCGTGTTCGCGCAACGGAAAACACGTTGCGCTCACAGCCAGACTTTCTCGCGAAACGAAAAAGCTCGTTTCGCTCAGGGGGCGGCACGGAGTGCCGCGCTACAGGGATTACTCCGATTGCGAATTTACTGATTGAGCTGGCGGTCATATCGTCGGTTTGGACATATCGCCTGCAATTGCGGGTCGCCCTGTAGGGGGGCACTCCGTGCCCCCGCGTGGCGACATCAGTCGCCACAGGATAGCTCGAGACGGCGCGCTTTTGCGTTGATGGCGCGCAGCGCCGTCAACGGCGCCGTCGAGTCATTGTTAGTTGTCCAAGTATTTCAGGGCGGATGCCGCGGCGGTGGCGCCGTCGGCGGCGGCGGTCACGACCTGTTTCAGCGGGTCGGTGGTCACATCGCCCGCCGCAAAAATGCCGGGCACATCGGTCGCGCCGTCAATGGCGGTCACCACGTATCCGCGCTCATCTGACGCAAGCAAACCGGCGGTCAGCTCGCTGACCGGATCGGTGCCGACGAACTCAAACACGCCGTCGACCGGCAACAGGCGCGCTGACCCATCCTCAACCGATTGCAGCGCCAGTCCGGTCACGCGCTGCCCGTCACCCTGAATCTCGGTCGGGACAAAGCCGGTCACCAATTCCACCTGTTCGTGGGCGCATGCCCGCTGTACGATGATGTCTGCCGCACGGAACTCGTGGCGGCGGTGCACCACGTAGACTTTTGCCGCGAACTTGGTCAGGAACAGGGCTTCTTCCAGGGCGGCATCCCCGCCGCCGACGACCGCAACCGTCTTGCCCTTATAAAAGGCCCCGTCACAGGTTGCGCACCACGACACCCCGCGTCCGGTGTATTCGGCCTCGCCGGCAATCCCCAGCTTGCGCGGAACGGCTCCGGTCGCGAAAATCACCGCACGTGCCGACCAGACCTCGCCTGCATCCGTTTCCAGCCGGAAGGCGGCAGGTCCACCGTCGTCGCCACCGGCCGCACCGTCACCACGACGCCGCAGCGCCGTCACCGTCACGAACAGCTGAATATCCGCCCCCAGTTCGGCCGCCTGTCGTCCCATCAACTCGCCCAAATCGGCACCGGAAATACCGGCGGGAAATGCGGGATAGTTTTCCACCCAGTCGGTCGTGACTATCTGGCCGCCGACCATTTGCCGCTCGAACACCACCGTCGCCGCCCCCCCGCGCGCGGCATAGATCGCAGCGGTCAAACCTGCCGGTCCGCCCCCGATGATCGCGATGTCACATGATTTCGTTCCGGCCGTTTCGCTCATTTCACCCGTTCCGTTCACTTCACTCACTTCGCCCATTCCGTTCATTCCACTGACTTCACTTACTTCACTCACGCCTGTACACCCGTACCTCTCCCCCCCTGTTATCTGCGGTTATCTGCGGTTATCGCCGGTTATCGCCGGTTATCCCCGCTTAAACCGTATCGGTCGCCGTTTGGCTGTTGTCGCCGGACTGCTGAGCCTCCAGCTGTTTCAGGAACTGTTCGGCCTGGTGATACACGTCGCTGTGCGCCGCATTGTCTTTGGTCAGTTCCTTCACCTTGGTCAGCTGCTTTTTCGCCGTATCGTAATCCTGTCGCCCAAACAGATAGAAAATCGCCAGGTTATAGTTCGCCATCACGTCATCGGGGCTGCTTTCCAGCACGCGCGAGATTTCTTGGATCGCCCGGTCGGTGTCACCCGAATAGTAATACAGCGTCGCCATGTCATTGCGCGCTTCGTCGTCATTGGGTTTGTAGCCCAGATAGCGCTCGAAATACGTGATCCCCGTCTTTGCGCTGACCACGGCTTCCGACGGGTTGCCGTTTGCCTGTGCGGCTTCCGCCTGATCATAATAATACTCGCCCAACAGGTTCAGCGCGGCTTCATCGGCCGGGTTATCGCGCAGCGACAACAGCGCGTCATAGGCCTCTTTTTGCGACGTCGTCAGCAGATTACGAAACTCGCTGGACAGCGCCGGGTCGTTGCGCTCCGCAGAAAACATCCCCGCAGACCACGCAATCAGCAATACCGCCACAAAGACCCCCAGCGCCACGGCCAGAATGGTAATCGGCACCCGGTAGCGCTGAAAGGGCCGCACGATATAACGTTTCGAGAAACTGACGTCGTCACCTTTGCCGTACCGTTCGACCTTAACCCCGTAGGTCTGTGCTTTCAGCAGCATATTCAGGTCGTTGGTGACCAGCACCACGTCACGTTTGGTCGCATATTTCGTCGACAGCACCCAGGCCGTCGCCAGAATCTTGTCATCGGACGTCTTGGTCGTGAAGCCGTCCGGCAGCCGCGTGTCGTTGTACTCGAAGGGCACCACGCGCAGATGCCCGCCGCCCTCCAAGTCGACCCCTTCCACCAGGTTCCCGTCCGCCGCGGCGTCAAAGATTAGCCGCGACACCTCGCGCCCGCGAAACCGCAGGTCCGGGTCCACACGCGCGGTCTTCAGCTTGTCCAGTTCGGACAGCACCGTTTCGGGGATGACCACTTCCGCCCCCGGGTAATCGAACAGCACCGTGGGCTCGGTCAACAGCACGTTCGTGTCGAACACGATCATCTTTTTGCGCTTCTTTTCGGCCATCGGTCAGTCGTTTCCCGTCTCTTCGTAGGCCTCGTCATACGCCCGTGCGTACAGTTCCTCCAGCGCACGGTCCAGATCCCGATCCGCGCTGTGGGCGCCAACCCCTTCTCCATCCGGACCGTCCGGACCATTCGGTCCATTCGGGGGAGTACGTCCCGCACCCTCGCGGTTTCCCCCGCCGTTTTGCAGCACGGGGATGTCCGGGATGTCAACTGTGCCCGCGACATCACTCTCCCCCGCTTCATATGCTTCCGGCAGGCGGCTGGTCTTGCGCCAAATCCAAATGACTAGGACCGCGCCTGCCAATGCGATGACTGCTATGATACCGATTTTATCGGTGTATGCGGCCGAAACCCGCACGGTTTTCTCTGAAAGCACATAGCTGCCTGCGTGCAGGCGCGCGGTGACCGAGCCGCTGACGATGTTTGCCAGCTCGATGGTGGGTTCGATGAAGGTCTCGCGCGGCGGGATGGCCAGGTCGGCGTATTCGGGGTCACATTGCAGCGATTCGCCGCCGTCCAGCGTCAGCTGCAGCTGCAACTGGGTGTCGCCGCCGTTCACGATGGTTATCGGCAGTTTGCCCGACGAGCCCGAAAGCGTCACTGCGGACAACTGCAGGTCGACCGGGCTGAACCAGCCGTCGGCTCGGTCGATGACGGCCTGTGCCAGCGCAAGCGTTTCTGTGGCGGCGGCACTGGGGCGGCTGAGTTTTGCGTCTATGCGGGCGTCGGGGTTGTCGGTGCCGGCCTCGGCGATCAGGCTGCGGATGTGCGCGAATGCGATGTCGGTCGTGGCCTGTTCGTTGTCCGGGGGCAGCGCGGCGGTAAGCCCCGCGGCGGCGCGGCGGGCGCGGATGATGCGATCCCAGCCGGCGCCGGGGCGCAACGCGTCGCCCAGGCTGGCGCCGTTGGTGACGGCCAGCTTTGCGCTGCGTTTACCGGGGTCCAGCGCCGGATCGTCAGCCGCGATGGTTTCCAGCCAGGGGTATGCGGCGGTCGCGGTCAGGTTTCGGGTCAGGGTCTGCATCGCCGCCGGGTCATCGGGGTATTCGGTCAACAACACCACCGTGTCGGTGGCGTCGCGCCGGGACAGCAGTTCTTTCAGATAGGCGGCCTGTTCGGTCTGAGCGAACGTCCCGGTCAGCGCCCCGTCCGGAATCAGGATACGCGCGCCGGTATCGCTGCCGGAAACCGCCAGCGTGGCAGCAGGTGCTTTGCCCGATTTCAGCGCGGCGGCACTGACCACGACCGTGGGCAGTTCGGGCTCTGCGGTCGGCAGGTTTTCGGGGTCGGCGGTGGCCTCGATGTCGACGGCCGTGCTGTCGTTGGAGCCGGTGCTGCCGCCGTCTGCAACCGCGGTGGTCTCGGTCGCGGCGACATCAACAGTCGCCGCCGCAATCGCGGGCAGGTCGTCGACCGCGATGAGTCCTGCGGCCGGAGCCGTCAGCGTGGCCGGCTCCGAGCCGGTCAGTTCGCGCAGGACCGAAAGACCCTGTCGGTATTGTTCGGTGACATCAGCCGAAAGTCCGGCTGCGCGCAGGTTGAACAGGTCGGGATCGGCATAGCCCTGTGTGGTCAACCGCAGTCGCCCGGTGGCACATGCCGCTTTCAGCGCAGTCAGCGTGCGCCGGGCCGCGGGCGCAGCACCCGCATCGGCGGCGACCTCGACAGCATCGCCCACGGCGTTCAGGTGGCGGTACCCGTCCGCCAGATCCGCCCATTCCTCCAGCAACAGCGGGGACAACGCCAGCGTCAGATGCGTCGCGTCGTTGTCGGTGATCCAGGCGCACAGCGCATCCAGCTGGGAGCGACGGGCCGGGTCGGAGCCGGTGGTGGGATCGGTCGTGAACACCCCGTCGGCATTACGGCCGGGATGCGCCGTCATGCGCACAACCGGCAACAGCTTTTGCGGGTCATGCGTCTGATCGTAAACCACCATCAAATCTTTCAGGACAACGGCCTGTTGGTCGCCGCCCGACATGCTCAGGCTGACGGTGCATTCGACGCGATAGATGCCCTCCAGCATCCCCAGCCCGTTCAGATTCGGTTCGTCGCGCTGAAAGACCTCGCGGATCGGGGTTGCCTTTGCGGGGGAGGGGGATGTCGTGGTCTTTTTGTCGGCGTTGGCGGTTTTTGCGGTCCGTGCCGAGCCGGCCGACGCGGCTTTCTGCTTGCTGTCCTTGCGCTGCACGGTGACACTGCGGTTGCGCTCGAATATCAGCTGACCGTTTTCACGCAGGACCTGGAATTTCAGTGCGACCGACTGCAGTTTCGAGCCCGGGGTGACCTCGACGACATAGCTGAATGCGCCGTCCAACGGTACCTGCGGGTCGGCAGTCGACAGGCGCAACTTGTTACCCGACAGGGTGATTTCGGGAATCAGCAGCTCGGCATCGCGCAGGTCTGTGGCGGCGCGCGCCTGGGGCGGGACCACAACCAGTAGCAACAGCGCGGCCAGACCAAGGACCGCGCGCATAAACACAGGCGGCCGTGACGGCCGTCGTATGGTAGATAACAACTGAGACATACCGCAACCATTCTACTGCAAGTCCGGGACGTACTCCCCCAACCAAACGGGTATCCCGGGAAAGCCGCGAGACAAGCGCGAGCATGAACGTGCACGAGCGTGGACGGGCGTGCGTCCGAATTGCGTGCTATGCTTTTGTCGGAATGCATGACGCAGACGGGGAAGTCGACGCGACAGTTGATGTGAAAGTTGATGTGATAGTTGATGTGAAAGGGGCCGCATGAAGATTCTGGTGACGGGTGGCGCGGGTTTTATCGGCACTAATCTGGTGACGCATTTGTTGGCACTGGATGGCGAGGTCATGGTCGTCGACGACCTGTCGACCGGGCGCGCGGAAAATATCGACCCACGCAGCCTGTTTCGCCACATGGATATCTGTGACGACGACTTTGTGCAGGCGGTTGTCGACTGGCAGCCGCAGGTCATCGTGCATCTGGCGGCTCAGTCGTCGGTGGCGCGCGCCGAACGCAAGCCCAAACTGACCCGGCGCGTGAATGTCGAGGGCACCCGTGCCGTCACGCGCGCTGCGATTGCCGCGGGGTGCGAACGCGTGGTGTTTGCGTCCAGTGCCGCCGTGTACGGCAACCCGGCGCGCGATGCGCTGCCCCTGGTCGAGACGTATCCGGCGTCCCCTATCAACCTGTACGGCGAGACCAAGTTGCTGGGCGAAGAGCTGCTGGCGTGCGAACTGCGCGAGGCGGAGGTGGACTATGCGATTGCGCGGTTTTCGAACGTGTACGGTCCGCGCCAGGACGGCGGCGGCGAGGGCGGTGTGGTTGCGCAGTTTTGCCGTGCCCTGGCCTGCGGGCAGACTCCGGTGATTTACGGGGACGGGACGGCGTCGCGCGACTTTGTGTACGTCGGGGATGTGGTGGCGGCGCTGGTGTCAATGATCGGCGGTGACCTGTGGTTTTGCGAACGGGCGGATGCGCCGGCTGCCGGTATATACAACATCTCGTCCGGCTGGCCTGTCAGTGTGCGGCAGCTGTCACAGGCCTTGCAGCGCATCAGCGGGCAGTTCGAGGACTTCGACCTGCAGCCTGCACGCCCCGGCGACATCGAACACAGCGCGCTGTCGGCTGCGAAGGCGCTTGCGAGCTTTGAATGGAAAGCCACCGTCGAGATGGAAGTCGGCTTGCGCAAAACCTACGATTGGTTTGTTGCGCACACCCCGGTGTAGGCTGCACCGGCGGCTACGGAGGAAAGCCCGGAAACAAACGGCGGAAAAGGACGGGACAGGCGGAAACAACATGGCGGGTGGGATGGACCTGATAGCGGACCTGCAGCTGACAGCCGATGAGCTGGCGCAGCTGATACGCACGCGCGCCGATGCCGTGCTGGATACGGCGGGACAGGCGTGCCGTCTGGCGCCGATTGCCGGTGCGTTTTGGGCGGACATCCTGTTTGTCACCGGACGGGCGCGGACTGCCATCGACGACGACGCGCACACCGCCCTGTCAAAAGCATCTGCCGCCCTGGGTTACAACCCCGTCGGCGCGGCGCTGTTGTGTCTGGGGGATGCGGACGCGGACACAGATCCGCAGGTCTATGCGGATGCGCTGGGGGCACGTTGTCTGGTTTATTTGGAGTCGGATGTCGCCACCCGGTTTGACGCGGACGACGGGACGTACTCGTCAGAATTTGTGGAAACGGTGACGGTGACGGACTTTTTCGGGTCACTGGATGACGCCGGGAAAAAGCGGGTCGCCTGGGATCAGATGAAGGTCGCGTGCAAACAGCCCATGCTGCGATAATCTGTGGTATCGTTGAGCGGTAATGACAGTTCGAGCAAGGAAGTAGGTTTTCCGATGTCAGAATTGAAGCAGGTCACCGACGCAAGTTTCGCCGCCGATATCGAGAGCGGCACCGGCACCACTCTGGTGGATTTCTGGGCTCCGTGGTGTGGACCGTGTCGGGCGATGGAGCCGATTTTGAAAGAGCTGGCGGCCGAGAATACGGACATCACCATAGCGCAGGTCAACGTGGACGAGAACCCCGCGACGGCGCAGAAGTTCGATGTGATGTCGATTCCGACCTTTGTGGTGTTCAAGGATGGACAGCCCGTCAAGCGCATCACCGGCGGGATGCCGAAAGCACGTCTGCTGGCAGAGGTGCAATCAGCCTAGGCGTTTGAAAAGAACAGACGGGAGGCCGTTCGGATGTGCCAAAACGGAGTCAATCACAATCAACTGAAACTGCTGCTGGAAATCGCCGGTGAACAATGCGGCGTGACAGAAGGCTGGGTGAAAGAAATCGCGCATTTGGCCGGACACGCCAACCTGGAATCGACGGACGCGGTCGAGCGGGCAGCCCGGCTGTTGAAAGAGGCGCGCCGCCTGCTGGAAGATGCCGGCGACGAGGCCGGGGCGGCAGATACGGGTGACGGAGTCGAAGTCACCGTCGTGTAAGGGCCGGGCCGATCGAACGCCGACCGGACAAACAAGCAGACAGATAAAACGACCCCGCCGAGTGGCGGGGTCGTTTTTCGTTTTATATAGGCACTCGGGGCACTCGGCCACTAGGCACCGTGAGCGTGGCACGGGCGACCCCGCGCGTGGAGCCACGGATGCCGCGACGGTGCCGCGTTATTTCGGTCCTATTTCAGCGGGGGCAGCTTAAAACGGCGCAAGCCCGCAACCACTTCGTCGATTGCCGTCTGTCCGATGCCCGCAATCTTTAGCAGGTCATCGACGCTTTTGCCCGCCAGTTCACCGGCGGCAGTGATGCCGCCCTCGGCGAATTTCTTGACCCAGCGGGTCGAAACGCCGATGTCATGCAGCGACAAGTCAAAGCCCTGTGGCGCGGATTCGTCAATCACAAAATCATCCACGTCGCCGGCAACCAGACGATCGATGCTCTCGTTGCCGCCTGCCGCAACCGGTGTCCCTAACAGCTCGTCATAATCGATGTCGGATCCGCTGTCGTCGACCACCGTCGGATCGAACGCCTTGCCCAGATACTCGGACACATCGACATCGGAATCATCGTCTTCGTCACTCCACATCATACGCGCGACGAAGTCATCCGGGTCGATGTCCCAAATGGCGGGCTCGGGCACCATACTCTCGATCTCGCGCAAATCATCGCGCAGGTTTTCCGGTGCCAGGTCCAGTTCGTCGGCATTGGTGGAACCGACGATGGTTCCACGGTACGACACGCCGACCTTACGGTAGCGCTTCATGCCGGTACCCGCCGGAATCAGCTTACCGATGATGACGTTTTCCTTCAGGCCGACCAGATCGTCCTCGCGGGCCTCAATGGCCGCTTGTGCCAGTACGGTCGTCGTCCACATAAACGACGACAGCGACAGGAAGGACTCGCTGCCCAGCGAACGGGTCGAGGCACGCACGATCTGCAAAGGACCGATCAGGGTATCGCGCGCCTCTGCGGGCTTGCCGCCCTCGGCAATCACGCGATCGTTCGCCTCGAGATATGCCAGACGGTCCACATAGCTGTCGACCAGGAAATCGGTGTCGCCGCTTTCCAGAATCTTGACTTTCGACAGCATGCGCGACGCGATGATCTCGAAGTGCTTGTCGTTCAGCTCGACGCCCTGACCGCGATACACGCTCTGCAGCTCGTCTATGATCCAGCGCAGCATCTTGTCGCGGCCGACGATCGCCAGACGATCCGGACCATAGGGGCGCCCCTTCGTCAGCGCATCCCCTGCAGTCACGGTGGCACCCTCGGCGACCACAATCGTCGCCGCGTCGACCGGCTTTGACTTCCACAGCTGCTTTTTCTTGCCGGCGGCGGTGACCACAATCACCATCTGGTCGCCTGCGGGCTCGTAGCTCACCGTTCCGTCGATATGCGCCAACTCGGCAAAGGTACGGTTGGCCTTGGGCGACTCGAGGATTTCAGTCACCAATGCCAGACCGGACTCTTTGTCGGTAATGTCCTTTCCGGCAACACCACCGGTGTGGAAGGTACGCATCGTCAGCTGCGTGCCCGGCTCGCCGATGGATTGCGCGGCGATAACACCGACGGCGGTTCCGACCTCGACCGGCTTGCCGTTCGACAAGTCATATCCATAGCATTTTTGACAAATGCCGCGACCTTCCAGACAGGTCAAGGCCGTACGCACGGTCACCGTCGTGACACCGGCATCCTCAAATGCCTGCAGTTGCGCGGCATCGGTGATGTACTCGTCAGCCTGTAGCAGCACGGTGCCGTCCGCGCCCTTCACGTCGGCGGATACCACGCGGCCGATCAGGTTCGCGTCCAGACCACCGCCGTGATGCGACGCACGCAGCGGCATCTCGACACCCTCGTGGGTCCCGCAGTCCTCGGTGCGGACGATCGCGTCATGCACAAAGTCCAGGAAACGGCGGGTCGTATATCCACCCTGCTCGGTTCCCAGTGCCGTGTCCGCCAGACCCTTGCGGGCGCCGTGCGTCGAAATAAAGTACTCCAACACCGACAGGCCCTCGCGGAAGTTCGTCTTGATGGGACGGTCGATGACGTCACCCTTTGGCGACTGCATCAGACCACGCATACCCGCCAGCTGACGGATTTGCTTCAAGTTACCACGGGCACCGGATACCGCCATCGTATAGATGGGGTTGGTCTTGTCAAAGCTCTCGATCATGGCATCGCCGACTTCGTCGGTCGCCTTGTTCCAAATGGCGACGACCTCGCGGTGACGCTCGTCGGCGGTCAGCGCACCCATCTGGTACTGGTCTTCGATTTCGCGCGCCTGGCGCTCGTACTTCGCCAGAATTTCGCCCTTGGTCGGCGGAGTCATCGCATCATACAGCGACACGGTCAACCCCGCGTGCGTGGCATAGTGGAAGCCCAAACGCTTCAGCTCGTCCAGCACCTCACTCATCTGCTTGGTGGGATACTTCAATGCCAGGTCCTCGACGATGGCGGCAACCGCGCCCTTGTCCAACTGATAGTTGATAAAGGCATAGTCATCGGGCAGCGCCTCGTTGAACATAATGCGACCCACAGTGGTCTGAATACGCGCGCCCTTCTTGACTTTCTTGCCGCCCTTGCCCGCCAGTGACGCCGCCAGGTCACCCTTGTCGGTCCACATGGTGCGCGCACGCTCGACGCGTACGTTGATCAGCGCGTTCAGGTCCAGATCGGCACGTGCGTCGTACGCCAGCTTTGCCTCGCGCGGCGAAATGAACGAACGCCCGGTACCACGCGCGTCGTCGCGCACGGTGGTCAGGTGATAGATACCCAACACCATGTCCTGCGACGGCGTTGCCAGCGGTTTGCCGTTTGCCGGCGACTTGATATTGTTCGACGACAGCATCAGCACGCGTGCCTCTGCCTGTGCCTCGGTCGACAACGGAATATGCACGGCCATCTGGTCACCGTCAAAGTCCGCGTTAAACGCCGTACAGACCAGCGGATGCAGCTGAATGGCCTTACCCTCGACCAGCACCGGCTCGAACGCCTGAATACCCAGACGGTGCAGCGTAGGTGCGCGGTTCAGCAACACGGGATGGTCACTGATGACCTCTTCCAGCACGTCCCAGACGATGGGGCGCTGACGCTCGACCAGTTTCTTGGCCGCCTTGATGTTGGCGGCACCCTCATGTCCCTCGGACACGTTATAGCGGTCGACCAGACGCTTCATGACAAAGGGCTTGAACAACTCCAGCGCCATATATTTCGGCAGACCGCACTGATGCAGTTTCAGCTCCGGACCACCGACGATAACCGAACGGCCGGAATAATCGACGCGCTTGCCCAGCAGGTTCTGACGGAAACGTCCTTGCTTGCCGTTCAGCGTATGCGACAGCGATTTCAGAGCGCGTCCCGACGGTCCCTTGACCTGACGACGATCGTCACGACGGTTGTCGAACAGCTTGTCGACGGCTTCCTGCAGCATGCGCTTTTCGTTGTTGACGATGATGTCGGGTGCATTCAAGTCCAGCAGTTTCTTCAAGCGGTTGTTGCGGTTGATGACGCGACGATACAGATCGTTCAGGTCACTGGTCGCAAAACGCCCACCGTCCAGCTGTACCATCGGGCGCAGCTCGGGCGGCATAACCGGCACGACATCCAGAATCATCCAAGTCGGATCGATTCCAGACTGGACAAAGGCGTCGACCACCGACAGACGCTTGATGATTTTCTTGGTCGCGGCACTGACCACCGTGGGGTCTTCGCTTGCCGCGTGTGCCTCGCTCAGTTGCTGACGCAAGGTCGAGCGCAGCTCTTCCAATTGCAGGTTTTCCAGCAGGTCACGGACGTGCTCCGCACCCATGCCGCCGGTGAAATAGCCCTCGTCACGCACCGAGCCGTCAGCCGCAATCTGCGGACCGAACAGACGATACATCTCGCGATAGACGACCTCATCGTCGAAAATCTGCATCGGGACCAGCTTCTTAAAGGCCTCGAATGCCTCTTGGCGCAGCTCGACACGCTCGTTATAGTCATCGATGATGTCGGTCAGCGCGGCCTCGGTCTCTTTCACGATTTTCTTCAAGCGCTCCGCCGGCTCGTCATCCCCATAGCGGATCGCGTCATCGTCGTACTCCAGCTCGCCCGCACGCAGCGCCGCCAGCTTTTCAGCGGCACCCGGATAGCGCGCCGCCAGCGAATACTGCGCCATCAAGGCGTCCAGCTTTTCAATCGCCCCGGCGTCGCCTTTGGCTGCTCCTTTTTGTGCGCTCTTGATCGAACGACCCTCAGCGGATTTCGACAGTGCAACCGCGGCATCCACGTCATCCAGATCCTGCACGGCAACCGCCAGCGCCAAATCGGCCTCTTCTTTGATCGCCTGCAGGTCACGGTCACGCTCGCGCTCGAACTCCTCGATGGCGCTCTCGACCTCGTCACGCAAATCCGCCAAGTCCTCGGCGCGCTGTTCCGCGTCCACGCTCGTGATAATCGGCGACACGAAATACAGCACCTTTTCCAAGTCCTTGTACTTGATATCCAGCAGCGTCGACATATGCTTGGCAACGCCTTGGGTGTACCACACGTGGCTCACAGGGCTTGCCAGCTCGATATGTCCCATGCGCTCGCGGCGCACCTTTGCCTTGGTGACCTCGACGCCGCAGCGCTCGCAGACGATCCCGCGATAGCGCACACGCCGGTACTTGCCACAGGCGCACTCCCAATCCTTGGTCGGCCCGAAAATGCGCTCGCAGAACAAGCCATCCTTCTCGGGCTTTTGCGAACGATAGTTAATCGTCTCGGCCTTTTTCACCTCGCCGTATGACCAGCTGCGCATCTCTTCCGAGCTGGACAGCTTAATTCGCAGGCGATCAAATGAACTCACATCAACGTCGGGCACGACTACTCCTCTCCGTCGGTGGCGTCGGTTTTATCCGTTTTATCGGGGGAGTGCGTCCCCGCGTCTTCTTTTTCTGCAGCCGCATTCAGGGCATCGATGGCACCCAAATCGATTTCACCGGACAGATCCATATCGAAATCCAGCGGTTTATCCAGGTCAGACACCGGTTTAACACCCAGCGGCGTGTCCGGCAAGGGGTTGCCGATTTCGTCAAGATCGTCAAAGTTCCAATCGAAATGAATCGGCGGGTCGACCGGAGCCTCCTCGACACCCGATGCCTTGAGGAATTCGCTCACGGCGTCCGGATCCATGCCTTCCAGATTCAGCAGGCTGGTGGCATCCGCGCCGCCCTCCGCCTCAATGTCGGCCAGCTCGATGTGGTCACCCGTGTCGGTCAGAGCCTCGATGTTCAGACCCAAGGCCTTAAGCTCGGTCACCAACACGTTAAAGGATTCGGGCATACCCGGTTCGGGAATGTTCTCGCCTTTGACGATGGACTCGTATGCCTTGACGCGGCCAACCAGGTCGTCGGATTTCACGGTCAGGATCTCGCGCAACAGATAGGCGGCGCCATAGGCATACAAGGCCCAGACTTCCATTTCTCCGAAGCGCTGACCGCCGAACTGCGCCTTACCGCCCAACGGCTGCTGGGTGACTAGGCTGTAGGGCCCGGTCGAGCGTGCGTGGATCTTGTCGTCGACCAAATGGTGCAGTTTCAGCATATAGATCTCGCCGACCGTCACCGGCTCGTGGAACGGCTCACCGGTACGTCCGTTGAACAACGTGATCTTGCCCTTTTCGCTGATCTGGGGCACGAATGCCGGCAGCGCCTTATCACCGTAACGCGCAGCGGCGCGCAGCTCCAGGTTATGGTTTGCCTTCAGCATACAATCGCTGATTTCGTCCTCACGGGCACCGTCGAACACCGGTGTCGCGACACGCATGCGTGCCGGTGCCGGTGTCTTTGCCTTGGGATCGTCGTTGAAGCCGGCGGCTGCCGCCCAGCCCAGGTGCGTTTCCAGCAACTGCCCGACGTTCATACGGCTGGGGACGCCCATCGGGTTCAAGATAATATCGACCGGCGTTCCATCTGCCAAAAACGGCATATCCTCGATGGGCAGAATCTTTGAGATGACACCCTTATTGCCGTGGCGTCCCGCCAGCTTGTCGCCTTCCTGAATCTTGCGCTTTTGGGCGACAAAGACGCGAACCAGCTTGTTGACGCCGCGCTTCAGCTCGACGCCCTCTTGGCCGCTTTCGACTTCCTGTACCTCGATGATGCGGCCCGAGACACCGTGCGGCACCTTCAGCGAGCTGTCGCGCACATCGTGCGCTTTCTCGCCGAAAATCTGACGCAACAGACGCTCCTCGGCGGTGGGCTCGCCGGATTCACCTTTCGGGGTGACCTTTCCGACCAGTATATCGCCGGGGTTGACCTCGGTTCCGATTCGGATGATACCGTTCTCGTCCAGATTCGACAGCATATCCTCGCCGACGTTCGGGATCTCGCGCGTGATTTCCTCGGGACCCAGTTTGGTCTCGCGGGCCTCGGTCTCGTATTCTTTGATGTGAATACTGGTCAACAGGTCGTCACGCACCACGCGCTCGGACAAGATGATGGCGTCCTCGTAGTTGTACCCTTCCCAGGGCATAAAGGCGACCAGCAGGTTTTGTCCCAGCGCGAGCTCGCCGCCGGCAGTCGAAGGACCGTCTGCGATCGGCTGTTGGGGCTCGACCTTATCACCCAGCGAAATCAAGGGGCGATAATTCAGGCAGGTCGACTGGTTGGAACGGCGGAACTTCGGCAGCGTGTAGGTATCGGTCGCCCCGTCCTCGTCGGAACGGATGGCGATGTGCTTGCCGTCGACAGACGTCACCGTACCCGCACGCTTGGCCAAAATGACCTCGCCCGAATCCTGTGCAACCCGGTTTTCGATACCGGTCCCCACCAGGGGGCTGGACGGACGCATCAGCGGAACTGCCTGACGCTGCATGTTCGCACCCATCAGGGCGCGGTTCGCGTCGTCGTGCTCCAGGAACGGAATCAGCGCGGTGACGGCGGATACCATCTGTTTCGGCGAGATGTCCATATAGGTGACGTCAGCCGGCTCGCGCTCTTCGGGCTCGCCGAACTGTCCGTCGACTCCCTCGCCCTTGACGCGGCACAGCACGCGCTCGTTGGCAAAAGTACCGGTTTTTGCATCAAAGGGCTCGTTTGCCTGTGCGATGACCTCGCGCTCTTCGGCATCGGCGGTCAGATAGCGGATCTCGTCGGTGACCTTGCCGTTGCGCACGATGCGGTACGGGGTCTCGATGAAACCGTAGCTGTTGACCTGTGCATAGGTTGCCAGCGATCCGATCAGACCGATGTTCATGCCTTCCGGCGTTTCAATCGGGCAGATACGGCCATAGTGGCTGGGGTGCACGTCGCGCACGTCGATTTTCGCCTCGCGCGCGCTGCGGATACCGCCGCGACCGATGGCGGACAGGCGGCGCTTGTGCGCCAGTCCCGCAACAGGGTTGGTCTGATCCATAAACTGGGACAGCTGCGAGCTGCCAAAGAACTCTTTGATGGATGCGCTGATCGGACGGATGTTGATCAGCTGGTTCACGTCTATTTCCTCGGCAGCCAGCGTCGACATACGCTCGCTGACGGTGCGTGCCATACGCGCCAGACCGACGCGGAACTGGTTTTGAATCAGTTCGCCGGCAGTCGAGATACGGCGGTTGCCCAAATGGTCGATGTCGTCAATGGTATAGCCCTCGACGCCGTCAACCAAGTTGCACAGATAGCGCACCGTCGCGATGATGTCCTCGGGTTCCAGCGCGGTTTGCTCGTCGCCGAATTCCAGGTTCAGTTTCTTGTTGATTTGATAGCGACCGACACGTGCCAGGTCATAGCGGCGGGCGTCAAAGTACAGCCCCTTCAACAGCGCGGTCGCGCTTTCCAGTGTGGGGTGCTCGCCGGGGCGCAGACGCTTGTAGACCTCCAGCAGGGCCTCGTCGCAATCCTTGATGGGGTCGCGATCCAAAGTACGCTGAATGGTCTCGGAGTTGTCGAACAGCGCCAGCAGCTCGGCATCGGTCGAGGCCAGTCCGATTGCGCGCAAAAACATCGTGACCGGAACCTTGCGGCTGCGGTTGACGTTGGCCTGGATGGCGCCCGCGCGATCCATCTCGAACGAAAGCGGCGCACCACGGTGCGGCTTGAGCTCGGCGGTATAGTAGCTGTTCTTGTCGCGGCGCTCGTCGATGGCGAAATACACGCCCGGGGAACGCTGCAACAGACTGACGATGACGCGCTCGCTGCCGTTGATGACAAAGGTCGCGCGATCGGTCATCGTGGGGAAGTCGCCCAGATAGACCAGGTTTTTGGTAATTTCCTCACCAGTCTCGCGGTTGACGACCGAGACGTTTGCGGAAAGGGATGCCTGATAGGTCAGGCCCTTTTCCTTGCATTCGTCGACCGTGTTTTTCGGCTCTCCGAACAGATAGCCTTTCGGTGCGACGATGTTGTTCGGGTCGGCCACACCAAAGCGCACCGCAAAGCGTTCATCACGGTCGGTAATCGGAGAGATTTCATCAAACACCGCGCGCAGTCCATAATCCATGAACCACGCAAATGAATCCTTCTGTATACCGATGAGGTTTGGAACCTCGAGGATTTCGGGGCTTTTTCCAAAGCTCCGACGCATTGCCTGCGCAGGCGGGACGACGTGTGACAGGGCAGGGGAACCGGCTGATTTCGACACTGGTTGATTCCTCCTCAAATCCGTAGTTTCGCGAATTTCAGCAATCTGTGATTTTATTATAAAAAGAAGCGGTAAGTCAAGCCTAACTTTTCGAAAACTCCAAATTCACCAAATCCCGCGCTGCGCACGGGTCCTGTTGTCCGGCGGCTGTCGTCGCCGCATGGATTGCCACGGCCGCCTGCGGCGGGCTCGCAATGACGTTGGGGCGCGCTCCGCGCTTTGTCGACTTTCAGGACTCCTGCCTTTGACGATTTGAACGTCACCTTATCATTGGTTGCCTTTGCCGAGGTCAGTTTCACTTTCAGCTGCTTGACGACGGGGACACCGGCTCGGGATATTAGGTCAGGCGTTCCATGGTGGCGAGCTCCATGGTGATGTGCGGGATTTTGGTGAGCGGTGACAGGTAGAGCTCGCTGACGCGGGTGTAGCCCAGGCGCTCGTAGAAACCCCAGGCGGGCTTGCGCGCTTTGAGCCACAGCACGCGGGCACCGTGTTCGGCAGCCCATTGACGCGCGCGATCCATCAGAGCGCGTCCCAAACCACGGCCGCGCAGGTCGGGGTCGACGGCCACCTGGCGAATCTGCTGGCGGTCGGGGTGTTCGGGGTCGACCGGCATCAAGCGCAGGGCGCCCGTCAGTTTGCCGCAAGACGCCGGGACGTGCTCCCCCAATTGATCCGCGTCGTCAGTGGGGTCGTCGTCAGTCAGCAACTGCATGAGGAAATAGCCGCCGTCGGCCGCCTGTAACCAGTCGTGGTCGCGCGGCACTCCCCAATCGCGATAGAGGTTGTTATATATGAGGTTCGCCAGTTCGGGGGTGACGGTGTCGACCGAACGGGTGCGATAGCTGAGTTTCATGGTTCAAAGGATAGCACCCGGGCAGGCCAAGTCGCGTTTGAATTGCATCGAACGGTAGCGATTGAGCGTGGTGGTGACGTAGTCGGCGTCGAAGCCTGCGGCAATCAGCGCATCCGCGTCGGCGGCGCAGAACAGATGGCGATAGAGCACCGGGTCGAGGTGTTCATAGCCGCCCAGGGCGTCGCGGTCGGTTTGACCTGCGGAAAGTTCGGCGGAGGGTTCTTTGGTGAGTGCGGCGGGCGGAATCGGGGGGGTGTGGCCGGCGGCGGCGGCGCGAATGTTGCGGACGTGGGCCAGTTCGTAGACCCAGGCTTTCAGCAACGGGGCGAGCGGCGCAAACGAGCCCACCATGTCGCCGTAGAGGGTGGCGTAGCCCATCGCGGCTTCGCTGAGGTTGCCGGTGGCGAGGACGAACCAGTCGAACTTGTTCGAGAGCGCCATGAGCAGCGTGCCGCGGATGCGGGCTTGGAGGTTTTCTTCGGTCACGTCGGGTGGTGCGTCACGGAACACGGGGGCGAGTGTGGCGCGAAATGCGTTGAAAACCGGCGTGATGGGCAGCGTGTGGGTGGAGATGTTCAGATTGGTTGCAAGCTGGTTCGCGTCGAGCAGGCTACCCCGGCTGGAATAGGGCGACGGCATCAGCGCGCCGTGCACGCAGTCGGCACCCAGCGCGTCAACGGCGATGGTCGCGGTCAGCGACGAGTCGATGCCGCCCGACAGGCCGATCAGCGCGTGCGTGAAGCCGGCCGCGTGGATGGCCGCCGCGGTCTGTTCGACCAGCGAGTCGTAGGCCGCGTTAGGGTCGATGCCGCGCGCCGCCAGCGAGTCGAGGTTCCAGTTGGCGGTGTGCGGCGCGGCGGGCGCGCTGTTAGGCGCGGTTGCAGTTGCAGCGGTCGGCGCGGCATCCTGCACGCCGCCCTGCGCGCCGGTTGGTGATTCGTTTTCTGTCCCGGTCATGGTGTTCCCATCTCCTGCCCCACAGTCACGTGTGCGTCTGTCCACATAGTCAGTCTAGCACGGACCGGAAGCATCCCCGTGCTAGACTGGTGCCGTGGAAACACAGGCGAAACACGGGGACGTACCTGCAGGCGGCAGGGCGCTGTTCGTCACAACGGTGCCGGTCACCCTGCGCGCCTTTTTGTTGCCGCTGGCAAGGGCGCTGCGCAGTCGCGGTTGGCAGGTCGATGCCCTGTGCGCGGCAAGCGACCGGGTACGCGGGACCGTGGGTGCATCCGACACGCTGGCTGCCGAATTCGACCGGATACACACCGTCAACTGGAGCCGCTCGGTCGCCTCGTTTGCATGCTATCCGGCGATTGCGCGGCAGGTGCGGACGCTGGTCCGCGCCGGCAACTACGACGTCATTCACACCCACACCCCCATCGCCAGCTGCATGACGCGGCTGGCGCTGCGCGGGATGCGCGCAGGTGGCGGACACGACGGGGGTGGCGGTGCCGGCGGTGCCGCGGGGCGTGACGGCGATAACAGCTGCCCGGACCTGCGCCCCCGCATCATCTACACCTGTCACGGCTTTCACTTTTTTCCCGGCGCGCGCGGCGTCGCACCCGCCCTGTTCCGCCGCGCCGAAACCGCCTGCCTGCCCGCGACCGACATCCTGACCGTAATGAACGACATCGACGAAGCGGCGGCACGCGCGATGGTTGCCGCCTGCACGATAAGCCGCACCGCAGTCCTGCGCATCGACGGCATCGGTATCGACATGGGGGAGTTTGATGTCGGCGGCGTTGCTGTGTCCGAGCGTCGCGCGGTTCGCGCACAGTACGCAATCCCACCCGAGGCACCCCTGTGCTGCGTGGTTGCGGAAATGAATGAGAATAAACGCCACGGGCTGCTGCTGGATGCCCTGAGCGCGCTGCGCGGTGACACCGCCGGCGCCGACGCCGCTACCACGGCCGCCGGTACCGACGCACAGAACCTGCACCTGTTGTTTGTGGGGACCGGTCCGTTGGAGCAGCAGTTGCGCCTGCGGGTTGCACGCGAGCGGCTGCCGGTGCATTTCACCGGGCACCTGGACCGCCCCGAACTGTTGCGGGCGCTGGCGGCCGGCGATTTCGGCGCGCTGGTTTCAGTACGCGAGGGGCTGCCCCGGTCACTGATGGAGCAAATCGCCGCGGGTCAAGCGGTCTGCGGGACGTACTCCCGAGGAATCATCGATGTGGTGCGTGACGAACGGGCGTTATGCGATGCGAGCCCGAATCAGGTGGCAGTTCTGCTGGGGGATATGTGTGGGGCCGGCCTGCGAAAAGAACTGGCGCAGGCACAATATGCCTACGCCAGGTCGCATTTCGATGCGGACGTGGTGTTACCGCAGTACTTAGGCCTTTTCGCCGTGCCGGCGTGAGTGCAACAGGTCAAAATCGACGATTTCCATTTCGTCTTTGTCCTGCATGATTTCGTCTTCGGTTTCTGCGTGATACCACTTTTGGGCGAGATAGGCATCGATATCCTCGCGCTCTTTGAAGACCAGCATACCCTCGTCGTCGGTGAAGCGCTTGGTGACGAACCCGTCGTCGTAATCCTTCATCTCGAAACTGAGGTCGTACACCAGTTTCTGCTCGCCGTCCACGTCCTGCAGACGGCGTCCGAACAATTTTCCATCCTTACCCAGTGCATACATAGTTCTCTCTCCATCTATTTCCGGCTGCAGTCGTACCCGGACTGCGCGCCTCTCGTAGGGTTGAAATGCATCGTACCTGTCACATTTTACCCTAAGTGTTCCTGCACCACAGCTGCCAGGTCGGACGCGATACGGGCGGCACGGTCGGTATCGGCTGCCTCGACCATGACGCGAACCAAAGGCTCGGTCCCGCTGGCGCGAACCAGCACGCGTCCGTCGTCTGCCAGCGCATCGGCTGCGGCCTGAATGGCGGCGGTGACGGCTGCGTTGTCGTCCAGTGCCTTGCTGGTAACGGTGACGTTTTCAGTCACTTGGGGATAGCGGGTCATGATGCGCGCCAGTTCGGATGCCGGTTTGCCCGCGTGCTTGACCGCCGCCGCCAACATCAGGGCAGACAGCAGGCCGTCCCCGGTCGTGTTGTACTGCAGATAGATAACGTGGCCGGACTGTTCGCCACCCAACACGGCACCGGTTTCGCGCATGCGTTCCAGCACGTAACGGTCGCCCACGGCGGTGGCCTCGAACCGGATACCCAGGTCAGCCAGCGCGCGAGGCAGCCCCATGTTGCTCATGACGGTGCCTACCACCACGGGAACCGGCAGACGGTCGGTATCCTGCAGGTATTTCGCCGCAATGGCCAGCAGGCAATCCCCGTCGATGATTTCGCCGTTTTCATCGGTCGCAAGCATCCGGTCGGCGTCGCCGTCGTGAGCAATACCCAGGTCAAAATCGCCGGATTTCACCAAGTCCGCGATGACATCCATATGCGTCGAACCCACACCGACGTTGATATCGTCTCCGTTGTAGTCGGCGTTGATCGCCTTGACCTGTGCGCCCAGCCGGTGGAAAGCCACAGGGGTCGCCGTATGCGCCGCCCCATGCCCACAGTCGATGGCAACCTTCAGACCGTTCAGGGCACCGCGTCCCAGCACATCGACCATGTATCGGATATAGCGCTCGGTCGCGTCCGGCAAGGTGACCGTGCGACCCAGTGCCGCACCGGTCAGACGTGCGGTCGGATCATCCACAGGCCCGGTCAGCAGCGCCTCGATGGCATCCTGGTCAGCGTCATCCAGCTTGTAGCCGTCCGCAGAAAAGACCTTCAGCCCGTTGTATTCGGGGGGGTTATGGCTGGCCGAAATCACCACACCACAGCTCGCGTCGTAGTCGCGCAGCAACAGCGCGATCGCCGGTGTCGGAATCACGCCCGCAGACAGCGCATCGCCACCGGCGCTGGTGATGCCGGCAGCCAACGCCGCCTCTAACATTTCACCTGAACGGCGGGTATCGCGCCCGATCAGAACACGGGGACGTTGCGAGCCCGAACCCAAAACCTCCACCACGGCACGCCCCAGACGAAAGGCCATCTCGGGGGTCAACACCGTATTCGCAACGGCACGAATGCCGTCAGTTCCAAAGAGCTTACCAGCCAAGGGTGCCACCTAACCTTTCTACATCTGTTCCCGGCTGTCCGCCGGTCGTCCCACGTCGTATGCAAGATAAACAGAAAGCCCGCACCAAGGCGGGCTTTCATTATCCCAGATGCATCAGAACCGCTGCACCCGCTGCGCGTTCGGTGCCACCGGCACCGAACAGCGTGCGCCCGGTACCGAAATACCGAAATACCGAAAATACTAGCGCTTTGAGAACTGCGGACGCTTGCGGGCTTTTTTCAGACCGTACTTCTTGCGCTCGACCATACGGGGGTCGCGGCTCAACAGACCGGCCTTTTTCAAGTCGGCGCGGTAATCCTCGCTCGCGTCCAGCAGGGCACGGGCGATACCGTGACGCAAAGCACCCGCCTGACCGCTCTTGCCGCCGCCGTTCAGCAGCGCAATCACGTCAAACTGGTCGGCGGCGTCGACCGTCTTGAACGGGGTCTTGACGAAGTTCACCAACTGCTCACGACCGAAATAATCGGCGGCGGGCAATCCGTTGCAGAAAATCTGACCGGTGCCGGCAAAGATGCGCACGCGCGCAATCGCGTTCTTGCGACGTCCGGTTCCACGATAGTCAACTGCCGGTTTCGGCAGGTCGACCTTGGGACGGGGCTTTTTCTTGCCGGTTGCAGTCGCAGCTGCGTCCGCAGGTACGGCGTCCGTCTTCTTTGCCGCAGGCTTCTTTGGGGCGGCGGGCTTTTTGGCAGCCGGCTTTTTGGCGGCGGTTTTTTTCTCGACCGCGTCCTCGCCCTCCGCATCCGCTTTCTTTGCAGCAGGCTTCTTTGCAGCGGCGGGCTTTTTCGCAGCCGGCTTTTTGGCGGGCTTTTCCTCCGCAGCAGTCTCGACGGCTTCCGCCGGGGCGGCAGCGTCAGCCGATACGGCTTCTTCAGTCACTTCGGGGTTTGTGTTCTCAGCCATCGTTATGCCTCCAACTCGATTGTGCGGGGATTCTGTGCCGTGTGCGGATGCTCGGGTCCGGCATAGACCTTCAGCTTTTTGCCCATCATGCGACCCAAGGTGTTCTTCGGCAGCATACCCTTGACCGCTTTCTCGATGATGCGCTCGGGGTGACGCTCCAACATCCGCTCATAGGGGACCTCTTTCAGGCCACCCGGATATCCGCTGTGCGAATAATAGGTCTTCTGATCGGCCTTGTTACCGGTCAAGCGCACCTTATCCGCATTGATGACAATGACAAAATCACCGACATCGGTATGCGGTGTGTACTGCGGCTTTGTCTTGCCTTTCAAGATCGCCGCAATCTGTGTGGCGAGCCGTCCCAGCACTTTGTCGGTCGCATCGACCAACAACCATTCGCGCTGGACCTCGCCGGGCTTCGCGTAATACGTACTCACGGTTCCTCCTACGTTGTTCGTGTGTTCTCACGGGGCTGTGAAATCGAACTTTCCTATGCTAGCGGATTGCGCCCCGGTATGCAAATTTCGTCCACTGAAAATTCAAAAACACCCGGGGGGGAGTACGTCCCGACGCGCCGCGCCATCCCGCACCACCGCTGCTGTGCACCCGTGGCCGTCGCACCGGTTAATGCCCCGTCACGCGCTGCGTGACGGGACCTGTTATCCGGCGACTACCGTCGCCACGCGGGGGCACGGAGTGCCCCCCTACAGGGATTCCTGCAATTGAACCCTGCTTTCCGAATGCACGCCGGTCCATTGTCCCCGTGGCGAAAAGCACGCCACGGGATCTGTTATGTGGCGGCTGTCGTCGCCACGCGGGGGCACGGAGTGCCCCCCTACAGGGCGTCCTGCAATTGCAGGTGATATATCCAAACCGACGATATGACCAATAGTCAATCAGTAAATATTCAATCGAAGTAATCCTCGTAGCGCGGCACACCGTGCCGCCCCCAGAGCGAAACGAGCTTTTCCGTTTCGCGAAAAAGTCTGGCTGTGAGCGAAACCGGGTTTCGTTGCGCGAACACATAACGTTGAGGATGCGCGTTTACGCGCATCCGAATCATTGATCCGGGGCGGGTGTCCTCCCGCCCCGGTGGATTGCCGCGGCGGCTACGCCGCCTCGCAATGACGTTGGTGGGGTGATGCCGCACACCCGCTGTATTGCCGCGCGCGCTCCGCGCTCGCATTGATGTTTGAAGGTTTCAGGTGCTGAGTGCGCCGACGCGCCGCGCCACCGGATACAGCAGTCCCGCGCAGAGAACCGATGCCCCCCACTGGATGCAGTTGAATCCCGCCGCCAGCAGGGCATAGCGCACGCCGTACAGCGCCGATTCATACAGGGCATAGCCGACAACCATCACCGCACCCGCGACCAGCGCCGCCACCACAAATGCGCGCACACCCGGGCGGCGCGCAACCAGGGCTCCGCAGACCAAGCCCATCAGTGCCTTGATCACCAGGGTCGCAGGCGCGTACAACGCATATCCTGCGGCGACATCGGCCAATGCCGAGCCCACGCCCGCCGCAACCGCGGCCGCAGGTCCTCCGATCAGCGCCGCTGCCAGAAAGACCGCCGTATCGCCCAAGTTCACGTAACCGCCCGATGTCAACGGAATCGGCACCCGCACCAGAAAGGTCAGCGCGAATATCAGCGCTGCAAACAGCGCCGTATGCACCAGTTTCACTATGCGCGTGCGCGTCTCCATGGCTCCCCGTCGCTCAATATGTTCAACACCGGTCGCAAATCGGTCCAGGTCAGCTCCTGACCCCAATCGGGTGCCGGCCCGTCTTTGCGCCAGACTAGGGCTGCGGTCGCCCCCACACTGTGGGCACCGTCGATGTCACAGCGCTCGTTTCCGATATACAGCATATCTGCGGGACGTACTCGTAATAATGCAGCCAATTGCATAAACCCGTCGGGTGACGGTTTGCGCATGCCGACCTCGGACGAGGTCAGCGTATAGGGCCGCAGCCGCGCCAGAATATCGGCGCCCAAGCTGGCGATGTCATCCAGCGTGCGCTGCCGCGGCATTCCGGACGGCACATCGCTGAGGATACCCACCGGAACCTGTGCGTCCAGCAGCGCGCGCACGACATCGGCGCTTTCAGCAAAGGGCTCGATTCCAACAGCGAAATGGTCATAGTAGATTTCGATCGCGCGCGTCAGGTCCAGATCCGGCGGCACATCCAGGTGGCCGAACAGCGGACGGAACATTTCCTCGGCACTCAGTTCGTGCAGGCGCGGGTTGCGCATCGGGTTTTGCTCCAGCAGCCATTCGCGTGCCGCATCCAGCTGGGGTGCCGTCGGTGTGACCTGCCAAGTGCCCGCCGCCGCCGTCAGCGCACCGTTTGCCGTGGCTGCCCAGTCGGCGGGAAACCCGGTGTGCGCCGCCAGCGTGCCCGACAGGTCAAAGGTGACCGCGCGAATGTGGTGGCTGTCTGGATGATCATCGCTCATATCGGTATCCTAGCACACGAAACAGCGAAACAACGTCCGGGCGACCGGGGACACCCACCGGGGGAGTACGTCCCGAGCTCTGACTCCCCCGGTGCCTCTCCTGCGTGTGCCACATCCACGATGCGGGGTGTGGATGTGACAGGGACTATGCGGCCTCGGGAGCCCGCGGTAGGGTTTCCGTTTTGCGTGCACGGCGCATGCCCGGTTGTTTGGGCATAATGATAATCAGTAGCCCGCTGACGATTGCCATCACCGCCAACACGACGAAGACGACCATCTGATTGGGAATCAGCGCAATCAGCATCGGGGTAATCAGTGCCGAGACCGCAAATCCCGACATGACCGCGCCCCAGTTCGCGCCGATGTTGTCATAGCCGAAGGCCTCACCCACCAGCAGCGGGTAGACACCCGAATAGCCACCATAGCAGAAGGCGACGACCGCGACGATGCCCAGGAACAACCAGCCTTGGGCGAAAATCAGGATGCCTGCCGATGCCGCGGTCAAAGCCCCGATCAGTACCGCCGCCGCGCGCCTGCCCAGTCGGTCGGACAGCGCCGGCACTCCCAGACGTCCCAGTGCGTTTGCCACGCCTGCAACCATGACCAGCGCGGTGCCCATGGGGGCCGCCAATCCGCGTTCCAGCGCGAGTGATTTGAACGAGGGGTTCAACACGAAATAGCAGGCGATTCCCAGCATCAGCGAGGGCATGATGCACCAGCACGACGCCGTGCCCAGCATCTGCATGGTGGTGTACTGACGCGGGGCCGCCGCAGGGACGGGTGCCGCGTCCGCAGCACCGTCCGCGGTTTTCACTGCCGCCTGTGCCGCAGCTGCCGGTGCCGGCGCATCCAGCAACACAATCCAGCGTGCCAGCAGCACGGTCACCAGCGCGAACGCCGCTGCCAGAATGCGCAGAGACAGGTTCAGGCCGATGGCGCCCACCATCGATTCGACCAGCGGCGCGAACACCACGGCAGCCGCGCCGAACGCGCCCACGCTGATGCCGATGGCCAGCCCGCGTTTTTCGGGCCACGCGCGTTGTGCCGAGGTCAGCGAGGCATTATAGCCCATGCCGACGCCCAGGCCGCCTATGACACCATAGCCTGCATACAGCAGCCAAATCGCCCCGTCGGGTGCGATGGACGCCACCAGCATACCGACCGCCAGTGCCAAGCCCCCCATCAGCGCGACTTTGGTTGTGCCGATTTTCACCTGCAGTTTGCCTCCCAACAAAATGCCGACGGCGAAACAGCACAGCATGTATGACGAGGTCAGCTTGACTGCCGCCGGATCCCAGCCGTGCAGCTCGCTGACCGGCGCCACAAACACGCTCCACACGTACAAAATACCCAAGAACAGCTGCAAAATCGACCCTGCAACCAAGACCTGCGCACGGTTGCGCGTTGTGGGCACCGTGCGCGAGCGCGCCGATGCGCCCGCATTCACTGCTACTTTCTGTGCCTTGCTCATGGAACTGCTCCTTCTCCTCATCCCGCCTGTGCCGACGGGGCCCGTGTATTCGGTCGGGGGAGCAATAAAAAATCCTCCGGCCAAATGCTGACCAGAGGACGAGAACGGTGCGAACACTGAACATTCCCGCGGTACCACCTCTGTTCGCCTGCACGTCACCGCGCAGACCTTAACAGGTGTCAAACGTGCTAACACCCTTCGCTGTAACGGGCGAACCCGACCCCATTCTAATAAGTCGGGGGAGTGCGT